>NZ_JADABR010000006.1:0-50697 GCF_015672585.1 Enterobacter sp. Res13-Sevr-PEC09-46 | reverse complement strand
AGTAGTAAGCCGGTGCATTAATCCGGTGGTTACAGAAGTATTCGGTGGAGCGGTAGTTCAGTCGGTTAGAATACCTGCCTGTCACGCAGGGGGTCGCGGGTTCGAGTCCCGTCCGTTCCGCCACTTATTAAGACATTAAGCCTGCCCTTCCGGCAGGCTTAATGGCAAAAACTTTAGGGGCGTAGCTCAGTTGGTAGAGCACCGGTCTCCAAAACCGGGTGTCGCGAGTTCGAGTCTCTCCGCCCCTGCCATATAGAATCCTTTGCTTCGGCAAAGGATTTTTTTTTGCCTGCAAAACAGCTCAACACCTTCCTGAAGAATAAGCAGCCTGCGTTTCCGCAGGCTTTTGCGTTAATCCAGTATGCTGGTTTTTAACAGATCTTTTATCTGCGACTGCTTATCGCTGTTTTGCAGCCAAATGGCATACAGCGGTCTGGAGAGCGTTGTCGAATCGGTGACAACATGGAGTGTAGGATTATTATCCGCCCAGCGAACAGGTAACCAGGTACAGCCTTTCAATGCGGGAAGATGCTGGCATGCGATCTCCGCTGAGCTTGTCGTGAGCTGCGGGATATCATCGCTGGCAATTAACCCCGTCTCGTGTTGCTGAAAATCAGGCCCCCATTCCAGGCGTAAATAATTCAGGTCGGCCTTCATCATTGCAGGCTCCGATGCATAGAGCGCCAGGCTAAATTGTCCAACAATCTGGCTGCTAAATTCGTCCATCTTGGGGGCTTCTGTGGTAATCAGCAGATCAAGCTGCCGCTCGTGGAGTTGCTTAACCAGCGACTGACGTTGCGCAATCCTCGCCTCAAATTGCAGATGGTTGTGTGTGCGATATAGCCGCATAAGCCATTGGCTGAGCATGCATTCCCATAGCGATGCGCTGGCACCGATCGAGAATTCATTATGCCGGGAGGTGTGCGCAACCTCCTTTCGCGCTGCCTGCCAGGTATTCATCAGGGTTTCTGCATAAGGCAACAGCTTTTCACCAGCCGGAGTTAAACGAATATTGTTGCGATGGCGGGTAAAAAGGTTCACACCCAGTTGATTTTCCAGCTGTCGAATACGAAAACTGACTGCTGACTGCGTCAGGTAGAGGGCTTCAGCTGCTCGCCCAAAGTGTCGCGTTCTGCTCACTTCAAGGAAAGTTTTTAGCAATTCCGTATCCACATCTTTCTCCACAAAATTATTTGTCGTTATGATTTAAATGTTTTGTTTTACACTCTGTCAAGCGTAACTAATACTCCGCGCCATAAATAGCTCGGCCAAAGAATTAGGAGCGTGTAGGATGGCGGAAAGCTTTACGACGACTAATCGTTTTTTCGACAATAAACATTATCCGCGCGGGTTCTCTCGTCACGGCGATTTCACTATCAAAGAAGCTCAACTTCTTGAGCGCCATGGTTATGCCTTTAACGAGCTGGATCTGGGTAAACGTGAACCGGCAACCGAAGATGAAAAACAGTTTGTCTCTGTTTGCCGTGGTGAGCGTGAGCCGCAGTCTGATGCAGAACGTGTATGGATCAAGTATATGGCTCGCATTAAGCGTCCTAAGCGTTTCCATACGCTGTCTGGCGGCAAGCCGCAGATGGAAGGTGCAGAAGACTACACCGAGTCTGACGATTAAGAAGAGAAGGGGCTACGGCCCCTTTTTTTACGCCAGCATTTTTTGCAGATGCAACAGCAGCCGATCGATCGCACGGTAACTTAATGCCTCCTGCAAATGCCGCCTCTCTATTCCGGGGCAGCCCTCCACGTCGGCGACCGTGCGCGCAACTTTCAACAAACGCTGCCACGCGCGAATGGATAGCCCAAACCGCGTCAGTGCCTCTTCCAGCCAGCCTGCATCTTCAGCGTTGAGAGAACAAAACTGTCGGATCCCGCTGTTATCCAGCCGGGCATTCAGCCTGTTTTGACGAGCATACTGCCGCGCCTGCGCCGCAATAACCCGTTCACGCACAGCTGCTGAGCTTTCGCCTTTGATACCGGTTTGCCTCAGCAGACCGGGTGGGGGCAGGGGGATCTCGAGAGATAAATCAAAACGGTCGAGGAAGGGGCCGGACAGCTTACTCAGATAGCGCAGCGTCTGCTCTGGCGTACAGCGGTTATGGTTGCCCTGATAATGACCCGTAGGGCTAGGGTTCATCGCGGCGACCAGCTGAAACTGCGCAGGGTAGCTTATTTTGGCCCGTGTACGAGACAGATGGATTTCGCCGGATTCAATCGGCTCCCGCAATGCATCCAGCACGCGGCGTTCAAACTCTGGCAATTCATCCAGGAAGAGAATGCCGTTGTGCGCCAGTGAGATTTCACCCGGACCGGGGATCGAACCCCCGCCCACCATCGCGGTAAGAGACGCACTGTGATGTGGAGAGCGGAAAGGACGGCGGCGCCACTGTTTATGCAGCGACGTAGAACTGACCAGGCTAAATATCGCGGCGCTTTCCAGCGCTTCGTGATTATTGAGGGGTGGCAACAGACCGCTCAATCTGCTCGCCAGCATCGTTTTCCCCGTGCCTGGCGGACCTATCAGTAACAGGTTATGCCCACCCGCGGCCGTTATCTCTAACGCCCGTTTACCCTGTTCCTGACCCATAATATCGCTGAGATCCTCGGGCGAATCTGGCGCCACCTCGTCATTCTCCTGCGGCTCGGCAAGCTCGTGTCGGCCTTCCAGCCAGGCGCAAACCTCCTGCAAATGTCCCGCGACAAGACACCCCTTTTCGGCAATAAGGCTAACTTCAGAGGCATTTTCATTGGCCACAATGATTTGTCTTCCCGCGCGTATGGCTTCAAGCGCACCCGAGATTGCTCCGGGAACGCCTCTTAACGCGCCTGTAAGCGCTAATTCACCCACGAACTCGCACGAGCTTAGCCCTGGCGTGTTGAGCTGTTCAGAAGCCGCGAGAAGCGCTATAGCAATAGGTAAATCATATCGCCCTCCCTCCTTTGGCAAATCGGCGGGCGCAAGGTTAATGGTGATCTTCTTCGCCGGAAAAGCATAACCGCTATTAATAATTGCGCTGCGCACGCGATCCCTCGCCTCTTTAACGGTCGTTTCTGGTAAGCCGACCAGCGTCAGTCCGGGCAGTCCATTACTTAAATGAACCTCTACAGAAATAAGCGGTGCCTTCACGCCGATGGCCGCGCGTGTATAAACAACTGACAGTGACATAAGCCCTCCTTGGCGGTGACTATGCCAGCATCATTTTTTCCTGTTTAGCACTAATTCACTGAATTACGGCGCTCGTTCCAGCCTTTTAGCGGCAAAATGTAATCCTTACATGTCGGTGGAATCGGCCTCGCAGAAAAGAGATCATGCGCGCCTTGCCTGATGAAACAGGACAAAAAAATGAAAAATCTTCATTTCTATTTTTTCCCTATATAAAACAACGATTTTGAAATAAATAGTTCGCATGCTACAGATATAGGTCATAAAAAAATCTTGTGTCAGATGAAATATCTGTGGTAACTCTTTAGGTATTCCTTCGAACAAGATGCAAAAGAACTGAAAATGACAGCCCTTCTACGAGTGATTAGCCTGGTCGTGATTAGCGTGGTGGTGATTATTATCCCACCGTGCGGGGCTGCACTTGGACGAGGAAAGGCTTAGAAATCAAGCCTTAACGAACTAAGACCCCCGCACCGAAAGGTCCGGGGGTTTTTTTATGACTAAAAAACTTAAATGAGGAGCAGAGAATGACGACTAGCACAAAATTCTGTTTCTCCAGATTTATGACGGGGAACTAACTATGAATGGGGCACAATGGGTAGTACATGCGTTGCGCGCGCAGGGAGTCGAAACCGTATTCGGTTATCCGGGTGGCGCAATTATGCCGATTTACGATGCACTGTATGACGGCGGCGTGGAACACCTGTTGTGCCGACACGAGCAGGGCGCAGCGATGGCCGCCATCGGTTATGCCCGTGCGACCGGTAAAACCGGCGTCTGTATGGCCACCTCCGGTCCGGGCGCAACGAACCTGATCACCGGCCTGGCTGACGCGCTGCTCGACTCCGTACCCGTGGTGGCGATCACCGGCCAGGTGGCCTCTCCGTTCATCGGCACCGATGCCTTCCAGGAAGTGGATGTGCTCGGTTTATCGCTGGCCTGCACCAAACACAGCTTCCTCGTTCAGTCTCTCGAAGAGCTGCCGCGTGTGATGGCCGAAGCGTTCGAGGTTGCCAGCTCTGGCCGTCCTGGCCCGGTTCTGGTTGATATCCCGAAAGATATCCAGGTTGCACTCGGCGATCTGGAGCCGCATTTCTCTACCGTGGAAAGCGATAATGCGTTCCCGCATGCAGAGGTGGAAGAGGCGCGTCAGATGATGGCGCAGGCCAAACAACCGATGCTGTACGTAGGCGGCGGCGTGGGCATGGCGCAGGCTGTTCCGGCGCTTCGCGCGTTCATTGCGACCACGCAAATGCCCGCCACCTGCACGCTGAAAGGTCTCGGTGCGGTAGAGGCAGATTACCCGTACTACCTCGGCATGCTGGGGATGCATGGTACCAAAGCGGCAAACCTGGCGGTGCAGGAATGCGACTTGCTTATCGCCGTCGGCGCACGTTTTGACGACCGCGTTACCGGCAAGCTGAACACCTTCGCGCCGAACGCCAAAGTGATCCATATGGACATCGACCCGGCGGAGATGAACAAACTGCGTCAGGCGCATGTCGCGTTGCAGGGCGATCTTAACGCGCTGTTACCGGCGCTGGAGCAGCCGCTGGATATCACCCCATGGCGTCAGCACACCGCTGATATGCGTACTGAACACGCGTGGCGTTACGATCACCCAGGCGACGCCATCTATGCGCCGCTGCTGTTGAAACAGCTGTCAGACCGTAAACCCGCAGACAGCGTGGTAACGACGGATGTCGGCCAGCATCAGATGTGGTCAGCCCAGCACATGACCTACACCCGCCCGGAGAACTTTATCACCTCGAGCGGGTTAGGGACGATGGGCTTCGGCCTGCCCGCTGCCGTGGGCGCGCAGGTTGCCCGCCCGAACGATACCGTTATCTGTATCTCCGGTGACGGCTCCTTCATGATGAACGTCCAGGAGCTCGGCACCGTGAAGCGTAAGCAGTTACCGCTGAAGATCGTCTTGCTCGATAACCAGCGTTTAGGCATGGTTCGCCAGTGGCAGCAGCTGTTCTTCCAGGAGCGTTACAGCGAAACGACCCTGACCGATAACCCCGATTTCCTCACCCTGGCCAGCGCCTTCGGCATTCCTGGCCAGCACATCACCCGTAAAGACCAGGTTGAAGCGGCACTCGACACCATGCTGTCAAGCGAAGGGCCATACCTGCTTCATGTCTCAATCGACGAGCTTGAGAACGTCTGGCCGTTGGTACCGCCCGGTGCCAGTAACTCACAAATGCTGGAGAAATTATCATGATGCAACATCAGGTCGCCGTGCAGGCTCGCTTCAACCCGGAAACGTTAGAACGCGTATTGCGCGTGGTTCGCCACCGTGGCTTTCAGATTTGCTCTATGAATATGGAAACGGCCACCGACGCGCAGAACATCAGTATCGAATTAACCGTTGCCAGCCCGCGGCCGGTCGACTTACTGTTTAGTCAGTTATCAAAACTGGTAGACGTTGCCCATGTTGCCATCTGCCAGAGCACAACCACATCACAACAAATCCGCGCTTAAGCGTGACAGGACGAAAAAATGACGACAAAAAAAGCTGATTACATTTGGTTCAATGGTGAGATGGTTCGCTGGGAAGACGCGAAAGTTCACGTGATGTCCCACGCGCTGCACTACGGCACCTCCGTGTTTGAAGGGATCCGTTGCTACGACTCTCACAAAGGGCCAGTGGTGTTCCGCCATCGCGAACACATGCAGCGTCTGCATGACTCAGCCAAAATTTATCGTTTCCCGGTCTCCCAAAGCGTTGATGAGCTGATGGAAGCCTGCCGCGAGGTGATTCGCCAGAACAAACTGACCAGCGCCTATATTCGTCCGCTGGTCTTCGTGGGTGATGTCGGCATGGGCGTCAACCCGCCCGCTGGCTATAACACCGATGTGATCATTGCCGCGTTCCCGTGGGGCGCCTACCTGGGCGCGGAAGCGCTGGATCAGGGGATCGACGCAATGGTTTCTTCCTGGAACCGCGTGGCGCCAAACACTATCCCGACTGCGGCTAAAGCGGGCGGTAACTACCTTTCCTCACTGCTGGTCGGCAGCGAAGCGCGCCGTCACGGCTATCAGGAAGGTATCGCGCTGGATGTGAATGGCTACATCTCCGAAGGCGCGGGTGAAAACCTGTTTGAAGTGAAAGACGGCATTCTGTTCACCCCGCCATTCACTTCGTCCGCGCTGCCGGGCATCACCCGCGACGCCATCATCAAGCTGGCAAAAGATCTGGGTATCGAAGTGCGCGAGCAGGTACTGTCCCGCGAATCCCTGTACCTGGCTGACGAAGTGTTCATGTCCGGTACCGCGGCTGAAATTACGCCGGTGCGTAGCGTCGATGGCATTCAGGTGGGCGAAGGCCGCTGTGGCTCGGTCACCAAACGCATTCAGCAAGCCTTCTTCGGCCTGTTCACCGGCGAAACAGAAGACAAATACGGCTGGTTGGATCAGGTTAATCACTAAATATAAATTTGGGACGGCACGCACCGTCCCATTAAATAGTCAGACGGGAGTAAATAAAGCATGCCTAAGTATCGTTCAGCCACCACCACCCACGGCCGTAATATGGCGGGTGCCCGCGCACTGTGGCGCGCCACCGGAATGACCGACGCCGATTTCGGCAAGCCAATTATCGCCGTGGTGAACTCCTTCACCCAGTTTGTACCGGGCCACGTGCACCTGCGCGATCTCGGCAAGCTGGTTGCCGAGCAAATCGAAGCCTCCGGCGGCGTGGCGAAAGAGTTCAACACCATTGCGGTGGATGACGGTATCGCAATGGGCCACGGGGGAATGCTCTATTCACTGCCGTCGCGCGAGCTGATCGCCGACTCGGTGGAGTACATGGTTAATGCCCACTGCGCCGATGCGATGGTCTGTATCTCCAACTGCGACAAAATCACCCCGGGGATGCTGATGGCTTCCCTGCGCCTGAACATCCCGGTGATCTTCGTCTCCGGTGGCCCAATGGAAGCGGGGAAAACCAAGCTCTCCGACAAAATCATCAAGCTCGACCTGGTCGATGCGATGATCCAGGGCGCGGACCCGAAAGTCTCTGACGAGCAGAGCGACCAGGTGGAACGCTCCGCGTGCCCGACCTGCGGCTCCTGTTCCGGGATGTTCACCGCCAACTCCATGAACTGCCTGACCGAAGCGCTGGGCCTGTCTCAGCCGGGCAACGGCTCGCTGCTGGCGACCCACGCCGACCGTAAGCAGCTGTTCCTTAACGCGGGCAAGCGCATCGTTGAGCTGACCAAACGCTACTACGAGCAGGACGACGCCAGCGCGCTGCCGCGTAACATCGCCAGCAAAGCGGCGTTCGAAAACGCCATGACGCTGGATATCGCCATGGGCGGTTCCACCAACACCGTTCTGCACCTGCTGGCCGCCGCGCAGGAAGCTGAAATCGACTTCACCATGAGCGACATCGACAAGCTCTCCCGCAAAGTGCCGCAGCTGTGTAAAGTCGCGCCGAGTACCCAGAAGTACCACATGGAAGATGTCCACCGTGCGGGTGGCGTGATTGGTATTCTCGGCGAGCTGGATCGCGCCGGGCTGCTGAACCGCGACGTGAAAAACGTGCTCGGCCTGACGCTGCCGGAGTCGCTGGAGCAGTACGACGTGATGCTGACCAAAGACGACGCGGTGAAAAACATGTATCGCGCCGGTCCGGCGGGCATCCGTACCACCCAGGCGTTCTCGCAGGATTGCCGCTGGGACACGCTGGATGACGATCGCGCCGAAGGCTGCATTCGCTCGCTGGAACATGCCTACAGCAAAGACGGCGGTCTGGCCGTGCTGTACGGTAACTTCGCGGAAAATGGCTGCATTGTGAAAACCGCAGGCGTGGACGACAGCATCCTGAAATTTACCGGCCCGGCAAAAGTGTATGAAAGCCAGGACGAAGCGGTAGACGCTATCCTCGGCGGCAAAGTGGTGGAAGGCGACGTGGTGGTCATTCGCTACGAAGGGCCGAAAGGCGGTCCGGGCATGCAGGAGATGCTCTACCCGACCACCTTCCTGAAATCGATGGGCCTCGGCAAAGCCTGCGCGCTGATCACCGATGGTCGTTTCTCTGGCGGCACGTCAGGCCTCTCCATTGGCCACGTCTCGCCAGAAGCGGCAAGCGGCGGCAATATCGCGATCATCGAAGATGGCGACCTGATCGAAATCGACATTCCGAACCGCGGCATTCAGCTGAAGCTGAGTGACCAGGAGATTGCGGCCCGTCGTGAGGCGCAGGAAGCCCGCGGCGACAAAGCCTGGACGCCGAAAGATCGTCAGCGTGAAGTCTCCTTCGCCCTGCGCGCTTACGCGAGTCTTGCCACCAGTGCAGATAAAGGCGCGGTGCGCGATAAATCTAAACTGGGGGGCTAATGATGGCCGAGTCACAACCCTTATCCGCCGCCCCGGAGGGGGCGGAATACCTGAGAGCGGTACTACGCGCGCCGGTCTATGAAGCGGTGCAGGTCACGCCCCTGCAAAAAATGGACAAAATCTCTTCGCGTCTCGACAACGTCATTCTGGTGAAGCGTGAAGACAGGCAGCCGGTGCACAGCTTCAAGCTGCGCGGCGCCTACGCGATGATGGCCGGGCTGACGGACGAGCAGAAAGCGCGCGGGGTGATTACCGCCTCGGCGGGCAATCACGCGCAGGGCGTGGCGTTCTCCTCGGCGCGTCTGGGGCTGAAGGCGCTGATCGTGATGCCGGTCGCCACCGCAGATATCAAGGTCGACGCGGTGCGCGGGTTCGGCGGAGAAGTGCTGCTTCACGGCGCTAACTTTGACGAAGCCAAAGCCAAAGCGATTGAGCTGGCGCAGCAGCAGGGCTTCACCTGGGTGCCGCCGTTCGATCACCCGATGGTGATTGCCGGGCAGGGTACGCTGGCGCTGGAACTGTTGCAGCAGGACGCCCATCTCGACCGCGTTTTCGTCCCGGTGGGCGGCGGCGGCTTAGCCGCAGGTGTGGCGGTGCTGATCAAACAGCTGATGCCGCAGATCAAAGTGATTGCGGTTGAAGCGGAAGACTCTGCCTGCCTGAAGGCGGCGCTGGACGCCGGACATCCGGTAGATCTGCCGCGCGTCGGGCTGTTCGCCGAGGGCGTGGCGGTGAAGCGCATTGGCGACGAAACGTTCCGCCTGTGCCAGGAGTATCTCGACGATATCGTCACCGTCGACAGCGACGCTATCTGCGCGGCGATGAAAGATCTCTTCGAGGATGTGCGTGCGGTGGCGGAACCATCCGGCGCGCTGGCGCTGGCGGGAATGAAAAAATACATCGCCCAGCACAATATTCGCGGCGAGCGTCTGGCGCACGTGCTTTCCGGTGCCAACGTGAACTTCCACGGTCTGCGCTACGTTTCCGAGCGCTGTGAGCTGGGTGAGCAGCGTGAAGCGCTGCTGGCGGTGACCATTCCGGAAGAGAAGGGCAGCTTCCTGAAGTTCTGTCAGCTGCTGGGCGGTCGTTCGGTAACGGAGTTCAACTACCGCTTTGCCGATGCCAAAGATGCGTGCATTTTTGTCGGCGTGCGTCTGAGCCGTGGCGTGGAGGAGCGCAAAGAGATCCTCAGCCTGCTGCATGACGGCGGTTACAGCGTGGTCGATCTCTCCGACGACGAGATGGCGAAGCTGCACGTGCGTTACATGGTCGGCGGCCGTCCATCCAAGCCGCTGAAGGAACGCCTGTTCAGCTTCGAGTTCCCGGAATCGCCGGGCGCGCTGCTCAAGTTCCTGCACACGTTGGGCACGCACTGGAACATCTCTCTGTTCCACTACCGCAGCCACGGCACCGACTATGGCCGCGTACTGGCGGCGTTCGAGCTGGGCGAGCACGAGCCGGATTTCGAAACGCGCCTGAACGAGCTGGGCTATGAGTGCCATGACGAAACCCACAACCCGGCGTTCCGTTTCTTCCTGGCGGGTTAGGTTGTTCGGGAAAATGCCTGATGGCGCTGCGCTTATCAGGCCTACGTTCTAAGGGTTGAACTGCGTGTAGGCCGGGTAAGCGCAGCGCCACCCGGCTTTAGTGGTTCGGCAATATCGTCCAGAACGCATCAATAAGCGGCTCATGCAGCCGCTTTTTTTGTGCGCACACGCCTAGCTCGAACGGCGTTTTCTCGTCACTGCGTTCTAAAATCATCACGCGATTGCGCACCGGCTCTGGGCTGTTTTCCAGCACCACTTCCGGTAGCAGCGCTACGCCGCAGCCGAGCGCCACCATCGATACCATCGCCTCATGGCCGCCGACCGTGGCGTAAATCGACGGGTTACTGATCTTCTGGCGGCGGAACCACAGCTCAATGCGGCGGCGCACCGGCCCCTGATCGGCCATGATAAACGGCACCGTGGACCAGTCCGGTTTCTCCACCGAAACCTGGTTGCGCACCGGGCAGGGCAGCGCCGGGGCAATCAGCACTACCGCCAGATTCTCCAGCATCGAGAACGCCACCGCCCCCGGCAGCGTTTCAGGTTTTCCGGCAATCGCCAGATCCGCTTCGCCCGTAACCACTTTTTCCATCGCGTCGGCGGCATCGCCGGTGGTGAGCTTAATTTCAACCGACGGATGTTCCGCGCGGAAGCGGTCAAGAATGGGGGGAAGATGGCTGTAGGCAGCGGTCACGGAACAGAAAATATGCAGCTCGCCGGAAAGCGACGGCCCTTGCTGGTCGATGGTGTGTCGCAGCTGCTGGTACTGTAATAACGTCTGCTGAGCAAAGATGCGCAGCTCTTCACCTGCTTCCGTGAGGGTGACGGTGCGGTTATCGCGCACGAACAGCGGCTGGCCGAGGTCTTCCTCAAGGCGCTGGATCTGGCGCGACAGCGTGGAGGGGCTGACGTGCATCGCCCGGGCGCTACGGCCAAAGTGACGGCTTTCCGCCAGGTGCAGGAACATTTTCAGATCGCGTAAATCCACCGATTCCACTCCCTCTTTTTACATTGCATAAATTGCAATGTGACGTTGTGAATATATCAATTTCCGCAATAAATTTCCTGTTGTAATGTGGGTACATTCTCGCTGAAACGCGAACCGAACAATAAGACACACAACATCACGAGGTATCACCCATGGCTAACTACTTTAATACACTGAACTTGCGCCAGCAGCTGGCGCAGCTGGGCAAATGCCGCTTCATGGCGCGCGATGAATTTGCTGATGGCGCGAGCTACCTTCAGGGTAAAAAAGTGGTCATTGTCGGCTGTGGCGCACAGGGTCTGAACCAGGGCCTGAACATGCGTGACTCCGGGCTGGATATCTCCTACGCCCTGCGTAAAGAAGCGATTGCTGAGAAGCGCGCGTCCTGGCGTAAAGCGACCGAAAATGGCTTCAAAGTGGGCACCTACGAAGAGCTGATCCCGCAGGCGGATCTGGTGGTTAACCTGACGCCAGACAAGCAGCACTCTGACGTTGTGCGTTCCGTACAGCCGCTGATGAAAGACGGCGCCGCGCTGGGTTACTCCCACGGCTTCAACATCGTTGAAGTGGGCGAGCAGATCCGTAAAGACATCACCGTAGTGATGGTGGCACCGAAGTGCCCGGGCACCGAAGTGCGCGAAGAGTACAAACGTGGCTTCGGCGTACCGACGCTGATCGCCGTTCACCCGGAAAACGATCCGAAAGGCGAAGGCATGGCGATTGCCAAAGCCTGGGCAGCGGCCACCGGCGGTCATCGTGCGGGCGTGCTGGAATCTTCCTTCGTTGCGGAAGTGAAATCTGACCTGATGGGCGAGCAGACCATCCTGTGCGGCATGCTCCAGGCTGGCTCTCTGCTGTGCTTCGACAAGCTGGTGGAAGAAGGCACCGACCCGGCATACGCGGAAAAACTGATTCAGTTCGGCTGGGAAACCATCACCGAAGCGCTGAAGCAGGGCGGCATTACGCTGATGATGGACCGTCTGTCCAACCCGGCAAAACTGCGCGCGTTCGCACTCTCTGAACAGCTGAAAACCATCATGGCGCCGCTGTTCCAGAAACACATGGACGACATCATCTCAGGCGAGTTCTCTTCCGGCATGATGGCGGACTGGGCCAATGACGATAAGAAACTGCTGACCTGGCGCGAAGAGACCGGTAAAACCGCGTTCGAAACCGCACCACAGTATGACGGCAAGATCACCGAGCAGGAGTACTTCGATAAAGGCGTCCTGATGATCGCGATGGTGAAAGCGGGCGTTGAGCTGGCGTTCGAAACCATGGTGGATTCGGGCATCATTGAAGAATCTGCGTACTACGAATCGCTGCACGAGCTGCCGCTGATCGCAAACACCATCGCCCGTAAACGTCTGTATGAGATGAACGTGGTGATCTCCGATACCGCCGAGTACGGTAACTACCTGTTCTCTTACGCCTGCGTACCGCTGCTGAAAGAGTTCATGACCACCCTGCAAGCGGGCGATCTGGGCCAGGCGATTGCGGAAGGAGCGGTTGATAACGCGCAGCTGCGTGACGTCAACGAAGCGATTCGCAGCCACGAAATCGAGAAAGTGGGCCAGAAACTGCGTGGCTACATGACCGATATGAAACGTATCGCGGTAGCAGGCTAAACACGACGAATCGGGTGGCGTAAGCCACCCGAACTGTTTTAGCTACGCAATATCGCGCCGGGATAACCCAGCTGGCGCCACGCCTCATACACCACCACCGACACCGCATTCGACAGGTTCATGCTGCGGCTGTCCGGCATCATCGGAATACGAATTTTCTGCTCAGCGGGCAGGGCATCCAGAATGGTGGCCGGCAGGCCGCGGGTTTCCGGACCAAACATCAGATAATCCCCGTCCTGATAGCGTACGGCGCTGTGCGCTGGCGTACCTTTGGTGGTCAGGGCGAACATGCGCTGTGGTTTTTCGGATCCCAGAAACGCGGCGTAATCGTGATGACGAACGACGGCGGTAAACTCATGGTAGTCCAGCCCCGCGCGGCGCAGACGTTTGTCGTCCCACGTAAAGCCCATCGGCTCAATGATGTGCAGACGAAAACCGGTGTTGGCGCACAGGCGGATAATATTACCGGTGTTCGGCGGAATTTCTGGTTCGAATAAGACGATGTTAAGCATGCTGCCCCCTTAATTGCGGGGGCAGAATAGCAGAAAAGAGATGGACTAGGCGACGCCCGGCTCCTGCGCGCGGCTATACAGCATTTTGTAGACGGTTGCCGCCGCAGCCACGAGAGCAGGTACGCTGAGGATCATTAAAATACTGTCCGCCTGCCACTGCATGGAAAGAAGCTGGGCGCTGGTCATGGTGCCCGCCACGCCGCCGAAGCGGCCGATCCCCTGCATCCAGGCGATACCCGTCGCACGGCACTCGGTAGGGTAAAAGGTGGCGGCCAGGGTCTGCATGCCCGACTGCGCGCCGTTCATCGCGATCCCCATCAGGAAAATTAACCCGCCAAACAGGGCGATATGGTTATGCTCAATGCCGAGTAAAAGAATCAGGCCCATCGTCAGCACGAAACCACACGCGACCACCTTGTGCGCTTCCCAGCGATCCATCATCCAGCCCGCGAGCAAAATGCCAGCGGTGCCGCCGAAGGTGAACAGCGAGGTAAGCCAGGCGGATTCCGCCAGCGCATATCCCATCCCCTGCATCAGCGTTGGCATCCAGCTCAGCAGGACGTAATAAATCACCAGCCCCATAAAATAGGTGACCCACAGCATCAGGGTGCCGGGCAGCCAGGGCATGGAAAACAGCTGCGACACGCTGCCTTTTTTCGACGCGACTTTCTCCTCCGCGAGGAAAAAGCCCGTGACGCTATCCAGCGTGCTGCGGGCGAACCGGCTGGCGATGCGGCGAACCTGGGCGACGTCTTTCCCGCGCTGCACCAGAAACTTCACCGACTCCGGCAACAGCAGCGCCAGCAGCACCGTTAAAATCAGCGGCGCAATCGCGCCGGTCAGCAGCACGCTTCGCCAGCCATGGTGAGGGATAAGCCAGGACGAGATTGCTCCGCCGCCCGCCGCACCCAGAGGGAAGCCGCAGTACATGGTGTTAATTGCCATGGCGCGGCAGCGCTGGGGGGCAAATTCGGAGATCAGCGTGATGGCGTTAGGCATCGCGGCACCCAGCCCGAGACCGGTCAGAAATCGCCATAGCGTCAGGGTATTCAGACTTTGCGCCCAGGCCGTGCCCAGGCTCGCCAGGCCGAAGAACAGACACGAAAAGACCAGCACGCGCTTGCGTCCCATCCGGTCCGATACCGGACCTGCAATCAGGGCACCCAGCGACAGCCCCAGCAGCGCCGCACTCAGCACCGGCCCCAGATCCTGTTTATGTATTCCCCACTCCGTCGACAGCGTAGGCGCAATGTAACCCATCGCTGCGGTATCAAACCCATCAATCGCCAGCACCAGAAAGCCCAGCACAATTAGAAGCCAGTGAAACCCTGAAAAAGGACTTTCATCGATCACCTGCTGAATATCCACCTTACCTGAATACGCCATACGCTCCACTCCGATCTGATGTTGTTTTTGTGTTCTTGTATTTGCTTGTCTATACAATTGCGGACGGCAGGTGGATGTCAAATTTTCTTATCCAGAATGTTAAGCAGGTGTTATTTTCGACAAAAAAAGCGCCCGAGGGGGAAGTCGGGCGCGGAAGAAGGGAAGGCTAACCGGGGGAGATCAGGCCGCGTTTCCCTGAGAAAGAGGGGCCAGCGCCGCAGGCAGCTTACTGAGCTCCTGCACCAGCGAGTCTTTGCTGATTTCGCTAATCGACTTCGCCCCGGTCAGCGTCATCGCCACCTTCATCTCTTTCTCGATCAGGTTCAGCAGATTCGCCACGCCCGCCTGGCCGCTGGTGGCCAGCGCGTACAGGTAAGCACGGCCCAGCAGCACGCTGTCCGCGCCCAGCGCAATCATGCGCACCACGTCCAGCCCGTTACGGATGCCGCTGTCGGCCAGGATCGCAATATCGCCTTTCACCGCATCGGCAATGGCCGGCAGGGCGCGGGCGGAGGAGAGCACCCCGTCAAGCTGGCGGCCACCATGGTTAGAGACCACGATCCCATCGGCGCCAAAACGTACCGCGTCGCGGGCATCTTCCGGGTCGAGGATCCCTTTGATCACCATCGGGCCGTCCCAGAATTCGCGGATCCACTCCAGGTCTTTCCATGAGATCGACGGATCGAAATTGTTCGCCAGCCAGCCGATGTAATCCTCCAGCCCGGTCGGTTTACCCAGGTAGGCCGAAATATTGCCCAGATCGTGCGGACGGCCGTTCAGCCCGACATCCCACGCCCACTGCGGGTGCGTCACCGCCTGCCAGTAACGGCGCAGGGCCGCGTTAGGGCCGCTCATGCCGGAGTGGGCGTCGCGGTAGCGCGCGCCGGGGGTCGGCATGTCGACGGTAAAGACCAGCGTTGAGCAGCCCGCCGCTTTGGCGCGCTCCAGTGCGTTGCGCATAAAACCGCGATCGCGCAGGACGTACAGCTGGAACCACATCGGGCGCTTGATGGTCGGGGCGACTTCTTCAATCGGGCAGACGGACACGGTGGAAAGGGTAAACGGAATGCCTTTGGCATCTGCGGCGGCGGCGGCCTGCACTTCACCGCGACGGGCATACATGCCGCATAAACCGACAGGTGCGAGCGCTACCGGCATGGAGAGCGTTTCGTTAAACAGCTTCGTCTCAAGGCTCAGGTCAGACATATTCTTCAGCACGCGCTGGCGCAGGGCCACCTCCGACAGGTCTTCCACGTTGCGGCGCAGGGTGTATTCGGCATACGCCCCGCCGTCAATGTAGTGGAACAGGAACGGGGGCAAAATGCGCTGCGCCGCGGCGCGATAATCACTGGCTGCTGAAATAATCATGCTTTGTTCTCCCTGGAAATATCACTCTCGCCAGGCAGACGGGTAATACGCGCCTGTCGGGCCTGATCTTCATCGAATCGTTTAATGGTGGTATGCACGAAGCCGAGATGCGCCATCATCGCCTTGCGCGCGGCCTCGGCATCACCGGCCAGAATGGCGTTGAGCACCGCCTCGTGCTGTTCGGTCAGTTGAGCAAACACCGGCGGGACCAGATACATGCGCTGGCGGCTCTGCTTCACGGAGGATTGCAGCAGGTCGAAGAACCCGCGCATGGTTTGCAGCAGTACCACGTTGTGCGAGGCCTCGGCAATCGCCAGATGGAACCGCACGTCCGCCTGGGAGGCGATGTCCGGGTCGCTGCTTTGCGTGGCCTCAAAACAGGCTTTGAGCTTCTCTTTGTCGGCGTCGGTTGCCCGCATCGCCGCGTGCCACGCTGTACTGGTTTCGATGGCGTGACGCGCTTCGAGGATGTCGAAGCTGTAGTCCGGGTCGTTTTCCATCAGCGTCTTCAGCGGCTGCACGATGTTTTGTTCGGACCAGTCGTCATGCTGCCAGCGCACGAAGGTGCCGCCGCCGCGACGGCTCAGCAGCACCCCTTCACTAACCAGCGTCGCCAGCGCCTCGCGCAGTGAGTTGCGCGACACGCCAAGCTGAGCGGCAAGCTGACGCTCGGCGGGCAATCTCATGCCCGCTTCCAGCTGTTGTTCTTCTATCAGCGCCCGTACGCGAGTGGCAATCACGTCGGACAGGCGTCTGGGCATCACTATCATGGAATCATCCAGGTTAAGACATAGGCCTGCAATGTGGTGATCACGCCCACCATGCAGGTAAATATCAGGCTGTGTTTCACGGTAAAGCGGAACAGGTCCGACTCTTTGCCTACCAGCCCCACCGCGGCACAGGCAATGGCGATGGACTGCGGCGAGATCATCTTCCCGGTCACGCCGCCGGTGGTGTTCGCGGCGACCAGCAGCACGTCCGAGACGCCAATCTGCTGCGCGGCCGTGGCCTGTAGGGCGGCAAACAGGGCGTTAGATGACGTATCTGAACCAGTCAGGAACACCCCCAGCCAGCCGAGGAACGGCGAGAAGAAGGTAAACGCGTGGCCGGTATGCGCCAGCGCTAACGCCAGCGTCGACGACAGGCCGGAGTAGTTCGAAATAAACGCGAACGCCAGCACCATGCCGATGGAGTAAATCGGCAGCATCAGCTCTTTAATCGTCGCCGCAAAGGTCTGCACCGCGGCGGCAGGCTTCATGCGCAGCCACACTACGGAAAGGATAGCGGCAAACAGGATGGCCGTGCCGGTGGCTGAGAACCAGTCGAACTTAAACACTGCCGCATATGGCGTGGCGTCGTGCACCACCGGCGGCATACGGGCGACCATTTTGTCGAGGAACGGCACGGAGATATTAATCACCATGTCGTACAGCGCGCCGCCCGGGGCGAACAGGGCTTTAAAAGGCGGAATGCTCCACAGCGTCACGGTGGCGGTCAGGAACAGGAACGGTGACCATGCGCGCACAATCTGTCCGGCGGTATAGCCGGTGCGCGCCAGCGTCTGATCCACGTGCGATGCGCCCATGTCAGCAAAGCGGAAGATACGTACCGGCTGCCAGCGTTTCAGGAACAGCGTCAGGCAGACCAGCGACACCAGGGAAGAGATGATGTCCGGCAGTTCCGGGCCGAGGAAGTTGGAGCTGAGATACTGGGCAATGGCGAACGAACCGCCCGCTACCATCACCGCAGGCCAGGTCTCCTTCACGCCGCGCCAGCCGTCCATAATCGCCATGATCCAGAACAGCACGATAATGGTCAGGAACGGCAGCTGGCGACCCACCATCTGGCCGATCTCGAAGCTGTCCAGCCCGGTCACCTGGCCCGCCACCAGAATCGGAATGCCCATCGCGCCAAACGCCACCGGGGCGGTGTTCACAATCAGGCACAGGCCAGCGGCATACAGCGGGTTAAAGCCCAGCCCGACCAGCAGAGCGGCGGTGATCGCCACCGGCGCGCCAAATCCTGCCGCCCCTTCAAGGAACGCCCCGAAGGAGAAACCGACAATCAGCATCTGTAAACGCTGGTCCGGTGTAATAGAGAGAATCGACGAGCGAATAATGTCGAACTGCCCGGTTTTGACCGAGATTTTGTAGACAAAGACGGCGGCGATGATGATCCACGCAATCGGCCACAGGCCGTAGAAGAAACCATACACCACGGAGGCCAGCGCGCGATCGACCGGCATTTTATAGAAGAACAGCGCCACCAGCAGGGCGATGGCAACGGTGTACGTTGCGGCAAGGTAGCCCTTCAGCTTGAGCTTAATTAGCGCAAAGAAGAAGAACAGGATCGGTAGCGATGCGATCAGGCTCGACAGCCAGATATTCCCGGCCGGATCGTAGTTTTGTTGCCAGAGGCTCATGCAGGTCTCCTGAGGACCACACAGGTGTTCGTCGGGTGAGTCTCTGCTCATCTCAGCGTCACACTTAGTGTAAAAGTGGTCCATCCAATATTGTGATGTAGGGTTAATGGCAATAAATGGTTAACCAAGTGTTGCTATTCGGCAATGGTTTTGTGAAGTGGAGCATCAAAACTGTGAACGATGGATAGCTTTGCGCATGATTGGTAGGACCAAACCCGCAAAATCAACTCACCGTGTGCGTTGGGAGCGGTAGTCAGGTGGAGGGCATTACTTTCGCCTTTTGAGCAGATACGGCGCGTAAAAGATGTTGAATAAAATGGGGAGGTGATAATATTACGTGAATTGAATGAGGTTTGTTTGCTTTATTTGTGTTTTTGAAAAGCTGTATATATGTGAGCAGAGTGATTTATTTCCTATAAATAAAATTTTTTTTGGTTAAAAATGCGAAATCTAAGCTGTAGCAAAAAATTTTAATTAAGGTAAATTTCACATATAGATTTTAACAGTGTATTACAAACGATCAATTGCTGATCGATAAAGAAATATCCTGTTTAACCGTGATTTTTCAGGATAAAGGGCAAGAATTTTTTGCTGAAGTGACATTTTTTGGCTAATAATATTCTGAAATAAATTGATCAAACAATGATCAGTTGGCTCTCTTGTAATTTAGTTACGGTATTAAAAGCAAATTAATAATTATCAGGGCAATCGAAAGGGGTTAAATTTGTTAGCTGAGTGTTAATTCCAGAGTGTTTACAGACGCGGCGTACTGCTTTTCAATACGTAGACGTTAAAAGGCATATGATTTACTATTTATTCAGAAGCAACGTTACAGAAGATATTAAATTTATTACTAACCACAACGTATTCAGTGTTATTTTCGGCCAGAAGTCATTTCCTCAGTTGTAGGATATCTGTGTATGGCCTTCTGAAAATATACGGATTATCACCATGGGATGGACCCTGCTTTATTCTATAAGGTCGCGTCACCCATTCTGCTAAAACCCTTTTGGTGGCGTTTTTAAATCCTTATAGCGGTTATTGTACCTGGTACAACAAGTCTATATCTGTTTAATTTACAGAGGGGAAAGTGTTCCAAATGAAAATCAAAAATGTGGCGCTGGCGATTGCCGCGGCGGGGCTGCTGTTATCTTCTCAATCAGTACTGGCAAGCAGTGATTCTGGCGTTAATGCTTCCCTGGATACAGGCGCTGGCTCGCAGAGCACAGGCGGCGTGATCAACTTTACCGGGAAAATCACCCTTATTTCCTGTGATATTACCCCTGCGTCAAAAAGCAAAACGGTAGACCTCGGCGCGTGGGCGAAAAGCTACTTTGACGATCACAGCGAAACGACGCCGCGTGAGTTCAAAATCAACGTAGAGAACTGCCCGGAGACGGTTGAATCGGTTGCGGTACTTTTTGACGGAACCAAAGATACGGTGAATGACACACTGCTACAGGTTACGCCAGGCGAAGGTATGGCGACGGGCGTCGGCGTGAAGCTTTATAACAGCGATCGCAGCACCGCGATTAAACCGGGTACGGTATCTGAAACAACCGCACCGGATGCTGAAGGCAATGCTGAATTAACGTTTTATGCCTCTCTCGACAAAGACGGTTCGGAAATTAACGCGGGCGACGTCAATGCCGTTTCCAACTTCCTGATGGTTTATAACTGATTTCACTCTCAGCCACCTCCAGAGATAATAATGATGAAACGTTTATCGTATATTATGCTCACTGCATTAATGGTTAGTTCTGCGTCAGTTTCCGCTGGCGTTGTAATGGGGGGAACACGGATCGTATACCCACAACACAGCAAGGAGGTGGCATTTTCTGTTTCTAATATGGAAAGTGCGGTTCCCTATCTTATTCAGTCGTGGGTTGAAGGTGATGGGCAGGATAAAAATAACGCTGCGCCATTTATTGTTACACCACCTCTGTTCAGACTTGATCCGGAGCAGACCAACACGCTGCGTATTCAATATACCGGCGCTCCGCTGCCCACAGATCGTGAATCTGTATTCTGGCTCGATATTAAAGCGATTGCGCCAAAGCCAAAAGAGAGCAGCAACGAATTACAAGTTAACGTTAAATCGAAATTTAAAATTTTCTACCGCCCGGACAACCTTAAAGGGGACGCTGCCACTGCCTGGCAGAAAATAACGTTTTCGCGGACGGGAAAAGGGCTTAAGGCCGCCAACCCGACGCCATACTACGTCTCTTTTTATCGACTGTCCGTTGGCGGGCATAAAATTGAGCAGCCGGGCATGATCGGTCCAGGGGAAATCCGCGAATGGCCTGTGTCCGCCTCCGGGGGCGTAAGCTGGTCGGCTATTAATGATTTTGGTGCCATCACCGCCACCCACACCCAGCCTCTTTAAGACCATGTCTTTTCGCCTGTTTCGTTACGCGCCGCTTTCGGTGTTGCTGCTTAGCTTCAGCCGCGCGGGGATGGCCGAGGATTACTTTGATCCCGCCGCGCTGGAGCTTTCCTCTACCGAACAGAAAACGGCGGATCTGCACTATTTCTCTGAAAAGGGCGGGCAGATGCCAGGCACCTGGCTCGTGACGCTGGAGATTAACGGACGCGAGGAGCGGCATCAGGAGATCACCTTCGTCAATGAGAAAGGCAGCCTGCAACCCGTTTTTAGCGTATCGCTGCTGGAAGCGCTTGGGGTAAATGTCAGGGCCATTCCTGCATTCTCACGGTTGCGGGAGGGAGAAACGTTCACGCACCTCGCGGATTTCATTCCGGCAGCGCGAACCTCCTATGATTTCAACCAGCAGCGTCTCTTTCTCAGCCTGCCGCAGGCGGCGATGAAACACCGCAGCCGTGGCTACGTGCCGCAGTCGCAGTGGGACGATGGTATCCCGGCGGCCTTTACTGATTACAGTCTGTCGGGCGGCCAGGCACATCATCAGCGTGGCGTCACGACATCCAGCTATCTGAGCCTGCGTAACGGTATCAATCTGGGGGCGTGGCGGTTGCGCAACACCTCCGCCTGGAGCCACAGCGACGCGGGCGGCGACCATTTTCAGTCGCAAAGTAGCTGGCTGACCCGGGATATTCGCCGTCTTAACAGCCAGCTACGGATCGGCGATGCCTGGACCGCAGGCGACGTCTTCGATAGCGTGGCGTTTCGCGGGGTACAGCTTACATCAAGCGAAAGCATGTTGCCCGACAGCCAGCGCGGCTTCGCACCAACCATCCGCGGCGTCGCACACAGCTTCGCTAAAGTCTCCGTTTCGCAAAATGGCTATGTGATCTATGAAACCTGGGTGGCCGCCGGGCCATTTATCATTAACGATCTGTTCCCCGGCGCACAAAGTGGCGATCTACAGGTGACGGTCACGGAAAGTGACGGCTCAACGCGCGTCTTTACCCAACCCTATTCTGCGGTGCCGTTTATGCGACGCCTGGGCAGCCTGAAATACAGCCTCAACGCCGGACGATTTCACTCCGGCTCCGGCGATGCGCGTTCACCTGAGTTTGTTGAAGGCGCTTTCTTCTACGGCCTGCTCTCGAGGATGACGGTGTATGGCGGCTTTCGTACGGCGAGCAACTATCAGGCCGGTGCAATTGGCGTAGGCAGAGGGTTTGGCGCATTTGGCTCGCTGGGCATTGACGATACGCTGGCAAAAAGCCGTTTACCCAATGGCAAAAGCGCGATGGGGCAGGCGTGGCGCATTCAGTATCAGAAAGATTTCAGCGCTACCGGCACCGCCTTCAACCTGGCGAGTTATCGCTATGCCTCGCGCAATTACTATGAATTCAGTGAACTGAATCAGTCTGACAGCCAACAGCTGCAACTCAATAATCGCCGTAGCCGCTCGCAGGTCACCTTCTCACAGACGCTGGGTCAGTTCGGCAGCCTCAGCGTCTCGGCATGGATGCAGGATTACTGGCATACGTCCGGGCAGGATAAAACCATCCACATTGGCTGGTACACCAGCTGGCGAGGCATTACCTGGGGCGCGGGGTATGACTACACCGACTCAGCGCTTGAGCAGCATCCCGATCGTACCGTGTCGTTTAACGTCAATGTTCCGCTTGGTCACTGGTTACCGGACAGCTCGGTCAGTTACTTCATCAACCACAACAATCGTGGGATGACCACTCAGCAGGTGTCACTCAACGGCAGTGCGCTGGCGAATCGCAACCTTAATTACAGCGTTCAGCAGAGTAAGGCCAGCGAGGGACAAGCCGACAGTACCAGCCTGGCGCTGCAATACAACGGTGGCTACGGCAACGTCAGCCTCGGTTATGACCACAGCCGAAGCGGTAGCACCGCGAGCCTCGGACTCGCCGGAGGCGTTATCGCCACGCAGTATGGTGTCACGCTTAGCCAGCCGCTGGGCGATACCGTCGCCCTGCTACGCGTGCCCGGCGCGGCGAACGTTGAGCCGGAGGGCTACAACGGGATCCATACCGACAGCCGCGGCTATGCGGTCATGCCAACGCTCTCGGCGTACCGCAAAAATACCGTCAGTCTTGATACGGCGACGCTGGGTGAGAACGTCGACGTTGAGCAGAGCGGTCTGACGCTCATTCCCACCAGCGGCGCGGTGGTGCTGGCCAATTACAAAACCCACATTGGTTATCGCGTTCTGTTTTCCCTGCGCTACCACGGCGAACCGTTGCCGTTTGGCGCGCAGGCTGAAGTGGTGGAGCAGAACCGCCATTCTGCAAACCGAAGCATGGTCGCTGACGGCGGTCAGGCCTACCTGAGCGGGGTACCCGAGCGCGGCACCCTGCGCGTCACCTGGTATCAGGACGGGGAGCAGCAGCAATGCCAGACACCTTTCAGACTGGGGAAAGCTCATATGGCCCCCGGTATCGCCACGCTATCCGTTGAGTGCCATTAGAGGAATATCATGCGTCGTTTTATTCACTGGTTTTTCTACCTGAGCCTTCTTTCGCTTTTTGGCATGCTGAGTTTTCATGCCCATGCTCAGACCTCATCTTGCCGCACCACGCGCGATCAGTGGGTCGTTCAGGTGCCCTACGCCATAGGGTATGCGCCCGGCACGGCGGACTGGACGCCGATATCTGCGCCGATACAGTCTACCGGGGCGGATTTCTACAGCTGTGATGGCGGGAATGACGCCTGGCGTAGTATCGGCTTTGTCGACGTGGATAACCCCGTCGGCACCGTGGTTGGTGAAGACGGTGCGTCACGTCACGTCTATAAAACTCAGATCGACGGCATCGGCTACGCACTGGGGTTCCGGGAACAGCAGTACTGCGGCGCCGATGCGGTACGCTATATTGACGGCACAAGTCAGGTGAATGGCAATGAGTCCCGGCGCATTTGCGACGCATCGCAAAACCCCGCCTTTGCCAGCGCCTCAATGTATAAAATGCAGTTCTGGGTGGTGTTTTACAAAATTCCAACGACCAGCGCCATGCCTGACGATAACGCCAATTCCCAGGAGCAAAATGTCGGATCGCTGATATTGCAGGCGGGAGAAAATCAAGCCAGCGCCACCAACGTGGCGACACCGGTACAGATCCATCTCGCCAGCTTCACCGTCAGGCGTACCAGCTGTTCAGTGGGCTCTCGCAGCATTCTTGTTCCCATGGGGAGCGTGAGCCAGCGTGAATTTCATGGCATAGGCTCCCGCGCCGGAGGCGGACGCTTCAGCATTCCGGTGACCTGCGAAAATAACACGGCAGTGAAGATGGGTTTCTTTGGCGATACCACGCCGGGCAACGATCGGGCGCTGGCATTGACGAAGCAGGAGGATAGCGCCAGCGGTGTCGGGATCGAACTGCTTTACGGTGACAATACCGGTTCGGTTCAGGGGCAGGTGGTACCGTGGAACACCCCACAGGTGTCAGCATTTGGGCAAGTGGGGGATAACCAGACGCAAACCTTCTGGTTTGATGCGCATTACCTTCAGACGGAAGAGAACGTGACGGCGGGAAAAGCGGATGCGATGGCGACGTTTAACCTGATTTACAACTGAGTTTCCCCTGCCGCAGCGGCAGGGGAGGACGATCAGAACGCGGTCTTACAAAAACCCGTCATCTCTTTCAGGCCCATTTCGCGACCAAGCTCAGTCATCGGGTGCACCACTACCAGGCCACGGACGCTTTTCTTCAGCTTGCCCATGTCGGCCTGCTCTTTTTTGGTGATCGCGCGGCGATGCGGCATGTTCATCAGCTTCTGCGCTTCTTTACTCAGCTTCTGGCCTTTCACTTCGCGCAGGCGTTCAATTTCCGCCTCCAGCTTCACGGACTCTTTTTCCAGCTCGGCATATTTCTCGGCGGAATCGACCAGGGAGAGGCCAGCCATCTGATGGCGGATCAGATCCAGACGGTCGCTCAGGCGTTTAATTTCGTTCTTTTCGACTTCTTTCATGACAAATAACTCTGAAAACGGGGAATTTACAGGGAAGGATACACCAATGTGTGCGGGCTTACTTCTGAAACGCTTTTTTTAAGCTGATTTTAGAAATCAGCTCAGTCAGGGAAAGCACCATGGTGGAGCGCACAACCTGTTGATAACGCAGCTTTTGCATCGCGTACAGATCAGGGTCGCTGTTATCAAACTGAGGTGCGGGAGGGAGCGCGGATACGCAGTGCAGTTCGCCGAAGGGCCCCAGTATCTCATCATCGGTAAAGGTGTACTCATTACCGTCATGATTGAGCTCTTCGCGCAGCGCCATTAACAGCTCGGCGTCTTCATACTCCTGGCGGTTCAGCACGCCAAGACCGTAAATCAGCTTCAGCCGTACCGATAAATCGCCCAGCGGTCCGTCTCCGTCCAGTAACGGTTCTACAGCATACTTTACCGCGTAGTCGTCTTTGCGAAACACCTGAAGCACCAGAATGTTCACCGCCTCGGTTAACAGCTCGACGGCGGCAATCAGGAAACTCCGTACGGTTTTGCCAGCATTCAGACGCTCAAGCACACGATTTTCAAAGGCCTGGGTTTGTTCCATTATTGCCTGCATATCTGACAATCTGTTATTCGGGCGCAGGCTAACCTGCGCCGGACTCTGCATCATTTGGTTGCGTTGTATGCGCTGACCGCCTCCGCAACTACGTCACTGTTGGCATCCAGACCGGAGATCTGCGCCAGCGCAGCCTGCGCGCCTTTGTCATCAATCAGCTGAGCCAGCTCAATCGCCTGCGGGTCCTGCTCGCTGCGGTAGTGCATAGCGGCAGCGATGCCCTTCACCAGGTTAGCGTGCGGCAGGCCGTATTCCAGCGTGCCCAGCAGCGGTTTAATCAGGCGGTCGCCCGCGCTCAGTTTACGCAGCGGCTGACGACCCACGCGCTCAACGTCATCTTTCAGATACGGGTTTTCAAAACGACCGAGGATTTTCTGGATGTATGCCGCGTGTTTATCAGCATCAAAACCGTAGCGTTTGATCAGCACCGCGCCGCTCTCTTCCATTGCCCCTTTGACCACCGCACGGATGTTCTCATCGAGGATCGCGTCACGAATCGTCTGATGACCGGCCAATTTTCCGAGGTACGCGGTTATAGCATGCCCGGTGTTCAGCGTGAAGAGTTTACGTTCGACAAATGCCATCAGGTTATCGGTTAATTCCATTCCCGGAATGGTCGGCAGCGCGCCCTTAAACTGGGTTTTATCAACGATCCACTCGCTGAAGGTTTCCACGGTCACTTCCAGCGGGTCGTTGGTGGCGGATGCTGACGGCGGAACGATGCGGTCAACGGCGGAATCCACAAAACCCACGTGCGCTTCAACCCAGGCTTTATCTTCGTCAGCCACGGCTGCCATAACGTGGCCTTTCAGCTGCGTGGTGCCGCGCACCATGTTTTCACAGGCGATGATGTTCAGCGGCGTTTCAACACCCTGTGCTTTACGTTTCGCCAGGCCTTTCGCAACCGCCGGGGCGATACGCTCAAGCACCACCGGACCGACGGCTGTGGTGACCAGATCAACGCTCGCGATGAGGTCAATCACGTCGTCGCCAATGCTGCTTACCGCGTTGACGCCAGAGACCGTTTCAACCTGTTCGTTTTCACCCACCACGTGAACCTGATAGCTATGACGGGCATTCAGGGCATCCAGAACCACCTGATTCACATCGGCGAATGTCAGGGTAATGCCCGCGTCTGCCAGCAGTTTACCGATAAAGCCACGACCGATATTACCTGCGCCAAAATGTAATGCTTTCATAGTGTTAACCTTCATCAATGTTTTTACCCGAGAGGGCTGGGGTGAGGAACGTTTTCCCCTCACCCTAGCCCTCTCCCCGGGGGGAGAGGGAAGAGGCGCTGTTACTTGTTCAGCAGGGCCAGAACTTCTTCAACGCTGGTGGTGTTGGCCAGACGCTCAATAACCGTTTCGTCATCCAGCGCGTTGGTCAGGCTGGTAATCACCTGGATATGCTCGTTGTTGCGAGCGGCGATACCAATCACCAGACGGGCGATGTCGTCCTCTTCTTCACCGAAGCGCACGCCATCAGGATACTGACAGAACACCACGCCGGTTTTCAGCACGCGGTCTTTGGCTTCCACCGTACCGTGTGGAACCGCGATGGATTCACCCAGGTAGGTTGGGGTCAGCTTTTCGCGTTCCAGCATCGCCTCAACGTACTCAGGCTGAACGTAGCCGCCTTTCACCAGCTGCTCACCGGCGAAGCGAATGGCCTCTTCTTTATTGGTCGCCGTGCGGCCAAGGAAGATGTTTTCAGCGCCCAGTTTGAACAGATGCGCGTTGCTCTCGTCGAAGCTGTCTTGCAGGCTGGTACGCACTTTCACTTCGTTATCTTCATGGCGCTGCGCCGCCACCAGGCGTTCGGTCAGGCTGGCGTACAGGCCGCTGTCGAGGAAGTTGGTCAAGGAAATGTGCTGCGCCTGCGGTACCTGACGCATAGCGCGTTCGGTCAGATCGCGGTGCGTGATCACCAGGTCAACGTCCGGCGGCAGGCTGTTAATCGCGCTGTTGGTGACGGAGATGTTGGTCAGACCCGCATCCTGCACTTTCTTCCGCAGTACGCCCGCACCCATTGCGCTGGAGCCCATACCGGCATCACAGGCCACGATGATTTTACGCACGTGGCTCAGGTCGTTAGAGACATCACCCGCCGCCAGCGGCGTTGCGCCTTTGGATTCGGCTTTCATGTCATGCATACGACGGGTTGCCGCTTCGATATCGTCGTCTTCTTTCACCTTGCTGGTTTTCAGCAGGATAGCGGAGGCCACGAAGGAGACCGCCATGGCCGCACAGATCGCCGCGATGTTCGCGAAGTAGGCGCCTTTCGGGGTCATCGCCAGCACCGCCAGGATAGAGCCTGGAGAAGCAGGAGACACCAGACCACCGCCCAGTACGCTCAGGGTGAACACGCCGGTCATACCGCCAAGGATAACGGCCAGGATCAGACGTGGGTTCATCAGCACATACGGGAAGTAAATTTCGTGAATACCGCCCAGGAAATGAATGATCGCCGCGCCGCCAGCAGACTGTTTCGCGCTGCCGCGACCAAAGAACATGTATGCCAGCAGAACGCCCATACCCGGACCCGGGTTCGCTTCAATCAGGAAGAAGATGGACTTGCCGAGATCGTGTGACTGCTGAATACCCAGCGGTGAGAAGATACCGTGGTTGATGGCGTTGTTCAGGAACAGGATTTTCGCTGGTTCAACAAAGATAGACGCCAGTGGCAGCATGTCGTGCGCCACCATGAAGTTAACGCCCGCCGCCAGCAGCTTGGACAGCACTTCAACCGCCGGGCCAATGCCGAGGAACGCCAGAATCGCGAGGATCATCCCGATGATGCCCGCAGAGAAGTTGTTCACCAGCATTTCGAAGCCGGATTTGATCTTGCCATCAACCCAGACGTCGAATTTCTTGATCGCCCAGCCGCCGAGAGGACCGGCAATCATCGCACCGAGGAACATCGGCATATCCGCACCGACGATAACACCCATGGTTGTGATGGCACCCACGACGCCACCACGGTCACCGCCCACCAGACGACCACCGGTATAACCGATGAGCAGTGGCAGGAGATAGGTAATCATTGGGCCAACAAGTTTTGCCAGCGTTTCGTTAGGCAACCACCCTGTCGGAATAAATAATGCGGTGATAATACCCCACGCGATAAACGCGCCGATATTTGGCATCACCATGTTGCTGAGGAAACGACCAAAGCTTTGCACTTTGATCTTGAAATCGGATGACATAAAACACCCCTTCTTATGTTTACGCTTAGGCTTGTGGCCCGAGGTTTATCGTTAATGTGCGGCGGCAGAGGTAGCCGGGCCCTGTTCTGATGCTGTGAAATCTGGCACTGAATCGTTCAACTGTCCAGACAGCGAAATTTTGTGTGATCTGAATCACATGAATGTAGGGGGTGAGGACATTAATGAAGTGATCGCGATCACATAACGAGTGTGTGAAAAAAATACATCGCTCAAAATTGCGCCAAAATGGACGGTGTTTTGTGATTTATATCACAATGTTAAGTTGGCTGTTTGTTTCCAGATTGTGATTTGATTCACAAAATATTTTTATGCAGATTTCTCCCGTATCCCCTCATGGCAGGAATGCGATACGCACACCTGCCTTTTTCCACGGCTTGATCCATACTGACCTCTTTGTGGGCATTAAGGATAAGCAATGAAACTCATCGGCAGTTATACCAGTCCTTTCGTGCGTAAGATTTCGATTCTCCTGCTGGAGAAAGGAATTGAATTTGAATTCGTGAATGAACAGCCCTACAACGCAGAGAACGGCGTTGCGCAGTACAACCCGCTGGGGAAAGTCCCGGCGCTGGTAACGGACGAGGGCGACTACTGGTTTGATTCCCCGATCATTGCGGAGTACATCGAGCTGCTTGGCGTTGCGCCAGCCATGCTGCCGGCGGATCCAAAAGCAGCGCTGGCGATGAAGCAAATTGAAGCCCTGGCGGATGGCATTATGGATGCGGCATTGACGTCCGTACGCGAGCAGGCAAGGCCCGCGGCCCAGCAGTCAGAAAATGAACTGCTACGCCAGCGCGAAAAAATCAGCCGCAGCCTGGATATGTGCGAACAGCTGATCCGCGACGGGAAAATTCAGAGCGATAGCCTGAATCTGGCGACGATCGCCATCGCCTGCGCCATTGGCTACCTCAATTTCCGCCGCGTCTCGCCGGGCTGGTGCGTGGATCGTCCGCTGCTGGTCAAACTGGCGGAGACGCTCTTCCAGCGCGAAAGTTTTGCCCGGACTGAACCGCCAAAGGCTTGATGCGGGTTATAACACTTCCTGGCGGGAGGCGGTACAATCCCCCCACATGTTAACTCCCTCTCCCGTCGGGAGGGGGGAAGATATTTACTCGCCAGGCGCATTCATGACTACTCATCATTCCCTCTACAGCCAGATCCCCGCTACCGATCGACTGCTTCGTGACCCGCGCATCACTGCGGTGCTGGAGCAGTTTGGCCATACTGCAACGGTCGACATGCTACGCCAGCTTCAGGACGATGCGCGTCGCCATATTCAGGCTGAGAACGCGCTACCCGGCTGGTGCGTGGCGTGGGAGCAGGAAGTTGAACGCAGGCTGAGCAAGCACGGGCAAAGCGCGTTGCGCCCGGTTATTAACCTGACAGGCACGGTTCTGCACACCAATCTGGGCCGGGCACAGCAGGCCGAAGAGGCAACAGAGGCCGTCACCCGAGCCATGCGCTCGCCGGTGACGCTGGAGTACGATCTGGACGGCGCCGGGCGTGGGCATCGCGATCGCGCACTGGCGGATCTTCTCTGCCAGATCACCGGCGCGGAAGATGCCTGCATTGTGAATAACAACGCGGCGGCGGTGCTGTTAATGCTGGCGGCCACCGCGAGCGGAAAAGAGGTTGTCGTCTCTCGCGGCGAGCTGGTGGAGATCGGCGGGGCGTTTCGTATTCCGGATGTCATGCGCCAGGCGGGCTGCACGCTGCATGAAGTGGGCACAACCAACCGTACCCATGCAAAAGATTATCGCGCGGCGGTGAATGAAAACACCGCCCTGCTGATGAAAGTGCATACCAGCAATTACCACATTGAGGGTTTCACCAAAACGGTGGAAGAGGCCGAACTGGCCGCCATCGGGCGCGAGCTAAACGTGCCGGTGATTGCCGATCTCGGCAGCGGGTCGCTGGTGGATATGCGCCAGTACGGTCTGCCGAAAGAGCCCTTGGTGCAGGAAATGGTTGCCGCGGGCGTCAGCCTGGTCAGTTTCTCCGGTGATAAATTGCTGGGCGGGCCGCAGGCGGGGATTATCGTTGGCAGGCGCGAGCTGATTGCGCAGCTACAGCAGCACCCGCTTAAGCGCGCCCTGCGTGCCGATAAAATGACGCTGGCCGCGCTGGAAGCCACGCTGCGGCTCTATCTCCACCCGGAGAAACTGGCTGACCGCCTGCCCACGTTGCGTTTGCTGAGCCGTGATGCGGCCTCCATTCGCGCGCAGGCGGAAGCGCTACTGCCGCAGGTTGCTCCTCATTACCCTGAGTTTGACGTTCGTATCGAGCCTTGCCTGTCGCAAATTGGCAGCGGCTCGCTGCCGGTGGACAGGTTACCGAGCGAAGCGCTGACGTTCACCCCGCGCGACGGACGCGGAAGCCAGCTTGAGGCGCTGTCGGCGCGCTGGCGCGCATTACCGACGCCGGTGATTGGCCGGATCGGTGACGGGCGCATGTGGCTGGATTTACGCTGTCTGGAAGATGAAGTGCGGTTTCTGGAGATGATGTTGAAATGATTATTGCCACCGCCGGTCACGTTGACCACGGCAAAACCACGTTATTGCAGGCCATTACGGGCGTGAATGCCGATCGCCTGCCGGAAGAGAAAAAGCGCGGCATGACCATTGACCTGGGTTACGCCTACTGGCCGCAGCCCGACGGTCGCGTGCTGGGCTTTATCGACGTGCCCGGCCACGAGAAGTTTCTTTCCAATATGCTCGCGGGCGTGGGCGGGATCGATCACGCCCTGCTGGTGGTCGCGTGCGATGACGGGGTGATGGCGCAAACGCGCGAGCATCTGGCGATCCTCCAGCTGACGGGAAACCCGCAGTTGACCGTCGCCCTCACCAAAGCGGACCGTGTGGATGAGGCGCGTATCGACGAGGTGCGTGAAGAGGTGCTGGCGGCGCTGAGTGAATACGGTTTTAGGGATGCCGCACTGTTTGTCACCGTGGCGACAGAAGGCCGCGGTATCGACGCTCTTCGCGACCATTTGCAGCAGATCCCGTCTCGTGAACATGCCAGCCATCACCGCTTCCGTCTGGCGATCGACAGAGCATTTACCGTGAAAGGGGCTGGGCTGGTGGTGACCGGCACCGCGCTGAGCGGCGAAGTGAACATGGGCGATACCCTGTGGCTGACGGGCGTGAACAAACCGATGCGCGTGCGCGGGCTTCACGCGCAAAACCAGCCGGTGGAACAGGCCCACGCCGGGCAGCGTATCGCGCTGAATATTGCCGGTGATGCCGAAAAAGACCAGCTTAACCGCGGCGACTGGCTGCTGGCCGACGCGCCGCCGGAGCCTTCTGAACGGATCATCGTTTCTCTCCAGACCCATAATCCGCTGACCCAGTGGCAGCCGCTGCATATCCACCACGCGGCCAGCCACATCACCGGACGCGTGTCGCTGCTGGAAAACGATCTCGCCGAACTGGTGTTCGACTCCCCGCTCTGGCTGGCGGATAACGACCGCCTGGTTCTGCGCGATATTTCGGCGCGGGAAACGCTGGCGGGCGCGCGCGTGGTCATGCTGGATCCGCCCCGTCGCGGCAAGCGTAAGCCCGAGTATTTACAGTGGCTGGCCGCACTGGCCCAGGCCCGCGATGATAAGTCTGCGTTAGATATCCACCTTGAGCGTGGTGCGGTGGATCTGGCGGCGTTCGCCTGGGCGCGCCAGCTCAGCGGCGAAGGATTGCGTCTTCTGACGCAGGAGCCAGGTTTTATTCAGGCCGGGAACAGCCTGCTGAACGCGCCGGTGGCGGCGCGCTGGCAGCGCAAAGTGCTGAGCACGCTGGCGACCTACCATGAACAGCATCAGGATGAGCCCGGCCCGGGCCGTGAACGTCTGCGGCGCATGGCGTTGCCCATGGAAGACGACGCGCTGGTGTTGTTGCTGATTGAAAACATGCGTGAAAGCGGCGTGATTGCAAGTCATCACGGTTGGCTACACCTGCCGGAACACAAGGCTGGTTTTACCGCTGAGCAGGACGCGGTCTGGCAAAAAGTGGCAGCGCTGTTTGGCGATGAACCGTGGTGGGTGCGCGATCTGGCGCGTGAAACCAATACCGATGAGCAGCTGATGCGTCAGGTACTGCGCCATGCGGCGCAGCAGGGCATGATTGTGGCGATCGTGAAAGATCGTTATTACCGCAACGATCGGATCGTGGCGTTTGCGAACCTGATCCGGGAGCTGGATCAGGCGCGCGGATCAACCTGCGCAGCAGACTTCCGCGATCGGCTGAACGTGGGACGCAAACTGGCGATTCAGATCCTGGAGTATTTCAACCGCATCGGGTTTACGCGTCGTCGTGGCAATGACCATGTGCTACGCGACGCGCAGTTATTTCCGTAAACGTTAAGCGCTGCGCGCCTGTTTCTGCTTAGCCAGCCAGACCGCGCCCAGCCTTCCCGCCTGGTTACCCAGCTCGCAGGGAAGGATGGGCACCCGGAGCGCTTCCCACTCCTCGAATCGCTGTAGGTATTTATCCAGCAGGAGATAGATTTTCTCCTGCTCGCTAATGCCGCCGCCAATCAGCACCGCCTGCGGATCAAACATGGAGATCACGCTGTAGATGCCCCGCGAGAGGAAATGCGCCCACTCTTCTATGGCCTCACGCAGATGCACGTCACTGTCCATGCGTCTAAACAGCTCCTCACCGTCAGGCATCTCATCTTCCGACACGGCCAGCGCGCGGCGGCAGGCTTTCATCAGGCCGCTGGCGGACGCCACTTCGTGCATCGGCTCGCCGTTGTTGCCAACGGGCAGCACGCCAAACTCACCCGCCCGGTAGTGCGACCCACGGTAGAGATCGCCCTCCATGACGATACCGCCGCCGATGCCGGTGCCGATGGTGATGCAGACGAAATGCTCATAGTCCTTACCGGCGCCCTGCCAGCGTTCGCCCAGCGCCGCGCAGTTGGCGTCATTTTCGGTTGTTACGGGGAGATCGGTCAGCTGTGCGAAAAGCTCGCACAGGTTTTCGCCGTCAAGGTAATCCAGCGCCCCGGCCTTGGCCGCTTCGCCGGTATGGTGATTGATGTGGCCCGGAAAACTCACGCCGATGCCGACGATCTCATGCTCCTGGCGGTACTTATCCACCACCGCTTTCCACTTCTGTTTGAAGGTGCTTTCATCGTCAGGCGTATCATATTCATCGGATGTCAGTTCTTCGCCGTTTTCGTTGATCACGCCGTGTTTGATGTGGGTTCCGCCCACGTCAAAGCCGATAAATAGCTGCATTGCATTGTTCCTCATGAGCCCCTGAGCTATTAAGTATGGCTCCGGCGGCAGAAACGAAACGTAAAGTACGGTAATCCGTGATACGGCTCGTAAACCCGTTACCGACTGGCGAGAAAATCACCAGCCGGAACTACCCTTGTTGTACACCTACTGCAAGGAGACGGTCATGACAAACAATCCTCCCTCATCGCGTATCCAGCCAGGCGAGTATGGTTTTCCTCTTAAGCTGAAGCCCCGCTATGACAACTTCATCGGCGGCGACTGGGTGGCGCCCGTCGACGGTGAGTACTATTCCAACCTGACGCCCGTTACCGGCCAGCCGCTGTGTGAAATTGCCAGTTCGGGCAAGCGGGATATCGATTTAGCGCTGGATGCGGCGCATAAGGCGAAAGATAAGTGGGGACAAACGTCCGTTCAGGACAGAGCGGCCATTTTGTTCAAAATCGCCGATCGGATGGAGCAGAATCTGGAGCTGCTGGCGACCGCGGAAACGTGGGACAACGGCAAGCCGATCCGGGAAACCATGGCGGCGGACGTGCCGCTGGCGATTGACCATTTCCGCTATTTTGCGTCCTGCATTCGTGCCCAGGAGGGGGGAATAAGTGAAGTTGACAAAGATACCGTGGCGTATCACTTCCACGAGCCGCTCGGCGTGGTGGGGCAAATTATTCCGTGGAACTTCCCGCTGCTGATGGCGAGCTGGAAAATGGCGCCCGCGCTGGCGGCGGGTAACTGCGTGGTGCTGAAACCTGCACGCTTAACGCCGCTTTCGGTACTGCTGCTGATGGAGGTGATTGGCGACCTGTTGCCGCCGGGGGTCATTAACGTGGTCAACGGGGCCGGGGGAGAGATCGGCGAATATCTGGCTACTTCAAAGCGTATTGCCAAAGTGGCGTTTACCGGCTCAACGGAAGTGGGTCAGCAGATCATGCAGTACGCGACCCAGAACATCATTCCGGTCACCCTGGAGCTGGGCGGGAAATCGCCGAACATCTTCTTTGCCGACGTGATGGATGAAGAGGACGCCTTCTTCGACAAAGCGCTGGAAGGGTTTGCGCTGTTCGCGTTCAACCAGGGTGAAGTCTGCACCTGTCCGAGCCGCGCGCTGGTGCAGGAATCCATTTATGAGCGCTTTATGGAGCGGGCGATCCGGCGCGTGGAGTCGATTCGCAGCGGTAATCCGCTGGATAACGTCACCCAGATGGGAGCGCAGGTATCGCATGGCCAGCTGGAAACCATCCTCAACTATATTGATATCGGTAAAAAAGAGGGGGCCGATGTGTTGACCGGCGGTCGTCGTAAGGTGCTGGGCGGCGATTTGCAGGAGGGTTACTACCTTGAGCCGACCATCCTGTTCGGTAAGAACAACATGCGCGTTTTCCAGGAGGAAATTTTTGGACCGGTGCTGGCCGTCACCACGTTTAAAACCATGGACGAGGCGCTGGAGCTCGCCAACGACACGCAGTATGGCCTGGGGGCGGGCGTCTGGAGTCGTAACGGTAATCTGGCCTATAAAATGGGCCGCGGCATTCAGGCCGGACGCGTATGGACAAACTGCTATCACGCCTATCCGGCTCATGCGGCGTTTGGCGGCTACAAGCAGTCGGGCATCGGGCGTGAAACCCATAAGATGATGCTGGAGCATTACCAGCAAACGAAATGTCTGTTAGTCAGCTACTCCGATAAACCGCTGGGGCTGTTTTAATCTCCGGGCTCAGGCCGTTCCGGGTGGGGTGACCTGAGCCGGGTTAAAGCCGGGTGGCGGCTTCGCCTTACCCGGCCTACTTTTTACTCCCTCTCCCGTGGGAGAGGGCTGGGGTGAGGGCAACAGGCCGCAGTTATTCAGCTTTCATCCACCCATATCCGCATTTCCCCTTCTCCCCGGTTTGCCCAGCTGAACCACGGAATAAAGGTCAGCGTCCGGGGCTGACGTTCTACCGGCGAGTGGTCGTACTGCCACAGGGCATCAGTGTCCTTCGCCTGACACCCGATCCCTTCCGCCTGTATCAACATCTTGTGCGCGAAAATGCCTTTGCCTTCAAATACCCGAAACGCGCTGTCCTGGGGCAAAGAAAGGTTATGCAGATTTGCGCCGTTATCGGCTTCTTCCAGGCAGTAAACCAGCGGTCCACGCTGCAATGCGACTTTCCCCGCCTGCTGGCGCACCTGCGGGTTGCCGTACACGCGGTGGACCGGCATCGGTAACGTCAGCGTCAGCGTGTCGCCTTCCTGCCAGTTGCGGTTGAGGTATAAGTATCCACGGGAGACCTCGCCTGTAATGGCCTGACCATTGAGCGAAACAGCCGGTTCCGCACACCAGTCCGGCAGCCTCAGGGCCAGCGTGTGAGTCACCGGAACTGGTGAGGTAATCTCGATTTTCACCTGCTCATGCCACGGATAGTTTCCGCTAATCCGCAGCTGGAGGGTGTTATCCCCAACCGGAATGACCACGTCGTTCCCCACGTACAGGTTGATCAACAGCGCGTCCGGGTGAACGGTATAAATGTAGTGCCCCAGCGAGGTCAGCACGCGCGCAATATTCGGCGGGCAACAGGCACAGCCGAACCAGCGCTGGCGCACCGGTTTGACGTGGTCATAAATATGGTTAAAGGCCAGGGTTTTGGGGTGCACTTCCAGCGGATTCACATAAAAGAAATGCTTACCGTCCAGCGCCATGCCGCCCAGCACCGTGTTGTACAGCGCGCGCTCCATCACGTCGGCGTAGTGGCTGTCCGCCTCCATCTCCAGCATCCGGCGGGCATACATCATCAGGCCGATGGAGGCGCAGCTTTCGGCGTAGACCGTATCGTTGGGCAGATCGTAATCGCTGCTGAACGCCTCGCCGCTGCTTTGCGAGCCAATCCCGCCGGTGATGTACAGCTGGCGTTGTGCCATGTTGTTCCACAGCCGCAGGCAATCCTGACGTTTCCCCTCGTCGTTGCTCAGGCGCGCCAGATGCGCCATGCCTGCCATCAGATAGACAAAACGCACGGCGTGGCCGATGGCCGTTTGTTGTTCGGCAAGCGGCTGATGCGCCTGACTGTAGGCTTTGTCCTTGACCATCCACGCCGGGCCATAGGTGTTCCAGTATGACGTTCTGCCGCGCTTCTCGTATTCGATATCGTAGAAGTGAGGCTGCGCGCCGCGTTCCTCAATAAAGTATTTCACCAGATTGAGATAGCGTTGCTCCTGCGTGACGTCGTACAGCCGCATCAACGCCAGCTCGATTTCCGGGTGGCCCGGATAGCCGTGCAGCTGGTTTTCGCCCGGGCCAAACACGCTGTCGATATGATCCGCCAGCCTGCACACCACGTCCAGCAGGCGGCGCTTTCCGGTTCCCTGGAAATACGCCACGCCCGCTTCAATCATATGTCCGGCGCAGTACAGTTCGTGGCATTCGGCCAGATTGGTCCAGCGCTCGGCCGGTGCTTTCACCGTGAAATAGGTATTGAGATAGCCATCTTCGCACTGCGCCGCTGCGACCAGCTCGATCACCTCGTCGGCGGTTTTTTCCAGTTCAGCATCCGGCTTCTGGCACAGCGACCACGCCACGGCTTCGAGCCATTTCGCCACGTCGCTGTCCTGAAAGACCATCCCGTAGAACTCCCCCTGTTCCAGACCGGCCGCAATGCGGAAGTTGGCGATGGCGTGGCTGGGTTCGGCCTCCGCCACGCGATCGTTAAGCGCATCCCACTGGTAGGGGATCACCACATCGCGGACCAGCCGTTGGTACTGACCAAGAAACGGGTCGTTGATTTTCAGCTGATGCAGGTCGGCTTCCATTATGGTCATATCGTTCTCCTCAGGACTGTACATGACGCTGGCGCAAATCGGTGGCAATGCGCGACATCACGGGATTGTTAAGCCTGCACCAGCGGATAGCGACCGCCAGCAGCAGGTGGAAAAGGGCAGGGAGCAGCGTCTCCATGGCGGTGATGCCCTGCAATGAGGCGGGCGTCTGGTTACCCGCGCCTGGCTGATAGGCCACGGCAATAAACACCAGGCTGATGATCCCGGCGCTGGATGCCCACGCGAGCTTGATGAAAAACAGGTTGAAGGCGAAGTTCATCCCCGATGAGCGCACGCCGGTTTTCCATTCGCCGTAGTCATCGGCAAAGGCCATTAGCGAGAAGTGCAGCGGCAGGGTGAAGCCCAGGATCACGCCGTTACTTAAAATCACGATCAGCCAGAGCGTCTGGTGCGCCGGGCCACCCGGCAGGAACCACATTCCCACCGCAAGCGCAGCGAGTATCAGGTTGGTGTAGTAGTAGAGTTTGACGGTATCAATTCGGCGCGACAGCGGACTGACGATCACCGCGCCCAGAATGGCGGCAAAGGTCACCATGGTGAAAAACAGCGAGGTGTATGCCGTGCTGCCCTGAAGCACGTAGGTGATGAAGTACATGTATCCGCCGCCGCGAATGTTGAAGACGTTGATCAGCAGAAACGACATCACCAGCATCAGCAGCAGCTGATCGTTTTTCCGCAGGCCCGCCAGGTGCTCGCGCAGGGTGAATTTACCCATCAGCGCAAGCGGGACGCGCTCGCGCACCCAGAAGAAGCAGCACAGGAACATCACCACGGCGATGGTGCACAGCACGCCGACGCCCAGCTGATAACCCCGGGCGGTATTGCCCTGTCCCAGCTCTGACACCAGCCACGGCAGGCCAACGGAGACCAGAAAGCCCGCCACGCCGCACAGTACGAAGCGCCAGGACTGGCAGGATATAACCTCGTTGTGGCGGGTGGTCATGGTGTTGATCAGCGCGCAATATGGCACGTTGATGGCGGTATAGCCCACTGAAAGCAACAGATAGGTGCCGAACGCCCAGGCGATTTTCACGCCCATGCTGGCGTCCGGGACGGTGAAGGTCAGCACGCCGACGATCCCGATGGGAAGCGCGACCCACAGCTGCCAGGGACGAAAACGCCCCCAGCGGCTCTGCGTGCGGTCGGCAATCACGCCCATCACCGGATCGGAAATCGCGTCAAATACCCGAAGGGCAATAAACAGCGTGCCCACCAGCGCAGGCGTCAGGCCAAATACATCGGTATAGAAAAAGGTCAGAAAGTTCATGATCAGGCAGGTAATTACCGTGCCGCCCGCGTCGCCCAGGCCGTAGCCAATTTTCTCGCGGACTGAAAGCCGGTCATCGGCTGCCTGTTTTGCAACTTCTGCGTCTGTAATCGGTGTGGAAGTCATGGGGTAACTCCTCGATAAACGATTTTTTTATCGTATTTGTGCAAGGTACCCCATTTATTCTGCATTCAACGGGCAGACCAACAAGGGAAGGGAAAAGTATAAAAAGGTGACGATTCCGACCTGATGGTAAAACTGTGAGTTTGATCGAGCCGTTCTGCTGATATTTATTAATAATCAAGGGATAAAGACAATATCAGCCACCATAAAAGCGGAAAAATGAATATCCATGCTTGAATTATCCATAGCACTTCCGATCAGGGTTCAAAATGGCGGGTTATTTATCTCCCGGGGCGTGGGCCGTCATCCCGCACGAAAATTATCTTCGTGGGAGATAATTTTTGTCGAAAAAGGGACATTAACGATCCAGGAGGAAAATACGCTGTTTGAGGTAAACGCTGGCGAGAGTTTATTACTTTGGCCGAAGCGACGGCATGTCGGCGTGGAAGATTTTCCGGGCGATCTCAAATTTTACTGGCTGCATTTTGAGGTGGATGAACGCTTGCCTGCGTTGCCAGGCGCGACGCCGCTGTCGATTGAGCAACACTGTAGCGTGCGGGATCCGCAATATGTTATTGCGTTATTCCGTCAGTTTTTAAGCGAGCAGGAAAAATTACAGCGTAGCCAGGCGCTGGAGATAATTTTGCTGTTAATTTTGCAGCAGATATCGCTCTCGCCGGGATATGAAGATAAAGCGGATGATGCGGGCGCAGCAATGGCGTGGAAGGCCAAGCAGCTTATCCGCACGCACTTTCATTTGCCCCTGTCCACTTCGCAGCTGGCAAAAGAACTGCACTGCAACGCAGATTACCTGGGGCGGGTATTTCGTCGGACGTTTCATTTAACCCTGACGGAGGCAATTCACCGCCAGCGCGTCAGGGCCGCTGAAAAACTGCTGCTGAACGATGCGGCCTCATTAACTGAAGTGGCCGCCCGGTGCGGTTTTAATGACGTGGGTTATTTCCGGCAAATATTCTCCAAACATACCGGGTTAACGCCCGCCGTCTGGAAACGGCGGTACTGTAAAGAGCATATTAATTCCGGATGATCACTGGCCGTAATAGGCATTTGCGCCATGCTTGCGCAGGTAATGCTTATCCAGCAATTCCTGCTGCATAACCGGAAGCTGAGGTGCAAGCTGGCGCGAGAAAAGCCCCATATAGGCGCACTCTTCCAGCACCACGGCATTGTGTACCGCATCGGCAGCGTCTTTGCCCCAGGCAAACGGGCCGTGAGAATGAACCAGCACCGCCGGGACCTGCATCGGGCTTATGTCGCGCTCCTCGAAGGTTTTGATAATGACTTCCCCCGTCTGGTATTCATATTCACCCGCGATTTCAGCCGGGGTCATCAGCCGCGTGCAGGGGATCGCACCGTAGAAATAGTCCGCGTGCGTCGTGCCCCACGCGGGTAAATCCTGCCCCGCCTGCGACCAGATGGTGGCGTGGCGGGAATGGGTATGCACAATGCCGCCAATTTCCGGGTAACGACGATACAGCGCGAGATGGGTCGGGGTGTCGGAGGAGGGCTTTTTACTCCCCTCGACCACTTTACCCGTGGCGATATTTACCACCACCATATCTTCTGCGGTCATCACGTCGTACTCCACGCCGGATGGTTTGATCACCATCATGCCGCTGGCACGGTCAACCGCGCTGACGTTGCCCCAGGTGAACGTCACCAGCTGGTGGGCGGGCAGGGCGAGATTTGCCGCCAGCACCTCGGCTTTGAGTTGTTCTAACATGTCATGCCTCCTTCCTGCATTCGGGCTTCAATCCAGCGGCGCGCCTGGATGATCTCCAGCACCGGCTCTTTGGCTTTCTCGGTCCACATTTCAATCAGAAATGCGCCGCGATAATTAAGTTGATTCAGCGTGTTAAACACGCCAACGAAATCGACGCAGCCCTCGCCAAACGGCACATCGCGGAACTGTCCGGGGCTTTGCTCGGTAACGGGCCGGGTATCTTTCAGGTGGATAGCGGCGATGCGGTCAATGCCCAGCGTCAGCTCGGCGGTGACGTCGTTGCCCCACGCGCTCAGGTTGCCGACGTCCGGGTAAACGCTGAACCACGGCGAGGCGAGCATGTCGTCCCACTTTTTCCACTTGCTGATGGAGTTCATAAACGCAGTGTCCATGATCTCTACCGCCAGCATTACCTGCGCGGCGGCAGCCTGCTCTACGGCCCACGCCAGCCCTTCGGCAAAGCGCTGTTGCGTGCCCTCATCGTGTTCCTCGTAGTACACGTCATAACCCGCAAGCTGGATGGTGCGAATACCCAAATCACGGGCCAGCCGGATGGCTTTGGTCATGATCTCGCGGGCGCGTTCGCGCACGATTTCATCGCGGCTGCCAAACGGGAAGCGACGATGGGCAGACAAGCACATCGACGGGATGGCCACGCCGGTCTCCAGCATCGCTTCCACAAGAGAGGCGCGCTGCGTGGTACTCCATTCAAGGCGCGATAAACGCTCGTCGGTCTCATCCACCGACATCTCCACAAAATCGAAGCCGCAGCTTTTTGCCAGAACCAGGCGCTCCGGCCAGGAGAGATCTTTTGGCAGCGCTTTTTCGTAAATGCCTAACGGATGCTGACGCATGGTTACTCTCCCCAGATGTCGCGGATTTGCGAATGGAATGCCTGTGCCACCTGCGGCGGATTATCGGCGCCTGCCAGCGCGCGCCCGGCAATGAAGGCTTTGACGTTGATCTGCTTAAACAGCGACAGGTCAGCGGGGGTGATACCGCCAGTTATAGAAAGCTGCAAACCGATATCGGACAGCGCCTTCATTTTGCTGAGATCCGCCTCACCCCACTGCTGGCCGCTGGCCTGTGCGTCGCGCCCGCGGTGGTAAATCGCCTGCTTCACCCCGATGCGATGCCACGCGCGTGCGTCGTCCAGCGTCCAGTTGCCAAACAGCTCCATCTGGATCTCGCCGCCGCCGCGCAGTGCGACCTCGTGGCCACGTTCAACGGTGGCCAGCGGGGCGGCACAGATGATGGTCATCCAGTTTGCGCCTGCGCCAAACGCCTGCTCAGCCAGCGTTTCTCCGGCATCGGCGACTTTCCAGTCCGCCACGATAATTTTATCCGGACACTGCGCACGCAGGGCGCGAACGGCGTTTAGCCCTTCGGTCAGGCATAGAATGGTGCCGGCTTCGACGATGTCGACGTGATCGGAAAGCGTCGCGACATCGCGCTGCGCGGCCTGAAGCGAGGTGTGGTCGAGCGCCAGCTGCAATAATGGTCGGCTCATAGGTCGTACTCCTTAACACGGGCGTGATAGCCCTGTAATGCTGAAATCAGTAGCTGGTAACGGTGATATTTGCGCTGGTAGGCGGCATGGGCACGCATGTCAGGTTCAATCATCCGGATGTCATGCCTGAGGGCGCGCTGAGCGGCGTAAAAATCGGGATAAAGGCCTGTACCGACGAGCGCGGCCAGCGCCGCACCGGAACAGCCGGTCTCTTCCACCTGCGGGAGTTCAATCGCCAGGCCGCTGACGTCTGCGAGCATCTGCATCCACACGTCCGAATGGGTTGGGCCGCCCGTCACACGCAAGGCCTGCACGTGGGGAAAGCGTTCGAGCATACGGTTGAGGTGGGTCATGTGGCTGAATACCACCCCTTCATAAACCGCCTGGAGGAGGTGCGCGCGGGTATGCAGCGCCTGCAAGCCATAGAAGCCGCTGGTCATCTCCAGCCCGGCGTTGCTGCCGTAGAGGAAAGGCAGGAAGAACACATCGCTTTCAGCTTTTGGCAGGCTGGCCACGGCGTGGTTAATCTCATCGAATGACATATCGCCCCATTGGGCCGTCAGCCATTCCAGGTTGCCGGACGACGTGGGGCTGGCTTCATGAACGATGAACTGCTGCGGATGGACGTAGCGGCCATAGACGTAGGGGAAAGGCTCGTTGTCGCGGATGCCGTGGGCAATCCCACTGGTTACGGCCCAGGTCCCCATTACGGCATTCAGCGTATGTTCGTCATGCAGCCCGGCGCAGATCGCGGTGGAAACCACATCAAACAGTCCACCAACGACGGGAGTACCCGCCGTGAGACCGGTCAGTGCGGCTGCCTGAGCGGTGATTTCCCCGCAAATTTCTGCTGAACCGATAATAGGCGGCAGGGCACCGTCAATGTCGCTGATGCCGAGCCAGCGCGTGAGCTGCGGATCGTACTGCCCGGTATTCATGTTGTAGAGATTGGATTCCGAGATGTTGCTCTCTTCGCAGCCTTTGACCCCGGTCAGACACCAGCGCAGGTAATCGTGCGCCATCATCACGCTGCCAATTTGCTGATACCGCTGAGGCTCGTTCTCTTTAACCCAGCGCAGGAGTGAGGCCGGATGCCCCGTCCACAGCGTCTGGCGAGTATGCGGATAGAGCTTTTCGGGTATACCGTCCTGCTGCCAGCGTTGTACGATCTCCAGCGCACGGCGATCGGAGGAGAGTATGGCGTTACCCAGGGGGCGATCCTGTTTATCGAGCAGAAACAGCCCCTTGCCCTGGGCTGAAATGCCAACGCCTTTGATCTGACCGCCGTCAGCGCCTGAATTTTTGAGCAGCAGGGCGACGGTTTTGTGGCAGTGCTGCCAGAGCTGGTGCATATCCCGCTCGGCGTAGCCGGCGCGTGGGCTGAGCGTGGCCACTGAGCGGCGTTCAATACAGACTTCTTTGCCCTGGCTGTTGTATAAACCGGCTTTCAGATAAGTACCGCCACAATCGATACCCAGCCAGAAGGGCTCTTTTTCACTCATCTTCTTCTCGCTTAATTGCCGGGTGGCGCTTCGCTTACCCGGCCTACGGTTTGGTTTAGTGGGTCAGGTGAGGGCCTCAGGCCGCACGTTTATGTGGAGTCACCGTGGGGTTGGGCTCTGCTCCGGCATCGCATTTCGCCGGTAACAGCAGGGCCAGCAGCGATGCCAGCGCCAGCGAAACTGCCAGGCAGTAAACGCCTGCGTCTTTGCTGTACAGGGTGATCAGTACGCCTACCGCATAAGGACCGCAGAACCCGCCGAGGTTGCCCAGGGCATTGATCACGCCGCGAGCGCCACCCGCCATCTCAGCGCTGAACAGACGCGCCGGGATGGTCCAGAACACGCCCGCTGCGGATTGCAGGAAGAAGCCACAGCCCACCAGTGCGGCATAGGCCAGCCAGGTGTGCTCTTTCAGCGCCACGGAGAGGAACATGCAGAGCGCAAAGCCAATCAATGGCAGGGAGACAAACAGCTTGCGCTTGCCGGTGCGGTCAGAGAGCGTAGAGAACAGGAACATGCCAGCAATGGCGCCGATGTAAGGCAGAATGGCGAGCATTCCCACCTGGCCGATGCTGGTGTGTGTCAGCTCCTTCAGAATGGTGGGCAGCCAGAGGGTGTAACCGTAAATGCCGGTCTGGTAGAAGAAGTTGAGGGCGATCAGCTGCCACATGGTTTTGTCAGACAGCACCGCGCTGAGCGAGGCGTTTTTCACCTCTTTACCCGCAATGGCCTGCTGCTCTGCCGCCAGCGTTTGTACCAGGTAGTTTTTCTCGGCCTCAGAGATCCAGCGTGCTTCCTGCGGTCGGTCGTAGACGGTGAACGCCCACAGCACCAGCACAACAACGGACATCAGACCTTCAATAATGAACAGCCAGCGCCAGTCGAGAGCGGTAATAATCCAGCCCGACAGCGGGGCGGTGATGATCCCGGCGATGGGCACGAACATGATCACAATCGCGTTGGCGCGGCCGCGCTCGGCATCCGGGAACCAGTTACTGATCATCGTGAGCACAACGGGCAGCATCCCACCTTCCGCCACGCCGAGTAAGAAGCGCAGTACCAGCAGCTGATACTGGTTGGTCACAAGCCCGGTCAGAACCGAGATCACCGCCCAGGCAACCAGCGACCAGCCGATAAACTTCTTACCGCTGCCGTGCACGGCAATTTTGCCGCCGGGAACTTGCAGGAACAAATAGCCGATAAAAAAGATCCCCCCCGCCAGGCCCGCCATCGTGGCGGAAATGCCCAGCTCTTCATCCATACCGCCGGGCATCGCAAAAGCTATATTTACGCGGTCCATATAGGAAATAATGCAGGCGATAAGAATAGGGGGAATGATCCTTAGCCAGCGCTGGCGCGGAATGTCCGCGTGTAGAGCATTAGAAGAAATATTCATAGTTAATATCTCATTGAAGGTAACCGGAAAATGTATTCTTTATTTTTATTGTGACGCTTTATTCATAGCGCTAATGCCGTCGCGCAAAATAGCGATGCGATGGCTGACGTCAGCATTAGCATTTATTTCCAGTAATTTAATACCGGAGAATTTCAATGTTGCGGCGCTCGCCGCAGTAAACAGCGTTTTTACATGTTCAGTGGACATGAGACTGTCGGCGCAGAACGAAGAAAACGGCGCGTGCAGATCCTGCCATTCTCCATACTCACCGTGAGGGGTCGTGCCCGAAAACATCAGCGCCCCCAGCTTCCCGGCAGCGAGTGCCGCCTGAACATGTTCCAGCGGAAGGGCGGTGTTGCGACCTTCGATGGCCGAACGTGCCCAGTTGATACAGACGCTGATATCGGTCTCTTTCACTACCTCCAGCACCTGCTCTAAGGGCAAGAACCCTTTACGCGGCGCCGGGCCATTCATCGCATCACAGTGTTCCAGCACCAGATCGCAGCCCCAGTCCCAGCTCGCGATTTCCCGTACCGAGCGGGAGAATGCTTCTGTCGCTTGCTCGACAGAATCATTACCCGCCTGCGGTGCGGCCTGCATTTCCAGAGCGATCACTTTCCCGGGAAAGCGGGTGTTAACGGCATCAATCTTTTGATGCAGATGGCGGTAATATTCAATGCACGCTTTACGCTGTTCTTCGTCCGCGGACGCCAGGCCAAACGCGCCGTTGCTGCCGCGGCGGCGCATGGTTTCCATAACGGCTGTGACAACGATCTGCCAGTCGCCCGGCGTATGACGAAACAGCCATTCATCACCAAACGGATGGAGATTTTCAAGGCAAGGTTGTTCCAGCCCGCGAATATTTGGCGTGTCGGAAAGTTCCCGCCAGAAGGCGTATTCTTCCTGCTCCCCTTTCTGGTGAAATGAGGGTGCACAGGGGTACGCACCAATAATAAAACCGGTGTTGGTCATTTCGCATTCCTGTATTTATCAGAAAATTAATCTAATTCGCTGATGGCCACTTTCACCACAATTTTACGAATTGCGGATCCCTTGTTTTTAATACAGGCAGGACGGTGAACATCCTGCGGGAAAAATATGGCGTAACTGCCAGGTATCATTTCGATAAATGACTCATGTTCGCTGTCGTGATAAAAAATAATATCCCGTTGCTCCAGCAATGATTCGCTGATTTTGTTATTCCCGGTATCAATAGCAATACCGATTTTTTCTTCGCCCCAGGCCAGAAACTGGATATCCAGATAGCGGCGATGGACTTCAGGGCGGTTCTCGTGTTGTTCCCTTGTGGTGAGGTCGAGAACCTGGGCAAAAATGTTGCGGCCTTCAATTTCGATCACGCCCGGCGCCAGGGTGGTGAAATCCGTGGTACGCAGAAAATTAAGCGCCTTTTCTATCGCCAGCGGCAGGCGACATGGATTTGGCTGTGCAATATGTCCGAATATCATGACCCACTCCTTACAGAGACTGGATTTTCGCCCACACGCTGTCGTCAACCGTGATGCCGTTGCGGCGATTCTCCTCCAGCAGGCGTGTGAACTCATGGCCTGGCAGACGGACGGCGACATTTTCATCAGCGCGTTCTGCGGTGGTGATGAAGTCCATGATGCGCTGTAGTTTGGCATCGCGGGTTGGACCGTCGATCAGGCGATCCACTTCGATGGCGATAAAGATCTGCGATACGCCGTATTCGTCGCTGTTGTCCTGGGTCACTTCCGCGACGGACGCGCCGTCAGAGAGCAGGGTGGCGATCATGTCGAGCACAATCGACAAGCCGGAACCTTTCCAGTAGCCCATGGGCAGAATGCGACGGTTATTCTCAATCACGCCCGGCTCTCTGGTCAGATTGCCTTCATCGTCAAAGCCGCCGTCGACCGGTAATTCGCGTCCGGCCAGGCGATTCACCTCCAGCATGCCGTAGGAGAACATCGACATCGACATATCGACCATGGTGATTGGATTCGACGGGATAGCGACGATCAGCGGGTTTGTGCCGATGCAGCATTCTTTTGATCCCCACGCGGGCATCACGGCAATAGAGTTGGTCCAGCAGATGCCGATATAGCCTTTCTCCGCCGCCTGCCAGCCGTAGCTGCCGCCGCGCATCCAGTGGTTAGCGTTACGCAGCGCCACCAGGCCGATCCCGTGATCGGACGCCAGCTCGGTAGCACGGTCCATCATCTTCTTCGCCGTCAGGTTGCCGATGGAACGCTGGGCATCCCACTGTTCGATGGCGCCTAATGTCGTTACGCGTTTCGGCTGGGCGTCAGGGATGATGTCGCCTGCGTCAAGCTGCTGAATAAATCGCGGGAAGCGGTTGACGCCGTGTGAATAAACGCCGGACTCCGTGGTGCGGGCGAACATCTCGGCGCAGGCGTCTGCGGTATCCGCTTTTACACCGCGATCGAGCAGAACCCGATTGAACGCCGCTTTCAACTCTTCGAAGGTCACTTTCATCCCTGTTCTCCTGTTTTTTTAGGGGCAAGTGCGAGTGCTTTTTTATCGCTAAATTTCACTATACGAAATCTGATTTCAAATATAGCGATCAAATTTTGTCAGATCAACGACATTCACGTTTTTCAAAATCGATTAAAATCAAATGGTTGTGTTTTTTCTGTTGAGATCGTGAACTAAACCACACTTTGCGCTACCATCAGGGCGCGATAAACAGGAGCCATTTGATGAGCATAAAAGAGAGCGAAATGACGCAAGAAAAAGAGAGGCCAGCAGGTAGCCAGAGCTTGTTTCGCGGCCTGATGCTGATTGAAATCCTCAGTAACTATCCGAACGGGTGTCCGCTTGCGCATTTATCAGAACTGGCGGGGCTGAATAAAAGCACCGTGCACCGGTTATTGCAGGGGTTGCAGTCGTGCGGGTACGTGACGCCGGCACCGGCGGCAGGGAGCTATCGTCTGACCACTAAATTTATCGCCGTCGGGCAAAAGGCGCTTTCATCGCTCAATATTATTCACGTGGCGGCGCCGCACCTCGAGGCGCTGAACATTGCCACCGGCGAAACGGTCAACTTCTCCAGCCGTGAAGATGATCACGCGATCCTGATTTATAAGCTTGAGCCGACAACCGGTATGCTGCGCACGCGCGCATATATCGGCCAGCATATGCCGCTCTATTGTTCTGCGATGGGCAAAATCTATATGGCGTTTGGTCATCAGGATTACGTGGCGAGCTACTGGGAAAGCCACCAGGAACAGATCCAACCTTTGACCCGCAACACCATCACCGAACTGAGCGCGATGTATGATGAGCTGGCGGAAATTCGCGATCACAGTATGGCGATGGATAAAGAAGAGAACGAGCTGGGGGTGTCATGTATCGCCGTGCCGGTCTTTGATATTCACGGGCGCGTGCCCTATGCCATCTCCATTTCGCTGTCGACGTCGCGCATGAAGCAGGTGGGTGAGAAAAACTTGCTAAAACCGCTGCGTGACACGGCGGAAGCTATCTCGAAAGAACTGGGGTTTAACGTGCGCGAGGCGTAACTGATGAACCGATTTATTCTGACGGATCCAGAAAAATGTATCGGGTGCCGCACCTGTGAGGTGGCGTGCATGATGTCGCATCAAAGCAGCGCCACGCCAGAAGCGCTTACGTCACGGATCCGCGTGGTTAAGGGGGGTACCTTCACCACGGCCGTGGGCTGCCACCAGTGTGAAGATGCGCCCTGCGCGAATGTCTGCCCGACGGGGGCCATTCACCGTGCTGCGGGAGCCTGGCTCGTTGAGCAGGCTCGCTGTATCGGCTGCAAAAGCTGTATGGTGGCGTGCCCGTTCGGGGCAATGCAGGTTCGGGTCGTGGAAGATCGCGTTCAGGCGCTGAAATGTGATTTGTGCGCGCATCGCGAGGGCGGTCCCGCCTGCGTCGAAGCCTGTCCCACCCACGCGCTGCGCTGCATAGACCCCGCCAGATTACGCGCGGAACGGCTGCGTAATCTGGCCTGAGGTTTTATTAACCGGCCTCGCGCCAGGCGTTCTCAATCTCTTCGGCGAGAATTTTCACACCCGCTTCGATTTTTTCCGGGTCCGGGACGTAGTTCATGCGCATGCACTGGTGCGTGTGCGGCCACGGCTTATCCAGCCCCGGGAAGAAGTAATCCCCTGGCACCATCAGTACGCCACGTTTTTTCAGACGCTGATAAAGCAGCTCTGTCGTAATGGGCAGATCCTTAAACCACAGCCACAGGAAAATTGCCCCTTCCGGTTTATGGATCAGGCAGCGTTCTTCCGGTAAGTAGCGGCGAAGGATGGCAATAGTTTCCTGAACGCGCTGAGAGTAAAACGGCTTAATCACCTCATTCGACAGGCGCAGCAGGTCGTTACGCCTGATCATCTCGCACATCATCGCCGGGCCGATGCCGCCAGGAGAAAGGCTAATAATGCCGTTCATGTTGGTAATGGCGGTGATGATTTTCTCGTTAGCAATGATAATGCCGCAGCGACTGCCCGGCAGGCCCAGCTTGGAGAGGCTCATGCAGAGGATGATATTCGGGTTCCATAGCGGACGCGCTTCGCTGAAGATGATCCCCGGGAACGGTACGCCATAGGCGTTATCGATCACCAGCGGGATGCCGTACTGATTCGCCAGCGCATCCAGCTTCATCAGCTCGTCGTCGGTGATCACGTTGCCCGTCGGGTTGGTGGGACGTGATACGCAGATCATGCCCGTCTCTTCACCGATATGCAGATGTTCAAAATCGACGTGATATTTGAACTGGCCCTCTGGCAGCAACTCGATATTCGGACGTGCGGAAACAAACAGGTCTTCTTCGAGGCCGGCATCGGCATAGCCGATATACTCCGGTGCCAGCGGGAACAGCACTTTTTTCGTGGTGCCGTCGGCGCGGCGTCCGGCGAACAGATTGAATAAGTAGAAAAACGCGCTCTGACTGCCGTTTGTCAGTGCAATATTCTGTGGTTCGATATCCCAACCCAGCGCTTCCCGCAGCATTGCCGCCAGAAGCGTCAGTAGTTCTGTTTTACCCTGAGGGCCGTCGTAATTACATAGCGCATCGGTTGCTTTACCGTTTTCCAGCATCTCTGCCAGCAGCGTCTGGAAGTAGGTGTTCATCTCCGGAATTTGAGCCGGGTTTCCGCCGCCAAGCATGATAGCGCCTGGGGTGCGCAGCCCGTCGTTGAGGTCCTCCATCAGGCGGGTAATGCCTGAATGGCGGGTAAATTTGTCGCCGAATAGTGAAAACGTCATAGCAGGTGATCTGTCGGGCTTAATATGAAAGGCAGTAACCATAACGCCAGCACCGTGTTGGTGCAAATCGGCGGATGTGGTCGGATTTGTTGTTTTATGTGGCGGGTTTGTATTTGTGTGGTGAATTGTTCTGGTGAATGCCCCTCACCCCGGCCCTCTCCCCCTGAGGCTGAGAGTTCCCCACAAAATAATGCCTGCACAGACGGCCCCCTCTCCCTTGAGGGAGAGGGCTGGGGTGAGGGGGAACATACGGCTCTGGTGGTCATTCCGTTCACGTTATGCTCCTTGCTACTCTGTCACGACAT
>NZ_JADABR010000005.1:0-694443 GCF_015672585.1 Enterobacter sp. Res13-Sevr-PEC09-46 | reverse complement strand
GTTGCTCCGGTTCCGCCGTCAGCTACAGCCAGCGCACCGTTACTCCCTTTCTGCGCCAGTTTACCGATACCGGGGATCGTAACAGAGGTGCCGTTGATGGTAACTGTGATGCTCTGGTTTGCTGAGGTGGTGGCGAACGTCTCCCATGCGCCAATGTTCTCGTCGTACTCTTTGATGAGCTGCGACATGGCCTGTGCCAGGCCGTCGACTGAGATAATGTCCGACACAAGAATTCCATACTTCTGGCCGCTCAGCGCCGGGGAAGCAGCTGGCGTAACCGTCATTGACGTGGCGCTGTTCACGGATGAAATCTGAAACATCTGCACCGGGTTAGACATGACTATAATTGTCTGGCCAGCGCGAACCTGGCTGGCGGGTGCCGTCCAGTTCGTGCCGGTGCCGGTTGCGGTATTTCCGTTAATGGCGATGGTGCCGGTGTTATAAAGCATATTTTCTCCAGGCAATAAAAAACCCCGCCGAAGCGAGGTTGATTTGAATACACAGTTAATTCAGACGTACATATCAGGCAGAACCGGAAGGCTGAGCGGCGTTATAGTGTTATTGCCGAAAATGGCATACTGCTCGCGACCAAGATATTTCCCGCCCTGAACTGAAGCGTTCCCGTTCTGTATTTTTATCCCGAACATCCGATACACGTACATGCCATTGACCATATGAACCATCAGCCCAAATCTCCCCAGCGGAACATAGCCGCTACCGATGCTCACGGCGCTTGTCGAAGGGCTCCAGAGTTGGTTCAGATATACGAATGGCCGTTTTGTGGTTGAAAACGTACAGGCACCGGCAGCATTGAAAATATTGAGGCCGGTACCCGTGCTTTCGATTTCTGCTTTCTGTGCATCGAAAAGCTGGGACATTTTCTGCTGGGATTCTTCAATAGCTTTTTGAATGAGAGCGAGTTCAGACATAATTAATTACCTAAATTAGAAGGGAAAGATTTAATGCTCTGAAGCAGAGCGTTAATTTGTGCTTCGTTTCCGTCGCCCTCGGACTCGCTCCGAATCGCTGACTTAAACCGGGCTATTAGCCCAACTGCCTGTGATTTGGTGAGCCCGACTGAATCCCTCAGCCAGTTCTCCACATCACGAATTGTTTCAATGCCGTCGACACTCTTCATGGCTGCGATGCCAGCCTGTTCGTTGGCGGGGAAAGTGCAGACGCTGATTTCACGCAGAGCCTGGATATTCTTAAAAATGCGGCCTGTTGGAATGATGGTGTAATCGTCTTTCGCAACGGAAAAGCCAACCGACATACCTTCAACCGTACCGTGCTGCATTGCCGCTTTCAGGTCGGCGGCGCCGCTGTGCCCTGGGGTAAGTTGACCGCGCACATACAGGCCTTTTTCGTCTTCGGCCAGGCTGTCCCATTTACCAACCGGCAGCTCCCACGTCTTGTGGTTGAAAAACATCGCCACTTTGCGGGTCTGGTTCGCCAGTGCGTTTTTAAACGCCCCGGGCAGAATGATGTCGCCATCGGAATCGGTGTTATTAAAAACAGAGGCGTAGCCTTCAAAAATCCCCTGTTTACCGTCACCGGTGAATTTGATTTCTGTCTCGTCGAAGGACAGCGTTTTTACGATCTCAGGCATTACGGCCCCCATAAAAATTAAGCCCCGTTATTACGGGGCTCTTTGTTGGTTCCTAAATCGGTGATCGGCACGTATTGCGACTGGCGCATAGCCACATCTCCACTCGGCAATGGCGGGAGGTTGTCCGTTCGTCGCATCTCGTTGATGGTGCGTAGCCCTGCCTCTCCCATTGCCTTCATAAAGGCAGCGCGGGATGCCGAATCGCCCCTCAGCAGGCCGTCGAGGTTGTGCTCAGCATGAATGCGGCCAACATCCTTAGCAGGAATAAGCCACCGCTGAATGCTGTTTTCCCACCGGGAGATATAGGGCTGCAGGGTGTACTGCAGGAAGCCGAGATTCTGCTGCTCGATGCCCGATCCCCAGCTCGTTGATTTCTCGACGTCGCCGACAAGGTGAGGCGGTACGCCAAAGAATCGCGCCAGTTCACTTACCTGAAATTTTCGGGACGCCATCATTTCGGCATCCTGCGGCGTTACGCCAATTGCCGATGTGGAAAAGCCCGCTTCCAGAATCCAGAGGCGTTTTTTAACCGGACCGCCGGCGATCTCTTTGAAGTTCTCTTCGACCTGCGAGCGCTGCTGTTCAGTTAGCACTTTTTCGCCGGTTGAGAGGATTTGCGGAGACTTGGCGCCATTGGCAAAGAAATCTCGCTGCTGGTCCTCCATCGCAACTGCCACACCTGCCGATTTACAGGCAAAAGCAATGGGTGACAGGCCGACCAGCCCGGTGAATCCGAAGCCTTTAAGGTGAAAAATCTCTCTCTGCGAAAAGTCGGCGTATTCGCTGTCGCGCTGATAGCGATAAACCACTTTTTTTCCGACAAGTTTCACATCCATACTGGCTGACTGAAGCGGGAGAAGGCTGATCACGTCACCCGCGCTGTTGCGGTCAATCAGGGCATACGCGTTACCGAAGAAACAGAGCTGCATCGTCATGGCCTCCCTGAATTCCTGAGCGGTCATGTACTGATTCGGCGAGTAGCGCAGCAGTCGCGCCAGCGGATTGCTCAAATCCACTTTTTTACGGTTGTCATTCTGGTCGGTTTCAAAAACGTCAAGCGGGAGGCATGAGGTGAGCGTTGAAATCAGGCTCACGCAGCGCCACACCGTCGAAATTTGCAGTATCCGTTCATCGTTAATGGATGAATCGCCCAGGTGTCCGTGGGCCGAAACGGGCCCCGTTTGTGAGCCCTGATTTGGGGTGACTAAACGCCCGCCGACAAACCAGGACTGCAGCCTTGCCCACCAGCCGTTATTGGTTCGCAGGTCAATCGTGTATTTAGGTTCTTCCATCACATGCTCAGCGGTCGGAAAATGAAGTCGTCGAAGTCACCACCCTGTTCGGTAACTTCCCCATTAGCAGCACCAACGGACATTGTCATTGCGACCATGCCATCAATACGGCCCGTTGCTTTGGATTTATCGAGCTTGCGGTTACCAGCAGCATCTTTCACCACCACCGCATTCACAGCACACATCGTTAATACGGGGTGCATGCCATGCCTCACACGCCCGTTAAGCATCAGAGACTCCAGCGTGTCTACAGCTGGCCCCATATCCTTAAAGCCCTGTCCGAACTCGACCAGCGGGAGGTTCAGCCCAATGGCATCGGCATCCTTCCTGAATTGGTCAATGCGCCAGCGGTCAAAAGCCATCGAGGTAAGGTCGAAATCACCGATAATTTCAGCGATATCCGCAACGACGAATGAGTAATCCACCGAAGCGCCTGGCGTGGTGCGCAGCAGCCCCTCTCTCACCCAAACGTCATAGGGTGCGCGGTCCGTTTTGGTTCGCTCTTCAAGAGTCTTTTGCGGTGTCCAGAAGAAAGAGAAAACATCCCAAACACCATCCTCTGCTTCACCAGCGATAACCAGCGCCGTTAAGTCATTCCTGGCTGACAGATCCAGCCCCGCGTACCACTTCCTCGGGGTGTTAATCGGCATCTCTCCGCAAAGCTCCCACACGCTGCGGGAAATAAACGGCGATACCGCCAGGTGGTAGCCAAAAGCGGAATGAGTGACGCCAAGTGCCGGAATTTGGTCAATGCCTACCGCATCCCGACAGACACGCACGAATTTATGACTCCAGACGGGCTTTTGTCACGTAGGGCTATCGTCGAACTGGAGCCGTTTATGGCCGCGTTTCGCCAGATGATGTCAGAAGCTGAACCGCGCGGCACCCGCTGGTATCACCCCAAAATGGGCCTGTTCCAGGCGATTGGGTGGGAGGGTTAACGGTGAAAAATAATGAAATCTTGGATCCGGCTGGCTCTGTTGAGCTTGCCCACCAGCAGGCGCTGTCATGGGTATGCGATGCGTATCTGTTTTATCTGGTCAGCCTTCACCGCCGCCCGGTTTATCGTCACCAGTTCGGTGATATTTCCCTTAATCAGCCAGCATTACAGGGATTCATCGATTCGTATCTGGAGGACAAAGGCTGGGATATGGAAAAACGCCGGGCCCATTACATCAACATTCTGGACCTTATCAAATATATGCATCGCAGCAATTCGGACTTCATCGACTGGGGCACGGTGCCAACCCTAACCCCAAGGGGAATCCGTTGGATGGATGCCTGTTTCTCGAGGCTTGGGGAAATGGTTAATAGCAGCGGTGGCTGGGAAAACTGTGTCAGTAAAGAAGAGATTAATTGAAAATGAAAAAGACATTAATCGAGACAGACAACCTGAACACAATCAGCGATTGCCTGCAGCAGCTTGTTAACGCAGAAGAAGCGCAGCTAAGTATTGAAGAGCAACTGGCGAGATCGAACAGCGGCAGTGAATGGAGTACATGGCGCAAAAAGGCAGAGAACGCGCTGCGGCTGATCAAAGGGAAGCGTCGCATCATCACAGCCCGTCTGGCAGTCCTGCGTCATGAGGAAAAAGAACGCAACCTGGAACTGCACCAGCAGCACAACGATTTCCTGGTTCAGGCTCTGCGCGAAATTGTAACGCCCTCCTCTTTTGCGCGTTGCGTGCGTCTGGCTAAAGAGAAAATGGAGGAGATCCATGCAAACCAGTGCTGAAATCGTTCTTCTGGTGCCGAATGACTGGGTTAGCGAAAAGGTTCTGATTGCGGTTACCGGGCTTAAGCCCGGAACCATCACCCGCGCCAGAAAAGAATCCTGGATGCTGGGCCGCGAGTACCTGCACATTTCACCAGATGGTAATCCTAAGCCTTCGAGCGAATGCATGTATAACAGGAAAGCCGTTGATCAGTGGATCGAGGCGCAGAAAAAAAATCAACCAGGTGCGAAGACAGCATGAAAAGCAGTACACTCGTCAACGCTCCTGGACGTCAGGAGGGATCAATGGCTAATGCATCATACCCGACAGGCGTCGAAAACCACGGCGGTTCGCTCCGCATCTGGTTTCTGTATAAAGGTAAACGTGTCAGGGAAAACCTCGGTGTCCCTGACACTGCAAAAAATCGCAAGATAGCTGGTGAGCTGCGTTCTTCGGTTTGTTTTGCGATAAGGATGGGGAATTTTAACTATGCGGAAAAATTCCCAAACTCACCGAACCTTGCCCGGTTCGGTCAGGATAGAAAGGAAATTACTGTGCTGGAGCTTACCGAAAGATGGTCAGAGCTGAAGAGAATGGAGATCAGCTCTAATACCATGAGTAGGTACGAATCCATCATAAAAAACATGCTTCCGCGCATCGGCGAAAATAAAATGGTTTCTGCGGTTACCACTGAAGATTTGCTGTATGTCAGGAAGGAGTTGCTGACGGGCTTCCATGTAATGAAGAAGGATCACCGGACACAGGTAAAAGGCCGGAAGTCTTCAACGGTGAATAATTACATGATGCTGATGGCCGAGATCTTCCAGTTTGGAACTGATAATGGCTACGCAAAGGAAAACCCGTTTAGCGGAATTAACCGTCTCAGGAAGGCAAAAGACGAACCAGATCCACTCACGACAGACGAGTTCATCAGGTTCATTCAGGCATGCGGCCACCAGCAGATGCGAAATCTCTGGACCGTCGCCGTTTATACCGGAATGAGGCATGGGGAATTATGTGGTCTTGCATGGGAAGACATCGATCTCACCGCGGGAACCATTACGGTTAAGCGCAACCTTACCCAAACGTATGAGTTCACCCTGCCAAAAACCGAGGCAGGCACTGACAGGGTGATTTATCTCATACAACCAGCTATTGATGCCCTTAGGGATCAGGCCCAACTGACGCGCCTTGGCCGGCAGCATGAGGTTGAAGTGAATTTGCGTGAATATGGCCAGTCAGTCATACATCCATGCACTTTCGTTTTCAGCCCTCAATGCGTCAAACGTGGGTCTCACACAGGATATCACTACGCGGTTAATTCGATTAATAAAATTTGGGCTCCGATAATCAAGCGCGCCGGTATTCGTTACCGCAACGCTTATCAGTCACGGCATACCTATGCGTGCTGGTCATTATCAGCTGGTGCTAACCCGAACTTTATAGCAACTCAGATGGGGCATACCGATGCACAGATGGTTTACAAGGTGTATGGAAAGTGGATGTCAGAGAAGAGTGGAGAGCAGGTTGCTCTGCTCAACCAGGCGCTTTCACACACTGCCCCATCACTGCCCCAAAGCATGGTAGTAGCGCAGTAGAAAACCTTAAATTCAAGTGGTTAGCATAGTTACTGCTACATTTTTATAACACGGGGCACGAAATGCTCTCGACCATAAAGTGTGCTTATGTTGTGATCGGGGTTCAATAAATCACTAAACAGGGTATACTCCGGAGTTGTTTATTGTACTAAACGCTCCCGTGAGAGGATGCTACAGCGCACCTATGACTCAATTCGCTTCTCCGGTTCTGCATACGTTGCTGGATACCGACGCGTACAAGCTGCATATGCAGCAAGCCGTGTTTCACCACTATCATGATGTCCATGTTGCGGCGGAATTTCGCTGCCGGGGTGACGACTTGCTGGGTATCTACGCAGATTCCATTCGTGAACAGGTCGAGGCCATGCAGCATCTGGCGCTCACCGATGACGAATATCAGTGGCTTTCAGGCCTGCCTTTCTTTAAAGCGGATTATCTGAACTGGCTGCGTGAGTTCCGCTATAACCCGGAACAGGTCACCGTCACCAATGATAACGGCAAGCTGGACATTCGTCTGACCGGCCCGTGGCGTGAGGTGATCATGTGGGAAGTGCCGCTTCTGGCCGTGATCAGCGAGCTGGCCCACCGCTATCGCTCCCCTGAAACCGGTGTGACGCAGGCGGTTGCCGCTCTGGAGAATAAACTCGTTGAGTTTTCCAGACTGACCGAAGGGCTGGATATGTCCCGATTCCGTCTGATGGACTTTGGCACGCGCCGCCGCTTCTCTCGCGAGGTTCAGGAAGCCATTGTCAGACGTCTGCAACAGGAGCCGTGGTTCGTTGGCACCAGTAACTACGATCTGGCACGTCGCCTTGATTTAACGCCGATGGGCACCCAGGCGCACGAATGGTTCCAGGCGCACCAGCAGATCAGCCCTGACCTTGCCAACAGCCAGCGAGCCGCCCTCGCCGCGTGGCTAGAGGAATACCCGGATCGGCTGGGTATTGCCCTTACCGACTGCATTACCATGGACGCGTTCCTGCGCGACTTTGGCCCTGAGTTTGCCGAACGCTACCAGGGTTTGCGCCATGATTCCGGGGACCCGGTTGAATGGGGTGAGAAAGCCATCGCCCATTACGAAAAACTGGGCATCGACCCCATGAGTAAGGTGCTGGTCTTCTCCGATAACCTTGACCTGGCGAAAGCCGTCGACCTTTATCGCCATTTCTCATCGCGGGTGAACCTGAGTTTCGGGATTGGTACGCGGTTAACCTGTGATATTCCTCAGGTGAAACCGCTGAACATCGTCATAAAACTGGTGGAATGTAACGGTAAGCCGGTCGCGAAGCTCTCCGACAGTCCGGGCAAAACCATCTGCCATGACAAAGCGTTTGTCCGCGCATTACGTAAAGCCTTCGATTTGCCTCAGGTTAAAAAAGCCAGTTAACGGCTTCGGGGGAGCCTTCATGGCTCCCCTTCTCTTATTAATTTCTTATTTCTTCTCTTAAGACGGTGAAATTTACTTGTCTGATAGCGGATGGCAGGTAACATAGATATCCCCCCTATAAGGGCGGACAAGTGTTTATTTTTTCCGACTATTAACAGAGAGAATATTATGAGCGTTGTGCCTGTAGCCGACGTACTCCAGGGCCGTGTCGCCGTTGACCAGGAGGTCACCGTGCGCGGATGGGTGCGTACTCGCCGAGATTCTAAAGCTGGCATCTCCTTCCTCGCCGTCTATGACGGTTCCTGCTTTGATCCTGTACAGGCCGTCATTAATAATTCTCTGCCCAATTACAATGATGACGTTCTGCACCTGACAACCGGCTGTTCCGTGATCGTCACCGGTGTTGTGGTGGCCTCTCCGGGCCAGGGTCAGAGCTACGAAATTCAGGCGACCTCGGTGGAAGTGACCGGCTGGGTTGAAGATCCTGACACCTACCCGATGGCTGCAAAGCGTCACAGCATCGAATATCTGCGTGAAGTCGCGCACCTGCGTCCGCGCACCAACCTGATTGGTGCGGTTGCCCGCGTGCGTCATACGCTGGCGCAGGCGCTGCATCGTTTCTTTGACGAGCAGGGTTACTTCTGGGTTTCTACTCCGCTGATCACGGCTTCCGATACCGAAGGCGCAGGTGAAATGTTCCGCGTTTCAACGCTGGATATGGAAAACCTGCCGCGTACGCCGGAAGGTAAAGTCGATTACGACAAAGACTTCTTTGGTAAAGAAGCCTTCCTGACGGTTTCCGGCCAGCTCAACGGTGAAACCTACGCCTGTGCGCTGTCTAAGATCTATACCTTCGGCCCAACCTTCCGTGCGGAAAACTCCAACACCAGCCGTCACCTGGCGGAATTCTGGATGCTGGAGCCGGAAGTGGCCTTTGCCGATCTGAATGACGCGGCAGCCCTGGCAGAAGCGATGCTGAAATACGTGTTTAAAGCCGTTCTCGAAGAGCGTGCAGACGACATGAAATTCTTCGCTGAGCGTGTCGATAACGACGCCATCGCCCGTCTAGAGCGCTTCGTCTCCGCAGACTTCGCGCAGGTGGATTACACCGACGCGGTCGCTATCCTGGAAAAATGCGGCGAGAAATTCGAAAACCCGGTTTACTGGGGCGTGGATCTCTCCTCCGAGCACGAACGTTATCTGGCAGAGAAGCACTTTAAAGCACCGGTTGTGGTGAAAAACTATCCGAAAGACATTAAGGCGTTCTATATGCGCCTTAACGAAGACGGTAAAACCGTTGCCGCGATGGATGTCCTCGCGCCGGGCATCGGTGAGATCATCGGTGGCTCCCAGCGTGAAGAGCGCCTGGATGTGCTGGACGCGCGTATGCAGGAGATGGGCCTGAACCCGGCGGACTACAGCTGGTATCGCGATCTCCGTCGCTACGGCACCGTTCCACACTCCGGCTTTGGCCTGGGCTTCGAACGTCTGATTGCTTACGTAACAGGTGTTCAGAACGTACGTGATGTGATTCCGTTCCCACGCACACCGCGTAACGCAAGTTTCTAACCGACCAAATCATTAATGGCCAGCAAATGCTGGCCATTATTTTATCCTGCAATGTCAGTTTTCGTCAGTCAGAAGTAAGCGTCTTTAAACCACAACCCCGCTATTACCTCTACCTGTTACGTTTTGTTTCCACGAAATATCCTGAGACAAAAAAATAACCACACTCTTATTGCGCTTAAAACAATTCTTACGCAATAGCATAAAAAACAACCAATTTCACAGCCATCTGGATGGCTTTTGTCGATCATAAGAAAAAATGAGCCGTTTAACTTCTGTTTATACGAAAGGCCTTTAGCTAAATTAAACATAAGGAAATCATATATATAAGAATAAAACGGATGTTTAATTCGCCAGGTGGCACTGAAATTTGAGGTGCTTCACAAAGTTCCCAAAAATACATATTTAGTTACACATATTTTCTTTTGGTAACTGAATCTTGAAGATTGTAGCACTTTCAGTGTAGCGAAACGGTTCTATGAATGGAAAGATGCCTGTCAGACACATAAAGACACCTAACTCTCATCAATAGTTCCGGAAATATTTATTGACAGAATTTATTGGCGGCAGTGGCGAGTGTCATAAAAAAACCAATGAGGGTAATAAATAATGATGAAGCGCAATATCCTGGCAGTGGTAGTCCCTGCCCTGCTGGTAGCCGGTGCAGCAAACGCTGCTGAAATCTATAACAAAGACGGCAACAAATTAGATCTTTACGGGAAAGCAGTTGGCCTGCATTACTTCTCTGATTACGCGGGCAACGATGGCGACAACACTTACGCGCGTCTGGGCTTCAAAGGTGAAACTCAGATCAACGATCAGCTGACTGGTTACGGTCAGTGGGAATACAACTTCCAGGGTAACAACTCTGAAGGTGGCGATGCACAGAACGGCAACAAAACCCGTCTGGCATTCGCAGGTCTGAAATTTGGTGACGCAGGCTCCTTCGACTACGGTCGTAACTACGGTCTGGTCTATGACGCAATCGGCATCACCGATATGCTGCCTGAGTTCGGCGGCGACACCGGCGCGAGCGATAACTTCTTCGCAGGCCGTACGGGTGGTCTGGCGACTTACCGTAACAGCAACTTCTTCGGCCTGGTTGACGGTCTGAACTTTGGTGTTCAGTACCTGGGCAAAAATGAACGTGATGACGCAGTACGTTCCAACGGTGACGGCTGGGCAACCTCTCTGAGCTATGATTTCGACGGTTTCGGCATTGTGGGTGCTTATGGTGCAGCTGACCGTACCAACAACCAGCAGACGCTGGATTGGGGTAAAGGCGACAAAGCTGAGCAGTGGGCAACCGGCCTGAAATATGACGCGAACAACATCTACCTGGCAGCTATTTATGGCGAGATGCGTAACGCAGCGCGTCTGGGCAGCCGTGGTTTCGCTAACAAGTCTCAGGACTTCTCTGTCGTCGCTCAGTACCAGTTCGACTTCGGTCTGCGTCCATCCATCGCTTACTACAAATCTAAAGCGAAAGACGTAGAAGGTATCGGTGACGAAGACTACATCAACTACATCGACGTTGGTGCGACATACTACTTCAACAAAAACATGTCTACCTATGTTGACTATCAGATCAACCAGCTGAAAGACGACAACAAGCTGGGCATCAACAACGACGATATCGTGGCTCTGGGTCTGGTTTACCAGTTCTAATCAGCACACCTCGTTGTTATATGCTTAATGAACAGGGCTTCGGCCCTGTTTTTTTATTCCTGAGAGAAAATAATAGCGACTTTTGAAAAGCCGCACGCTTTTCGTCGCAAACGGTTGGCATTTTGTAAATCTACCGTTAACCTGATAGCGGATTTCACTTCTGTAATCACAATGGAACTTCGTCATGTTTGAGAACATTACTGCCGCTCCTGCCGACCCAATTCTGGGCCTGGCCGATCTGTTTCGTGCCGACGACCGCCCTGGCAAAATCAACCTGGGTATTGGTGTATATAAAGATGAAACCGGCAAAACTCCGGTACTGACCAGCGTCAAAAAAGCTGAGCAGTATCTGCTGGAAAACGAAACCACCAAAAACTACCTCGGTATTGATGGTATCCCTGAATTTGGTCGCTGCACCCAGGAGCTGCTGTTCGGCAAAGGCAGCACCATTGTGAGCGAAAAACGCGCCCGCACGGCGCAGACCCCAGGCGGTACCGGCGCACTGCGCGTGGCGGCAGATTTCCTGGCGAAAAACACCTCTGTGAAGCGTGTGTGGGTAAGCAATCCAAGCTGGCCGAACCACAAGAGCGTTTTTAATTCTGCGGGTCTGGAAGTGCGTGAATACGCCTACTACGACGCGGCAAACCACGCGCTGGATTTCGACGGTCTACTGGCCAGCCTGAGCGAAGCCCAGGCGGGCGATGTGGTGCTGTTCCACGGCTGCTGCCATAACCCAACCGGTATCGATCCTACGCTTGAGCAGTGGGAACAGCTGGCTAAGCTGTCCGTTGAAAAAGGCTGGCTGCCGCTGTTCGACTTCGCTTACCAGGGCTTTGCCCGTGGTCTGGAAGAAGATGCAGAAGGTCTGCGCGCATTCGCCGCCGTGCATCAGGAGCTGATTGTCGCAAGCTCCTATTCCAAGAACTTTGGTCTGTATAACGAGCGTGTCGGCGCCTGTACGCTGGTGGCTGCTGACGAAGCAACCGTCGATCGCGCATTCAGCCAGATGAAGTCCGTGATCCGCGCTAACTACTCTAACCCACCGGCACACGGTGCGTCTGTGGTCGCGACGATCCTGAGCAACGATGCGCTGCGCGCAATCTGGGAACAAGAGCTGAACGATATGCGTCAGCGCATTCAGCGCATGCGTCTGCTGTTTGTGAACACGCTGGCTGAGAAAGGCGCTGACCGTGACTTCAGCTTCATCATCAAGCAGAACGGCATGTTCTCCTTCAGCGGCCTGACCAAAGAGCAGGTGCTGCGCCTGCGTGAAGAGTTTGGCGTGTATGCCGTTGCCTCTGGCCGCGTGAACGTTGCAGGTATGACGCCTGACAACATGGCGCCGCTGTGCGAAGCCATTGTCGCGGTGCTGTAACCTGCACCCATAAAAAAAGCCTGCATCGCGCAGGCTTTTTTATTTTATCGGGTTTACCAGACAGGCATTTCATCCTGAAGGAACGGGTTATGCAACCGCTCATCGCCCAGCGTCGACATTGGTCCGTGTCCAGGGATAAACGTCACATCATCACCTAACGGCAATAACTTCTGCTTAATCGACTGAATCAGTTGACCGTGATCGCCGCGTGGGAAATCGCTGCGTCCTACGCCCCCTTTGAAAATCACGTCACCGGAAATCAGCAGGCGCGACACGTCATCAAAGAAGACGATATGGCCGGGCGTATGCCCTGGGCAATGCAACACCTGTAAAGTTACATTCCCTACGTTAACGCGATCGCCTTCGTTCAGCCAGCGGTCCGGTGTCAGTGGCTGACACTCATCCAGACCAAACATGCGGCTTTGGGCAGGCAGCCCCTGAAGCCAGAACTCATCTTCTTTTTCCGGGCCGATAATCGGCACACCGTAGTGTTCAGCCAGTTCAGCCGCTGCACCCACATGGTCGAGATGACCATGGGTGAGTAAAATCTGCATCAGCGTTACACCGCTGGCAGCGACTTCCTGCTTGATTGTCTCAGCGTCGCCACCGGGATCAACAAGCGCGGCCAGTTTAGTTTGTTCACACCAGATCAATGAACAGTTCTGTGAGAACGCGGTAACCGGAATAATACGATAGTTCATACTGCTCCTGTGTTTCGTTATTACCAGTGCCGAACCGGCCCGGTATCAATATGCACAAAGTTGCTACGTGGGTAGTATCCTACACCACCTGCGCGCATAGATAACGCCGCTTTGCGAATATTGGCTAACGAAACGCCTTCAATATGGAAATCCATCGCCTGCCCTTTGGTGTGATAGCTTTTTTTCGCTACCCCACGGCTGTGGGCGCGCAGTTCATTGTTGGTATCCAGAGAGCGATAGCCAGAAATGAGTTGCACCGGCCTTTTGGTTCCCAGCAGTCCCTGCAAGCGGTAAAGCTGATCGAATAATCCAGGGTCGATGGCTTTGATTTTATTCGCGCGGAAATCACGGAAAAAATGGTTGAGTCTTGCTAATTCATCCTGAATATAGCCTCTGCCATCGAAAAATTCCGCTTTAAGCGTCTCACCAGTATGCAGATTGTTGAGCGTTAAAATACGCGGACGAGGTGTCGAGAGGGTGGCAAATGCTGGCGTCGGAAGGATGGCTGCTGCGCCCAGCGCAACGCCACCTAACGCCAGCAATTTGCGGCGATTAGCGTCAAATTTGTCCATGATAATCAGGTCTACAGGTAAAAGAAATTGTCAATATGCTTAGCGCACGAAGGGCACCATAACTGGCAAAGCCTGCTACGTCAAGGCGCCCAACCCCAGTGAATACGCGGCTTGCAGCCAGATCGCCTAATATTCACCATAACTTACGACAATCATTTTTACCGAACTACTTCATTTACCTGATTAATTGTTCCGCTTTTGGCAAAATTTGTGCGCCGGATCGCGCTGTCAGATCATAATTGTAAATATCTGTACGATACTGGGTGCGTCCGTCCGCGCCTACAAACGCCGTCAGATAGTAAAGATTGACCGGGATATTGTGACGGATATTGACGTAACGCGTATCCCCCTGCTTCAGGGCATCTGATATCCGCGTATCGTTCCAGCCTGCATCCTGCAACAGCATATTCGCCAGCTCCGAGGCCTTATTCACGCGAACGCAGCCCGAGCTGAGCGCGCGAGCGTCTTTCTGGAACAGATTATGGTTCGGGGTATCATGCAGGTAGATAGCGTCCGAACTTGGCATATTGAATTTGTAACGTCCCAGCGAGTTATGTGCGCCCGGTGCCTGCTGGAAACGGAACGGCAGGTTCGAAGGCGTAATCGTTGACCAGTCGACCATCCAGGGATCAATCGCTTCTTTGCTGTTCCAGCCCCGCATCACCGTATAGTTGTGTCGCTCCAGATAACCCGGGTCATTCCATACCTTAGGCAGGATATCTTTGCGCGCCAGCGTCGGCGGCACGTTCCACGGCGGGTTAACCACCACGTTATTCAGCGCGCTGCTCATCATTGGCGTTTTTCGGTCAGGTCGGCCGACAATCACGCGGGACGCCAGCACTTCGCTACCGTCCTGATAGTAGACCAGGGAGTACGCCGGAATGTTGACCATAATGCCGGTGGATAACGTGCCCGGCAGCAAGCGCAAGCGCTGGATATTCAACGCCAGCACCCCTGCCCGCTGGGCCGGAGAGACGTTCAGCCAGTCGCGAGTAGATGGACCAATCACGCCGTCAGCGCCAAGCCCCTGCGCGGCCTGGAACTGCTTCACTGCGGCGACCAGCTCGCGATCGTAAGCGGCGGGCTTATTGCTCAACGCAACGGCCGTTTTCTCTTTTACCGGCGCCGACGGGCTGACGACCGCATTTTGCGTCTCGTCACCGGGCAGCGCAATTTTAGGGCCGCTGTCGAGAATGCCGGAGCGTTTCATAATTTCGCGGATCGCAGGCACATCGCTGCTCCACTGCCCCGGACGCAGCGTTGTGGTGCCACGCAGCTGAGGCCACGGGCGGGAATCCGCAACCAGCTCAAGAAGCGACTGATGCATCGTGGCATATTGCGGATGGGCAGGCGCAAGGCTTGCGATAAAGCGCGGCAGTTCGCCGTTATCCAGCGACAGCTGCCACTGATTAATGACGGACAGCGCAGGCGTCGCCAGCTTGTACGGTTTACTGCTGTATAACCAGCGGTTGCCGTTCACCGAAATCCCCGCCACAAACTGTAAGTAGCCCATCATGGCATCAGACAACACCACGTCACGCGCCTGTCCGGAAACGGCAGGGTCGGTCAGGAGCTCAACCCAGGTCGTGAACTGCGGCTGAAAGCCTGCAATCGCCACTTCAGCCAGCTGCTGCTGGAAGGCTCGTACCGCCTCGCGATTTTCCCACATCGGTTTCATATCGCGCGCAGCGTAAAGCAGCGTGAGCTGGTTAATATAAGCGGGAGTATAGCCCGAGGGCAGGCCGGTCATAAGCTGCTGGCGTAATGATTCAGTATCAATGCCTTCCGGCAGCGGTTTAATGCCGGCCATGATGGCCGTCGCCGGAGACTGATCCAGCGGTTGTGACAGCGACGTCGGCTGCGCGCCCATCGTCGCGGAGCTGTCAGTCGGTACAATTTCAGGCTCATCGGCCTGAGCGGTAAACAGTGGAGCAAACATCACTGTCAGGCACAAACTCAGCGCAGACAGCTGACGACCACGATTTTTCTTAAGCAACATCCCTTGCCCCCTGTTTTTCACGACATGCCCATTATTCTGGAGCTTTCCTTCAGTATAGAAAGGCATACTCGCTGCTGCCTTACCTTATGTAAAGAAGTTTAAAGATAACGCAGCCCTGAACACAAGTTAAGTGAATAAAAAAAGCGGCGCATGAGCGCCGCTATTTGTCGCACCCCGGGTTAAGAGGCGTCAGCCGTGCCCGGTAATGACTCCGGTGGCTGCGGGGCGAAACCACGCAGGCCCACGACGTGTACGTGTTCACTGTTCTGGAACACCTTACGCACCAGCTTATAGGTTGTCCCTTTTTCCGGACTGATGTTTTCCGGCGCCGCGATGATGAGCTGCATATCGAGTCGCTCGCAAAGCTCAAACAGCGTGGCGATGGAGCGGGCGTCGAGACGCGCGGCTTCATCGAGGAACAGCAGACGGCATGGCGAGATGTCTTTGCCGCGCAGACGACGCGCTTCATCTTCCCAGCTCTGCACCACCATCACCAGAATCGACATACCGGTACCGATGGCTTCACCGGTAGAGAGCGCACCGGATTCCGCGCGCAGCCAGCCGTCTGAGCCACGGTTAACCTCAACTTCCATTTCCAGATAGTTGCGGTAGTCCAGCAGCTCCTCGCCGATGGTTTGCGGCGTACGCTGGCCCATGTCAATCTGCGGATTCAGACGCTGATATAGCTTCGCCAGCGCTTCGGAGAAGGTCAGGCGGTTACTGTTGAACAGATCCTGATGCTGTTCGTGCTGTTCAGACAACACGTCCAGCAGCGTGGAGTGCGCCTCACGCACGTTCACGTTCAGCCGCACGCTGTTGACCTGGCCAAACGACACGCTTTGCAGGCCCTGGTTCAGCTGACGGATACGGTTCTGCTCGCGCTGAATGGTTTTACGAATAATATTCGCCACGCTGCGGGAGCTGATTGCCAGCTTCTGCTCGCGGGAGGTCAGCTCCTCCGTCAAACGGCCCAGCTCGATCTCCATCTGTTCGATCGCTTCCACCGGATCGTCGGTACGGATGATGTCCTGACGAATACGCTCGCGTAAGTGCTGATAAACCGCCACGAAGAACTGAATTTTGCGCTCAGGACGCTTCGGATCTTCGGACATACGCAGCACGTCGCGCAGGTGTTCGTTATCCGCCACCGCCAGACGCAGCGCGCCCAGCGCCTTATCCGACATAGAGCGCAGTTCATCGGCTGACAGGTACGCCAGCTCGCGACGATGCAGACGACGCTCCACGTTGTTATCTTTCACCATGCGCATCACCGCGCACCACCCCGCCTTCGCGGTCACAACCTGTTCACGCATCTCGTGATAGTCACGCTCCAGCTTGCGCAGGCGTCGCGTCAGGTTGTCCATCTCTGCTTCACAGAAGGTCAGCGCTTTTTCCAGCTGATTACGACGCGCGCGGTTGTTACTGAGCTGAGCATGCAGCTCATCGCGGCGAATACGCGCCCGCTCTTCTGCACCGCTGTCGGCGCGCACGCCGATGTCCTGCAACTCTTTATGCAGATCGTTTAACAGCTCTTTCTTGGTGTCGAAGGAGCTTTTCAGCGAGGCCATGACCTGGCTGTACTGGCTCAGCTGTGCGGCGTGAGTACGCATCGCTTCACGGGCGCGCGTACGCTCTGCTTCGGCCTGCTCAAGACGCTGGCGCAGCTTTTCATTAAGATCACTGTTCCCGCTCAGCATTTCTGCTGAATCGGAGTAGCCGAAGTGTGCGCGACGTTGCACCACTTCCGTCAGGGCAAACGCCTGCTGACGCGCTTCGCGCTGCACCTGCTGTGACCAGGCGTAATCTTCTTTTAACTGCTCAAACTGTTCCGGGTCGCTCTGGAGAACGGAAACCATCGGCTCCAGTTTTGCCAGCTGATTGCCGTGCTGCTGCACAAAGCGCGCCGCTTCCTGCGCTTCGTCCAGACGTTCCTGAATTTCGTCCACGCGGTCGGCGAGCGTATCGTCCGCCAGCAGGTTCAGGCGCGGCAGGATACGGTTAAGGGCCGCAACGCCCTCTTTCGCCTGCTCGAACTGCACGCGGCTTTGCTGGTTGTCATTTTCATGGCTGGCAAGCGCACGCTCCAGCTCACCACGGCGGGTGTTGAGCTTGCGAATTTCAGCTTCCGGATCGGGCTCAAAGGCAACGCCCAGGTGGCTGCCGATAAAGCGGCTGAACGCCTGATGCAGACGCTGCGTTTTTTGAACATCAAACGACAGGGTTGCAAAACGCTCAGAAAGCGTTTCGCGCTCAGCGTGCAGGCTTTCAATACGGTTTTCACGCGCGGCGCGGCCAAACAGCGGCAGTTCCGGGAAGCGCGAATAGCGCCACTGGCGATCGGCGATTTTCACCACCACCGCTTTTTCCAGCTCGTCGACGCTGAATACGCTGTCATCAAACGACTGCGGATCCCCTTCGATGAGGTAGAGATCTTCCGGGCAGTCTTCCAGCCCTGCAAGCTGGTCCGAAATCAGCGACAGATCAGGCACCACAATCGCGTTACGGGATGGACCGTACAGCGCGGAGAAGTACGGCGCATCGTCCAGGCCGACATCGTCGTAAATTTCAGACAGCAGCACGCCGCCGAAACGCTCGGCTAAGGCATTCAGGCGCGGATCTTCTGAGCCGCCAGGCTGGCTTAAACGCTCGATCTCTTCATCGACGTCACGCTTGCGCGCACCCACTTCGTCACGCTCAACAATCGCTTCACGCTCGCGCTCCAGCAGCTGTTGCATGTATTCGGTGACGTCCTGGCTGGAGGCAAACTCCTGGCCACACTGTTCGCTGAGCTGGTTCAGGCTGCTTTGTGCAGCCAGCCAGATCGGCGCACGCTGTAAGAGCGTCTTCGAACGCGACTGAAGCTGTTCCAGCTCCTGACGCAGCGTCATGCGCTGTTCGCTGGCGTTCGATACGGTATCCGACAGGGCCGCAATACGCGCTTCCAGCTCCTGGTGCAGGGCCTCAAGCTCGTCGAAATCGTAATTTTTACCCTGACGCTTGCAGAATTCCGCCAGCAGACGCTCGGCTTCCTGCTGTTCACGCAGACGCTGTTCCAGCTCGTTCAGGCGCATGCGCAGCGGCTGCACCTGTTCGGCCAGATGGCGTTGATTGACGCCGTCGCGCAGCAGCTCACGGGCAACGTCCCACGCTTCGTTACGCGCCAGCGGACCGTTGATCGCCACCACCAGCTGGTACGCCTGCTCAAACTGGCTATGCGCCGTTTGCGCCACGCTCATTTTCTGATCGAGAGAAAGCAGTTTCTCAGTGGCTTCCTGCTCTTTGGCCTGGAAGGTATCCAGCCATTCGTCAGCGCTTTCCGGGGTCAGGTCCGGCAGATGGCACAGCTCTTTGGCACGCTGCAACGCCTGCAATGCCTGGTTGTACTGAATCGCACGCGTCTGCTGCACATCCAGCGCCTGCTGGTAATCAGCAAGCTGGCTTTTAAGCTCATCCACTTCCAGCTCGGCGGCTTCCGCGCGGGCTTCGTTCTCTTCCTGCAAATCGGCGGCTTCGGCCACCACTTCATTTTGCTCTTCAAGACGAATTTGCAGCTCATCCAGATCGGCTTCATAGCGCTCGATTTTTTCCTGCTGACGCAGCGCGGTCTGCACCAGGTTCAGGTGATCGCTGGCCGCCTGGTAATCGGCTTCCAGATCCCCTTCCGCACCGTTGTGCTCGCCCAGTTCGCGCGCCATTTCGACATGCTTATACTGCTCAGCCACCAGCTGTTTGCGGGAGGTAAACAGCTCGCGGCGATACTCCAGCGCCTGGTCGAGATGAATACGGCGCTCGTTGGCGTGGCGCATATAGTCCGCCGCCACGTAGTTGGTGGCTTCGCTGATCAGGTGCTTAAACAGGTCGCGGTCAGACTGTGTGACGCGAATCGCTTCCAGCGTCATGCGGTTTTCACGCAGCGCGGCTTCCATATCCTGGAAGGCCTTACGCACGCCGCTGTTTTCCGGCAGCAGGTAGTCGCGCAGGGAGCGAGTAATGGCGCTGGAGATACCGCCGTACAGGGAGGCTTCAATCAGACGGTAGTATTTACTACGATCTGACGCGCTGCGCAGACGACGGGCTACCACACCGAGATCGAACATCAGAGAGTGGTAGTCGGTAATGGAGTTAAACTGCTTAAACTGCACGCCTTCGATAGCTTCCAGCTTGTCTTTCAGCTCCTGGAGCGTGAGGACGCGCGCCTGACGTTCATTCAGGGTTTCCGTCAGCAGCGCGGTCGGCTGTACGGAGGTTGGTAGTCCCTGGATCGCAAACGGTTTGATATCTACTTTACGGTCGCGGCCAGCAACCTGTTGCAGGCGCACGCCTACAACCACGCGCTGATGACGGGAGTTGATCACGTCCAGTACGGAATAACAGACGCCCGCTTTCAGCTTACCGTGCAGACCTTTATCGCGGGAGCCGCTCGTGGCGCCCGCTTCGGTGGTGTTACGGAAGTGCAGCAGGGTCAGGTCAGGGATCAGCGCCGTCACGAAGGCCGCCATGGTGGTGGATTTACCCGCCCCGTTACCGCCGGAGAGCGTTGTCACCAGCTCATCCAGATCGAAGGTTCGGGCAAAGAAGCCGTTCCAGTTGATCAGCGTTAGTGAGCGAAATTTACCGCGTTCAATCATTACCCTTCCTCCCCGCTATCCGGCTGATTCTCTTCGTGCTCGTCATTGAGCTGCAAATGGTTTTCCACCGGCATCGCTTCACCGTCACGGATCATGCGCAGCTGCGCTTCACGCGCATCGTCACCCGCACGCACGTCGGCGCCAAAACGGAAGACCGATTCGGTAATACGGAACTTGCTGCTGTCGTGACCCATGAACCAGACCATTCCCAGACGGCGCAGACGGTTCAGGGAAGAGCGAACTTTTTCCTGTAATTTCTGACGGTCCAGATCGGACCCCGTTGAGCGGTTATTGACCAGCTTGAGCAGCTTGCTTTCATCCGCCAGCGACAGCAGCTCATCGTAAAGCTCCTGCTGGGTGAAGATCCCTTCATTCGCCAGACGTTCCGGGCTGAGATAGAGGTAGCAGAGAATTTTGCCGACCATCATATCCAGTTCGGAAAGCACCGAGCGCGGAATAAGCGTGGTAGAGCGCGGACGCAGGTAGAAAAAACCTTCCGGCGCGCGGATCAGCTCAACGTTATAGCGAGCGTAAAACTCTTCCAGGTACTCCTGAAAGTCCATCAAAAAGGCGTGATTATCCAGCTCGTCAAGGCCAATGTGACGACCGGCACGCAGCTGGCTATCCAGCGCCGGAAACAACGGATTCGCCAGCGCCTGTGCCAGCTTAACTGGCATCACGTGTTCAATATTTGTCAATGACATGCGCCTGTACCTTGGCTCCGTAATCGTTAATCGGCTGCCACTTCGGCGGCAGTCCGGTGAAATCGGCTTGTGCGATGCCCAGGCGCACCGCCTGGTCTACAACAATGCGGGCAACATCGAAGTGGCGCGCGCGCGGATACTGCGCCAGATAGTCGCGTACCACGAGGCCAAGATCCAGCGGTGCTTGTCTGGTTTTGTAGACAGCGAGCTGTTCTTCGATCATCGCCGCAAGCTGCTCGCGAATTTCGTTAAATTCTTCGTATTCCAGATCCGGTGGCAGTTCACCGGTGACCTCTTCATCACGCAGCGCCATCTCTTCGTCGCGCATATCCAGCAGACGATCGGCGTTGGCGTAGGTCAGCGCCCACGGCGCATCGAAGTAGGTCTGTACCGACTGGCGCAGACGTTGAGCAAAGACGCGATTCTTATCCATATCGATGGCGGTACGGATAAATTTATGCACGTGGCGGTCGTAACCGATCCACAGGTCGATCGACTGCTGGCCCCAGCTGATAATGCGGTCAAGCTTGCTCTGCAAATCAAACACCAGACGGTCGATAAAATGCAGATCGTCGTGCGCCATTGTCGCGTCCTGGATGCGCAGCAGATTGGCCTGTAGCTTATCCCCCGCCGCCTCCAGCGTATCCTGCAACTCACGCAGCGTACCGGACGTTTCTGACAGCAAGAGTTCACAGCTGGAGATAGCCGCACGCCAGTCTTTATTAAGCAGTTGAGCGATATCGTCTTTCACCTGCTGCTGCTGTTCGTCCATCAGACGTTGAGTCAGATCGATACTGTCGAAAATCTCGGCGACCGAATATTTCAGCGGCGCGTAAACGTTGCGATGCCAGTGGAATTCGTCACCGTTTTCATCAGCCGCGTCGGCGGCACGCTTCAGCTCACCTGCAACAATAGAGAGCTGCATGGAGAGACGCAGCGTGGAAAATTCGCGCTGGCGGATGTAATAGTCGGTAATGCCAATGCCCAGTGGCGTAAGACGATAGATGGCGTTTCCTTCCGCCTGCTCGCTGGTAAAGCGGTTCAGCAGACGTTGACGCACCATATCATTGATTGCGTTGTTGGCACGCACGCTAATGGTTTCGCTGGTTTGCTCAAACGCATCACTGACGTGGCGGAACGCATCCACCAGTTCGCCTTCACTCATTTCGCCATCCAGGCGTTCGCCGTTTAGCGTCGCAACCGCCAGCAGGAATGAGAGTCTGTCTACCGGCAGCGAGATGGAGAAATCGTTTTTCCTGGCCCAGGCAACCAGTTCGGGGACTGTCTGGGAAAATTCACTCATAGATTATCCTTGCATCTGCGGCTTGCGCGCGGTGACGTGTATATAGCGGCCAAGGCTCAGATAAGGCTCCTGGCGGCAATACCGCGTCTCTATTTCTGTTAAGGCGTCTAAACAGTCATCCTGTTTTTGTTTATCACGCAGATAATCATGAAACACCCTCACGCCGGTTTTGCCGGTAATTTCCCAACCGATCTCCTCCAGCCAGCCATAGACCTGCTGCGGTTCACGGGGGAAATCCGGTGAAAGCGTGCGTCGTTTCTTTTTATACATGCCCTGCTGTACATAGCCAAAATTGCCGACCAGCACGTTTCGCATTAGCAGGCCGTTGGCATTGTAAAACATCAGCGATAACGCACCGCCCGGGCGCAACATCGACCACAGCGTTTTTAACATCGCTTGTGGTTCGGCGATCCATTCGAGCACAGCATGAAACAATATCAGATCAACCTGCGTTTCCAAATGCTGCGGAATGTCCTGAGCGGCGCAATGTATAAAATGCATGTTGTCGCTCACACCTTTCTCTTCTGCCGCTCGCCCTGCGCGCGCAACCATCTCGGCAGAAAGATCGCAAAGCGTGACGTGATGTCCCCGCTGCGCCATCAGAATTGCAGTCTGACCTTCCCCACCACCGGCATCCAGCACGCGCAACGGTCGGTCACCGAATTCAGCCAGCAGCTTGTCCAGATCCTGCCAGAGGATCGTCTGACGAAGCTGACCTTTGGTGGTGCCATAAATGTTGCGCGAAAACTTTTCCGCGATGTCATCAAAATTGCGATCCCGCATTGGGAGGGTTCCACTCACTACAAAACCGCTATTTTGTCACACCCGCGCGGAGAATGAACCACTCTGGTGTAATATCACCGACAATCGCCTGCTGTATGGTTAAAAAAGGAACCAAAAAGGATGCTTTTTACCCTAAAAAAATATATCGGAGGCATGATGCTTCCCCTTCCCCTGCTGTTGCTTCTCATCGCGCTGGGGCTGGCATTAATATGGTTTAGCCGCTTTCAGAAAAGCGGTAAATCCCTCGTTACCGTGGGCTGGCTGGCGCTGCTGTTACTCAGCCTGCAACCGGTCGCTGACGGTTTATTACGTCCGATTGAAAACACCTACCCGACATGGCAGGGAAATCAGAAGGTGGGCTATATCGTGGTGCTGGGCGGCGGGTATACCTGGGATCCGAACTGGGCGCCCAGCTCGAACCTGATCAACAACAGCCTGCCGCGCCTGAACGAGGGGTTCCGCCTGTGGCTGGCCAATCCGGGATCGAAGATGATCTTCACGGGCGCTGCGGCAAAAACCAACCCGGTCAGTACCGCTGAAGCAGGAGCAAGAGTGGCTGAATCGCTTGGCGTACCACGTTCCGCCATCATCACGCTGGATAGCCCAAAAGATACCGAAGAAGAGGCGGCGGCGGTGAAACAGGCCATCGGTGATGTACCGTTCCTGCTGGTGACCTCTGCTTCACACCTGCCGCGCGCAATGATTTTCTTTGAGAAGCAGGGCCTGCATCCGCTTCCTGCTCCGGCAAACCAGATGGCTATTGACGCCCCGCTCAATCCGTGGGAACGGATAATCCCGTCCCCGGTATGGCTGATGCACAGCGATCGCGTCGGCTACGAGACGCTTGGCCGCCTCTGGCAGTGGCTCAAAGGTTCGTCAGGCAAGCCAGGGCAGGAGTGATTTTGCGGCCAGATCGAAACTGGCGCGATTAAAGCGCCCGGTGTTGACCAGCTGCGCCACCTCATCCCAGAGAAGATAGAGCCAGCGTCGCCAGAGAAAGGCCTCCGCAACAGGGGCGCGCTGAAGATAGTGCCAGAGCAAATCTTCCGCCGCCCCGCCCTCGCTCAGCCTGAACAGTTCGTACTCGCGCGGCGCCCAGAGCATGATCCCCGGCCCGACCATCGCCAGCAGCTGGTCGCTGCGCGAGTCTTTAAGCATACTGCGCAGCGTGAAATTGCCGTGAACCAGCACGCAGTTGTCGTTAAAGCCCTCAAACAGCGTCGGCAGACACTCCCGGGTGCGGAATAAAATACGTTTGTCCTGCATCGTTAAACCGGTGTTGTTGAACTGGTTCAGCGTGCCCCACAGCACTTCAACACGCTGGCGATACCACAGCGGCCACAGGTTTTCCTGCGTGCTGTCCACCGCGCCAACAAGTCCCCGGCTGTCCTGCCGATGCCAGGCAAGCAGAGCCTCGACAATCTGATCTTTCAGCTGTTCCCAGCGCTCCGGTGTACGCGTCGGGGCTTCAACAGAAACCCCGCGTAAACGCTCGATAAGCAGAACATCCGGGCCGGGATGCTCCTCATGGGTCATCACGCCGTAGACCGTCGGCATGCGGACAGTCCCTTCCCGCGCCAGCATCGACATTTTCCAGGCCAGCTGTCTGGCGACGCCCGGCGAGGTAAAACTTCTGGCCATCAGCGGCATGGGGTTTCCCTGACTGTCGTACAACGACCAGAGTGCGGTGTCGGCCTTTTCATTCACGCATTCCACCCGGCTTAGCTTTTCGCCAAGGAGATGGCTGAGTTCAGCACGCAGCTGTTCCATATGAGATTACCCCCATTAAGACTACTGCTTTTATAATGAGCGCGCGAAACCCGGATGTCACCCGGTAGAGATCAATAATGAAAAAGAAAAGGAAAATAGCCTGGCGGGAGAGCATCCCCCCAGACGAGGGGATGCCAGCGAATTAACGCATTTCGACGCGTACGCGCTCGAGATCTTCAGGGGTATCCACGCCGGTGCCTGGGATTTCCTGGGCAACCGCAACGTGAATTTTCTCGCCGTACCACAGCACGCGAAGCTGTTCGAGCATTTCAATATGCTCCAGCGGGCTTGGTGCCCAGGCGACGTAGCGACGAATAAAGCCGGCGCGGTAGCCGTAAATACCGATGTGGCGCAGGAAGGTTTCGCCGATTGTCTCTTTCGATTGCGCGAAACGATCGCGATCCCACGGAATGGTGGCGCGGGAGAAATAGAGCGCGTAGCCCTCTGCGTCCATGACCACTTTCACCGCATTCGGATTGAACGCCTCTTCAGCGTGGTGAATCGGCACCGCGAGGGTCGCCATCCCGACCTGACGCTGAGCCAGGTTGTCGGCCACCTGACGGATAATCGCCGCCGGGATCATCGGCTCATCGCCCTGCACGTTCACAATCACCGTCTCGTCGCTGAAACCGCATTTTTCGACGACTTCCGCCAGGCGCTCGGTGCCTGACTGATGATCGGCACGGGTCATGCACACTTCCCCACCCGCGGCCTCAACCGCGCGCGCAACATCCGGGTGATCGGTGGCGACGATGACGCGTCCGGCGCCCGATTCGCGTGCCCGTTCAAGGACATGCACAATCATCGGTTTGCCATTGATATCCACCAGCGGTTTACCTGGCAGGCGCGTTGAAGCATAACGCGCAGGGATAATGACAACAAAACTCATGGTTTGATCTCTTCTGCCACCAGGGAACGGGCTTCATTTTCCAGCAGGACCGGAATACCGTCACGCAGCGGGAACGCCAGGCTGTCCAGTTTGCAAATCAGCTCTTGTTTATCCTGGCTGTAATACAGTTTGCCGTTGCACACCGGGCAGGCAATAATTTCAAGTAAACGGTGATCCATAGTTCCTCCGTATGGGTAATCGCTAAAGCTTATCACATTCCCTTTTCAGGGAGTGCCTGTTTCCCAGCCACCTCGACAGGTCGTAAACAGCCCCGCAGGCACGCGACCGAGTACAATTTCATGCGCCCCCTGCCAGCGGGCAAATTCACTGAGCGCAGTCGTTAACCCTTTTTCCAGGCCAGCCGTCACCTTTATGCCCTCTTCAAGCCAGAGCGCGATAATTTCAAGCATGCCGGTTTTACGGTGCATTTTAGCGTCCATGCGCCCGACTAGCTGGCCTTTGTGCAGCAGCGGCAAAACAAAATAACCATACTGCCGTCTGGGCGCCGGAGTGTAGCATTCCAGACGGTAGCTGAAATTAAACAACTGCCCGGCCCGCTTTCTGTCCCAGACAACGGGGTCGAACGGCGACAGCACGGCACTGTGGGTCGCTTGGAGTTTGCCCTCCTGCGCCTGCGCCAGCAGAGGGAACAAATCCGCATGCAACCACATTTCACCTAACGACTCTACCGAGACCGGCATGACGCGCTGTTCGCGCTGCCACGATTCCAGCAGTGGTTTTAGCTGCGGCTGACGCAGACGATAATAATCCGCCAGCCACTGTGGGCGGAAGATGCCAAGGCTGCGGGCGCTGTTCCCGAGCATGATGGCTTCGGCTGCGTCCTGAGACAGCAGGTCACGCGTATCGTCCCAGTGAGGCATAACACGGTGCGTGAGGTCATAGACGCGCTGAAAGTTGCGACGCTCGACCACCATCACTTTGCCCGACGTAAACAGCCCTTCAAGATGGCGTTTGTGCGGTTTCCACTCCCACCATCCGCTTGCGCCTTTTCGCGGGTGTTCAAAATCCGCAGAGCGTACCGGCCCGTTTTCCTGAATATGGGCAATCAGTTGCTCTATTTCATCCGCGTGTTCCACCATCCACTCCTGACGGTATTTCCAGCCCATTTTGTCCGGGGCGAGCATGCGGTGACGCATCAGGGCAAAATCGCTTCGCGGGAGAAAACAGGCTTCATGCGCCCAGTATTCCATCAGTTCGCCCTGATTTAGCGCATTATCCAGCCACTGCGGAGGATAGTTTCCCAGGCGGCTAAACAGGACCAGATACGGGCTACGCGCCACGATGTTAATGGTGTCGATTTGCAGCAACGACATGCGTTGCACGGTAGAGAGGATATCAGCTGGCTGCGCGCGGCGGCGGGGCTTTTTCAGAAGCCCCTGGGCGGCAAGATGCAGGTTTCGTGCGGCTGCAAGTGAGAATTGCGGTAGAGACATGCGTTTTCCTGTCAGTCAAAGCGCCACCGGAACCGCGTAGAAGTTACTGCACTAACGCGAGCAGTTCCTTGAGCAAATGTTCCGGCTGTTCGCCGCTGAGTTCAGCGTCAACCGGCAGATACCACCAGTTTTCTTTCGCAAAGGCCCGGCATTTTACCGCGTCTTTTTCCGTCATGATCAGCGTCTGTCCCGGCGCTGCCAGCCTTTCAACCTCTTCGGCAACTAACGCCTGGTGATCGGCCAGCGGCACCCGTTTATCAAGCTTTGCGCCGCACTGCTCCAGCGTTGCGAAGAAACGCGGCGGATGACCTATACCGGCCATCGCAACCAGATGTTCCAGTTGCGCGACGTCTTTGCGCTCGCCGGTCAACATATTCACGGCCTGTCCGGGACGAAGATACATCGGGATTTCGCCCGCTCTGGCTTCACCACCGTTCACAATCACGGCATCGACGCTCTTCAGGCGCGACGCTCGCTCACGTACAGGACCGGCTGGCAGCCACCAGCCGTTGCCAAAACGCCGCACGCCGTCAATAACCACGATCTCTTTGTCACGCGCCAGCGCGTAATGCTGCAAACCATCATCGGTAATAACGATTTGTACGTCATGCTCCGCAAGCAGTGCCTTTACGGCATCACTGCGCACCGGCGATACCGCAACCGGCGCGCCGGTACGCTGGTAAATCAGTACCGGCTCATCGCCGGCTTCAGCGGTTGTTGTATCAGGGCTCAGCACCAGTGGATACTGCGCCGCTTTACCACCGTAACCGCGTGAGACAACTCCCGGGCGGATACCGCGTTTATGGAGCTGTTCTACCAGCCAGATCACCACCGGGGTTTTGCCGTTTCCACCCGCCGTCAGGTTGCCGACCACCACCACCGGTACCGGTGCGCGCCAGGCGCGCTTGATCCCGAGGCGGTAAAGCAGACGAATAGCACCGCTCACCAGGCCATACAGCCAGGAGAGCGGGAGAAGCAGCACCCACAGAGGGGATTCACCCGACCAGATGCGTGCAATCATTGACCGAACTGCATTTTATGAAGCTGCGCGTAAACACCACGCTGTTTCAGCAGGTCCGCATGGCTGCCGCGTTCAACGATCACGCCATCTTCCACCACCACGATTTCGTCAGCCTGTTCGATGGTCGACAGACGGTGCGCAATAACCAGCGAGGTACGGTTTTTCTGTAATTCATCCAGAGCCGACTGGATAGCGCGTTCAGATTCCGTATCCAGTGCGGACGTTGCTTCATCGAGGATCAGAATCGGGCTGTTGCGCAGCAGCGCACGGGCAATCGCGATACGCTGACGCTGACCACCTGAGAGCAGCACCCCGTTTTCGCCAATGATCGTATCCAGACCGTTATCCATTTTGTTAATGAAGTCCATCGCATAGGCCATACGCGCCGCATTCTCAATCTCTTCACGGCTGTACTCTTCGGTACGGGCATACGCAATGTTGTTCGCCACTGTATCGTTGAACAGATGCACGTTCTGCGAGACCAGCGCGACCTGGTTACGCAGCGACTGGAGGGTATATTCCCGCAGGTCGTGACCATCAAGCAGGATCTCGCCCTGGTCGATATCGTAGAAACGGGTAATCAGGCTGGCAATGGTCGACTTGCCCGAACCGGAACGACCGACCAGCGCAACGGTTTTACCCGCCGGGATGGACAGGCTGATATCACGCAGCGCCGGCACTTCACGGCCTGGATAGGTAAAGGTGACGTTACGGAATTCCAGGTCGCCTTTAGCGCGCTCGATCACGCGTGTACCTTCATCTTTTTCCTGTTCGGAATCGAGGATGCTGAACAGCGTCTGACAGGCTGCCATCCCGCGCTGGAACTGGGCGTTGACGTTAGTCAGCGATTTCAGCGGACGCATCAGCGCAATCATGGATGAGAACACCACGGTAATGGTACCCGCAGTCAGGGTTTCCATGACGCTCGGGAAACTGGCGGCATACAGGACGAAGGCCAGGGCCAGAGAGGCAATCAGCTGAATGATCGGATCGGAAATCGACGAGGCCGATACCATTTTCATTCCTTGCAGGCGCATTCTGTTGCTGACCTTGTCAAAGCGTTTGGTTTCGACTTCCTGACCGCCGAAAATCAACACTTCCTTATGGCCTTTCAGCATCTGCTCGGCGCTGGTAGTCACCTGCCCCATCGTATTCTGCATATTTTTACTGATGTTGCGAAAACGCTTTGATACCACGCGGATCGCGATGGAGACAATCGGCGCCAGCACAATAAGGATCAGCGACAGTTGCCAGCTGTAATAGAACATCATCGCGAACAGGCCAATGATGGATGCGCCTTCACGCACAACGGTAATCAGTGCGCTGGAAGAGGACGACGCCACCTGCTCTGAATCGTAGGTAATACGCGACAGCAGGGTGCCGGTTGACTGTTTGTCAAAGAATGAGACCGGCATCCCCATCATATGGCTGAACAGCCGGCGGCGCATGGTCATCACCACTTTACCGGATACCCAGGAGATGCAGTAGCTGGATACATAGCTGGAGATTCCGCGTAAGATCATCAGCCCAATAACCACCAGCGGCATCCATAGCAGCACTGAACGATCCGTTTTACCGAAACCGTCATCCAGTAACGGTTTGAGAAGCGATAACATAAACGTATCGCTGGCTGCGTTGAGGATTAACGCTACGCCCGCCACGATCAAGCCTGCTTTGAAAGGAGCAATCATCGGCCAGAGCCGGCGGAACGTTTGCCACGTGGAGAGATCTTTGTCGTTATGCATTCAAAAAACCAGCATTTGTTGAAATAGCCGCATATTCTACCCGTTATCTACGGGCGCGCCAAACCACTGATGATACCAACGCGGTAAATAGTGTTCGCGTAAGCGACGAATTTGCCGACTATGGTGCGAAAAGGTCACAGATATCTGCCCGGAATGCGGGGTATCAAGCCAGAGATATCCCTCCGTTCGATAGCGCCGGACCACTTTAATAGAAGGGAAACGCCACGCGTTATAGCGAGCCATCGAGGCCAGCGAAACCTGCCCCTCTACGCGCTGTAGCAACGGTGTTGAAGATGACGTGTTACTTCCATGATGCGGCACCTGAATCAGTGTAGACGCAAGCTGACGCCAGCGGTGGCTCAGCATTGCCAGTTCTGCCTGCGCTTCAAAGTCTCCGGTCAGTAAAACGCTCTGTTCGCCGTCATCGATTTTTACCACGCAGGAGCGGTTGTTACCTTTCGCCGAGGTGTTTTCGGGTGGCCAGTGCACGGAGAACGTTAAACCCTGCCACTGCCATCGCTGTCCTCGAAAGCACGGAAGATGTCCGGACCAGGATAAGGGGCTCCTGATCCACATTGCGGGCCAGGCAGCTTTTAGCGATGCCAGTCCCCCCGCGTGGTCGAGATGTTCATGGCTCAGGATCGCCCCTTCCGGTTTCAGATGATGCCAGCGTAGCCAGGGGATAATCAGCTGCTGCGCACTGTCCCCACCGGGCCATGCCAGCCCGGTGTCATACAGAATGGCCTTCCCGTGACGCTCAATGACCATCGCCAGCCCCTGCCTTACATCCAGCATATGCAGGGACCAGCTGTCTGTTTTAACCCTGTGCCAGAGGGGAAAGGCCAGCACCACGCTGCCTGCCAGACAGACTGCGGGTGCTGCGCTGAAGGCCCTGAATCGCCAGCCAATGACCAGCAGCCACGGCAGTAACGTCAGGTATTGCCAGCGTTCATCAACGTCCTGCCAGCCATTCGGTAAACGCATCAATAGCCAGAAAAGCCCTGCCAGAGATTTATCAGTAGCCAGCCAGACAATACTTTCCAGCGCAGCGACCGGAAACAGATGCAGAAACATGCCGAGCAGGATCAGCGGAACTGAGATAAACGTGACCAGAGGAACGGCAAACAGGTTCGCCACCAGCGAGGAGAGGCTGAAACCATGGAAAATCAGGACCTGAAGCGGCAACAGAAGCAGCAGCATTCCAACCTGCAAATACACTAGCGTCGCCAGCGGCCGCAGGCACCGGCCACGTTGCCAGTGCGGGAGAGGCAACCACTGATACCAAAAAATAAGCGCGGCGACCGCAAACGCTGACAACGCCAGGCTTTGTGACAGTACCGCCAGTGGGTCGAAAATCAGGATCGCCGCCACGCAGGTAAGCCATACCTGCCAGGGCGACCACTGGCGACCACTCATTTTTAATGCAGCCAGTACCACAAGCGCGATAACCGTGCGCAGCGCGGGCGGCTGCAAGCCCGTTAGCCATGCGTAAAACGCGGCAAAAATCAGCCCTGCCAGCAAGGGGATTTGCCAGATAATCCAGCGGCCCGGCAGGAAGAACTGAATGCCCCGCGCCAGAAACCAGATGACAGAAGCGGCCAGCGCAATATGTAATCCCGAGATTGCCATCAGATGCATCGTTCCGGTATCACGCATCAGGTTTTTTATCTCCCGCGAGACCGACAGCCGCTCCCCCATCCCCAGCCCCAGGATCACGGGTCCCCACTGATATGCTGAAAGAGTATTCTGTAGTGATGTCAGGTATTGCGCACGCAGACTACAGCCTTCGTCAACGAGCGCCGCATGGGTAAACCGTCCACTCAGCGTCTGGTGTCGGGCAAAGGCATTTTTCTGTGAATCATAGCCGCCATCGTTGAGTTCTCCGTGTACCGCCCTGAACCGCAGGGTCATTGCCCAGCGTTGACCCACGCAGACGTTTTGCGGCAGATAGTTGCCATACAGCGCCACGCCCATGGCAGCCCACACGCGTTCTCCATTGAGGCTGACAATTCTTCCCTGATGCATCGTTGCGCCGTCCGTTGCGGTAATGACCACCTCGGCCTGCTGCGGTGCTTGCGTTAAATAGTTCATCGGCCACACGCTTTCCTGAGCGGCCAGGATCCCCCAGCACATAAAAAGCAATGCGAGTCCTGAAAACCTGAGCCATTTTCTCTGCTGTACGGATAACGCAATTCCTGCGGCAATCAGCAACCAGACAAGATGCAAATCTGGCAAAACGGGTAACCAATAGAGCGGGATTATGGCCAGAATGGCGCACATACTGATAACGTGGATCCCCATCTTCACCTCCATGTTTCAGGCGATTATGCGGCGGGACTGATGCGTCGTCAGACAGGAAAGACGTGATTTACAGCAGGCGCTGCAACGTTTTTAAGCGCTTACAGCAAAGAGAAAATTAAAATGCGGCGCGTATTCAGAAATGCAGGGGCGGGATACAAAAAAAGCACCCTAAGGTGCTTTCTTTAAACTCAGTTTAACCCTGATGATTAAACTCAGTTACCGTAAATATTGGCGCGATCGCGCAGTTCTTTACCCGGCTTAAAGTGCGGAACATACTTTCCTTCCAGCTCCACTTTATCGCCAGTCTTCGGGTTACGCCCGGTACGTGGTGCACGATAGTGCAGAGAAAAACTACCGAAACCGCGGATTTCAATGCGCTCGCCCTGGGCAAGAGTGGTAGCCATATGCTCCAGCATCTCTTTAACGGCATCTTCCACAGCCTTGGCAGGGATATGCGGTTGCTGACTGGCAAGTCTTTCAATCAATTCTGACTTGGTCATGATTCCTCCGGTTCCTTTCAAACCCATTAGCTGAACAGCTTATTAAACAAGGGCGGCCGTAGCCGCCCTTTGTTATTGATTACAGGACGAATCCTGCAATCTGTCAAGTCTGCTCTCCATCCTTCACGCTGTAAATGCGTTACAGCTCAAATGATGGTGCGAACCTGAACTTACTCGCCTTTAGCTGCTTTGAAAGCTTCAGCCATTGCGTTGTTAGAGAAGTTTGCATCTTCCTGTTTGTTCACAGTTGCGATTGCATCTTTCTCATCAGCTTCGTCTTTAGCACGAACAGACAGGCTGATTGCACGGTTCTTACGGTCAACACCGGTGAACTTAGCTTCAACGTCGTCACCAACGCTCAGAACCAGAGTTGCATCTTCAACGCGGTCACGTGAAGCTTCGGAAGCGCGCAGGTAACCTTCAACGCCGTCAGCCAGTTCTACGGTTGCGCCTTTAGCGTCAACAGCAGTCACTTTACCGTTTACGATTGCGCCTTTCTTGTTCAGTGCAACCCAGTTGTTGAACGGATCTTCTGCGAGCTGTTTAACGCCCAGGGAGATACGCTCACGCTCTGCGTCAACTTGCAGAACAACTGCTGCGATTTCGTCGCCTTTTTTGTATTCACGAACTGCTTCTTCGCCTGCAACGTTCCAGGAGATGTCAGACAGGTGAACCAGGCCATCGATGCCGCCGTCCAGGCCGATGAAGATACCGAAGTCAGTGATAGACTTGATTTTACCTTCAACACGGTCGCCCTTGTTGTGGGTTTCCGCGAACTGCTGCCATGGGTTGTTTTTGCACTGCTTCAGGCCCAGGGAGATACGACGACGTTCTTCGTCGATATCCAGAACCATCACTTCCACTACATCACCAACGTTAACAACTTTGGATGGGTGGATGTTTTTGTTGGTCCAGTCCATTTCGGAAACGTGCACCAGACCTTCAACGCCTTCTTCGATTTCAACGAAGCAGCCGTAGTCAGTCAGGTTGGTAACACGACCAGTCAGTTTAGTACCTTCTGGGTAACGCTTAGCGATAGCTACCCATGGATCTTCGCCCAGCTGTTTCAGGCCGAGGGATACACGAGTACGCTCGCGGTCGAACTTCAGCACTTTAACAGTGATTTCGTCGCCCACGTTCACGATTTCGCTTGGGTGCTTAACGCGTTTCCACGCCATGTCGGTGATGTGCAGCAGGCCATCAACGCCGCCCAGGTCAACGAATGCGCCGTAGTCAGTGAGGTTCTTAACGATACCTTTGACTTCCATGCCTTCCTGCAGGTTTTCCAGCAGCTGATCGCGTTCTGCGCTGTTTTCGGATTCGATAACGGCACGACGGGAAACAACAACGTTGTTACGCTTCTGGTCCAGCTTGATTACTTTGAACTCAAGCTCTTTGCCTTCGAGGTGCAGGGTGTCACGGACTGGACGAACGTCTACCAGAGAACCTGGCAGGAACGCACGAATACCATTCAGCTCAACAGTGAAGCCACCTTTAACTTTGCCGTTGATAACACCGACCACAGTTTCAGCTTCTTCGTAAGCTTTTTCCAGCGTGATCCATGCTTCGTGACGTTTAGCTTTCTCACGAGACAGCAGGGTTTCGCCGAAGCCGTCTTCTACTGCGTCCAGAGCAACGTCAACTTCGTCACCAACCTGGATTTCCAGCTCGCCCTGGGCGTTTTTGAACTGCTCAGCCGGGATGGCAGACTCAGATTTCAGACCGGCGTCAACCAGTACAACGTCTTTGTCGATAGCAACAACAACGCCACGAACGATGGAACCCGGACGGGTTTCGATTTCTTTTAAGGATTCTTCAAACAGTTGAGCAAAAGATTCAGTCATGTTTAATCTTCAGGTTAATATTAACGTCCACCTGGCTCCGTGCCGGATGGGGTTGTTTCACATACCCGCCGTCAATCCATTGCAGCGGGGGTACTGCTAAATCGGTCGCGATTACGCGAGTGCCAGTTTTTGGCGCGCATATTGTAGCGCTTTTTCAATCACTTGCTCAATAGTTAAACTGGTTGAATCCAGCACTAATGCGTCTTGCGCGGGAACAAGTGGTGCGACGGCGCGGTTACGATCGCGGTCATCGCGCTCTTTTATCTCGGATAAAAGGCGATCAAAGTTAACACTAAACCCCTTTTCCTGCAACTGAAGCATGCGGCGTTGAGCACGTTCTTCTGAAGAGGCGTCAAGGAAAATTTTCACTGGCGCATCGGGGAATACCACGGTTCCCATGTCGCGGCCGTCGGCGATCAGCCCCGGCGCTTCACGGAAACCGCGCTGGCGACGTAACAGCGCTTCACGAACGCGTGGGAAAGCCGCCACCTGAGAGGCCGCATTGGCCACTTCCTGGGTACGGATTTCACCGCTGACATCTTCCCCTTCCAGGATCACTTCAAGGTTGCCATCGGTCGAGACAAAGCGCACATCCAGATGCGCAGCCAGCGGTACCAGCGCTTCTTCAGACGCAACATCCACATGATGATGCAGCGCAGCCAGCGCCAGCACGCGATAGATTGCTCCCGAATCTAAAAGATGCCATTGCAATGCTTCCGCCATCGCTTTGCACAGAGTACCTTTCCCTGCGCCACTTGGCCCATCAATGGTGATTACCGGGGCAATTGCCGTCATCTTTTTCTCCTTAATTAAGGCATACCGTTTACATGAACGCCGCGCATTATACGCGCCAACGTGCGCAACTGTTACCTTTGCGTGCAAATTACGGAATGATTGAAGCAGAGTGTAGAAGAAATGAAAGAGGATGAGTGTCAGAAAGCGTAAGGAAATGCCGCATCAGGTGATGCGGCATACGATCATCAGGCCAGGGTGCTAATGCGCGCCAGCTGTTCGAAGTAGTCCGGGAACGTTTTTGCCGTACACTTCGGATCAAGGATAGTGACTGGCGTATCTGACAACGCCACCAGCGAGAAACACATCGCCATGCGGTGATCGTTGTAGGTGCCAATTTCTGCAAATTGCAGTTTTGCCGGCGGCGTGACGCGAATGTAGTCTTCGCCCTCTTCTACCTCGGCCCCCACTTTACGCAGCTCGGTTGCCATCGCGAACAGGCGGTCCGTCTCTTTCACACGCCAGTTGTAAATGTTTCGCAGCGTGGTGGTGCCTTTCGCAAACAGCGCAGCGGTGGCAATGGTCATCGCCGCATCCGGAATATGGTTCATATCCATATCGATGGCGTTCAGCTCACCGTGGGTGCAGGAGATGAAGTCATCGCCCCAGGTCACCACCGCGCCCATTTTTTCCAGCACGTCAGCAAAACGGATATCGCCCTGCACGCTGTTGCGGCCAATGCCCGTCACTTTTACCGTACCGCCTTTAATCGCACCTGCGGCAAGGAAATAGGAGGCGGATGAAGCATCGCCTTCAACCAGGTAGTGGCCCGGGGACTGATACTGCTGCGCTCCGCGCACCACGAAACGCTGATAAGACTGGTTTTCCACCTCAACGCCAAAGGTGTTCATCAGGTGCAGGGTGATATCAATGTACGGCTTAGAAACCAGGTCGCCTTTAATGCTGATGACGGTGTCCTGTGGTGCCAGCGGTGCGGTCATCAGCAGCGCAGTCAGGAACTGGCTGGAAACGCTACCGTCAACCTCAACATTCCCGCCAGTGAATCCCCCGCGCAGACGCAGGGGCGGGTAATTTTCCTGCTCAAGATAATCAATCTGCGCGCCGCCCTGACGCAGGGCATCCACCAGATGGCCGATCGGACGCTCTTTCATTCGCGGCTCACCGGTCAGCACAATATCGTTACTCCCCAGACACAGCGCAGCGGCCAGAGGACGCATCGCGGTACCGGCGTTACCCAGGAAAAGCTCCAGCGCTTCAGCAGAATGTAACGCGCCGCCGTTACCGGTGACTTCACAACGGGTACGATCGTCAGACAGCGCGTACTGAACGCCCAACGCTTTCAGTGCATTGAGCATATGGCGCACGTCATCGCTGTCCAGCAGATTAGTGAGGACGGTGGTGCCGTTTGCCAGAGCTGCCAGCAGCAGAGCGCGGTTCGAGACACTTTTTGAACCAGGCAGATTAATGGTGCCATCTACCCGCGCGATAGGTTGTAACGTCAGGGATTCCATGAAACTTAACTCTCAACTCAACATAATAAAAACCCCGCAGGAACGCTGCGGGGGTGAAAAACAGCCAATTAACCGTGACGACGTTCGAAGTCGATCATGAAATCAGTCAGGGCTTTAACGCCTTCCAGCGGCATGGCGTTATAGATGGAGGCGCGCATCCCGCCTACCACACGGTGACCTTTCAGCGCATGCAGACCCGCCGCGAAGGACTCTTCCAGGAACACGTTATCCAGGTTGCTGTCCGCCAGCTGGAACGGCACGTTCATGCGCGAACGGTTAGTTTTGGCAACATCGTTACGGTAGAAATCGCTCTTGTCGATCACGCCGTACAGCAGTTCAGCTTTTTGCTGATTGATCTTATCCATCTGCGCCACGCCGCCTTTCTGCTTAAGCCATTTGAAGACCAGGCCGGAGAGATACCAGGCAAACGTTGGCGGGGTGTTGAACATGGAATCGTTGTCGTTCAGGACGGTGTAATCAAGAATTGACGGGCAAGACTTATGGGCTTTCCCCAGCAGGTCTTCACGCACGATAACGATAGTCAGACCCGCAGGACCGATGTTTTTCTGGGCACCCGCGTAGATGACACCGTAGCGGCTGACATCCAGCGGGGTGGACAGAATGGTTGAAGAGAGGTCCGCCGTCACAATGACATTTTCGCCAAAGTCTGGCTCTTCGTGAATGGCAATACCGTCGATGGTTTCGTTCGGGCAGTAGTGAAGATACGCGGCGTTGTCAGAAAGCTGCCACTCACTCATCGGCTTCACGGCGCGCAGACCGTCAACGGTCACTTTGGCATCGATGACATTCGGCGTGCAATATTTGTGCGCTTCTTTTACCGCACTGGCCGCCCAGTAGCCGGCATCAACGTAATCAGCGGTGGTTTTGTCGCCCAGCAGATTGAGCGGGATACCCGCAAACTGGCCGCGTCCACCGCCGTGACAGAACAATACTTTGTAGTTCGAGGGAATGTTCAGCAGATCGCGAAAATCCTTTTCTGCTTCTTCCGCCACCTGAATAAACGCTTTACCCCGGTGGCTGACTTCCATCACCGACGTACCCAGACCGTTCCAGTCACACAGCTCCTGTTGAGCCTGTTTGAGCACGTCTGCCGGTAACATTGCCGGACCTGAACTGAAATTAAAGACTTGAGCCATTTCCCCTCACCACGCTAAAAGCCATAAGTTATAACTGTGGATATCGGTTTTATCATTCAGTGACACGCGCCGCAATGTCTAAAACTGACGGCCGAAGAAATGTGCCCCTCGTCACACAATACAATCTGCCGTACCGTTGTCACAAAACCGACAAAATCGCTGTCAGGTGTTACGTTTAGCCCGGCTAACCTTCGTCCATTCTGGATTCGTACAGCGGGGGCATAATTGATGTTCGCCCGCCTGCATAACCACGACATGACTACATTTTATGCAGGCGTACTCGCCCGCTTCAGGTACAGTTTTGTATCGCTCGATGAGCATATCCGGCAGGATGCACAGGCCGGGCTTCACCTCATCGTCGGGATAGTAATAGACGCTGATTTGACCATTCGTTTCCATAATCGCCAGACGCACCTGCCCCAGTTGCTCAACGCTGCTCAAACGGAGTTCCATAAAGAACTCAAACTCCGTCATATTGGCGCTTTGCACATTCTCCCAGGCCAGTTGACCATCTTCGACAATCACCACCGGCTTCCCTTCGAGCAGATCTTCCAGTTTCTCACTTTTCGACATCAGCCACATGACCAGCCGGTACAGCAGTGCAAGCGTCACGAAGACGATAAAGACCGGCACCATCGGCACATCGTCATAAAAGGCAACGTCCCCTGCCGCCGACCCCAGCGTCAGGATGATCAGCACTTCAAACAGCGACATCTGCCGCACGCCGCGACGTCCGGTGATTTTCAGAAACAGGAAAACCAGTACAAAGGTATACAGGCTGCGCAGCGCCACTTCGCCTAAAAACTCAGGAGGGACTTTATCAAACGCCATCCGCTGGAGATCAAATGCTTTCATTTTTTTATGCCTTAACAGTAGGTTACTGCTTATAAGCATAGTCCAGCCATTTATTTTCGCCGGAGATAGCACCCGTCACGCAAAACCCGTATCATTGCGCGCTTTACGTACGATAAAAGTGAACGCCATGACTCAAACGTTTATCCCCGGCAAAGACGCCGCTCTGGAAGATTCCATCGCTCGCTTCCAGCAGAAACTGACCGACCTGGGCTTTAATATCGAAGAAGCCTCCTGGCTGAATCCGGTGCCTCACGTCTGGTCCGTGCATATTCGCGACAAAGACTGTGCGCTGTGCTTTACCAACGGTAAAGGCGCGACCAAAAAAGCGGCGCTGGCCTCTGCGCTGGGTGAGTATTTTGAGCGTCTGTCCACCAACTACTTCTTCGCCGACTTCTGGCTGGGCGAAACTATTGCCAACGGTCCGTTCGTTCACTATCCGAACGAAAAATGGTTCCCGCTGACCGAAAACGATGAACTGCCGGAAGGCATTCTCGATGCCCGCCTGCGCGCGTTCTACGATCCGGAAAACGAACTGACCGGCAGCATGTTGATCGACCTGCAATCCGGCAATGAGGATCGTGGGATCTGCGCCCTGCCGTTCACCCGTCAGTCTGACGAGCAGACCGTTTATATCCCGATGAACATCGTCGGCAACCTGTATGTGTCTAACGGCATGTCTGCCGGTAACACCCGCAACGAAGCGCGCGTGCAGGGATTGTCTGAAGTTTTCGAGCGTCATATCAAAAACCGCATTATTGCTGAATCCATCAGCCTGCCGGAGATCCCGGCTGACGTGCTGGCGCGCTACCCGGGCGTGGTGGAATCCATCGCCAAACTGGAAGCAGAAGGTTTCCCAATCTTTGCTTATGACGGTTCTCTGGGCGGCAAATATCCGGTTATCTGCGTGGTACTGTTCAACCCGGCAAATGGCACCTGCTTCGCCTCCTTCGGCGCGCACCCGGACTTCGGCGTGGCGCTGGAGCGTACCGTAACCGAACTGCTGCAAGGTCGTAGCCTGAAAGATCTCGATGTCTTTACTCCGCCAACCTTTGATGACGAAGAAGTCGCCGAGCACACCAACCTCGAAACGCACTTCATCGACTCCAGCGGTTTGATCTCCTGGGATATGTTCAAACAGGACGCGGACTATCCGTTCGTGGACTGGAGCTTTGCCGGTACGACGGAAGAAGAATTCGCCACCCTGATGGCGATCTTCAACGCGGAAGATCAGGAAGTTTACATTGCCGACTATGAACACCTCGGCGTTTACGCGTGCCGTATTATTGTGCCAGGTATGTCGGACATTTATCCGGCAGAAGATCTGTGGCTGGCGAACAACAGCATGGGCGCGCATCTGCGTGAAACCCTGCTGGCCCTGCCAGGCAGCGAGTGGGATAAAGAAGATTATCTGAACCTGATCGCCCAGCTGGACGAAGAAGGACACGATGATTTCACCCGCGTGCGCGAACTTCTGGGTCTGGCGACCGGAAAAGATAACGGCTGGTACACCCTGCGCATCGGCGAGCTGAAAGCGATGCTGGCGCTGGCGGGCGGCGATCTGGATCAGGCTCTGGCCTGGACCGAGTGGACAATGGAGTTTAACCAGTCCGTCTTCTCCGCCGAGCGCACTAATTATTACCGTTGCCTGCAAACGCTGCTCCTGCTTTCTCAGGAAGATGACCGTGAGCCATTGCAGTATCTGAACGCCTTTGTACGTATGTACGGTGCGGATGCCGTTGAAGCTGCCAGCGCGGCGCTGAGCGGTGAAGAACCATTCTACGGCCTGCAAGCGGTTGACAGCGATCTGAAAGCCTTCCCGGCGCATCAGTCACTGCTGAATGCGTATGAAAAATTGCAGAAGGCAAAAGCCGCTTACTGGTCAAAATAAGCGCATATAACATTAATGGCTGTAGGCGTATTCAATCGCCTGAGCTATATTACGGGGCAATTTCATTGCCCCTTTTTTTTTATTTTTCCGCAATGACGTTTAATTGTAATAATTAAGTTAATCACGGGTAAATATAAAAACGCTTACCTGAGCTTTACTGTTACTAATTATAATAAATACTCCATTTTAATTAACTGTTCCACGGGAGGCTGAAGGAAAAAATTCAACTCTTTTCATAACTTTTAAAATTTATTTTTATACGGATAATCAAATACTTACTCCGCTTTTGCTGTAAAACCATACACACTGCGGGCCTATAAGCCAGGCGAGATATGATCTATATCAATTTCTCTTCTATAATGCTTTGTTAGTATCTCGTCGCCGACTTAATAAAGAGAGAGTTAGTGTGAAAGCTGACAACCCTTTTGATCTATTACTCCCCGCTGCGATGGCGAAAGTTGCCGAAGAAGCGGGTGTCTACAAAGCCACGAAGCATCCGATGACGACGTTCTTTCTGGCCATTACGGCTGGGGTGTTCATCTCCATCGCTTTCGTCTTCTATATCACAGCCACCACCGGCACTGCCGGGATGCCTTTCGGCGTAGCGAAACTGATTGGTGGTATTTGCTTCTCACTGGGCCTGATTCTCTGCGTCATCTGCGGCGCCGACCTCTTCACCTCAACGGTGCTGATTGTGGTGGCAAAAGCCAGCGGAAGAATTACCTGGGGTCAACTGGGGCGCAACTGGCTCAACGTTTACGTTGGCAACCTGATTGGCTGTCTGCTCTTTGTTCTGTTGATGTGGCTCTCTGGCGAGTATATGACCGCCAACGGCGACTGGGGGCTTAACGTCCTGCAAACCGCCGACCACAAAATGCACCATACATTTATCGAAGCTGTTGCTCTCGGCATCCTCGCAAACCTGATGGTCTGCCTGGCGGTCTGGATGAGCTACTCTGGTCGTAGCCTGATGGATAAAGCCATGATTATGGTTCTGCCGGTTGCGATGTTTGTTGCCAGCGGCTTTGAGCACAGTATTGCGAATATGTTCATGATCCCGATGGGTATTGTTATCCGCAACTTTGCAAGCCCGGAGTTCTGGACTGCTGTAGGTTCAACCCCGGAAAGTTTTTCACACCTGACTATTATGAACTTCATTACTGATAACCTGATCCCCGTCACTATCGGGAACATTATCGGTGGGGGTCTGTTAGTTGGGTTGACATACTGGGTCATTTACCTGCGTGGCGGCGATCATCATTAATGGTTGTCTCAGGCAGTAAATAAAAAATCCACTTAAGAAGGTAGGTGTTACATGTCCGAGCTTAATGAAAAGTTAGCCACAGCCTGGGAAGGTTTTACGAAAGGTGACTGGCAGAATGAAGTCAACGTCCGTGACTTCATTCAGAAAAACTATACCCCGTATGAAGGTGACGAATCCTTCCTGGCTGGTGCGACTGACGCAACCACCAAGCTGTGGGACAGCGTGATGGAAGGCGTTAAACTGGAAAACCGCACTCACGCGCCAGTTGATTTTGACACCTCCGTTGCTTCTACCATCACTTCTCACGATGCTGGCTACATCAACAAAGCCCTTGAGAAAATCGTCGGTCTGCAAACTGAAGCACCACTGAAACGCGCAATCATCCCGTTCGGTGGTATCAAAATGGTTGAAGGTTCCTGCAAAGCGTATAACCGCGAGCTGGACCCAATGCTGAAAAAAATCTTCACCGAATACCGCAAAACCCATAACCAGGGCGTATTCGATGTTTACACCAAAGACATTCTGAACTGCCGTAAATCTGGCGTTCTGACCGGTCTGCCAGATGCCTATGGCCGTGGCCGTATCATCGGTGACTACCGTCGCGTTGCGCTGTACGGTATCGACTTCCTGATGAAAGACAAATACGCGCAGTTCGTCTCTCTCCAGTCTGACCTGGAAAACGGCGTAAACCTGGAAGCGACTATCCGTCTGCGTGAAGAGATCGCTGAACAGCACCGTGCGCTGGGTCAGATCAAAGAGATGGCGGCTAAATACGGCTGCGATATCTCTGGTCCTGCTACCAACGCTCAGGAAGCTATCCAGTGGACCTACTTCGGCTACCTGGCCGCTGTTAAGTCTCAGAACGGTGCAGCAATGTCCTTCGGCCGCGTATCCACCTTCCTGGATGCGTACATCGAACGTGACCTGAAAGCAGGCAAAATCACTGAACAAGACGCTCAGGAAATGATTGACCACCTGGTCATGAAACTGCGTATGGTTCGCTTCCTGCGTACCCCAGAATATGATGAGCTGTTCTCTGGTGACCCAATCTGGGCAACCGAATCTATCGGCGGTATGGGCGTAGATGGTCGTACTCTGGTAACCAAAAACAGCTTCCGCTTCCTGAACACCCTGTACACCATGGGTCCTTCTCCGGAGCCGAACATCACCGTTCTGTGGTCTGAAAAACTGCCTCTGAACTTCAAGAAATTCGCCGCTAAAGTGTCCATCGACACCTCTTCTCTGCAATATGAGAACGATGACCTGATGCGTCCTGACTTCAACAACGATGACTACGCTATCGCTTGCTGCGTAAGTCCAATGGTTGTTGGTAAGCAAATGCAGTTCTTCGGTGCGCGTGCAAACCTGGCGAAAACCATGCTGTACGCAATCAACGGCGGCGTTGATGAAAAACTGAAAATGCAGGTTGGTCCTAAGTCTGAACCGATCAAAGGCGACGTGCTGAACTATGACGAAGTCATGGACCGCATGGACCACTTCATGGACTGGCTGGCTAAACAGTACGTGACCGCGCTGAACGTTATCCACTACATGCACGACAAGTACAGCTACGAAGCCTCTCTGATGGCGCTGCACGACCGTGACGTCGTTCGCACCATGGCGTGTGGTATCGCAGGTCTGTCCGTTGCGGCTGACTCCCTGTCTGCAATCAAATATGCGAAAGTTAAACCAATTCGTGACGAAGATGGTCTGGCTATCGACTTCGAAATCGAAGGCGAATATCCGCAGTTTGGTAACAACGACGCTCGCGTTGATGACATGGCGGTTGACCTGGTAGAACGTTTCATGAAGAAAATTCAGAAACTCACTACCTATCGTAACGCTATCCCGACTCAGTCTGTTCTGACCATCACCTCTAACGTTGTGTATGGTAAGAAAACCGGTAACACCCCAGACGGTCGTCGTGCTGGCGCGCCATTCGGCCCAGGTGCTAACCCAATGCACGGTCGTGACCAGAAAGGTGCGGTTGCCTCTCTGACCTCCGTTGCTAAACTGCCGTTTGCTTACGCGAAAGATGGTATCTCTTACACCTTCTCTATCGTGCCAAACGCGCTGGGTAAAGACGACGAAGTGCGTAAAACTAACCTGGCGGGTCTGATGGATGGTTACTTCCACCACGAAGCGTCCATCGAAGGTGGTCAGCACCTGAACGTGAACGTGATGAACCGTGAAATGCTGCTCGACGCGATGGAACATCCTGAGAAATATCCTCAGCTGACCATCCGCGTATCTGGCTACGCAGTACGTTTTAACTCCCTGACGAAAGAACAGCAGCAGGACGTTATTACCCGTACTTTCACTCAGTCCATGTAAGTGGAATTGACTGAAATCACGCGTTAAAAAGCGTACAATAAAGGCTCCACGCAAGTGGGGCCTTTTTAACACCCTCGCTTCATCAGTCTCTTTTGTCCGCTATCTATACTTAATGGATAACAGCCAAAACAGACTCGACATAGCCTTTGAGCTGTGCATCTACATAGGCCCCCGGATGGGCCAAATTCGGAGATATCACCGCAATGTCAATTATTGGTCGCATTCACTCCTTTGAATCCTGTGGCACCGTCGATGGCCCGGGGATCCGCTTTATCACTTTCTTCCAGGGCTGCCTGATGCGCTGCCTGTACTGCCATAACCGTGACACCTGGGACACCCATGGCGGTAAAGAAGTCACCGTTGAGGATCTGATGAAAGAGGTGGTGACCTATCGCCACTTCATGAACGCGTCCGGCGGTGGCGTGACGGCATCCGGCGGTGAAGCCATTCTTCAGGCTGAATTTGTGCGCGACTGGTTCCGCGCCTGCCACAAAGAAGGCATTCATACCTGCCTCGACACCAACGGCTTTGTGCGCCGTTACGATCCGGTTATTGATGAACTGCTTGAAGTGACCGATCTGGTCATGCTCGATCTCAAGCAGATGAACGATGAGATCCACCAGAATCTGGTTGGCGTTTCAAACCACCGTACCCTGGAATTTGCCAAATACATTGCCAACAAAGGCGTCAAGACCTGGATCCGCTACGTGGTGGTGCCGGGCTGGTCAGATGATGATGACTCTGCACATCGTCTGGGTGAATTTACCCGGGATATGGGTAACGTGGAGAAAATTGAACTCCTGCCCTATCACGAGCTGGGTAAACATAAATGGGTGGCGATGGGTGAAGAGTACAAACTCGATGGCGTGAAGCCGCCGAAAAAAGAGACGATGGAGCGCGTCAAAGGTATTCTTGAGCAGTATGGCCACAAGGTCATGTATTAACGAAAAGGCCCGGTGAAAACCGGGCCTTTTTATATTCTATTTAAAGACGCCATTAATAACGGAAGTCACAATCGCCGTACTCAGCGCAATTAAGACCAGGTCGTCACCTACCACGCGCCATTCATAGCCCGGATAGGAAGGAAGCTGACCCAGCATATCGGCTGGCACGGTTTTCTTCGCAATGCCCGGAGGCAGTGGCTTACCGCGCGCCAGGTTTTTCGCAATTCCCGGAGGCAGAGAGTCGTAGCCCGTTAAGCCGTAATTCAGTGCCAGATGGCGGGCATGATCGAAGCTCACGCGAGCATCCACATCATTACCGACATCTTTGCTGTTTTTAAAGCTCTTATCCGATTTCCCAGGGTTATCCTGACCGTTATTGTGTTTATTACCATGGTTACCAGCGTTCCCGTTACCATGATTGCCGCTATTACCTTGTCCGCCACCGTTTCCGTGACCACCACCATTCCCGTTTCCAGGATTAGCCATGGCCGGAGCCGTTGCAAACGTTAAAGCCAACACTACGGCAAGTGCGGTAGTGGAAAAACGACGAGTAGACATGATGGCTGCCTTTTAGTGGGAGAACTCATTGGAATTATCGCCAGGCAGTAAAAACTCACAATAAGTAAAAGTCTTATATGTGACAGGGACAAAAAAGCCTGTCATCGACAGGCTTTTAATAAATCAGGCATGGGCCACTGGCGTTGGATGTTCGCCCACTTTGCGTAGCAGCATTAGCAGATAAATAAACGACACGCTGGCGATCATGATAAACAGCAAATTATCAGAATAATTTTGCATGAGCATAGCGGTAAACGTCGGCCCCAGTAAACTGCCGATGGTGTAACTCAGCAACAAAGCCTGGTTCATCGCCACCAGCTGGTGATGCTCAACTTTCTCACAGGCCCAGGCCATCGCGACCGGATAGAGGGTAAAGCCCGCAGCCCCCAGAATGAACAGCGCAGGCGCCATCGCGGCGTTGCTGAGCATGGCGAGACAGCCCATGATGACCACGAAGACCTGAACGCGCAGCACCAGCAGACGACCAAAGCGGTCCGCCAGGCGGCCAATCGGCCACTGGCCGACAATCCCCGCGCTGACCATCACCGCCATCCAGAAACCGATCCCGGAATCACTGACGCCCTGATGGTTAAGATAGAGCGGCATCAGGCCATAGAGCGAGCCCAGCACAATCCCGGAAATAATGCAGCCGTTAACCCCCAGACGCGCCTGGCGCAGTCTCAGCATCGGCCAGACGTGGGTAGCTTCCTGATGCTCGCTGTTTTGATTCACAATGCGGGTAAAGAGCAGCGGCAGGATCGCCGCCAGAACCATGCCCGTCACCCACGGCAGCACGCTCATCAGGTCTGTTGGCAGTTTGCTGACCATCAGCTGTCCCAGAACGGTACCGACGTAGTAAACCATCATATAGGCCGCCAGAAGACGCCCGCGATTACGGGACGTTCCGCTGCACATTAGCGCACTTTCAACCACCACCCAGATCATGGCGCAGCCGACGCCCGCAATAAAGCGCCAGACCATCCAGCTCCAGAAGCCGACCATGAGGCCTAAACCAGCGCAGCCGACGGCAAAGATCAGCGACGCCAGATAATAACTGCGGTTAAAACCAAAGCGCTTAATAAGGCTGCCCGTTAATAAGGTGCCCAGCAGATTACCCGTAAAAAAGGACGAGCTAACCATACCCACCTGCCAGGTCGGTAAGTTTTCATGGGCGAGCCATAGCGGGACGAGTGTGTTTAACACCGCGATCGCCAGGGTCAGCAAAAGCAGGCCACAGAGCAACAAAAGCACCGGGCGGGTATAGGTGGTCATGGATTAAAAACCGTGAGGAAGTTCAGATTTCGTGCGCATCATGCCACTGGCAAAAACAAAGTCAATCCACCGGTTCAGGCGTCACGCACGTTATGCGCCTTGTCGATTTAAAAAACTCATCCTGCTAATGCAAAGCCTGCTACTGATATTAATTATCTATTTGTTTTTATTTATTTCCGGGAATTTTTACAACGAAACATCAGTCGAAAAATTTCATGAATGAAAAAAGAAAAGCCGGGCGCTATGTCCCGGCTTTTTATAACAAAATCTAAAATTAGCTGGCGATAGCCATACCGACCGTCATATGCAGACCGTAAAATACGCCGCGACCAATTAACTCTCCTGCCAGCACCAGCACAAAGGCCAGGGACAGTAACGGCAGCGCAGGCGAGTAACCTTTAAGCTGAGGGACAATCCAGCACACCAGCGCCGCCGTCAGCAGCACCACACGCCAGGCCATCAGCGAACCGTAATCCGGCACCAACGCCGAAGCCTGCTGGATAGAGCTGTGAATGGTCGCCAGCTCCGCTCCCTGCATGAGCGCGACAACGGTACTGATTACCAGCGCCAGCAGCGAGACCGCGGGCAGCAGGCGCATCGCCCAACCATTAATGCCAGCCACACGCAGCAGCAGATAACCCAGCAGCGGCCCGCCAATAAACATGGTCAGGAAGAAGCTCATCGGCGTCCAGACGCTGTACCAGGTCGGAACGGTATCGATGGTGTTGTACACCCGGACCATCATCCAGACGAAGACAACGCCCAGTACCATGGTGACGATGAGCCACAACGCGCGTAACCCTGACGGCAGCTTTTTCACCGCTGCCAGTAACCACCCCAGCCCGCCAACGGCAAAGAAGATTGCCCCGCTGGCAATCTCGTTACTCAGCGAAGAGGCACCTACGCGGTTCAGGGAGTTGAACGCGCGCATCGGTGAGCCCAGGTGCAGCGTAGAGGCGATAAACCCAATGCCCATCAACACCCACAGGCCAAACATGCTTAACACCAAACGCTGCTGCTGTTCAGCATTGAGGTTCCCTTTTAACAGCGCCAGCGCAAGGACGATAAACCCGCCCGCCACGCACTGCCCAAAGACCGTGAAGATCATCAGCGGCCATTCATGCCATCCACTTCCCATCTCACACCTCCTTCGGGTTTGCCAGGTAGCCGGTGGTGTCACCCGTCGGACGGCTGTTGGCGTTAGGTTTAATCACAATACTCGGCTTCGTGAAGTGCGCAGACGGCAGCGGCGCGACGGCAGCAAGCTGACCGTGTTTTTTGCGCAGCTCCTCAATCGGGCCAAAGTCCAGCGCGCGCAGCGGGCAGGACTCGACGCAGATGGGCTTTTTGCCGTCCGCCACGCGGCTGTGGCAGCCGTCGCACTTGGTCATGTGGCCTTTGGCGGCATTGTACTGCGGCGCGCCGTACGGACAGGCCATGTGGCAGTAGCGACAGCCGATGCAGACATCCTCGTCCACCACCACAAAACCGTCGTCGCGCTTGTGCATTGCCCCGCTCGGGCAGACCTTGGTGCAGGCCGGATCTTCGCAGTGGTTGCAGGCAATCGACAGGTAATAGGCGAAGACATCCTGATGCCAGACGCCGTTGTCCTCCTGCCAGTCGCCGCCCGCGTATTCATAAATACGACGGAAGCTAACGTCCGGGGTCAGGTCTTTGTAATCCTTGCAGGCCAGCTCGCAGGTTTTGCACCCGGTGCAGCGGCTGGAATCAATAAAAAATCCATACTGGGTTGTCATCGGTTACTCCTTACGCCTTTTCAACCTGAACGAGGTTTGTGTGGGATGGGTTGCCCTTCGCCAGCGGCGACGGACGCTGCGTAGTGAGAACATTGATGCAGCCCGCCTGATCGATACGGTTCGCATCCGGGTTATACCAGGCCCCTTCCCCCAGCGCGACAACGCCAGGCATCATACGCGGAGTCACTTTAGCTTCGATATGCACTTCGCCACGTCCGTTGAAGATACGTACGCGATCGCCATTACTGATGCCGCGCGCTTTCGCATCCATCGGGTTGATCCACATCTCCTGTCGGCAGGCCGCTTTCAGTACGTCAACGTTGCCGTAGGTGGAGTGAACACGCGCTTTGTAGTGGAAACCGGTCAACTGAAGCGGGAATTTCGCCGTCAGCGGATCGTTGTAGTTTTCGAAGCCTGGCGTATAAATCGGTAGCGGATCGATTACATCCCCTTCCGGCAATTCCCACGTTGCGGCAATTTTTGCCAGCTCTTCGGAGTAGATCTCGATTTTGCCCGACGGCGTGGTCAGCGGATTGGCCTGCGGATCGTCGCGGAAGGCTTTATACGCCACGTGATGTCCTTCGGGATCGCGCTGCTTGTACATGCCCTGCTTGCGGAAGGTATCGAAGTCCGGCAGGTCAGGAATGGCTTTGCGTGAGAGCTCGTGCAGATGGCGCATCCACCCTTCCTGAGTACGTCCTTCAGTGAACTGCTGCTCAACGCCAAGACGTTTCGCCAGCTCGGAAGTCATCTCATAGATGGTTTTGCACTCGAAGCGCGGTTTGATGGCCTGGTCAGTGAAGATCACATAGGACATGTTGCCGCAGGAGGCGTCCAGCGCGAAATCCATCTGCTCAGACGCAGTGCAGTCTGGGAGCAGAATATCGGCATACTTCGCCGATGAGGTCATGTGGCAGTCGATCACCACAATCATTTCGCACTTCTTGTCGTCCTGCAAAATTTCATGGGTGCGGTTGATTTCAGAGTGCTGGTTGATCAGGCAGTTACCGGCGTAGTTCCAGATCATTTTGATCGGCACGTCCAGCTTATCTTTGCCCCGAACACCGTCACGCAGCGCGGTCATTTCCGGGCCGCGCTCGATCGCGTCCGTCCACATAAACATGGAGATGCTGGTCTGAACCGGATTATCCAGCGTTGGCATACGTTCAAACGGGACTTCATACGAGCCTTCACGCGCCCCGCTATTACCGCCGTGAATACCAACGTTGCCAGTCAGAATCGAGAGCATAGAAATAGCGCGGGTGGCAATTTCGCCGTTCGCGTGGCGCTGTGGTCCCCATCCCTGGCTGATATAAGCCGGTTTGGCTGAACCAATTTCACGGGCCAGCTGAACAATACGCTCGACTGGAATGCCGGTAATGGTGGATGCCCACTCAGGGGTTTTCGCTACCCCGTCGCTGCCCTGACCAAGAATGTACGCTTTGTAATGCCCGTTAGCCGGTGCGCTGGCTGGCAGGGTCTTCTCGTCATAACCAACGCAGTATTTATCAAGGAACGGCTGATCGACGAGGTTTTCAGTGATCATCACATACGCCAGCGCATTGACCAGCGCCGCATCGGTACCAGGGCGAATAGGGATCCACTCGTCTTCACGTCCCGCGCCGGTATCGGTATAGCGCGGATCGACGATGATCATACGTGCGTTGGATTTGGCGCGCGCCTGCTCAAGATAATAGGTTACCCCACCGCCGCTCATCCGGGTTTCGCCTGGGTTGTTACCGAACAACATCACCAGTTTACTGTTTTCGATATCCGACGGGCTGTTACCGTCTGCCCAGCCGCCGTAGGTGTAGTTCAGCCCCGCAGCAATCTGTGCGGAAGAGTAGTCGCCGTAATGATTGAGATAGCCGCCGCAGCAGTTCATCAGGCGCGCCACCAACGTTTTACCCGGCGGCCAGGAGCGGGTCATGGTACCGCCCAGCGTGCCGGTGCCGTAGTTGAGGTAGATGGATTCGTTGCCATACTCTTTGATCAGGCGCTGCATGTTAGTCGCGATAATATCGTAGGCTTCGTCCCAGCTAATACGCTCGAACTTCCCTTCCCCACGCTTACCGACGCGCTTCATTGGGTATTTCAGACGATCCGGGTTATAAACGCGACGGCGCATTGAACGGCCACGCAGACAGGCACGAACCTGATGTAACCCTTCGTAGTTATCATCGCCGGTATTGTCTGTTTCGACATATTTGATTTCACCGTCCACAACATGCATACGCAGAGGACAACGGCTACCACAGTTAACGGTACAGGCACTCCACACCACTTTTTCCGGGGCTGAAGCGGGAGACAGAGCCTCCGCCGCCGACGCCAGACGGGTAAAAGGGAGCGTAAAGGCGCTGCTGGCAACCGCCAGACCGCCTATTGCCGTGGTTTTCATCAACCCACGGCGAGTGACCTCGGCAGCCATTAACGCTTCAGGCGCTTTGATTTTCATAAAGACTCACTTTGGTTGCTCACAAAGAAATAAAGGGCGGCATACACCGCTATATAGTTTTATGTATAACGATATTTTTGGTTATCAGTGTTTTATGCTGACTTTCGTTCGGAGGAGTATTACTACTTTAGAGGGAGGGGTTATTGCTTCGTATCAAATCAGAGGCATAAAAAAAGCGCCCTGAGGCGCTTTTTTGTCTTAGAGCAAATAATTAGCCGATGAACTGCTGGCCTTTCATGTAAGGGCGCAGCACTTCCGGGATCTCAATGCGTCCGTCAGCCTGCTGGTAGTTTTCCAGCACAGCAACCAGCGTACGGCCTACTGCCAGACCGGAACCGTTCAGGGTATGAACCAGACGGGTTTTCTTGTCAGATTTGCTGCGGCAACGCGCCTGCATACGACGCGCCTGGAAATCCCAGACGTTGGAGCAGGAGGAGATTTCACGGTAGGTGTTCTGCGCGGGCACCCAGACTTCAAGGTCGAAGGTTTTGCAGGCACCGAAGCCCATGTCGCCGGTGCACAGCGCCATACGGCGGTACGGCAGGCCCAGCAGCTCCAGCACTTTCTCAGCATGACCGGTCATCTCTTCCAGCGCGTCCATAGACTCTTCCGGACGAACGATCTGCACCATCTCAACTTTATCGAACTGGTGCATACGGATCAGACCGCGCGTATCGCGACCGTAAGAACCGGCTTCAGAACGGAAACATGGAGAGTGCGCGGTCAGTTTGATTGGCAGATCGTCTTCGTCGATGATCTCATCACGCACGAGGTTGGTCAGCGGCACTTCCGCGGTTGGGATCAGTGCGTAGTTGCTGCTGTCTGCTTCCTCGTCCAGCGGACGTGTGTGGAACAGATCGCCGGCAAATTTCGGCAACTGGCCGGTACCGTACAGCGTATCGTGGTTAACCAGATACGGAACGTAGGTTTCGCTGTAGCCGTGCTGCTCGGTGTGCAGATCCAGCATGAACTGCGCCAGAGCGCGGTGCAGATGGGCAATTTGACCTTTCATGACCACAAAGCGAGAACCCGTCAGCTTAACCGCAGCCGCAAAGTCCAGGCCCGCATGCATTTCGCCCAGCGTGACGTGATCGCGCACCTCGAAGTCAAACTCGCGAGGCGTGCCCCAGCGTTTCACTTCAACGTTGTCGTTTTCGTCTTTGCCGACAGGCACGCTGTCGTCAGGAATGTTCGGGATCGCCAGAGCGATATCACGAATTTCAGCCTGAAGAACATCCAGTTCAGCTTTCGCCTGATCCAGCTCTTCACCCAGTTTGTTCACTTCCAGGCGTAATGGCTCAATATCTTCCCCGCGCGCTTTCGCCTGGCCAATGGATTTCGATCGAGAATTACGCTCTGCTTGCAGATTTTCAGTTTGTACCTGCAAAACTTTACGACGCTCTTCAAGAGCGCGCAGCTTATCTACATCCAGCTTAAAGCCCCGGCGTGCCAGTTTTTCAGCGACTGCGTCTGGCTCATTACGCAGCAGATTGGGATCGAGCATGCTTATCCTGTGCTTATCGAATTAAAAAAGGAAAAAGTGACCACAGCCTGCGGCCACAGAGATATATTGCCAACATTACCGCAACGATTGAACTAACGGTAGCGTTTTATAGGGCTATTTTGATCCTGTCCGGCAAGCCAGGCGAGCTTTTCGCCAATCTTACCCTCAAGACCTCTGTTTGTGGGGTGATAATAGCGGGTTTGTGCCATCTCCTGCGGGAAATACTCCTCGCCGGCGGCGTAGGCATTGGGTTCATCATGGGCGTAGCGATACTCCTGCCCATACCCCATCTCTTTCATCAATTTAGTTGGCGCATTGCGCAGATGAACCGGCACATCGTAGTCCGGACGTTCACGTGCATCTGACATCGCCGCTTTGAAGGCGGTATACACCGCGTTACTTTTCGGCGCGCAGGCCAGATAGACAATTGCCTGCGCAATGGCACGCTCACCTTCCGCGGGTCCGACGCGGGTAAAGCAGTCCCAGGCGGAAATAGCGACCTGCATGGCGCGTGGATCGGCATTACCGACATCTTCTGATGCGATGGCCAGGCAGCGACGCGCGACATATAATGGATCGCCACCGGCGGTAATGATACGTGCGTACCAGTAGAGCGCCGCATCCGGGGCGCTGCCGCGCACGGACTTATGTAATGCAGAGATCAGGTCGTAAAAACGATCGCCTTTATTATCGAAGCGTGCGCTCCGCTCACCGGCTATTTCGGTCAGTAGCTCCTGCTTTAGCACCCGCTTTCCGGCATCATCCACTTCGGCCATATCGGCCATCATTTCCAACGTATTCAGCGCCCGACGGGCATCGCCGTTGACCAGTTCAGCGATCGCACGACGCGTGTCGTCCGGCAGAACGATATCCTGTCCGCCGTAACCCCGCGCTTTGTCCTCCATCGCCTGGGTCAGAACCTTTTCGATATCCTCTGTGGTCAGGGATTTAAGCAGGTAAACGCGGGCGCGGGAAAGGAGCGCAGAGTTCAGCTCAAACGACGGGTTTTCCGTGGTTGCGCCGATGAAGAAAATCGTGCCGTCTTCAATGTGCGGCAGAAACGCATCCTGTTGGCTCTTGTTGAAGCGGTGGACTTCATCGACAAACAGAATGGTGCGGCGCCCGGCATTACGGTTTTGCCGCGCGCGCTCGATCGCCTCACGAATCTCCTTCACGCCGGAGGTAACCGCCGAGATGCGCTCAACGTCCGCGTTAGCATAGCGGGCGATCACTTCAGCGAGGGTTGTTTTGCCGGTGCCGGGTGGCCCCCAGAGGATCATGGAGTGCAGATGCCCCGCCTCAATAGCGCGCGGCAAGGGTTTCCCCGCAGCCAGCAGGTGTTGCTGGCCGATGTACTGCGCTAAATTTTCTGGCCGCATACGGGCGGCCAGAGGTTGAAACGCATTATCTGAAAAATCGAGCGACAGGTTGCTCACTCATGCCTCTTACTTATTACGTTGGTCGTCCACCGTTACGCCCTGCGGCGGGGTAAAGGTGAATTTCGAAGCATCTACGGCGCCGTTTTGCTGAGACTTGAGCTGATAGCTACTGCGCTGATCGTCCTGCTCAACCGCACCGAACTGATTAATGGTACCGTTGCTGCTCACGTTAATGGTGAACTGCTTCAGGTTACCGTTGCTGCCTTTTGGTGTCAGGACGAACTCATCACCGTTTTGTTTAATGTTGTACTGCTGCCAGTCGCTGGACTGGTTACGGGCAATGAGCATAAACGGCGTATTGCTGGTCGCGTCTTTCAGCCAGGTGGCGGTCGCCTGCTCAACAAACGGGTTGTAGAACCATAAGGTTTTCCCGTCGGACACCAGCACGCTTTCATCCGGCTGGGTCATGTGCCAGTTGAAGAGATTCGGGCGTTTCACCCACAAATCCCCCTGACCTTCCTGCACCGCGTTGCCACTGCCGTCAGTCACTTTTTGCGTGAAGCTGGCGTGGAAGCTGCTCACTTTATCCAGTCGGCTTTTAAGGTCGCTGGCTGCATCAGCCCAGACGCTGCTGGCAACAAAACTGGAGAGTAATGCACAGGCGATGGCGATTTTTTTCATTGTTATTCCTTAAAATACGTCTTCCCGATATGGGGGTTCCGTTTCTATTCTGGACCTGCCCGAAGGCAGGCGACAGAAGAATATGCTTAATTTTTGCTGATTTACCTTTCTTTGCAATCGCTGAAGGTTAATCAAACGGCGGTGGCGCCAGCACCTCACGGTTACCGTTATGCCCCTGTTCGCTCACAATACCCTGGGCTTCCATCTGCTCGATAATACGCGCCGCGCGGTTGTAGCCAATACGGAACTGGCGCTGGACGCCGGAGATGGACGCCTTACGTTTTTCGGTAACGAAATTAACCGCCTGGTCAAATAACGGATCCAGCTCTTCGCCGCCGTCAAAACCACCGCCGCCACCTTCGCTTTCACTGTCGGAGGTGATGCCGTCAACGTATTGCGGCCGACCGCGCGCTTTCCAGTCCTGCACCACCGCATGCACTTCCTGGTCGCGAACAAACGCACCGTGTACGCGCACCGGCGAGGTGGAGTTCGGGCCGGAATAGAGCATATCACCCATACCCAGCAGCGACTCTGCACCGCCCTGGTCAAGGATAGTACGCGAGTCAATTTTACTCGACACGGTAAACGCGATACGGGTCGGGATGTTTGCCTTAATAAGACCGGTGATAACGTCTACGGACGGACGCTGCGTCGCCAGCACCAGGTGGATGCCCGCCGCACGCGCTTTCTGTGCCAGACGCGCAATCAGCTCTTCCACTTTCTTGCCAACGGTCATCATCAGGTCGGCGAACTCATCCACCAGCACCACGATGTAAGGCAGTTTTTCCAGCACCGGATGCTGGGTATCCATGCTGTCCCCCGGCTTCCAGTATGGGTCCGGAATCGGACGGCCCATACGTGCCGCCTCAGCGATTTTCTCGTTATAACCGGCCAGGTTACGCACGCCCAGCGCAGACATCAGCTTGTAGCGACGCTCCATTTCATTGACGCTCCAGCGCAATGCGTTGGCGGCGTCCTTCATGTCGGTCACTACTTCCGTTAACAGGTGCGGAATGCCTTCGTAGACGGACAGTTCAAGCATTTTCGGGTCGATCATGATGAAACGCACATCTTCAGGCTGCGCTTTGTAGAGCATACTGAGGATCATGGCGTTCACCCCGACCGATTTACCGGACCCGGTGGTACCCGCAACCAGCAGGTGCGGCATCTTCGCGAGATCGGCAACCACCGGATCGCCAGCGATATCTTTACCCAACACCACGGTCAGAGGGGACGGGTTGTCGCGGAATTTGGTGTTATCCAGAACTTCACGCAGATAAACGGTCTGGCGTTTCTTGTTTGGCAGCTCAAGGCCAACGTAAGGCTTACCTGGGATCACTTCCACCACGCGTACCGCCACGGTCGACAGAGAACGCGCCAGGTCACGGGACAGGTTAGAAATACGCGCCGCTTTTACGCCTGGCGCCAGGTTCAGTTCGAAACGGGTGATTACCGGGCCAGGTGAGTAGTTCACCACGTCCGCTTTAATACGGAAGTCAGCCAGACGCGCTTCCACCAGACGGGCCATCTGCTCAAGGGCAAAAGTATCCACCGGTTCGACTTCCGCTGGCGGCGGCGTTAACAGATCCAGCGACGGCAACGGCGTACTTGGTCGTTGCAGCGGACGGCTGTCTCCGTTACGCATCAGCAGCGGGTGAATCAGGCTTTCCTGCGGCTGTGGTGCTGGCTGCTGGAACTGCGGCTGCGGCTGCGGCGGTTGGGCCGGCGGTGTATGCGGCTGCGCATAAGCCTGCGGCGCTGGCTGTTGTGGCTGCGCATTAACCTGCGGCGCTGGCGCCTGGCGCACCGGTTCCGCTTCTGGCATCACGCTCGGCGTGAACAGCGGTTCGCTCGGGCCGTCATCCACCAGATCTTTCATCGGAGAAAATTCAAAATCCGAGAGCGAGAACGGGTTTGCCCCCGAAGGCTGCTCACCGGAATAACGTTGCTGTTGCGTGGCCGCAAACTGACGCGCTAATTCCGCTTCGGCAGCATCATCTTCATCCTGCTGAGAATGAACATCGTGTTGGTACTCATTCCCGTAGCGTTGAGTCTGCTGGGCGGCAAACTGACGCGCCAGCTCATCCTGATGCAGTTCGTCGGCATCATCTTCGTAGTCGGACTCACGGGCTTTTTCTTCCGCCATACGCTGGGAAGGCAGTTTAATGCCATAAGAGGCCAGCTCCCGGCGCGTCGGTACGCGCACGCGATTAGGACGCGGCAATTGTGGACCAATGCCCTCTTTTACCTGAGGACGCGGCGCACCATCGGTTGCCGGGCTGAATAGCGGAGCGGACGCGGCAGCGGCAGCGGCTGCCGTTGCCTGCTTCACGGTTTCCGCTCTCGACGCAACGGCTGGCGCTGGGTCTACAGGTGCAACGCTCGCAGAAGGCGCTTTTACAACAGGCTCCTGCACCGGCTCAGGCACGGGCTGATACCAGGCGGCAAGCTGCTCGCGCTCTCGGGCACGGCGCTCTTCCACCTCTTCAAAATAGTACAATGGCGGACGGGATGGCTTCGCTTCCTCCACCATTTCGGGTTCAGACACCGGCGCAACGTATGGCTGTTCAGGCTCAGCAGGTTCGGGCGTATAGGCCTGATACGGCTGTTGCGGCTCGCTGGCAGGCTCAGGCGGCTGATACGGTTGCTGCCACTGTTCCTGCTGCACAGGAATATAGCTTTCAGGCTCCGGCGCAATGGTCGGTTCAGGCGTATGGACGCCTGGCGCAGTCTGCCAGTCCACCTGCGGTTGCTGGATCGCGGACTCCGGTGCCGGAACAGGCGAGGACGGCATCACGGCTTCAACAGGCGCAACATGGGCCTGCGCAGCCGTCGTTGCGGCAGCAGCAGCGGCTACCGGTTCAGTCACGGAATGACCATGCAACAGCGGATCGTATTCGTCATACTCACCCGGCGTAGCTCGATGACCAGAGAACAACACATCATCAGGATCGACGGCCGCGCCGCGATACTCAATCTGCTCCTCTTCATCCATACGTTTGCCGGAGAAAAGCGCGGCATCCGTTTTACGGCCTAACGGGTTAGCGAATTTTTCAGCAACACGCTGGCGGCGCGCCAGAGCACCGCGCAGAATACGGGCACGGCGGGATTCACGACGCTGCACGGGTGCCTCGTCTTCCTCTTCGTACTCATCTTCATATTCATCTTCATCGACCCACGTATCGTCACGACGGGTGCGATTGCTGGCAAACGTCAGCAGAGTCAGAATAAAGCTGCCGATTTTTTCGGCAATGCTCACCCAGGACCAGCCGGTAAACAGCGTCAGGCCCGCTGCCCAGATACAAAGCAGCGCCAGCGTGCCGCCGCTGCTGTGAAGCATCGGTTGCAGCGCGGAGCTCAACAGGCTGCCAATCACCCCGCCGGAGGCGAAGTACCAGATGTCATCGGCGTTGATCGCCGCCAGTCCGCAGGAGGTGAGGATCAGCGCCAGGGCGCCAATCAGGCGCAGCGAAACGGCAAAATAATCGATGTAGTCGTCGTTCTGTCGATGACGCCAGGCAAACCAGCATCCGCCAATAATTATGACGGGAAGGGTATAGGCCATCACACCGAAAATGAAGAAGAGTGTGTCCGCAAGCCAGGCGCCGGGAACGCCACCTAAATTATGGATAGGCTCATGCCATGCGGTTTGCGACCAGCTGGGGTCTGAGGGGTTGAAACTGAGTAAGGCAGCCATCAGCCAGACGGCAAAAAGGGCAATAACAATCAGTAACGCCTCAAGGAGACGACGTCCGCTGCTTAGCTTAGATAATGTGACTTCTTTGTCTTCAGTGTATTCCTGGCTCAAGAAAGGCTCTCCAGGTATCAGGCATGTCCTGCCTGTGTGCTAAAACGGACAACAGCGCCGGGACTCCCCGGCACTGTTGCTGTATGGATTAACAGGAGTGTAATCAAACTACACTGATTTTGCACCTGTTCCGTGTTAGCGCGTCTTAATAACCAGACGATTGCTCTGTTTGACCTCTTCCATCACCACATAAGTACGGGTGTCGTTCACGCCTGGCAGACGCAACAGGGTTTCACCCAGCAGCTTACGGTAGGCGGACATATCAGGCACACGGGTTTTCAACAGGTAGTCAAAATCACCGGAAACCAGATGGCACTCTTGAATTTCTTCAAGTTTTTGTACAGCGGCGTTAAATTGCTCAAACACATCTGGTGCACCACGATTCAGAGTAATCTCAACAAATACCAGAAGTGAGGCATCCAGATAATGCGGGTTCAGCAGAGCCGTATAGCCCTGAATAAAACCCTGTCTTTCCAGTCGACGCACACGCTCAAGGCACGGCGTCGGGGAAAGTCCCACACGTTTTGAAAGCTCGACGTTGGAAATACGCCCATCCTTTTGCAATTCATTAAGAATGTTACGATCGATACGGTCGAGATCTTTGCCAGGGCGCTTCTTGCTATCTACCATTATTATTGTCTCTCTGTATTCCTTCCCTACTCCTGCCTGGACCCTGTGCACATCACTGTTCAGAGCCTGGACCCGTTATTCATCACATCGCCTGGTTATGTATTAGACGCGATGTAGATTCGGGTTCTGCGGTAAGAAGACCGTTGCCCGAAAGCAGTCACAGACATCACGTATGGCGTCTGTCCACACCATGCGTAGATTTCACTGACCCGGTAAAAATGGCATTTCCGTGCATGTCTATGCGGCATGCAGTTCGTGCGTCTTTTTTTCTTCCTTGAATGTTTTCGCAAAAGCGCAGGGGATTGTCAAAGCAAAACATCGATTTTTAGTACAACATGCCGGATATTCATTACGGAGGGGTATTAATCCTCATTTTATTGCCTTATAAACGCGCGGTTTTCAGTAGCAGAAGTGATGTGACCGCCTCTGACCCATAGGGCGCGTCTATTGCATATATCGGAAGCAAAACTCTCCTGCTCTTTTTTTACGGCAACAAATTCCCTACAATCCAGCCCATTGCCTGCCAACAACAATGGGGATCTCATGGGCACGACCAAACACAGTAAGCTGCTAATCCTTGGTTCTGGACCTGCGGGATATACCGCAGCGGTCTATGCTGCACGCGCTAACCTGCAACCGGTACTGATCACCGGGATGGAAAAAGGCGGTCAGCTGACCACCACCACGGAAGTGGAAAACTGGCCTGGCGACCCGAACGACCTGACCGGGCCGCTGCTGATGGAGCGCATGCACGAGCATGCCGCCAAATTCGAAACCGAAATCCTGTTCGACCACATCAATAAAGTGGATTTGCAGAACCGTCCGTTCCGCCTGACGGGTGACAGCGGCGAATACACCTGCGATGCGCTGATCATCGCCACCGGCGCCTCTGCCCGCTATCTCGGCCTGCCGTCTGAAGAAGCGTTCAAAGGCCGCGGCGTGTCAGCCTGCGCGACCTGCGACGGTTTCTTCTATCGCAACCAGAAAGTTGCGGTTATCGGCGGCGGCAACACCGCTGTGGAAGAAGCGCTGTATCTGGCAAATATTGCCTCAGAAGTACACCTGATTCACCGTCGCGACACCTTCCGCGCGGAGAAGATCCTGATTAAACGCCTGATGGACAAAGTGGCGAGCGGCAACATTGTGCTGCATACCAACCGTACGCTGGAAGAAGTGACTGGCGATCAGATGGGCGTGGCGGGACTGCGTATCCGTGATACCCAGAACACCGATAACGTCGAAACGCTGGAAGTGGCGGGCCTGTTTGTGGCAATCGGCCACAGCCCGAACACCGCTATCTTCGAAGGCCAGCTGGAGCTGGAGAACGGCTACATCAAAGTGCAGTCTGGCATTCACGGCAACGCCACCCAGACCAGCGTTCCGGGTGTCTTCGCAGCTGGCGACGTGATGGACCATATTTATCGTCAGGCGATCACCTCTGCGGGCACCGGCTGTATGGCCGCGCTGGACGCAGAACGCTATCTGGACGGACTGGCTGAACAAGGTAAATAATCTTTACAAGTCAGTAACAAACGTAAATAAAGGCGGCCACTGGTCGCCTTTATTTTTGCTCGCGTGTAACATGCAGAGGTCTAATTTCTTATAACGTCACCTGCAAAGTACGCAATGGAAAAAACCCGTCAACAAGAGTTAACCCGCTGGCTGAAACAGCAAAGCGTCCTGTCCCGCCGCTGGCTTATGATTTCCCGCGTTCTGGGATTCATCAGCGGTCTGTTGATTGTTGCCCAGGCATGGCTGCTGGCCCGCATTCTCAACCATATGATCATGGAGAACATCCCGCGCGAAGCGCTGCTGTTGCCGTTTATCGTTCTGGTGCTGGTTTTCGTTCTGCGTGCGTGGGTGGTCTGGCTGCGCGAGCGGGTTGGATTCCATGCCGGGCAGCACATTCGCTATGAGATCCGCCGCAAGGTGCTCGACCGGCTTTCGGAAGCCGGACCTGCGTGGATCCAGGGCAAACCGGCTGGTAGCTGGGCGACGCTGATCCTTGAGCAAATCGACGATATGCACGATTACTACGCGCGTTATCTTCCGCAGATGGCGCTGGCAGTATTTGTGCCCCTGATGATTGTTATCGCCATCTTCCCTGTTAACTGGGTGGCGGCGTTGATCCTGCTGGGCACCGCCCCGCTCATCCCGCTGTTTATGGCGATGGTCGGCATGGGCGCGGCAGATGCTAACCGTCGTAACTTCCTGGCGCTGGGTCGGTTGAGCGGTCATTTCCTGGACCGTCTGCGCGGAATGGAAACCCTGCGGATCTTCGGTCGTGGTGAAGCGGAAACCGAAAACATTCGCCTGGCGTCGCAGGATTTCCGTCAGCGCACCATGGAAGTGTTGCGCATGGCCTTTCTCTCTTCTGGCGTGCTCGAATTTTTCACCTCCCTGTCGATTGCGCTGGTGGCGGTTTACTTTGGCTTCTCCTACCTCGGCGCGCTGGACTTTGGCCACTACGGTACGGCGGTCACGCTTTCCGCCGGGTTCCTGGCGCTGATCCTGGCACCGGAATTTTTCCAGCCGCTTCGCGATCTCGGCACCTTTTACCATGCCAAAGCGCAGGCGGTGGGTGCTGCCGACAGCCTGAAAACCTTCATGGAAACGCCGCTGGCGAATCCGGAGCGTGGTGAGGTAACGCTGAATACGAACGATCCGGTGACCATTGAAGCACAGGATTTTTCTGTTCTGTCGCCTGAAGGCAAAGTGCTGGCCGGTCCGCTGAACTTTACCCTGCCTGCCGGGCAACGTGTGGTGCTGGTGGGTACCAGCGGCTCAGGTAAAAGCTCATTGTTGAATGCTCTGTCAGGTTTTATGGCGTACACCGGATCGCTGCGTATCAACAAAACGGAGCTGCGCGAGCTCGATCCTGATGCCTGGCGTAAACAGCTGAGTTGGGTGGGGCAAAACCCTCAGCTGCCAGCTCCGACGCTGCGCGAGAATGTGCTGCTGGCACGCCCGGATGCGCGTGAAGATGAGCTGCAATCGGTCCTCGACCGCGCCTGGGTCAGCGAGTTTCTGCCGCTGCTTGCGCAGGGTGTCGATACCGTCATTGGCGATCAGTCTGCCGGGCTGTCAGTTGGCCAGGCACAGCGCGTCGCGGTCGCCCGTGCGCTGCTGAATCCCTCTTCGCTAATGCTGCTGGACGAACCTGCGGCCAGCCTGGACGCTCACAGCGAGCAGCGCGTGATGGATGCGCTTAACGTAGCCTCACGCCAGCAAACCACCCTGATGGTGACTCACCAGCTGGAAGGTATTGCCGACTGGGATCAGATCTGGGTGATGGAAAACGGACACATTGTTGAACAAGGCGATTACGCCGCGCTTGTTGCCGCGCAGGGGCCGTTTGCGACCCTGCTGGCGAACCGTCAGGAGGATATCTGATGCGCGCCCTGCTTCCGTATCTTGCACTGTATAAACGCCACAAATGGATGCTGACGCTCGGGATCGTGCTGGCGATCGTCACTCTGCTGGCCAGCATCGGTCTGCTTACGCTTTCCGGCTGGTTCCTCTCCGCATCTGCGGCCGCAGGCTTTGCCGGGCTGTACAGCTTTAACTACATGCTGCCTGCCGCCGGGGTGCGCGGCACGGCGATTACGCGAACTGCCGGACGCTACTTCGAACGTCTGGTCAGCCACGACGCGACCTTCCGCGTGCTGCAACACCTGCGTATTTACACCTTCAGCAAACTGCTGCCCCTCTCCCCTGCCGGGCTGGCACGTTTTCGACAGGGCGAATTACTCAACCGCGTGGTCGCAGATGTGGATACGCTGGATCACCTCTATCTGCGCGTCATTTCACCTATGGTGGGCGCGTTTGTAGTGATTGTCGTGGTCACGCTGGGGTTGAGTTTCCTGGATGTTCCCATCGCACTGACGCTCGGCGGCATCATGCTGATGACGCTGATTATTCTGCCGCCCCTGTTTTATCGTGCAGGTAAAACCACCGGGGAAAACCTGACGCGCCTGCGAGGGGAATATCGCCAGCAGCTCACCGCCTGGTTGCAGGGACAGGCCGAGCTCACCCTTTTTGGTGCCAGCAAACGGTACCGCGCCCGCATGGAAAATACGGAGCTGAACTGGCATGAAGCCCAGCGGCGCCAGTCTGAACTGACCGCGTTCTCCCAGGCGCTGATGATGTTAATTGGTGGGATTGCCGTTATCGCCATGCTCTGGATGGCCTCCGGTGGCGTGGGCGGTAACGCGCAGCCTGGCCCGCTGATTGCGCTGTTTGTTTTCTGTGCCCTGGCAGCCTTTGAAGCCTTAGCCCCGGTCACGGGCGCCTTTCAGCATCTCGGCCAGGTGATTGCCTCTGCGCTGCGCATTACGGATATTGCCGAGCAGGAGCCGGAAGTGAAGTTCAGCGCGGGTCAAATCGCTGTGCCAGAGCAGGTCGCGCTGACGCTCAGCAATGTCACTTTCGCCTACGACAAGCAGGCGCAAAACGCGCTGGAAGACATCACCCTTTCTGTTGATGCCGGGCAGCGCATTGCGATCCTTGGCCGTACGGGATGTGGGAAATCGACACTTCTGCAACTTCTCACGCGCGCGTGGGACCCACAGCAGGGCGAGATTCGGTTTAACGACGTTCCGCTGTCTGGTTTTAGCGAAGCGGCCTTGCGTAAAACGGTCAGCGTCGTGCCCCAGCGGGTGCATCTGTTCAGCGCTACGCTGCGCGATAATCTTCTTCTGGCGGCACCAGACGCCTCCGACGATACGCTGCGGGCAATGCTGGAGCAGGTTGGGCTGCACAAGCTGCTTGAAGACGACGGGTTGAACAGCTGGCTGGGTGAAGGGGGTCGACAGCTTTCCGGCGGCGAACTGCGTCGTCTGGCCATTGCGCGTGCGCTGCTGCACGATGCGCCGCTGATGCTGCTGGATGAACCGACAGAAGGACTGGATGCCACGACAGAGAGCCAAATCCTTGATTTACTGGCGAATGTGATGAAAGGTAAAACCGTGCTGATGGTCACGCACCGTCTGCGCGGGCTGGTGAATTTCGATCAGATAATTGTGATGGACAACGGACACATAATTGAGCAAGGTAGTCACGCAGAGCTGCTGGCAAAACAAGGTCGCTACTACCAGTTTAAACAGCGCCTGTAGACTATATTTGTAGCGTCCTCTCTCGCGTACTGGAGTTCTGTTGTCATGCGCCTGGTGCAGCTTTCTCGCCATAATATTGCGTTCCCTTCTCCGGAGGGGGCGCTGCGTGAACCTAACGGCTTGCTGGCTCTGGGCGGCGATCTCAGCCCGGCACGGCTCTTAATGGCTTACCAGCGCGGCATCTTTCCGTGGTTTTCACCTGGCGACCCGATCTTATGGTGGTCTCCTGACCCGCGAGCCGTACTGTGGCCTGGGCAGTTTCACCTGAGCCGCAGCATGAAGCGTTTTCATGCAAAATCACCCTTTCGCGTCACGCTTAATCACGCCTTCGGCCAGGTTATCGAAGGCTGCGCTGAAGATCGTCACGAAGGCACCTGGATAACCCGCGATATCATTATCGCCTATCACCAGCTTCATGAGCTGGGTTACGCGCATTCGATCGAAGTGTGGAGCGGCGACGACCTCGTCGGGGGCATGTACGGCGTGGCGCAGGGTACGCTGTTCTGCGGCGAGTCGATGTTCTCCCGCACCACGAATGCGTCGAAAACCGCGCTGCTGGTTTTTAGCCAGGAATTTGCCCGACGTGGAGGACAGTTAATGGATTGTCAGGTGCTGAATGAGCACACCGCCTCGCTCGGCGCCGTTGAAATCTCCCGCCGACACTATATCGAACACCTGGAACAGTGCCGAAAGGAGACCCTACCACGCGATTTTTGGGTTCCCAGAACGCTCTTTATACCCAATGCCTAAATGTTTTCCGCATATTTTTTATGAGGGTGTTATAATTACGCCGCAGAGTAGCTTCTGCCTGTTGCCCCGCCGCCGTTTGGGACCCTCGCTTCAGATAACGTCCTTACGTTTATCCTGTCGTCTCCCCTTTACGAATGCGCTTTCCGTTCGGTTGTACCGTGACGCTTGGGCAATACGCTGAGACTGTTTTGCTGCGTTTTAAACGCGCAATTCTTTACTTAATTGAGGAATTTCGGCATTATCTTGCCGGTTCAAAACTTGGTAGTGATACCCCAGAGGATTAGATGGCCAAAGAAGACAATATTGAAATGCAGGGTACCGTACTTGATACGTTGCCTAATACCATGTTTCGCGTAGAACTGGAAAACGGTCACGTGGTAACTGCGCACATCTCCGGTAAAATGCGCAAAAACTATATCCGCATTTTGACGGGCGACAAAGTGACTGTTGAGCTGACCCCGTACGACCTGAGCAAAGGCCGCATTGTCTTCCGTAGTCGCTAATTGTTTTCGCCTGTAATGGCAGATGAATATTTAAAAGGTCGGGACAATCCCGGCCTTTTTTATTTATGGCTTTAGTGTGGCTGTTCAGGAAGAGGTATTTTAGTGCGTTCTGATGCCTTCACCCTGACCCTCTCCCACAGGGAGAGGGAGAAAAGCGGACACAAAAAAGCCGGGTTAAAAACCCGGCTTTTACACTAAAGAAAATCAGTGAGCCGCTTCCGGCTTGTGCTTCGCCGCACTCTGGAAATCGTACGTCAGTTCGTTCTTCGCCTGATCCAGCCCCACCGTTACCTGGCCGCCGTCCACCAGCGAGCCAAACAGCAGCTCGTTCGCCAGCGGTTTCTTCAGGTTGTCCTGAATCACGCGCGCCATCGGACGGGCGCCCATCGCACGGTCGTAGCCTTTCTCAGCCAGCCAGTTGCGGGCCTCCTGGCTCACTTCCAGCGACACGCCTTTCTGATCCAGCTGAACCTGCAACTCGACGATGAACTTGTCCACCACCTGATGAATCACCTCGGTAGACAGATGATCGAACCAGATAATGTTGTCCAGACGGTTACGGAACTCCGGCGTGAAGATCTTCTTGATCTCTTCCATCGCATCGGTGCTGTTATCCTGGTGGATCAGGCCGATGGATTTACGCTCGGTTTCCCGCACCCCGGCGTTGGTGGTCATCACCAGCACCACGTTGCGGAAATCGGCCTTGCGCCCGTTGTTATCGGTCAGCGTCCCGTTGTCCATCACCTGCAACAGGATGTTGAACACGTCCGGGTGCGCTTTCTCGATTTCATCGAGCAGCAGTACCGCGTGCGGGTGCTTGATAACCGCGTCCGTAAGCAGGCCGCCCTGGTCAAAGCCCACGTATCCCGGAGGCGCACCAATCAAACGGCTGACGGTATGACGCTCCATATACTCGGACATATCAAAGCGCAGCAGCTCAATGCCCAGCGCTTTGGAGAGCTGAACCGTCACCTCGGTTTTACCCACCCCGGTCGGGCCGGCGAACAGGAAGGAACCAACCGGCTTGTGGTCATGCCCCAGGCCAGCACGGGCCATCTTGATCGCTTCGGTTAAGGCCTCAATGGCTTTATCCTGACCAAAGACCAGCATTTTCAGGCGATTGCCGAGGGTGCGCAGCGTATCACGGTCGCTCTGAGAAACGCTCTTCTCAGGAATACGCGCGATGCGGGCCACCACGGACTCGATATCCGCCACGTTCACGGTTTTCTTACGCTTGCTGGCTGGCATCAGGCGTGCACGCGCACCCGCCTCATCAATCACGTCGATCGCTTTATCCGGCAGATGACGATCGTTGATGTATTTCACCGCCAGCTCCACCGCCGCACGTACCGCTTTCGCGGTGTAACGCACGTCGTGGTGCGCTTCGTACTTAGTTTTCAGGCCATTGATGATCTGCACCGTTTCGTCAACCGACGGCTCGGTCACGTCGATTTTCTGGAAACGACGCGCCAGCGCACGATCCTTCTCAAAGATGTTGCTGAACTCCTGGTACGTCGTGGAGCCCATCACGCGGATCTTGCCGCTGGAGAGCAGCGGTTTGATCAGGTTAGCGGCATCCACCTGGCCACCGGAGGCCGCACCTGCGCCGATGATGGTGTGGATCTCATCGATAAACAGGATGCTGTTGGTGTCCTGCTCCAGCTGTTTTAACAGCGCTTTGAAACGTTTTTCGAAATCACCGCGGTATTTGGTGCCCGCCAGCAGCGAGCCAATATCCAGCGAGTAGATGGTGCAGTCGGCAATCACTTCCGGCACGTCGCCCTGCACAATGCGCCAGGCCAGCCCTTCGGCAATCGCGGTTTTACCCACGCCAGATTCCCCCACCAGCAGCGGGTTGTTCTTACGGCGGCGGCACAGCACCTGGATGGCACGCTCCAGCTCTTTGTCGCGACCAATCAGCGGGTCGATACCGCCAACGCGAGCAAGCTGGTTAAGGTTGGTGGTGAAGTTTTCCATACGATCCTCCCCGCCTGCTTGCTCTTCATTGCTGTTGATCTGTCCGCTGGGATCCGATGCCTGGTTAGGCTCATCTTTTCGCGTTCCGTGAGAGATGAAGTTGACCACGTCGAGCCGGCTGACTTCGTGTTTACGCAGCAGGTAGGCCGCCTGGGACTCCTGCTCGCTGAAGATGGCGACCAGAACATTGGCGCCAGTCACTTCGCTACGTCCGGAAGACTGGACGTGGAAAACCGCGCGCTGCAACACGCGCTGGAAGCTGAGCGTCGGCTGCGTGTCGCGCTCTTCTTCACTGGCTGGCAGCACCGGTGTAGTTTGTTCGATGAAGGCTTCGAGTTCCTGACGTAGCGCCACCAGATCCACGGAGCAGGCTTCCAGCGCTTCGCGGGCAGATGGGTTGCTAAGCAGTGCGAGCAGCAGGTGCTCGACGGTCATAAACTCATGTCGGTGCTCACGCGCTCTGGCGAAAGCCATGTTTAAACTGAGTTCCAGTTCTTGATTGAGCATAGGCACCTCCCCCAATTTTATGCCTTATCAGGCCTTTTCCAGCGTACACAGCAACGGATGCTCGTTCTCCCTTGCATAGTCGTTCACCATCGCTACTTTGGTTTCCGCAACCTCGGCAGTAAAGATGCCGCAGATCGCTTTGCCACGATAATGAACGGTAAGCATCAGTTGCGTTGCACGTTCAACATCATAAGAAAAGAACTTTTGTAGCACGTCAATAACAAATTCCATCGGCGTGTAATCATCGTTCATTAACATAACTTTATACATAGATGGCGGTTTTAGCGCGTCGCGCACTTTATCTTCCGCCAGCTGGTCAAAATCCAGCCAATCGTTGGTCTTACCCATTATGCATAACCACTTTGAATCTACCTCAGATGTTAGATAACAATCATCTATTACTGTCATCCGCGATGTCTGTCACAAACTGTTGCAATAGCGTTAACTGCCTCAAATTTTGGTTGATTATTGTCCCAACTCCAGCGCCAAACGCTTGACGGCTTCTTCCGTTTCTCTAAATTGTACAAGCGTGAGTTGGCGAGGTTTTGAACAGCCCCCACTCCACCACCGGTTCATTCCATCTTAATTTATAAGATTTACGAAGGATGTCGAAGCATGGAAATGGGTACTGTTAAGTGGTTCAACAACGCCAAGGGGTTTGGCTTCATTTGCCCCGAAGGCGGCGGCGAGGATATCTTCGCTCACTATTCCACCATTCAGATGGATGGTTACAGGACGCTCAAAGCCGGGCAGTCCGTCCGGTTCGATGTACACCAGGGGCCAAAAGGCAATCACGCCAGTCTTATCGTGCCCGTTGAAGCAGAAACGGTTGCATAGCTCTCTGATTCATTGTGTACACCCCGCAGGCAAAATGCCAGCCCGATCGGCTGGCATTTTTATTTTCGGGTTATTCCCGCGCCAGCGCATCCACCGGATCCAGCCGCGCGGCGTTTCGTGCCGGCAGCCAGCCAAACAAAATGCCGGTAAAGGTGGAGCACAAAAACGCGGTGAGGATCGCCATCGGTGAGAAGCCAATCTCCCACCCCGGTAAAAAGAGCTGGAGCGCGAAGGCGATCATCATCGAGAGCGCAATCCCCATCGCGCCTCCCACCAGACACACCAGCACCGCTTCAATCAAAAATTGCTGGAGCACATCGCTGGCTCTGGCCCCGACCGCCATGCGAATGCCGATCTCCCGCGTACGTTCGGTCACCGACACCAGCATAATGTTCATCACCCCTATCCCGCCGACGACCAGCGAAATCACCGCCACCAGCGTCAGGAACAGCTGAAGAGTACGTGTGGTCTTTTCGGCCGTTTTCAAGAGGCCGTCCATGTTCCAGGTGAAGAAATCCTTTTTCCCGTGGCGCAACGTTAACAGCCGCTCGAGCTGCTGTTCCGCCAGCGCGCTGTCGTAGCCCTCTTTCACTCGCACGGTAATGGAGTTGAGCCAGGACTGTCCCATAATGCGCCCGGAAATGGTGCTGTACGGCAGCCAGACGCGCAGGATCTTGCTGCTGCCAAACATGGACTGTTTCTCTTCCGCCACACCAATCACCGTGGCGGGCATGTTACCCACCAGGATCACTTCCCCCACCACACGGGTTTTATTGGGGAAAAGCTGTCTGCGCGAGTTAGCGTCTAACACCACCACCTGCGCCCTGCCCGCCAGCTGTTCCGCGTTGAAGGTCGCCCCTTCGCTGAAGGTCATGCCGTAGACGTTGAAGTAATCTCCGCTGACGCCGTTAGCGCTGGCCGCCACGTCGATGTTGCCGTAGCGCAGACGAAGGTTTTGCGACACGGCAGGCGTGGCGGAGTTCACCCACGGCTGCTTCTGAATAGCCGCCAGATCGTCGTATTTCAGCGCCTGCTGATACTGCGGCTCGTCGTCGCCAAAATCTTTGCCGGGGTAAACGTCGATGGTGTTAGTCCCGATGGCGCGAATATCCGCCAGCACCAGCTGTTTCGCCGCATCGCCCACCACCACAATCGACACCACCGAGGCAATACCGATAATGATGCCGAGCATGGTCAGCAGGGTGCGCATTTTGTTGGCCGCCATCGCCAGCCAGGCCATGGTCAGCGCTTCACGAAAGCCGCTGGAGAACTGTCCCCAGCCGGTGGACGCAGGTAAGGCTTCTTTCGGCGCCGCCGCTCTGGACTGACGTGGCGGCGGGTTGCTGACCAGCTCGCCGTCGTGGATCTCAATGATGCGTTCCGCCTGCGCTGCCACCTGCGGATCGTGGGTGACAATAATCACCGTATGCCCCTGATCGCGCAGCTGATGCAGGATCGCCATCACCTCTTCACCGGAATGGCTGTCGAGCGCACCGGTTGGCTCATCAGCGAGGATCACCTGTCCGCCGTTCATCAGCGCACGGGCAATACTCACGCGCTGCTGCTGACCGCCGGAAAGCTGCGAAGGCTGATAATCAACACGCTCCTCCAGCCCAAGACGCGTTAACAGCGCCTTCGCGCGTTCAAGGCGTTTTTTGCGCTCGACGCCCGCATACACCGCCGGCACCTCCACGTTCTGCGCCGCGCTCAGGTGTGAAAGCAGATGGTAACGCTGAAAAATAAAGCCAAAATGCTCGCGACGCAGCTTCGCCAGCGCGTCGCCGTCCAGGGTGGAAACATCCGTCCCGGCCACGCGATAGGTGCCGCTGGTGGGCTTATCCAGACAGCCAAGAATGTTCATCAGCGTTGATTTACCCGAGCCCGACGCCCCGACAATCGCCACCATCTCACCGGCTTCAACGCGCAGGGAGATGCCCTTCAGCACCTCCACCGGCCCGTCGCCGGACGGATAGCTGCGACGAATGTCATTCAGCTCAAGCAGCGCCGTCATTGCGCGGCTCCGGGCAGGGTTTCGCTGGTGACCACTTCCTCACCCTCTTCCAGCCCTTTTACCACCACCACATCGGTGTCGTTACGTGCGCCAATCACCACTTCCCGCTCGCGGGTTTCGCCGTTGCGCAGCACTTTCACCTTGTAGCGATTGTCCCCGGCGGATTCACCCAGCGCGGAGAGCGGAACTGTCAGCACGTTTTTCACGCCGGTCAGCTGGATATGCACCTGGGCGGTCATGTCCAGCCGCAGCACGCCCTGCGGGTTTGGCACCTCAAAACGCGCATAGTAGAAGATGGCGTCGTTGACCTTCTCCGGCGTCGGCAGGATATCTTTCAGCACCCCTTCATAGCGGGTTTGCGGATCGCCCAGCACCGTAAACCAGGCTTTCTGCCCCGGCTTAAGGTGAATGACGTCCGCTTCGGATACCTGGGCTTTCACCAGCATGGTGCTCATATCCGCCAGGGTCAGGATGTTCGGCGCCTGCTGCGCGGCGATGACCGTCTGGCCTTGCAGGGTGGTTATCTGCGTCACTTCCCCGGCCATTGGCGCAACGATTTGCGTGTAATCGAGGTTGGTTTTCGCCGTATCCAGCGAGGCCTGATTCCGTTTGATTTGCGCATCGATGGTGCCAATCTGCGCCTGCTTCACCGCCAGCTCCGTGGCGGCTGTGTCCAGATCCTGTTTCGAGATAGACTGCGTTTTCGCCAGCGCCTGCTGGCGCGTCAGGGTGACCTGAGCGAGATTACGCTCCGCCTGAGCCTGCGCGCGCTGCGCGCGCAGCTCCATCAGCGTCGCTTCCACTTCGCGGATTTGGTTTTGCGCCTGCTCAGGATCGATCACGCCCAGCAGCTGGCCTTTTTTAACCTTATCGCCAATCTCAACTGACAGGGTTTTAAGCTGACCGCTGACCTGCGCGCCCACGTCAACCTTACGCAGGGCATCCAGTTTCCCCGTCGCCAGCACGTTTTGTTGCAGCTCGCCAGGACGAACAATCAGCGTTTGATACTGTGGTACCGGCGCGTTCAGTACCTTCCATAACCAGAATCCGCCCGCTAACACCACTACCGCCAGCAGCAGAAACAGCTTTCTGCGTTTTCCCTTCAGGTTCATAAATATTCCAAATAATTGTTCTGGCTATCATCACCGTTGATTTTATCTAAACCACTCCTCAACGAAACCCCCGATCCCCGTAATCGTCGGGAATTGTTTACCCGATGTTGATAAAGCGCCTGCTGAAATAGCGATATTCCACCAGAAGCAGGATCTAACATGTCTTCCATCGTCGATACACCCTATTCAACGCTGCCCCAGCCTAAATCGGGCTGGCAACTATTTAAAAGCCTGGCATCGGGTTCCCTCACGCCGGGGCTGGCGTGGCAAAATCCGGCCTATCGACGTAAGTTTATGTTGCGCTCGCTGGCAACGCCGTTCACCACTGCGCGCCTGCTCGGAGATCTTGCAAAACAGCCCCGTCTGATGCAGATCCTGCGCGTGCAGCCCGGCCTGCCGTGCCGCCTGCACCGGCCGTGGCTGACCGTCGATATGGGCCGTCAGACTACGCTGGACGCATTGAACGATCACTATGAGATGATGAGCCGCCATCTTCCGGCGTCGCTGCTGAACGGTTACCTCTCCAGCCAGGGCATTATGCTGGTGACGTTAACGGGCAAAGAGGAGCAGCAGTTTAGCGTTCGCCTGAACGCGGATGCGTTTCTGGACAAAGAAGGGGAAGCGACCCTCACTTTTTGCGACCACCAGAACACGGTGCTGGCCGAGCTGACCTTTACGCTGTGCACATACCAGGGCAAGCCAACGCTCTTCATCGGCGGAATGCAGGGGGCGAAAGCGCATGTCCCGCACGAGCACATTCAGCTGGCGACCAAAGCCTGTCACGGACTGTTCCCAAAACGTCTGCTGGTTGAAGCGGTCATGACGCTGGCAGGCGCCTTCCCGGTCGAGCAGATCCTCGCGGTGAGTAACGCCACCCACATCTACCGCAGCTGGCGCTATCGCAAGAAAAAAGAGGGAAAATTGCTGGCTGACTATGACAGCTTCTGGCGCTCCCTTGGCGGACAGCAGCAGGATAACGGCAACTTTGCCCTGCCGCTGACCATGCCACGCAAACCGATGGAAGAGATTGCGAGTAAAAAACGGTCCGAATACCGCCGCCGCTATGCCCTGCTTGATAGCCTGATCCAACAGGTTTCGCAGGCGACTGCCCGTTAATCGGCCCTCCCGCGAGCCAGCCAGAGGACGCGGGAGAACATTTTACGCAGCAGCGTAGGCACCGACTCCACGCCTCGCCTGCCCGCTTCCGTCGCAACTTCAATGGCCAAATCCGGTTTTGACGACCGATGGATAGCTTTGGCAATCACCCGGCGCATATTCATGGGCACATCTACCGGGATCATCGCCACGCGGTGAAAGACGTCGTCAAATCCCTGGCGGTACATAAAGTGCTCCATGTCCATCGCAGGCAGCGCGGTCAGATGTTCCCGCTCCTCTTCACGATCGTTATTGAGCAGGCTGCGCACGGTCGCCGCATATTTTTTACCCGCCTCATCGCCATCCACCAGTACGTGCCACTCTATCCCCATCCGGCGCGCAAATTTGATCAGCGGTTTTAAGCCAGACTGAGCAAATTCGATCACTTTGATCCCTTCGGCGTCAAAGTGGTGTCCGCACTGGCGAGCCAGCTCGTTTATCACCCAGGTTTCCGTTTCCCCCTCCACCAGCAACCAGCAGCGGGCAAACAGGGAAGAGGCACGGTTAAAACGGATATGAAACGCAATCCGTCGGCCATCTTCGGCATTTAACCCGCCGGGCCCGAGCCGGTAGGCGGTGACCCGCGAGGATTCACGCACCAGGCGGCAGACATACTCCACCGGCGTCAGGGAGAGCAGCTCTCCGGAATTCGTGGTGGTGACTCGCTGCAACGGCAGCAAATTAAGAAGATGCCACGCCACGGAAAGCATAATCGGGTGCAGCCGCGTTTCCGGATCTTCCACCAGCAGCAGCGGGCGCGCGTCCCGATCCAGGCGCACCGTCCCTTTCGCCTGTAAAAGCGTGGAGAATAATCCCAGCAGGATCACCCGATGCGTGCGCCCGCCGGGGCGGTCGATCATGCGGTTGATAATATCGAGATAGCGCCAGCTTCGTTGTTCATCGTGCGAGCGGCGACGCATCAGACGGTGGCGCGCCTGCCCCGTTCCCTGCTCGGAGAAATAGTGCTCCAGCAGTTGCACCATGGCAGACAGTCCCTGACGGATCTGGCCGTCGGTGAGGTTCTGCGGCCGTGAGACCAGTTCACGGGCGAGGAAATCCAGTTCGCGGGCGGTCACCTCCACCTCGGGCATATTCGGCACGGTGCCGTTACGGATCCGCCGCATAAAGCGCGCGTCTCGTAAGCGCAGCACGGGGGAGAGGCGGATAAGATGGCGGGCAAGCTCGTCAATATTATCGAGCGGGATCGGATTTCCCTTCTCATCAAGAAATTCACGCAGGGTTAACACCCCGTCGTTTTGCGCCATTTCGCCCTCAAGGCGATAGAAAATACGCTGGAAACCATCTTCACAGGGCACCCAGCAGGGCGACATAGGGCGAAAACGACGCACGCGATGGCGACCGGGCTCGGATTCGCGGAAGGTCAGAATGATATGCAGGTGTTTCTCGCGTCCGTTGACATCCCCTGGCGGAAACCAGAAGTCATCATGAACGAAGTGGTACAAGTTCTCTTCGGGCGAAAGCAGCAGCGTCAGGGCATCCAGCAGGCTGGATTTACCCCAGGCATTTTCGCCTATCAGGACGTTGTTCTGTTCCAGTTGCAGCGACAGGCGGTTAATCCCGCGAAACCCGACAATCTCCACACGTTCGAGTAGCATACATCCCCCGCAATTCGGCCACTTTTTCCTTCAAGTTATCAGCAGTATAGCGGCAGGCTGTGGGTCACGACAGCAGAATATACGCCCCCTTAATTATTGGGCTATGCTCTTATTACCTCCGATCTGAACAAGGATTGACATCACATTGCCTTAAATCAAATTTAGTGAATTTATTTGAGTGGCGAAGGGATGTTGATGGTTTCAAAATACTGGCTCTTTGAGTCGTCATCCCTTTATGGCGATATAACCCGCGCGCAGGAATGGGCGCGGACGTTTATTATTGAGGTGGTTATGTTCAGAAAATTAGCGGCAGAATGCTTTGGTACATTCTGGCTGGTGTTTGGTGGCTGCGGTAGCGCAGTACTGGCAGCCGCATTTCCGGAATTAGGTATTGGCTTTGTCGGCGTCGCGCTGGCATTCGGTTTAACTGTATTAACCATGGCATTCGCCGTGGGGCATATTTCCGGCGGTCATTTCAACCCGGCCGTCACATTAGGATTATGGGCGGGCGGACGTTTCCCGGCGAAAGATATTATTGGCTATATTATTGCCCAGGTTATTGGCGGTATTATTGCCGCGGCGGTGCTGTACGTAATTGCCAGCGGAAAAGCCGGGTTTGACGCCGCGGCCAGCGGATTTGCGTCGAACGGCTTCGGCGAACACTCTCCAGGCGGCTACTCGATGCTGTCTGCCATCGTGATTGAAATTGTGCTCACCGCAGGCTTCCTGTTGGTGATCCACGGCGCAACGGACAAATACGCGCCTGCGGGCTTTGCCCCCATCGCTATTGGTCTGGCGTTGACGCTGATCCACCTCATCTCCATTCCGGTGACCAACACCTCCGTTAACCCGGCGCGCAGCACCGCGGTGGCTATTTTCCAGGGCGGCTGGGCGCTTGAACAGCTGTGGCTGTTCTGGGTGATGCCAATTATCGGCGGTATTCTGGGCGGCGTGCTGTATCGCACCCTGCTGGAAAAACGCGATTAATTAAGTGCGGTCTGTAATGTCGGGTGGCGCTAAAGCTTACCCGACCTACGTTAGTGTGCACTTTGTAGGCCGGGTAAGGCGCAGCCGCCACCCGGCTTTTTTTGTAGCTTTACCTCACAGCCTTTATTGGGTAGTGTCTCTGGCGCTTAACTGATACTCAAAAGGACCGGCTGTTCATGTTCTCAGGACTCCTCATCATTCTTCTGCCCCTGATTGTGGGCTACCTTATTCCGCTGCGTCATGAATCGGCCTTAAAGCTTATTAATCGCTTTCTCAGCTGGATTGTTTACGTCATTCTGTTCTTTATGGGGATCAGCCTGGCCTTCCTGGATAATCTGGCGACGAACTTGCTTTCCATCCTGCATTATTCTGCGGTTACGGTAGTGGTTATTCTGCTGTGCAATATTGCTGCGCTGTTCTGGCTGGAACGCACTATTCCCTGGAAAAATCACCACCATCAGGAAAAGCTTCCCTCCCGTATTGCGATGGCGCTGGAATCATTAAAACTGTGCGGCGTGGTGGTACTCGGTTTTTTACTGGGTCTGACCGGCTGGGCATTTTTACAGTACGCAACGGAAGCCAGCGAATATACGCTTATTTTCCTGCTCTTCCTGATTGGTATTCAGCTGCGAAATAATGGCATGACGCTGAAACAGATTGTCCTTAACCGCCGGGGCATGATGGTTGCCGTTATCGTTGTGGCCAGCTCACTGGCGGGGGGAGTGATTAACGCCTTTATTCTCGATCTGCCGCTGAAAACCAGCCTGGCGATGGCGTCCGGTTTCGGCTGGTATTCGCTCTCCGGTATTCTGCTGACCGAATCGTTTGGTCCGGTGATCGGCAGCGCCGCCTTCTTTAACGATCTGGCGCGCGAGCTGATAGCCATCATGCTGATCCCCGGCCTGGTACGCCGCAGCCGCTCTACCGCGCTGGGCCTGTGCGGGGCCACCTCAATGGACTTTACCCTGCCGGTGTTACAGCGCTCGGGAGGGCTGGAGATGGTCCCTGCCGCCATCGTACACGGCTTTATTCTGAGCCTGCTGGTCCCCATCCTGATGGCGTTCTTCTCAGCCTGATACTGCTTTGGCGGTAGTGAACCTGCCGCCAAAATTGCGCTAAATCAATAACCCTCCACTTAGTATAAGAAAGCACTTTTCTCTGTTGTGGCACAGGCATAACCTTAAACATGTATCTCAAATATAACTTTAACAGGTGTGATTATGTTTTGTGTGCAATGTGAACAAACCATCCGTACCCTGGCAGGCAACGGCTGCTCTTACGCGCAGGGTATGTGCGGCAAAACCGCAGAAACGTCCGATCTTCAGGATCTGCTGATTGCGACGCTGCAAGGCTTGTCCGCCTGGGCCTTCAAAGCCCGTGAATATGGCATTGTCGATCACTATGTCGACAGCTTCGCGCCACGCGCATTTTTCTCCACGCTGACTAACGTTAACTTCGATTCTCCACGCATTGTGGGCTATGCCCGCGAAGCTATTGCCCTGCGTGAAGCCCTGAAAGCGCAGTGCCTGAATGCCGACGCCAGCGCCCGCGTGGACAACCCGATGGCGGAGCTACAGCTGGTGAGCGACGACCTGGGCGAGCTACAGCGTCAGGCCGCAGAATTTACTCCCAATAAAGACAAAGCGGCGATTGGCGAAAACATCCTCGGCCTGCGCCTGCTGTGCCTGTACGGTCTGAAAGGTGCTGCGGCCTATATGGAACACGCGCACGTACTCGGCCAGTACGACAACGCTATTTACGCCCAGTACCACAAAATCATGGCCTGGCTGGGCACCTGGCCTTCCGATATGAACGCCCTGCTGGAATGCTCGATGGAAATCGGCCAGATGAACTTCAAAGTGATGAGCATTCTGGATGCCGGTGAAACCAGCACCTACGGCCACCCAACGCCAACGCAGGTCAACGTCAAAGCGACCGAAGGCAAATGCATCCTGATCTCCGGTCATGACCTGAAAGATCTCTACAACCTGCTGAAGCAGACCGAAGGCACCGGCGTTAACGTTTATACCCACGGCGAAATGCTGCCCGCGCACGGTTACCCGGAGCTGCGTAAATTTAAGCATCTGATCGGTAACTACGGCAGCGGCTGGCAGAACCAGCAGGTGGAGTTCGCCCGCTTCCCTGGCCCAATCGTCATGACCTCTAACTGCATCATCGACCCGACCGTCGGCGCGTATGACGACCGTATCTGGACCCGCAGCATCGTCGGCTGGCCGGGCGTGAGCCACCTTGAAGGCGACGATTTCGGTCCGGTTATCGCTCAGGCGCAGCAGATGGCAGGCTTCCCGTACAGCGAAATTCCGCACCTCATCACCGTCGGTTTTGGTCGTGAAACCCTGCTGGGTGCGGCGGATTCCCTGATTGACCTCGTCAGCCGTGAAAAACTGCGTCACATCTTCCTGATCGGCGGCTGTGACGGCGCGCGCGGGGAACGTAACTACTTCACCGATTTCGCCACCCGCGTACCGGAAGACTGTCTGATCCTGACCCTGGCCTGCGGTAAGTACCGTTTCAACAAGCTGGACTTCGGCAACATCGAAGGTCTGCCGCGCCTGGTGGATGCGGGTCAGTGTAACGATGCGTATTCAGCCATCATTCTGGCGGTCACGCTGGCAGAGAAACTGGGCTGCGGCGTGAACGATCTGCCGCTGTCGCTGGTGCTCTCCTGGTTCGAGCAGAAAGCGATCGTTATCCTGTTGACCCTGCTCTCTCTCGGCGTGACCAACATCGTCACCGGGCCGACCGCGCCAGGCTTCCTGACGCCGGACCTGCTGGCCATCCTGAACGAGAAATTTGGTCTGCGTTCCGTGACCAACGTTGAAGATGATATGAAGCAACTGCTGAGCGCGTAAGGAGTAACTCATGACCATGCCAACCTCACAATGTCCGTGGCGGATGCAGGTTCATCACATCCATCAGGAGACGCCGGATGTGTGGACGCTGTCGCTGCTGTGCCATGACTATTATCCGTACCGCGCGGGCCAGTATGCGCTGGTGAGCGTGCGTAATTCGGCGGATACTCTGCGCGCCTACACGATCTCCTCCACGCCGGGCGTGAGCGAGTACATTACGCTCACCGTTCGTCGTATTGATGACGGCGCAGGATCCGAGTGGCTGACCCGGGACGTGAAGCGCGGGGATTACATCTGGCTGTCTGATGCGCAGGGCGAGTTTACCTGTGACGACAAGACGGAAGATAAATTCCTGCTGCTGGCGGCGGGTTGTGGCGTGACGCCGATTATGTCGATGCGTCGCTGGCTGGCGAAATACCGTCCTCAGGCCGACGTGCAGGTGATTTTCAGCGTTCGTTCCCCGGAAGATGTGATTTTTGCCGAAGAATGGCGCAACTATCCGGTGACGCTGGTGGCCGAGCACAACGCGACGCACGGTTTTGTCGCGGGGCGCCTGAGCCGCGAGCTGCTGCAAAGCGTGCCGGATATTGCGAACCGCACCGTGATGACCTGCGGCCCGGCGCCGTACATGGAGATCGTGGAGAAAGAAGTGAAAGCGCTCGGCGTGACCCGCTTCTTCAAAGAGCAGTTCTTCACGCCTGTAGCGGAAGCGGCGACCAGCGGGATGAAGTTCACGAAGCTGCAACCGGCGCAGACCTTCTTTGGCCGCGTGGGCACCACGCTGCTTGAAGCGCTGGAAAGCAACAACGTACCGGTGGCAGCGGCCTGTCGCGCCGGGGTGTGCGGTTGCTGTAAGACCAAAGTGGTTTCCGGTGAGTACACGGTCACCAGCACCATGACGCTGACCGACGCGGAAATCGCGGAGGGCTATGTGCTGGCATGTTCGTGCCATCCGCAGGGCGATCTTGTCCTCGCATAATCTGTCGTGGTTCACCTGTAGGCCCGGTAAGCGTCAGCGCCACCGGGCTTTTTTGTCCGTGCAGGCCAGCTCATTTGCCTTTGTAACTCCTGTAGGCCCGGTAAGCGTCAGCGCCACCGGGCTTTTTGCCGGGCGGCACTACGTTTACCCGGCCTACATTGTGCCTACTGCCTGTGCGGCAGCCCGTTATTTGTTTGACTTTGCCAGGCACGTCGCGCAGAAAAACCACCTGGACTTAAAGAATACTGAGCAGGCAATACAGCGACTTTCTTCTAAGCTTGTAAGCGATATCACAAAAAGGAGACGGACAACCATGAAACAAACTGTGGCTGCATACATAGCGAAAACCCTTGAGCAGGCTGGCGTAAAGCGTATCTGGGGCGTCACTGGCGATTCTCTGAACGGACTCAGCGATAGCCTTAACAAGATGAAAACTATTGAGTGGATGCCCACCCGCCATGAAGAAGTCGCCGCCTTTGCCGCCGGTGCCGAAGCGCAGCTTACGGGTGAACTCGCCGTCTGTGCAGGTTCCTGCGGACCGGGAAACCTGCACCTCATCAACGGTCTGTTCGACTGTCACCGCAACCATGTTCCGGTGCTGGCGATTGCGGCTCACATTCCGTCATCTGAAATCGGTAGCGGCTATTTTCAGGAGACGCATCCGCAGGAGCTGTTCCGTGAATGCAGCCACTATTGCGAGCTGGTCTCATCGCCGGAGCAGATCCCACAGGTGCTGGCGATAGCCATGCGTAAGGCGATCCTGAATCGCGGGGTTTCGGTGGTTGTGCTGCCGGGGGACGTGGCGCTGAAGGCCGCACCTGAAACCGCCACCACCCACTGGTACTCTGCGCCCCAGCCAACCATTACCCCTGCCGAAGAAGAGCTGAAAAAGCTGGCACAGCTGCTGCGATACTCCAGCAATATCGCCCTGATGTGCGGCAGCGGCTGCGCCGGCGCGCATAAAGAGCTGGTGGAATTTGCCGGTAAGCTGAAGGCGCCAGTTGTGCACGCCCTGCGCGGGAAAGAGCACGTTGAATACGATAACCCGTACGATGTCGGCATGACCGGGCTGATCGGTTTTTCCAGCGGCTTCCACACCATGATGAACGCCGACACGCTGATCCTGCTCGGCACCCAGTTCCCGTACCGCGCGTTCTACCCGACGGATGCCAAAATTATCCAGATCGACATTAATCCCGGCAGCATCGGCGCGCACAGCAAGGTGGATATGGCGCTTATCGGCGATATCAAATCCACCCTCGCCGCCCTGCTGCCGCTGCTGGAAGAAAAAACGGACCGCAAATTCCTCGATAAAGCCCTGAGCGATTATCGCGATGCGCGCAAGGGGCTGGACGATCTCGCCAAACCGAGCGAAAAAGCGATCCACCCGCAGTATCTGGCGCAGCAGATCAGCCACTTCGCCGACGACGATGCCATCTTCACCTGCGACGTAGGAACGCCCACCGTCTGGGCCGCGCGCTATCTGAAAATGAACGGCAAACGTCGCCTGCTTGGGTCGTTCAACCATGGCTCAATGGCCAACGCCATGCCGCAGGCGCTGGGTGCAAAGGCGACGGTACCGGAACGTCAGGTGGTGGCGATGTGCGGCGACGGCGGGTTCAGTATGCTGATGGGGGATTTCCTGTCGGTGGCGCAGATGAAGCTTCCGCTCAAAATCGTGGTCTTTAACAACAGCGTTCTGGGCTTCGTGGCGATGGAGATGAAGGCCGGAGGCTACCTCACGGACGGCACCGAACTGCACGACACCAACTTCGCCCGCATCGCCGAAGCCTGCGGTATCACCGGTATTAGGGTGGAGAAAGCCTCAGAGGTGGACGACGCCCTGCAACGCGCCTTCGCCATCGACGGCCCGGTGCTGGTGGATGTGGTGGTCGCCAAAGAAGAGCTGGCGATCCCGCCTCAAATCAAGCTGGAACAGGCCAAAGGTTTTAGCCTCTACATGCTGCGCGCCATCATCAGCGGGCGCGGTGACGAAGTGATCGAACTAGCAAAAACCAACTGGCTCAGGTAAAACATTTCACAAGACCTCTTAAATTAAAGGGATGTGAAATGATTGATTTACGTAGTGATACCGTTACCCGTCCGGGCCGCGCCATGCTCGAAGAGATGATGGCCGCCCCGGTCGGGGACGACGTCTACGGCGATGACCCGACGGTCAACGAACTCCAGCGCTATGCGGCAGAGCTGAGCGGTAAAGAGGCTGCCCTGTTCCTGCCCACCGGCACGCAGGCTAACCTGGTGGCGCTGCTCAGCCACTGCGAGCGCGGCGAGGAGTATATCGTCGGCCAGGGGGCGCATAACTACCTGTACGAAGCCGGCGGTGCGGCGGTGCTTGGCAGCATCCAGCCGCAGCCGATCGATGCCGCACCCGACGGTACGCTGCCGCTGGACAAAGTCGCGGCGAAAATCAAAGCCGACGATATTCACTTCGCCCGCACTAAACTGCTGAGCCTCGAAAACACCCATAACGGTAAAGTCCTGCCGCGCGAATACCTGAAAGCGGCATGGGACTTTACCCGCGAGCGTAAGCTCGGCCTGCACGTTGACGGCGCACGTATCTTCAACGCCGTGGTGGAGTACGGCTGCGAGCTGAAAGCGATCACCCAATATTGCGACTCGTTCACCATTTGCCTCTCTAAAGGGCTGGGTACGCCGGTAGGTTCCCTGCTGGTTGGCAGCGCGGACTACATCAGGCGCGCCAACCGCTGGCGCAAAATGACCGGCGGCGGGATGCGTCAGGCGGGTATTCTGGCGGCTGCCGGACTGTACGCCCTGAAAAATAACGTGTCACGCCTGAAAGACGATCACGACAATGCGGCGTGGATGGCAGCGCAGCTGCGTGAAATCGGCGCTGATGTCATGCGTCACGACACTAACATGCTGTTTGTCCGCGTCGGCGATGAGCATGCTGCCGCGCTGGGCGACTTTATGAAAGCCCGAGGCGTGCTGATTAACGCCTCCCCGGTCGTACGGCTGGTGATGCACCTTGACGTTAACCGCGAGCAGCTGACCGAGGTGGTGGAACACTGGCAGGCATTTTTACAGCGTTAAGGAGCATACCGTGCCGCAACGTATTCTGGTGCTCGGCGCCAGCGGGTATATCGGTCAGCATCTGACCACTGCGTTAAGCCAGCAGGGGCACCAGGTGCTGGCAGCGGCACGCAACACGGAACGCCTGCAAAAGCTACATTTGCCTGGCGTGACGTGTCACAACGTTGACCTTAGCTGGCCGAAAGCGCTTCCTGCGCTGCTGGAAGGGGTCGATACGCTTTACTACCTTGTCCACAGCATGGGCGAAGGCGGCGATTTTATCGCCCACGAGCGTCAGGTGGCGATGAACGTTCGTGATGCGCTGCTGCAAACGCCGGTGAAGCAGGTGATTTTTTTAAGCTCGCTCCAGGCGCCTGAGCACGAGCAGTCAGACCATCTGCGCGCCCGACAGCTGACGGCAGAAACGCTGCGGAGCGCCCGTATCCCCGTTACCGAACTGCGGGCAGGGATCATCGTCGGCGCGGGTTCCGCCGCGTTCGAAGTGATGCGCGATATGGTCTACAACCTGCCCGTGCTGACGCCGCCGCGCTGGGTACGCTCGCGCACCACGCCCATTGCGCTGGAGAATTTACTCCATTATCTGGTGGCATTGCTGGATCACCCGGCGGAGCAGCATCGCGTGCTGGAGGCGGCAGGTCCGGAAGTGCTGAGCTACCAGGCGCAGTTCGAACATTTTATGCGGGTGAGTGGCCGCCACCGCTGGCTGATCCCCATCCCCTTCCCGACCCGCTGGATATCGGTGTGGTTTTTGAATGTGATCACCTCCGTGCCGCCGACGACCGCCAAAGCGCTTATCCAGGGGTTGAAGCACGATCTGCTGGCGGACGATCGCGCGCTGCGCGCCTTAATTCCCCAGGAACTCATCCGCTTTGACGACGCGGTGCGCAACACGCTGAAAGAGGAAGAGAAGCTGGTGAACTCCAGCGACTGGGGTTATGACGCGCAGGCGTTTGCCCGCTGGCGGCCCGAGTACGGCTATTATCCGAAACAGGCGGGCTGTACGGTAAAAACCACGGCCAGCCTGGCAGCGCTGTGGGAAGTTGTGAACCAGATCGGCGGCAAAGAGCGCTATTTCTTCGGCAATATTCTGTGGCAAACGCGCGGCGCGCTGGATCTGCTGGTCGGTCACCGGCTGGCAAAAGGCCGCCCTGCCCATCCCTGGCTGAAGGTGGGCGATACCGTCGACAGCTGGAAAGTGATTATTGTTGAGCCGGAAAAACAGCTGGCGCTGCTGTTTGGCATGAAGGCGCCGGGGCTGGGGCGGCTCTGCTTCACCCTCAAGGACAACGGCGACCATCGTGAACTGGACGTTCGGGCATGGTGGCATCCGCACGGAATGCCGGGTCTGTTTTACTGGTTGCTGATGATCCCGGCACACCTGTTTATCTTCCGCGGAATGGCGAAACGGATTGCGCAACTGGCAGAAGAAAAGCGGGAAAATAACTAAATAAAACTCTTAATCTTTCACCTTTCCCATTGCAACACATCGTAATTCACGAAAGAATGCGCACGAAATTCTTTTCAACACAGTGGATTGTTATGAAGGTACTGGTTACCGGGGCGACCAGCGGCTTAGGCCGAAATGCGGTCGAGTTTCTGCGCAACAAAGGCATCAGCGTGAGGGCCACCGGTCGCAATGAGGCGATGGGTAAGCTCCTGCAAAAAATGGGCGCTGAATTTGTCCATGCCGATCTGACGGAGCTGGTCTCCTCTCAGGCCAAGGTGATGCTCGCCGGTATCGATACGCTGTGGCACTGCTCCAGTTTTACCTCCCCGTGGGGTACCCAGGAAGCTTTTGATCTCGCTAACGTGCGCGCCACGCGTCGTCTGGGCGAATGGGCCGTCGCCTGGGGCGTGCGTAACTTTATTCATATCTCCTCCCCGTCGCTCTATTTCGACTATCACCACCATCGTGATATTCAGGAAGATTTCCGCCCGGCGCGCTTCGCCTGTGAGTTTGCCCGCAGTAAAGCGGCGGGCGAAGAGGTGATCGACCTGCTGGCCCAGTCAAACCCGCACACCCGCTTTACCGTGCTGCGTCCGCAGAGCCTGTTTGGGCCGCACGACAAAGTCTTTATCCCGCGACTGGCCCAGATGATGCACCACTACGGCAGCGTGCTGTTACCGCGCGGCGGCGATGCGCTGGTGGACATGACCTATTACGAAAATGCCGTTCACGCCATGTGGCTGGCGAGCCAGCCGGAATGCGATAAGCTGGTGTCGGGCCGCGCGTACAACATCACCAACGGCGAACCCTGTACCCTGCGCAGCATTGTGCAAAGGCTGATTGACGAGTTAAAAATCGACTGCCGGATCCGTTCTGTTCCTTACCCGATGCTGGACATGATTGCCCGCAGCATGGAGCGCTTTGGCAGTAAATCGGCGAAAGAGCCTGCGCTGACGCATTACGGTGTGTCGAAGCTCAACTTTGATTTTACGCTGGATATTTCGCGGGCGGAGAACGAGCTGGGATATAAACCGATTGTATCGCTGGATGAAGGGATAGTGCGTACGGCGGCGTGGTTACGGGATCACGGGAAACTTCATCGTTAGCCTTTTGCCCGGTGGCGGCTGCGCCTTACCGGGCCTACAACTGCACCGTACTGTCCCCTCGCCCCCCTGGGGAGAGGGTTAGGGTGAGGGGAAAGAGCAGACACTAAAACGGCAACCCTGGGGGTTGCCGTTTGCTGTTTATAATGCCGTCCAGGCTTCAGCCCATGCCAGACCTGCGCCAGGTTCATAGTACGTCGGCGCATTGTTACACCAGCCGCTGTACGGGAACGGTTTGCACTGGAACAGTTTACCGTGGTTGTTCACGATATCACCGGCGTTGTACTTGCTATTCGCGCTCCATGCCGGGTAAGACGTATCTTCTCCGGATGGCGTTGCCGCTTTCGCTTTCACGTTCAGCAGGTAAGACGTGGTGCTGCTCAGTTCGCCATCGCTGACGGTCAGGCTCACTTCATACTGCTGCGCCGTCGCAGACTCTGGCGCTGTAAAGGTCACAACCGCTTTGTCCTGACCGGTAACAGTCTGACCATCCTGGGAACGCCAGGTATACGTCAGCGTGTTACCATCTGGATCGGTAGAGCCTTCGGCGCTCAGAGAAACCTGCGCACCCGCTTCCACTGCACCGATCGGACCGGCAATCTGCGCAACCGGCGCGTGGTTCACCACAACCGGCGTTTCATCCGGCGTTGGGGTTGGTGCCGGCGTTTCATCGTCGGATGGCGTCGGTGTTGGCGTGACCGGCGTTTCGTCCGGGGTCTCGGAAGAACCCTCGTCGTTAACAATTTTCACGTTAAAGAAGTGCTGCACGCACTTGCTGTAGTCACCGTCTTTAAATGCGCTGAACGGGGTCTGGTAACCCACCAGCTGGCAAGAGTAGGTTTTGCCGTCCGGGGTATCCGCGCTCCATCCCCAGTCCTGTTCCCAGTAAATCTTCAGGGCGCCTGCGCCACCTTCGTCGAACTGCTTCATGTTAGCGCAACCCAACACCTCGTTCGCCGGAACAGGCACTTTCAGGTAGTTTGCAAACTCTTTGTAGTACTTGATACGGTTCTGAGACTGCGCAATTTCAGTCGGGCCGCCGCACTCAACGCCGCCGTTGATGATCTGGGTGGTCACACCAAAGCCCGGAACCAGACCGTTGGCTTTATCGTGGTCGTTCGGCTGCCATGTACCGTCGATGACCTGCAACATGCTTGGTTTTGGCGGCTGCGGATAGGCGAAGAAGAAGATCGCACTCGCCAGGTTCAGCCAGGTGTCCGCCACCAGCTCAGGTTTGTCGAGCAGCGTACGCACGTCGCCGTACATCGCTTCAGAGAATGGACCGTAGTTGTAGTTGTAGGACAACTGTTTCGCCCCACGACCGAAGTAGCTCAGGAAATCGCCGTCTTTATCTTTACCGCAAGGCCAGGTCTGCCCCTGCCAGACGTCCGGGTTACATTCGCCGTTATAGCCGCCCTTCTGCCCTTCACTCCAGCCCATTTCACGTACGTGGACCAGCGCCTGACGCCATTCGGCTTCCGGACGCCAGCTTTCGTGGCCGCCCGTTTCCTGGGCAAAGTGGGCAAACATGGTGGCCAGCTCTTTGCGGCAGATGGCGTCGCTGTCACGACCGTCATTGTAGGTCTTACACAGCGCCGGGAATTTACCCACGGCTTTCAGGAAGTTGCTGTAGGTATAGGCCTGCGCGCGCAGCGGGAAGAGATATTCCCAGTCGCTGGCTTTCACAATCCCTTCAACGCGTTTAACGTTGTCCGGGTTTGCCGCCCGGCCTGGCTCAATCAGTTCGACCTGCGCGTTATCCAGCGTCTGGATGGTCTCTTTCACCGAAGCCATCAGCGGGAAGTCCGTCAGTTCCTTCTCTTTCTTCGCCAGATCGCTGGCTTTGATAGTGTACGGCTCACTGCTGGTCTCCTTCAGATTCGCAGCCTGGGCCATGAATGGCGCCACGCAGGCTCCCGCAATGAGTACACTCAGTAACGTCCTTTTGTTCATTTCAGTTTTCCTGTTTATTTCAAATTAAATGTTAATATCCCGGCTTAGGTATTACTCCGTTAATACATAAACCACATTCAGCTGTTTTCACTTTTCGAAGAACACCTTCAGGAATTCTTCAAAAATAAAAAACGTTAATATCGTGCTGCTAATTTCAGTTGCTGATATTTGGCCCAGACCTTATGGGCATATTTCATCCTCTGCGGATAATTTTCTTTTTTCAGTCCGGCGTTATACGCGCCAACGGCTTCCCAGTTATAGCCATACACCCTGATCATCCCGGAGAGGATAGAAGCCCCGACCATGATCGAAGTACACGGCTCCGTGATTAATCGGTATTCGTCGATGCCTCTGCTTTCCAGCGCGGAAAAATGCGAACTGTTGATTTGCATCAGCCCGACATCCCGCGTGCCATCGCGGTTTTGCCCAACCGCATACGGATTCATACCGGATTCCACATTCGCTATCGCGTACAGTAAATAAGGGTCGACATGATAATAATGCGCCGCTTTATCCCAACAATTTGCCAGTGCGCTTTGGCTTATTATCAATAACAACAAAATCAACTTTTTCATTTTTACCTGCTGACAGTTTCGGTTATTTCTCCTTACCAACATCCTGTAAAATGAATTTTGAATGACTCCCCCTCTGAAGGGGGAGTCATTAATGGGTTAGATTATTTGCAATCTGTTGATGCGCCTTCTTTTACCCATACGTCGCTGTTGGCTGGGTTATCACCACGGGTCCACCATTTCGCACGGTAAACGTTTCCTTCATAGGTGGTGGTGTCGCCGCCGTTGTAGACCAGGTCAGAACGCCAGTTCATCTTCACGTTGCTTACCAGCTCCCATGCATCCACACCGAAGCCAGGCTGATTGCCCTGAGTCCAGTACTTCGCTTTCCACACCAGATGGTCGAAGCTTACGGTATCGCCACCGTTGTAGATTTTGCTGGATTCCCACGCCGCATATTTGCTGGCGTTAGCATCCACAGGCGCATCGCAGCTCCCTTTGTCAGACGGTGGAGTCACATCATCAGCCGGCGGGGTAACGTCATCCGCCGGGTTAGTGTCTTCGTCATCTGGCACAGGTGCAGGCGCCGCTTTCGGATTCACGGTGACCTGGACGTTAGACTGCACGCTGGTCTTACCGTCGCTCACCACCACGCTCAGGGTGTAGGTAGACGTTGAGCTCACTTCCGGCGCCGTGATATTCACGTTCGCGGAGTCAGTTCCGGTGGCGTGCATATCTGCTGGTACGCTCCAGGCGTAGGTCAGCGCATCACCGTCTGGGTCCGCGGCCTGGGCATGCAGCGCATAGGTTTCACCAGATTCAAGCGTGATCGCTTCCATTGGGTTTAAAACCGGTGCCTGGTTAGCTTTCGGCGCCTTGTTCACCACCTGGACATCAATCGCGTTGCTCAGGCCTTTTGCATCGGTCACCGTCAGGCGGAACGTCATGGTCTGGTCGGTGGTCGCTGCCGCAACGTTGAAGGTCGCTTTCGCTTTGGTGCTGTTGTTGATGGTGACAGACGGACCAGAGACCTGAGTCCATTTGTAGGTAATCGCATCGCCATCAGGATCGCTGGAAGCAGAGCCATCGAGCGTGACGGTTGCCGGGCCAGACACGTTCTGATCGGCAGAGGACGCGATTGGCGCGTGGTTGGTGACCACCGGATCAACCGGAGTCGAGTCGCCGCCCAGCAGGCTTTCGTTCATCGCATTCAGAATGTCGCCGGTATCAGAGTCGATAGACCACGCGAACAGACCGCCCAGTTTATTGGCCAGAACATACTTGCCTTTCGCCGTGGTTGAACGCGCATCTTCATACGAGATCAGGTCGCCGGTGGATTTGTTGAAGACGTAAGGAGCTTCAGCGGTCGTGTCGTAGCCGTATTCCCAGCCCGGTTTGCCTTTGTATTCGTTCACGATCTGACGATAGTCAACCACGCCCGGTTCCCAGGTGCCTTTCACCATGCCGGTTGCCGTACCGGTGAATGGATTGTCACCGGTGTAGCCATGCACGCCGGTCCAGCCGCGGCCATACATGCCCGCACCCACCACGATCTTGCCTGGCTGTACGCCCTGCGCAAGCAGCGCGTTAACGCCGTTTTCAGTGGTGTAATCCGTGTCCGGACGCCATGCTGGCGCACGCAGTGCAGCCTGGTGGCCGAGAACGGTGTTGCTCCAGCCGCCGTAGAAGTCGTAGCTCATCAGGAAGATGTGGTCGAGATACTGCTGAGCCGTGGTGTAATCCACGTCTTCGATCTTATCGCGGCCTGCACCGATGGCGCTGGTCAGTTCATAGGTACGGCCCGTCTGTGCAGACAGCTCGTTCAGCATGGTGCGCAGGTCGTGCATCAGTGCGGTATAGGTCGCTTTATCCTGCTGCGGGTTGCCGATGGTTTCGGTTACACCGCCACCGCCCGGGAATTCCCAGTCGATATCCACACCGTCAAAGAATTTCCACGTCTGGAGGAAATCTTTCACAGAAGAGACGAAGCGTGCGCGGATAGCCGGGTCACCCATGTGGAAGAAGGGATCGGAAAGCGTCCAGCCGCCGATAGATGGCAACACTTTCAGGCCTGGATGCGCTTTTTTCAGCGCCATCAGCTGGCCAAAGTTACCTTTGTACGGGTCATCCCAGTTGGAGACGCCAGCCTGTGGTTTTTGCAGCGCAGCCCATGGGTCGTGGATCGCCACGGTAAAGTCAGGACGGCCCTTACAGTCGTTCTGAAGCACGCGGAAGCTGTTACCGCCTTCAATGGTTTTCAGGCCGTCGTTGATGCCGTCACCGCCACAGATTGGAATGAAGCCGTACAGAATGTGGTTGAGGTTTGCCGCAGGGATCTTATCAACCGGGAAGTTACGGTCGTAAACGCCCCATTCCGGGAAGTAGGCCGCAACCACTTTATCGGTATGCTTCGCGAACGCTTTGTTGTTCTCCTGGAGAGACGTATTCAGCGGCAGCAGGTGGCTACCGTCGGTGTCAGCCACAATAATCAGCTTACTGGCGCTTTTCGCACAGCCGCTGGCGTTACAGACTTCAACCTGTTCCTGATAACGCCCGCCTTTTTTCACTTTAAACGTTGCAGAGCCCGTCGCACCGGCTGCGCCGGTCCATACGGTCTGTCCGTCCAGCAGAACTTTCGCAGAAGTTGGCGCATCACCACTCCAGACGTTCCACTCAACTTTTACATCCACGCCATCGTTATGCACTTTGACAAGATTGTTATAATCCTGAGCAGCCTGATCGACTTCCACCAGGGCAAATTTGTCATTGCCATAGCCGATCGTCGGTGCACCTGGCGCTGCTGCAAATGCGGAGCTGGTTGCCGCCGCAATAAAGAGCGCCAGATATTTTGGCTTCATAAATTTCATTTTTATTTCCTGATAAATTTATTTATAACGTAGTAACCCATGTCTTCCGTGAGATCATGGATGCGTTTCGCGTAATGCGTATTTAACCAACGTGAGTGCCGTGAACAAAAAATTGTTGCTGCGTTGTATTCCTCCATTAAAAGATACAAGCCAAATCCCGTGTAGCTTATATCTCTTACGATACACTGAGCGTAAAGGATCGTCCTTTCCTTCCTCCATCAAAAAGATTTATAAAAAATCTTGACCTGTATATTTAAAATGTGAAAGCAATTTGCTGACTAATAAACACCCCTATTCCAGCAAAGGCGAGATAAGGACCAAAAGAAATAGTGAGGTTATTTTTATTTAAATTATTTACGGCGAAATAACCGACAATACCGCTTAACGCTGCCGCCAGTTCAATGGAGGGCAACGCCTGCCAGCCGCACCAGGCCCCCAGCGCCGCCAGTAGCTTAAAATCCCCGTAACCCAGACCTTCTCGTCCGGCGATCAGTCGAAAAGCCCAGTAGAGCAGCCAGAGCGACAGATAGCCCGCCACCGCGCCGAACAGCGCATCGCGTAGCGGCAACGTGTGGTCAAACGCATGGAGCACTAACCCCGCCCACAGCAGCGGCTGGGTCAGGCAGTCCGGAAGCAGCTGGTGCTGCCAGTCGATCATGGCCAGCGGCAGTAAAAAAGCCGCCAGTAACCACAAAGAGAACAGCGCCTGAACGTCCGGCATGCACCAGGCGGTGATGCCAAAAAACAAAGCGGTGACAAGTTCGACCAGAAAGAGTCGCAGCGGGATCGCGCTGCCGCACTGGTGGCAGCGCCCCCGTAATAAAAGCCAGCTGAGCAGCGGGATGTTTTCCCACGCCGCAAGCGTGTGCTGGCACACCGGACAGTGCGAGGCCGGAAAGAGCAGATTGCCACTCCCCTCCTCATCCATCACCATCCCCGGTACGCGCTCGGCGACAACGCCAAGAAAACTGCCCACAATACCACCCAGGATCGCACTCATTATCGGGAACCCTACCGGGCAGGCGTCCCGTATCAGCGCGAAGGTATTCATGCGTTTTTTGACCAGGTGAGCTGCACCTGCGCTTTCACGTCGCTGAGGTGGTCAACCGGCGTGAGGTTTATTTTTTGCAGTCTCACGCCGGAGGTCTGATTAATTTCGCGCAGCCAGCTTTTTAATTCATAAACATTCACCCGATTCACCACGAACGATAAAGTTTGCCCCTCCTGGCGCACATCCGTCAGTGAAAGGTTAATTTCATGGGCGCTGTTCTCGACCACCGTACGCGGGTTATCCGTTTTGACTAACTGGACCTGAAGATGATTTTTATCAATTTCACTGCGCATCCAGTTAAGCGTCTCTTTTTGTCTTTTAAGCGTCGATTTACTATTTTGAATCATATTATCCAGGGGGATCACTCCTGTGTAATACACCGCTGCCCCCACAATGGCAACGGCACATATTTTTAAAATAATTTTTTCCCGGGCGCTGTAATTCTGATAGCGCGCTTTCAGCTGCGCGATTCGCTCTTTCATTTATGTTTCCCTGCGATCATGGCGGTATACGGTTCGGTTGTTGAAACAGGCTGTAAGGTAAAATCAAAATTCTCACGGGTCTGGTTAACAAACGCCTGCAACGCGGGCTGGTTTTGCGCGCTGACGCTGAGCGTCAGGGTGTTTTGCTGCGCATCGTATTCCAGCAGATCGATCTCCATCGCAGGGACTGCCTGCCGGGCTTTCTCCAGCTCATCAAGCTGAAGAAAGAATCCCTTGCTCTGTTTTTTCAGGCTTTGACCAAAGTGATATTTGATATTGGTCTGCTGACGCATGCTGGGGAAATGGTGCTGATAAACCTGGACGATCTCCTCCTGCACCCGATTTTCCTGCTGCACCAGCATCCAGGCCATCGCAATGCGTGGCCCCAGCAGCAGACCAACAGACAGCACGCCCGCCGCCACCATCGCCGCTTTCATACTTTTCGCCGCCCGCCCATGACCGGCCTTAAGGCTGAATTCACCGTGAAGCAGGTTAACGCGGCAGGTTTGCCACTGCGGCTGGATCAGCGCCAGCGGATGCTGCCAGGCATGCTGCACGTCAACGTGCACCTTCGCAGGCGCATCGCCGTAGCACCACACTTCCCCGACCCCGGCTTTCTGCATTAACAGCGGCAGCAGGGCTGCCTCCATTTCACCCGCCACATGGGGCGATAAACGCAGCCAGTAGCCATCATCCTGCGCGACCAGCGTGCTGCCCCCTGCCGTCACGGGCAAGAGCCAGGCATCAGGCAGGGCCTGAATCACGTTTAATCCGGCCTCCTGACAGCGGGTTAATGCCGCGCGCAGGCGGTCGGCGTCAATGGCCACAGCGTCGACGTCGGCGCCTTTTTTGTGGAGTACCGTCCAGTGGAGGTTGTCCACGTCGCCAATCAGCGTCTCTTCCGCCATCCACGAGAAGGCCATCGCCTGAGAAGCCACCTTTTTCGGCAGCGTAAAATGGCGGAAAATCATGTCGCTGGCGGGCAACAGGAGACAAACGCGCGTAGCCAGGGGGTGTTCGGCCAGCATCTCCAGGCTGTCGACCACCTCGACGCGCTCGCTGCCGGACTCACACCACATTATTTTCCCGCCCTCGCGGCTGTCGGGACGAACAAAAAGTACCTGTTTCATAACGTTCTACTTTTCTTATTCAATCATTCGGTAACGACGCTGCCACGTCACGATCTCACCGGCTTCGTTATTCACCTGAAGCTGGCTGACCACGCGAAGCGTTAATTCATCGGTATTGCCGGTGTAATTCACGCGGAAGTACCGGCTGTTTATAGAAAATTGATCCGCCACCTGCGGGAGATCGTCTTTTAACTGCGGGAAGGCCTGCTCCAGCGCTTTGCTGAACGCTTCAATATTTTCCCAGCCCGATTCCGGACGCGCATCCAGCAGGCGAACGGCGTCATCCCGCGTGAGTTTTCCCGGGAACATGGCCGCCAGCACGGCGGCCTGTTCCGGTTGCAGGGTGTTGACATCGACCTTGCTGGCAGCGTCCGGCAGCGCGCATAACAGCTTGCTCACCTTCGGATACGCCGTAACAGGGAACGCCGGCAGCAGTTTGATTTCCGCGATGCTGCGCATCATCTGATTTGCCGGTTGCCGCGCGGGCACGACGCCAGCCCACGCATCGCTTTCGGCCCCCTCTTTCGCCGTGGTGCTGTCGCCATCGAGATAATCCACCAGCTGGAAATAGACCGCCTCCGCCGTGCCCGGGCTGAGGCCGCTTTCCCTCAGGAGCTGTTCAACAATCCGCTCTTTACGCGGTTTTTCCGCCACCGCGGGAGCGCTTTGCCCCTGGGGTGCGACGTCGGCGGTCAACAGGTTATTGACGTTAAAGCAGTCCTGCGCATCTTCCACCTGGCTCACAACCGTATAATCTTCACCCTGCGTCTCCAGCGGCTGATGCCAGTCGCCGTCCAGGGCCAGCGGCTTGCTCTCGCCGCTGGCGTCGGTCTGTAACCGGTCCTTCACCACTTTTTCCTGGGCCTGCATCGCCCAGCGCAGCTGCTGCTGGCTTACCTGATAATGCGTTTTCTGCAAATTACGGCAGAACTGCTGGCTGATTTTGGCGGCCAGCGCCGACATCATCACCAGCAAAATCAGCACCACCAGCAGGGCGACGCCCTGTTGTTGACGGATCCGCTTCATGGTCTGGTCTCCGGCGCAGGCGCTGGCGCAGGGGCCGCATCCGGGGTCGGCGCAGGCACGTCGGCGGCTTTCTCTGGCGCTGCGGCAGCGGCCACCTCCGGCATATCACCCGGCGTGGTGAACACCCAGCGCCAGGTATCCCCGTTTTCCATCGTCAACATAATCTCCACGCCGTCCGGCAGATGGGCGGCGTCGTGCCAGGCTGTCAGCCAGCCCTGACGATAAAACCGCCACTGCAATGATTTTACGCCGCTGACAATCGGCACTTCGTCAGGCTTGGCGTCCGCCGGGCCGTCAATGACCGGCCAGACGTCGCGATACAAACGCCCCTCTTCCAGCCGCCAGCGCACGCGCTCCAGCTGGACCGTTCCGCTCACGCCATTCAGGGTGGTCAGTTCAAGGGCATCGCCCTCCTGACGAAACAGCTCCGGCTCATTACGCGGGGCGCGCGCCTGAAGCTGGAAAAAATCACGCTCCATCAGACTCCAGGCACGCTGAAGCTGGTTAAGCTTTGCGGCGCTGGCATCCGTCGCCGAGCTGGTACGCATCGCGCCGTCCAGAATTTGCCAGGCCAGGGTGCTGATCACCGCGAAGATAGTCAGCGCAATCATGATCTCCAGCAGGGTAAATCCGCGCTGGCGTCGCGTTTTCTTCACTTGCTCTCTCCCGGCGGAATGATGCGCAGGGAGATAACCGGCTGGCTCTCATCGCTTTCCGCATATACGCGTAGGGTATTCGCCCAGACGTTGTCGGCGGTTTTCACCCGCTGCTTACGCCAGTTCCAGCTGCGCCCGCCCATGATTTCCGTCCCCTGCTGTTCAGCATCCGGGAAGTCGGTTCGGGTGAGCTGTGCTTCCGTCAGCTGATTTTCCGCCACCCAACTGGCCTGCAAGGTATCGGCCAGGCCATGGGTAAAACGCACGTTCAGGGAGACCGAGTTCATCAGTGCCAGCGCGGCGGTGGAGAAAATCACCAGAGCGACCATCACCTCCAGCAGCGTCATCCCCTTTTGCTTTTTGTTGCCGTTAGCCATCGTTTTCTACCGATACCGGCGCCGCACCGTGCGACACCACGCGGAAATGGTGCTGTTTGTCGTAACTTTGCAGCGTCAGCGTAAAGCGGCTGATTTCACCGTCCGGTAAAAAGATCACCTGCGGCTCGGAGGTCACCGTCGCGGCCAGACGCTGCGGCGAAAGCGACACGTGCATCTCTTCCGGAAAATCACCTTTGGTGTTAATGCGTCCGGCAGATAATAGCACCCAGTGCCGCTCGCCATTTTTATCGGCGATCGTCACCAGCTGATATTTATCGGTGGCGATCACCAGCCCGACAATATTTCCGTCCATCACCGCACGGTCTGAACCATAATCAACGAGCGCTTTTAATTGCTGGCCAAATATATCCGCGCCGCTGCGCGAAGGAATGGTGGACACCACCATCATGGCGCAGCTGGCAAATATCACCAGCGCCAGAATAATTTCCAGCAACGTAAAGCCGCGTTGATTTTTCATTATTTCTCTTTCTTATCCAGAGACCAGTTGGTAATGTCATCGGCGGTATTGGCTTCGCCGTCCGGACCGGCTGAGAAGACGTCCACCGCGCCGTGTTCACCCGGGCTCACCAGAAGATAATCATTGCCCCAGGGGTCCTGCGGCAGGCGACGGATATAGCCGTCCGTGCGGTAGCCGTTCGGGATTGGCGCGATTTCAGGTTTGGTCACCAGCGCCTGCAAACCCTGCTCTGTGGTCGGGTAGCGGTGGTTATCCAGCTTGTACATATCCAGCGAGCCTTCGAGCGCGACAATATCGCTGGTTGCTTTTTGCGTATCGGCTTTTTCCTTATTGCCCATTAAATTTGGCACCACCATACTCGCCAGTACGCCGAGAATAACAATGACCACCATTAATTCGAGCAATGTAAAGCCCGCCTGGCGAGCCAGGTTTTTACGTTTTAAAGCCATGATTTAACCTACCATATTATTAAGTTGCAGAAGCGGTTGTAATATTGACAGAACGATGAATAAAACAATCGTCGCCATGGATACCACCAGCGCCGGTTCAAAGACCGACAGCGTTAATGTAATTCGATGTTGTAAGGCCGATTCCTGATTTTCCGCCGCGCGATCCATTAAATTACCTAATTCCCCGCTCTCTTCACCGGAGGCAATCATATACAGCATGGTGGGCGGGAATAATTTCGCCTGTTCCAGCGCCGCATACAGCGACGCCCCCTGGCGCACGGTGTCGGCGGCCTGCTCCAGCACCTGCCGGGCATAGCGGTTTTCAATACCGTCCATCGCGATATACATTCCCTCCAGCAGCGGCACGCTACTGGCCTGCAAAATGCTCAGGGTACGGATATAGCGGGCACTGTTGATGGCGCAGACCAGCTTTTTAATCGGCGAGCCGTTCACCAGCCAGCTGTGCCAGCGAAAACGGTTTTTGGCATTCCTCAGCCAGGTTTTGAAGCCGATAAAGCCGCCGCCCAGAATGCCCACAATATAAATGCCCCAGGCTTGCAGGAAATCACTTACCGCAATCAGCGTCCGGGTGGTGATCGGCAGCTGCTGCTTCATGTGGGTAAACTGCTCGATCACCTGCGGCACCACCGCCACCAGCAGGATGCTGATGACCGCGATGGCGACCACGGTGAGGGTTATCGGGTAGACCATTGCCTGCGTCAGCTTGCTTTTCATCTTCTGGCGCTGCTCGTTGTACTCCGCCAGCTTTTCCAGCACGTCGCCCAGGTGACCGGTTTTCTCCCCGGCCATCACCAGCGTGCAGTAAAGCTTGTCGAAGGTGCGCGGAAACTGGCTGAAGGCATCGAACAGGGTGTGGCCTTCCACCACCTTCTCGCGGATCTCCACCACCATCGCCGCCAGCTTTTTGTCTTCCGTCTGCTTCGAGATCGCTTTCAGCGCGCTCTCCAGCGGCAGCGCGGCGTTGACCAGCGTCGAAAGCTGACGGGTAAACATCGACAGCACCGGAGTAGAGAGCTTCACCCCGGTTTTCGCTTTCCCGCCAGCCGCCGTTTCGCGGGTTTCGGTGATGCTGACGGGCATCAGCTTTTGCTCGCGAAGCCACTGGCGAACCTGCTTCTGCCCCTCGGCCTGTAACGTCCCGCGCTGGGTTTTCCCCGCGGCATCCGTCGCCGTCCAGGCATAGAAAGCCATTACGCATCCCCCCCACGTTCGGCGGTGACGCGCATGACCTCTTCCAGAGACGTCACGCCGCCGATCACCTTCAGCAGCCCGTTTTCACGCAGGCTGTAGGCCTGCTTAAAGAGCTGCGTTTCGAGGGACATTTCGTCCTTATCTTCATGGATGGCGCGGCGCATGGCGCTGTCCACCACCAGGAACTCATGGATACCGGCGCGGCCCTGATAGCCGCTCTGACGGCAGTGTTCGCACCCCACCGCGCGGTAAATCGCGTCTGGCGGCGCGGCCATAAAGCTGAACAGCGCTTTTTCATTGGCGTCCAGCGGACTGGTGGTCCGGCAGTGCGTACACAGCCGACGCACCAGACGCTGGGCAATGACACCGAGCAGCGATGAACCGATTAAGAAGGACTCCAGCCCCATATCCCGCAGACGGGTTATCGCCCCTGCGGCACTGTTGGTGTGCAGCGTCGACATCACCAGGTGACCGGTCAGCGACGCCTGCACCGCAATCTGGGCGGTCTCACCGTCGCGAATTTCCCCGATCATCACCACGTCCGGGTCCTGACGCAGAATGGCGCGCAGCCCGCGGGCAAAGGTCATGTCCACGCGCGGGTTAACCTGCGTCTGCCCCACCCCTTCCAGCTCGTACTCAATCGGGTCTTCCACGGTCAGAATGTTGCGTTCGTGGCCGTTCAGCGCCGAAAGAATGGCGTACAGCGTGGTACTTTTACCGGAACCCGTCGGGCCGGTAACGAGGATGATCCCGTGCGGGCGGTCGATCAGCCCTTTCAGCTTCTCCAGTTCTTCATCAATCAGCCCCAGCTTGTTGATGTCGGGCTTGAGATTGCTTTTATCGAGCAGGCGCATCACCACGCGCTCGCCGTACTGGGACGGAATGGTCGACACACGCACGTCGATAGCCTTGCGACCGATGCGCAGGGAGATACGGCCATCCTGCGGGAGGCGTTTCTCGGCGATGTCGAGTTTCGACATGACCTTGATACGCGACACCAGCAGCGGGGCGAGCTTACGCGCCGGTTGCAGCACCGGGCGCAGCACGCCGTCAACACGAAAGCGAATGCTCAGGGTGCGCTCAAAGGTTTCGATATGAATATCCGACGCGCCGTCCTTCACCGCCTCGCCGAGAATGGCGTTGATCAGGCGGATCACCGGCGAGTTTTCATCGTTATCGAGCAAATCTTCGTTATCCGGGATCTCCTCGGTTAACGCCATCAGATCGATATCCGCGTCCATATCGTCCACCAGCTGCTGCGACACGCCGCTGCTCTGCTGCCAGATTTTGGCCAGCATCTCGTCAAACGCTTCCGGCGCCAGGGTAACCGGGACAAACGCGCATCCCAGCACCCGACGCACCTCCAGCAGCGCTAACGCCGGGGTGTCCTCACGGATATAGACGTCATTGTTGTAAAGCAGAACGCCGTTTTCTTTTGCGTAGTTGCTGCTACACAGGGTTTTAGTCAGTTCGTCCACGTTTCCCCTCCGCCTTATTCTTTAAACGGATTGCGTGCCGCGTGGGTTTTCACGGGTGCAGTGCTGGCGGCAGGAAACGCTGGCAGTACGGCGTTGTCGCTCGGCTCGACAATACCGAGCTTTTTCTCTTCCACGCGCTGCATCTGGCGCACCCGGATCTGGTCGTATTTCTCTTTCGAGGCTGCGCTGTAGTTGTCGTCGTCACGCAGGACGGTGGTATGAATAAACACCATCAGGTTGCGTTTAGAGGTATCCTGCGAGGTGTAGCGGAACAGCTGCCCGACCAGCGGGATATCGCCGAGCAGCGGCACTTTGGAGACCGACTGTTTGGTCACATTTTCCATCAGGCCGCCGAGCACCACCGTCTGGCCACTGTGGACCATCACTTCGTTATTAATCGTGCGCGTGTTGAAGGTTGGGCCGAGGCTGGAATCTTCCGTTGCGCTGTTGTCGACGCTGGATACTTCCTGCTCAATCTTCAGGTGGATCATGTCGCCATCGTTGATTTGCGGCACAATCTTCAGCTTGGTCCCCACGGTTTTACGCTCAACCGAGTTAAAGACGTTGTCGCCGCTGGTGGTTTGCGAACCGGAAAGCACCGGCACATCCTGACCGACGTTGAACGACGCTTCTTTATTATCCAGCGTGACCACGCTTGGCGTGGAGAGGATGTCGTTTTTACCGTCGGTGGAGAGCGCGGTCACCAGCGCACCGAAATCACCGTTAAAGAAGCCGGTCGCAAGGCCCGTGAAGCTCGCCCCTTTCATGGTGCCATTTTTAATCTGGCTGATTGGCAGGCCGGTAGCGCCAAACTGCACGCCGCCGTGCTTGCTGGTCCACTGCACGCCAAGATCCAGGCCGTTGCCGTCCTGCACTTCGGCAATGATCGCTTCCACCAGCACCTGCGGACGGCGAATATCCAGCTTGTCGATCACCTTCTCCAGGGAGTTCATCACGTTAGGCTGCGCGGTGATCACCAGAGAGTTGGTCGACTCGTCGGCGGTAATGTTCAGGTCGGTTGAGGCGCTCGCGGTTTTCGCTTTGGCCGCGCCCGGCTTGTCTTTCAGCTGCTCGCCAATCCCCGTCAGCACCGGTACCACTTTGGTGGCGCTGGCATATTTGAGATAGAAGACGCGGGTGTTTCCTTCGTTATTCTGCTCGCGATCCAGCTGATGGATAAGGGAACGGGTACGCGCGCGCGCATCTTCCGAGCCGCTGATCACCAGGCTATTGGTTTCGTCATCCGCCACCACCTTGGTCGCCAGCTGCGGCGCATTCTGCCCCTTCTGCTCTTCGTTGTTGAGGTTATTCAACATATCCGAAAGCTCTTTGGCAGAGGCAAAGCGCAGCGGGATGATTTCGCGGCGCTGAATACCGTCTTTATCGACGCGCTGAACCAGATCCACCAGGCGGTTCACCACCGAGGCTTTACCGGTTAACAGCAGGACGTTGGACGGCTCAAAGTGGACCACATTCCCGATGCCGGTGGCATCGTTGAGCTGACGCAGCAGCGGGGCCAGCTCGCGAACGGGTACGTTTTCCATACGCACCACGCGGGTGATAATCTCGTCACCTTTGCCCGGGTTCTTGCTGTCTGCCAGCGGCGCACCGGCGGTACGCGCTACGCTTGAGCGCACCACTTTGACCATGCCGTTGTCCATCGGGATCACCGACAGGCCGTAGAGATCCAGCACGCTCAGGAAGAACTGGTAATACTCATCCTCCGTCAGCACGTTGTAGGTTCTGACCGAGACGGTTCCCTGGACGGACGGATCGACCAGAATAGTTTTGTTGAGATTGCGACCTACCGTATCGATAAACTCGCGAATATCAGTATTTTTAAAACTTGCGCTAAAGTTAGCTGCAAGCAGCGAACTAGAATATAACGACAATGCGGTCAGCGCCACGCACGCCCAGGGAAATTTTTTCATGTCTGCACACTTATTAATTGTTTAGAACATTAACCCGAATATTTTCAAGGTGAGCGTGACGTCGTACGATGACCTCCGCTTCTTTCATTTTCGACCAGTTGGCAATAATGCTTTTCGCTTTTGCTTCATCGGTCATATCGACAGAGTTAACCTGAATCGCCACATCGCCTTTTTCCAGACCTGACTGACTGTAAAAGGCGGAGGCATTCCTTGGGTTTATCCTGTAGCCTTCCAGTCGGCCTTTTTCAATGATGGGTTTTAACACCAGATAATCATCAAGATGCACACTCTCTGCGCCAGCATCTTTCGTCGATTTTGTAACCGGGCCGCTCTCCACGCCCCCCTTAAAATAGTCCGGTTTATTTAACGCCAGTACCTGCGTAGCACCTTCATAATTAACCACCACATTATCTTTGTTTATTTCCTGAATAAATGCGTCGTTAAACCCGGCGAGCGGTTCACCCTCGCGGTAGCTTCGCTGGCCGCCCGGGGTTTTGATGACAGCGAAGGAGAGCCAGGCGTCATCACTGCGCACAATGCCTTCAATCTCCGCCGCCAGCGGGGGTTTTGCCGCAGCCGATAAGTTCTCCTGACGGACGGCAGCCGTAAAAAGCGTGAAGGGTTTGTCTTCGCGCGTTTTTTTCAGCGGCTGTAGGTCAGAATTAGCAAACTTATTCATAACTTTTTTATAATCTTTAAAGGTGAGATAGCCTTGCTGGCCACAAAAAATGAGCAGCAAAAACATAATACAAGGCGTTATCCACCGTGACAGAAATGAGAACCTCATTTTTTATCCGGCCTATAGCAAAGCAAAAATAAGCAGCGTCATACTGCGCCAATATGGAGGAAAATAGTAATAAGCTGTTGCAAACGCGACCACTGACTTCGCCACCAACTTTCATAAAGAAAAATATTGACCGTATAAATTCCAGATGTTAGGCGCAGCCGGCTGGATATTTTTACTCTGTCTGCAAATTGACCGCTCAGGGGCATTACCTTACTTTCTGCTGCTGTTGCTATTCCTAATCAGAGACGGTAAGTCGTTATGTATCAGAGCCACTTTAATTTTAAAAATCCGCCATTCAGGACAATCACCCGTTTATCCGGTGATTTTCTGGTGCCTTATCATCAGGACGTGTTCAACCTGCTGAAAGAGAAAACCCAGCTGGCGGGAATTATCGGGCTTTTTTGCGACGACGCTCCGCTTCTGGGTCAGTTCATCGACGCGCTGAAAGCCAGCAACCATACCGTTCTTGCCATCAACGCGTTTCCCAAACTGAGTGCCAGTAGCCTGCTGTACAAACTCAACCCGGGAACGAAAGTGATTAAAGATCGCATGCAGGCAGTGGATGCCGTCCTGCGCCAGTGGCAGGAGGGGAAAGCAAAATCCAGAGTGCTGACGATCGCCCATGCCGAAGCCATGAAGGAGAGCTGCCGTGAAGTCCTGGGAACGCTGCTCACGCGCGCCCAGGAGCTGAACTTCCGGCTCGCCGTGGTACTGACGGGCACTGCGGATCAGGAGATCCTGCTAAAGCAACCTGAACTGCGCGAATATACGCACACGCATCATGCCCTGCGCCCCCTGACCTGCCGCGAATACCTGAGCTATGTACAGGCCCAGTGCGAAGAACACGGCTGCGAAAACTCGCCGTTGCCGCCTGCCCGCGTGCGTAAAATGCACACGCTAACCAAAGGCAACATCAGCAAACTGAACGCGCTGGCGCACCTGTCAATGCTCGCCGCCTGGACGGAACGCGCGGCGCAGGTCAGCCCACGTCATTTACGTCTGGCGGCGGGAGAGATCCTGCCCGCCCAAAAACATGGTAAGCGCCTGGCGACCGTGGGGCTGTTTGCGTCCGTGCTGTTTGCCGCCTGTGGCTGGTATTTGACCTCATCGATCGGCGCACGCCTGCCGATCCAGCTCCCGGTGCCCGTCAGCTGGAAACAGCAATCGCTAAAAGTCGAAGCGCCCGTAGTGCCGGTTATCGACAACGAAATAGTTAATCAGCCGGATGCGATGCATCAGCTGTATCTCATGTGGGGGTATGACGCCTCGGCCGAAGATGCGTTGTGCCAGAACGCCGCCAAAGTGAACCTGATGTGTAAACAGGGGAATGCGTCGCCGGAGACGCTGGCGCAGGGAGGGTATCCGTGGGTCAGTGAACTGAAAACCAGCGGCCATCTTAACTATGCGGTGGTCGCCAGGGTCGGGGACACGTCCATTGACCTGTTAATGAATAACCGGACCTGGCAGGTGAGCCGCAGCTGGTTTAACCGGCACGCGACCGGCAACTTCACCCAGTTGCACCGCCTGACGCCTGAAGGTAAAGATGCGATCGGCGCGACCAGCGACAGCAAAGACATGGCCTGGCTGGATCAACAATTAAGCCTGGCGCTGAGCCAGCCTGAAACGCATGCCCGGATCTGGACCGCAGAGATGATGAAACGCACCCGCGAGTTTCAGCAAAAAATGCATCTGCACGTGGATGGCATCCCCGGGGAAGATACGCTGATGCAGCTGATGCGCGTGACCAACAGCGCGCCGGGCGTACTGATTCAGGCCACCCGCACCACCCCGGACGCGAAAATGCAGGAGAAGAAAGCCTAATGTCGACCATCTGTCTTGCGGCCCAGCGCAGCTATACAACCGGGGAAGCGGTCTGGTTTTCGTACCGTCTCCCCAGCCTGAAAAACATATTCGGCAAAACGGCGTTATGGCTGGTCGGGCTTTGCGCCATGCTGGTTGTCGGCCTGTATATGCACATCTACTGGAACCTGCGCCACCCGGCACCTGAACCGGTCAACGCCAGCGTTGCGAAACCGGAAACGCAGCTTTCGGATATGCATTACGTGTACGTGAGTAAACCGTTCCCGCATCCGCAGCCTAAAGCTGCGCCAGTGCCTGTTGATGTTCCACCGATGCAGGATCTGCCGATCAACAGTGATGATGGCGACTGGCAGCAGGCGCCCGACGGCGTGGTGCCGCACGACACCTCGCGGGAGACTTTACCCGGAACCGAGGCGCATGAGCACGATACCGCTCCCGCCAGCACGGGCAGTGAAGAGTCATCATTAACGGAATTATTTAAACAGGCGCTAAAAGAGCAGGAGCAGGATTATTCTCAAGGAAAAATTCCCGCGCCGCCGGTTGACGAAACGCAGGATAATTCACAAGCCAGTGTAAAAAACAGTGGAAATAGCCGTTCTCCTTTCAGTGAAAAAGGAGACGGCGGGAGCAGGTATTAATATTTTTCAGGCAGTGCGGTAAGGTTAAGCAGTCGACCTTTTTCCACCACAATATATTGACCCTTTTTCAGATCGGAGAGGATTTTAATAATAGTGCTACGTGCCAGGTTAGTGTATTCCTGAATGTAATCATAAACGTTAATATCACGCTGTTGTTGAACAATCAGGTCGTTAATCTCATATAAAAATTCGCGGACAACGGAATACGCACTGCGGGCAACCAGAACATCATCACGTTTGCTCAGCATGCAGATGTACCAGGAAAGGACTTTGGTCAGTTCTGGCCACAGATTTTTTTCGGTCATCAGCTGGGCGAAGACCTCTTTCTTGATCGAGCGAACAACCGTATTCGTCCGAACAAGGCCGTACATATGGGTGGCGTTGTAATACATTGACGACAGGCCGAAAATGCATTGCCCGGTGACGGTGAACATGCACAGTTCGTCAGATTCACGTCGAAATTCGACTTCACCGCTGACGATAATATGAATATAGCCGGAATCAGAGGTGGAAATTTTCTGCCATTTTTTTAACGTTCTTTCTTCAACGCCTGAGGTTGCAGAAATGATCTTTTCCATTTCATGTTGCGGACGTAATTTTTTTCCATAGATGCTTAACATTGTTATACCCGATTTAAGATGTGATTTTTAAAAAGAATGGCCACGGTGTTGTTACCGAGCCATAAATATTTTTCCTGATGAAAACGTCAAGAATAAACAAAAAAAGAGTGAAGCTTTTTATTAATTCGCCAAATTACTTAGCGCGCTATGTGTCCATCTTAAATCCGGATAATTTTAAGTCAATTAACTAAAAATGAAATGAGTTTGTACTTAGGATTAATCTGATAGGAACTTACGAAAATATACTCATTCGGGGGTAGTCCGAAGGTTTACCCCTGCCCGTATTTCTCTAAAAGTGCTTCGGCAATCGCCATGGTTTCCACATCCGCTACGCCATTCCATAACTGCGGACGGAAATGCATCTGGAAAACCATGATGATGCGTTTTTGCTGTTCGGGCGTACTGTTTTCTGGCACTTCGTAACCGTAGCGCGCCAGCAAATCGAGCAGTACTGCGGTATCAACCTGCTGATAATGCGGTCGCCCGTTGATATAAAAATCTACGCGCGCCGGATCAGGCCAGGCTCCGATACCCTGCTGCGCCAGTTCGCGCCACGGAAACAGTGGCCCAGGATCGTCTTTACGCTGCGGGGCGATATCCGAGTGTGCCACCACGTTCTGCGGTTTAATGTCGTAGCGGGCGATGATGTCTCTGGCAAGCGGGATCAGCGCCGCAATTTGCCCCGGTTCGAAGGGGGTAAAGGTTTTCACGTCACCGGTTTTCCGCCAGCCGCGGTTTTCCAGCTCAATGCCGACGGAGGTATCATTTATGCGGTTGGTGCCACGCCAGAAGCTGATGCCCGCATGCCAGGCCAGTTCGCTCTCCGGGACCAGCTGCCAGATACGCGGTTTGCCCTGCGGAGCTGGCGGCTTTGCGGGGATGAGATAGTGAGAGCTGACGTTTTTATCGGTCAGGGTCGCAAGCGAGGTGTCGAAATCATCGGCGGTGTAGTGAATAACCAGCACCTTTATACGCGGGTAGGCCGCCTGCGCCTGATGGCGCGTATCCAGCTCGTAGGCGCCTTTATCAACAATGCCCTCTTCCGAGGCGCATCCTGCCAGCAACATCGCCAGCAGGAGGGTTGAGAGCGAACGCTTCATCGACGGGTCTTCACCGCCGTGCCGCTTACGCTCACCATTAGCATGCTGGCATCTTTCCCGACCGTTTCGTAGTCGATATCAATGCCCACCACCGCATCCGCGCCCAGCGCTTTGGCCTGCTCGCCCAGCTCCTTAAACGCAATGTCACGCGCTTTACGCAGCTCTTTCTCGTACGCGCCGGAGCGTCCGCCGACGATATCCCGAATGCCGGCAAAGAAATCGCGGAAAATGTTGGCGCCCAGAATCGCCTCACCGGTGACCACGCCGCAGTACTCGGTAATCGGTTGACCTTCCAGGGTTGGCGTTGTTGAAAATTGCATACTTTCTCTCCTTCTTTAGCGTTCAATGCGTTAGCGACAGCATTATCGGTTCGTTACGCTATGATTGAAAGGATAGTTAATAAATAAGGAAATCAACATGCGCTACTCTGCTTTAACGCTTTTAGTGCCATGCGCGCTGGTGCTCAGCGCCTGCACAACGCCGGTCACGCCAGCCTTTAAGGATATCGGAACCCGCAGCGGCCCTTGTATTGAGGGTGGCCCGGATGCCGTGGCGCAACAATTTTATGATTACCGTATTCAGCATCGCGGTAATGACCTGACCGCCCTGCGCCCGTACCTGAGCGATAATCTGGCGAAACTGCTCACCGACGCTTCGCGCGATCCGCAGCACAACGCCCTGCTGTCATCCGCTCCGTTCTCCAGCCGCGCCACGCTGCCGGACAGCGCCGACGTTGCCAGCGCGTCCACCATACCGAATACCGACGCACGCAATATTCCCCTGCGCGTGAAGCTCACCCAGGGGACGCAAACATGGCAGGATGAGGTTCTGATGATCCGTGAAGGCCAGTGCTGGGCAATAGACGATGTGCGCTACATTGGCGGCAGCGTTCATGCCCCGGCGGGCACCCTTCGCCAGTCGATTGAGAACCGCTAACGCCTCCGTTAAATAAACGTTAACCCCGTAAAATGTCCGGCATTTCCTGCGGAATGCCGACATTTATACTCGCCCCCCATTCCCGTCGCTATTTTGTGCTATGTTTAAGAGTAAATACGGGTTATATTTAACTTTTAACGCAGAAATATTGCATAACTATTCTGTCAACGGTACTATCTGCGGCCTCAATTGCTATAGATTGCCTGGATGAGTAAAGACTGCCCCGATGAGTATTAAACTAAACGGCATTAACTGCTTCTACGGCGCACACCAGGCGCTGTTCGACATTACGCTGAGTTGCCCGGAGGGCGAAACGCTGGTTTTGCTCGGCCCAAGCGGCGCGGGAAAAAGCTCCCTTCTGCGTGTTCTTAATCTGCTTGAAATGCCCCGTTCGGGGACGCTGGCCATCGCCGGTAACCATTTTGACTTCGCGAAAACCCCGTCTGATAAAGCGATTCGTGAACTGCGTCAAAACGTGGGCATGGTTTTCCAGCAATACAATCTCTGGCCGCATCTGACGGTGGTGCAAAACCTGATTGAAGCCCCGTGCCGCGTGCTTGGCTTAAGCAAAGACCAGGCGATGGCGCGTGCGGAAAAGCTGCTGGAACGTCTGCGTCTGAAACCGTACAGCGACCGGTATCCTTTACACCTCTCTGGTGGTCAGCAACAGCGTGTGGCGATCGCCCGTGCGCTGATGATGGAGCCGGCGGTGCTGCTGTTTGACGAGCCAACCGCGGCGCTGGACCCGGAAATTACCGCCCAGATCGTGAGCATTATTCGTGAGCTGGCGGAAACCAACATTACCCAGGTCATCGTGACCCACGAGGTGGAAGTGGCGCGCAAAACCGCCAGCCGCGTGGTCTATATGGAAAACGGGTATATCGTTGAGCAGGGTGACGCGAGCTGCTTCACTAACCCGCAAACCGATGCCTTCAAAAACTACTTATCACACTAATGTGTTAGGGAAATTATAATGAAAAAAGTATTGATTGCCGCGCTGCTTGCTAGCGTCAGCCTTTCCGCTACCGCAGCCCAGACCATCCGTTTCGCCACTGAAGCGTCCTACCCTCCGTTTGAATCCATTGATGCGAACAACAAGATTGTTGGCTTCGACGTGGACCTGGCAAACGCCCTGTGTAAAGAGATCGACGCGACCTGTACCTTCAGCAACCAGGCGTTCGACAGCCTGATCCCAAGCCTGAAGTTCCGCCGTATCGACGCCGTAATGGCCGGAATGGACATCACTCCGGAGCGTGAAAAGCAGGTTCTGTTCACCACCCCTTACTATGACAACTCGGCCCTGTTCATCGGTCAGAAAGGTAAATACGCCTCCGTTGACCTGCTGAAAGGCAAGAAAGTCGGCGTGCAGAACGGCACCACGCACCAGAAATTCATCATGGATAAGCATCCGGAAATCACCACCGTGCCGTATGACAGCTACCAGAATGCGAAGCTGGACCTGCAAAACGGTCGTATCGATGCGGTGTTCGGGGACACGGCTGTCGTGACCGAATGGCTGAAAGCGAACGACAAGCTGGCCGCCGTGGGTGACAAGGTGACCGATAAAGACTACTTCGGTACAGGTCTGGGTATTGCCGTACGTCAGGGCAATACCGAGTTGCAGCAGAAATTCAACGCTGCGCTGGAAAAAGTGAAGAAAGACGGCACCTACGAAACCATCTACAAAAAATGGTTCCAGAAGTAATTCCTGATGAATGAAATTTTTCCTTTAGCAAGCGCCGCCGGGATGACCGTCGGCCTTGCCGTTTGTGCACTGATTATCGGCCTCGTACTGGCGATGTTCTTTGCGGTGTGGGAGTCCGTTAAGTGGCGCCCTGTCGCATGGCTCGGTTCAGGGCTGGTGACTGTGCTGCGTGGACTGCCGGAAATTCTGGTGGTCCTGTTTATCTATTTCGGCTCCTCACAGCTGCTGTTAACGCTGTCGGACGGCTTCACGATTAATCTCGGCTTTGCGCAGATCCCGGTGCAGATGCAGATTGAGAACTTCGACGTCAGCCCGTTCCTGTGCGGCGTGATTGCGCTCTCCCTGCTCTATTCGGCCTATGCGTCACAAACGCTGCGCGGAGCGCTGAAGGCGGTACCGCAGGGTCAATGGGAATCCGGCCAGGCGCTGGGTCTGTCGAAAGCGGCGATCTTCTTCCGCCTGGTGATGCCGCAGATGTGGCGTCATGCCCTGCCAGGGCTGGGTAACCAGTGGCTGGTACTGCTGAAAGATACCGCGCTGGTGAGCCTGATCAGCGTGAACGATTTGATGTTGCAAACAAAAAGTATCGCCACCCGTACGCAGGAGCCGTTTACCTGGTACATCGTCGCGGCGGCTATCTACCTGGTGATCACGTTGCTGAGCCAGTACGTTCTGAAGCGTATTGATTTGCGCGCAACGCGTTTTGAACGGAGACCAGGCTGATGCTGGATTATTTACCCGAACTGATGAAAGGGCTGCACACCAGCCTGACGCTGACCGTCGCGTCTATCATCGTGGCGCTGATCCTGGCGCTGATCTTCACCATCGTCCTGACGCTGAAAACGCCGGTGCTGGTGTGGATTGTACGTGGCTACATTACGCTCTTTACCGGAACGCCGCTGCTGGTGCAGATCTTCCTGATTTACTACGGCCCGGGCCAGTTCCCGTCGTTACAGGAATATCCGGTTATCTGGCATCTGCTCTCTGAGCCATGGCTCTGCGCCCTGATTGCCCTCTCCCTGAACAGCGCGGCCTATACCACGCAGCTGTTCTACGGTGCCATTCGCGCGATCCCGGAAGGCCAGTGGCAGTCCTGCGGGGCTCTGGGCATGAGCAAGAAGGATACGCTGGCGATCCTGCTGCCTTATGCCTTTAAGCGCGCCCTCTCTTCCTATTCCAACGAAGTCGTGCTGGTGTTCAAAAGTACCTCCCTGGCCTACACCATCACCCTGATGGAAGTGATGGGCCACGGACAACTGCTGTACGGACGCACCTACGACGTGATGGTGTTCGGTGCGGCGGGTCTGGTCTATCTGGTGGTCAACGGTCTGCTGACCCTGATGATGCGTCTTATCGAGCGTAAGGCGCTGGCGTTTGAGCGCAGAAATTAATCGACTTAATGCATAAAGCTGATTTCGTAGTGCGGGTAACCTGATGGGTTACCCGCATTTTTTTATGCATTAAATAATATTTAATCATATTTATTGCATATAAATTCATTGAGTGGCATTGTACATCCATGCCGCAGACACGGCGCATAATGACAAGATTGACAGACGGGAGCATTACAATGAAAAAGTTAGTTCTGGCCGCATTACTCGCAACCTTCGCCGCTGGCGCATCCGCCGCCGATAAAATCAATTTCGGCGTTTCTGCCACCTATCCGCCGTTTGAATCGCTGGATGCCAGCAACCAGATCGTCGGCTTCGACATCGACCTGGCGAAAGCGCTGTGCAAGCAGATGCAGGCCGACTGCACCTTTACTAACCACGCATTTGACAGCCTGATCCCGTCCCTGAAATTTAAAAAGTACGACGCGGTGATCTCCGGCATGGACATCACGCCAGAGCGCAGCAAGCAGGTCGCGTTCACCGACCCGTACTACGCGAACTCTGCGGTGGTGATTGCGAAGAAAGGGGCTTATAAATCTTTCGACGAGCTGAAAGGCAAGCGCATCGGCATGGAGAACGGCACCACGCACCAGAAATACCTCCAGGACAAGCATCCTGAAGTGAAAACCGTGGCCTACGACAGCTACCAGAACGCCATTATCGACCTGAAAAATGGCCGTATTGATGGCGTATTTGGCGACACCGCGGTCGTGAATGAGTGGCTGAAAACCAACCCGCAGCTGGGTACAGCGACGGAGAAAGTGACCGATCCGCAGTATTTCGGCACTGGCCTCGGTATTGCCGTGCGTCCGGATAACAAGGCTCTGCTTGAGAAACTGAACGGCGCGCTGAAAGCGATCAAAGCTGACGGCACATACCAGAAAATCAGCGAGCAGTGGTTCCCGCAATAACCTTTTTTGCCGGGTGACCTGGCCTACGGGGGTGGTCTGTAGGCCGGGTAAGGCGAAGCCGCCACCCGGCAATTTCTTAAAGCGGCACAAAGAACCTGAACCGTGCCCCGCTCACGGACTCCATCAGCCTGATCCCCCCGCCGTGCAGCTCCAGCATTCTTTTCACGATTAACAGCCCTAACCCGCCCCGGTGCTCCCGCGAGGCCTGTGGATTTAACGCTGACGGACGCTGGAACAGATCGTCCCGTAATGCGGCATCAACACCCGTTCCGCTGTCGGCCACTTCAACCTGTAACCGGTCGTTCTCCTGCCACACCGCCAGACGAATGTCTCCACCTGCTGGGGTATGGCGTATCGCATTATCCAGCAGATTCGTCACCACCCGTTCAATCATGGAAACATCGGCCAACACCTGCGGCAGCGGACCCGGGACGTCAATGTGCAGATTTAACTCACGCGTGCGGGCAGCGAGTTCAAACTTTTGCGCCACGTCGGAAATCAGTTCAGCCATGGCAAAACGCTCGCGCTGGGGCTTGATGCCGCCGTGCTCAAGACGCGCCAGCTCGAACAGCTGCTGCGACAGATGGCGTACCTTTTGCCCCTGACGCAGCGCGGTAGCGAGGTACTGCTGATGCTCCTGCGGCGACAGCGTTGCGGATTTCAGCGACAGCGTTTCCAGATAACCCAGCAGCGACGTCAGCGGGGTGCGTAAGTCGTGCGAAATGTTGGCGATAAACTCCCGGCGCTGGCGGTCGCTGTCGGCCAGCCGATCCCACTGAGAGGTGATTTTGCGCGCCAGCTCGATAAAGGTATTGCGCAGGGTCGCCACTTCATCCTGGCCGGCAGGCTCAAGTGGCTGGGCCGCCAGCTGCTTAATCGCGCTGATGCTGTCCTGCTCCAGCCCGGCCACGTCCAGCGTGAGCTCTTTAACCGGGCGCATCACCCAGTACCAGAGCAGCAACCCCGCCAGCAGACCAAACAGTGCCACCAGCAGCATCGACCACAGCGCCGTACTCCAGAGCGCTTTGTGCCAGGCCATCTCCGCCAGCGCGTTGGACTCCTCCCCCTGCAAAATAATGTACAGATACCCCTTCAGCTCACCGTCCTGCCGCAGCGGGGTGGCGCTGAAGACTTTCTTATTCTGGCTTCGGGGATCGTCGCCAAACACCGGCATCACCGTCCCGCTGAGGAAATTCTGTATCGGCACGAGGTCAATTTTTTGCCGCTGAATGTGCCCTGGCGGGGCGGCATCGGCCAGGATATCGCCATCTGGCGAGACAACATACAGCTCGACGCTCGGATTAAAGGTCATCAGCCGGTCGAACAGCGGTTTTAAGGCGCTGCGATCCACCCTGCCCTGCGTATCCAGAATCGCTTCCCGCTGCACAATCTGCTGCGCCAGCCCGCCGGAGAGCCGCTGCACCATCGCATTGCCGTACTGCATGCTACTGTAGAGCTGCACCGCACAGGCGACGGTGGCGCAGAGCAGCAGTAACGCCGTAAACAGCAGCGTCAGGCGCTGGCTCAGGCTAAAGCGACGCATCATGATTCTGCTCCGCAAATTTGTAGCCTTTGCCCCAGACGGTGCGAACGATCTCCGGCTCGGCGGCATCTTTCTCTATTTTAATGCGCAGGCGGTTAATGTGGGTATTGACGGTGTGTTCGTAGCCTTCGTGCTGATACCCCCATACCTGCTCCAGCAGTGCCAGCCGCGAAAAGACCTCTCCGGGATGGCGGGCAAAGAAATAGAGCAGTTCAAATTCGCGCGGGGTGAGATCGACGTGTTGGCCGTTAAGGCGCACGGTGCGCGCCAGCGGATCGATAGTCAGTCCGTGCGCCTGAATAATGCCGTCCGTCTGCGCCTGGCCCATCGCCTGCTGACGGCGAAACAGCGCCTTAATGCGGGCAATCAGCTCCTGCACCGAGAAAGGTTTTGCCAGATAATCATCCGCCCCGGTTTCCAGGCCGGTAATACGGTCAGTTTCACTGCTGCGGGCGCTAATGATGATAATGGGCAGGTAGCGGGTCATCTGGCGGATACGGCGGCAAATCTCCAGACCATCAACATTCGGCAGCATCAGATCGAGGATGACCGCGTCCCACGGCTGTGTTTCAAGACGCTGTAAGGCGTTGCCCCCGTCGGGCTCGTGGGTAATGGCGTAGCCTTCATCTTCCAGATTAAGACGCAGGAGTGCCGCGATATCGTGGTCGTCTTCTACCAGCAGGATCTGCTTCATGGGTAAGCCTTCAATTATTTGTTATGACGTAAGCTTACCTGATTTCGAGCGGGGGAAGAGTTCACATTTTGTTGAACATTGTGCGGGGTTTATGCCGGGTGGCGGCTTCGCCTTACCCGGCCTGCGCTTTGGTTAACAACGTGAGCTGACAGGCTATTTTGCCGACCAGTTGAAAGCGCCACGCTGGCTTAAAACAGAGACGGGAGTCGCATTACTGGGTTGAGCAAACAAAGCCGGGTGGCGGCTACGCCTTACCCGGCCTACTCCGGATCGTAGGCCCGGTAAGCGCAGCGCCACCGGGCGATGTTGAGGATTAGCGCGTTTTCACCAACAACGTCAACACTTCATAATGGGCGGTATGGGGGAACATATCGAAAAGCTGAACGCGCGCAATGCGGTAGCCCGGCAGGCTGGCGATATCCTTCGCCATGGTCTGCGCGTTACAGCTGGAGTAGACAATGTACTCCGGCGCCATCTGGCTCAGGTAGTCGCAGAGCGCCTGGCCGATACCCCGGCGCGGCGGGTTCACCAGCACCAGCTCCGGCACGTTGCCCTGCCCGGTCGCGAACTGCGTGGAGTCCAGCGCCTGGAAATGCAGATTCGTTAACCCCAGCTCCGCGGCGGACTGCTTCGCGCAGGCAATCGCTTCGGCGGAGATCTCAATGCCGGTGAGCTGCATGTCTGGCGTGGCACAGTGCAGGCCAAAGCCGCCGACGCCGCAGAACAGATCCCACATGTGATGAACCTGTAACGCACGCACCCAGTCGCGCGCGGTGGCGTACAGCGCGCTGGCGACGGTGGGGTTAGTCTGGAAGAAGCTTTGCGGACGGATCCACAGCGGCACGCCGTTGAAGCTCTCCGCCAGCGCATGCTGTTCGGTGAAGAAGATCTCTTTCTCCCCTTCCATGATCGCCATATGCACCGGCTGAATATTTGCGGTGATAACCTTAATCTGCGGAAGCTGTTCCTGCAACCCCGGAAGCGCCGCGCGCAGCTGCTCCAGCTTGTTTTCCGAACGCAGCACAAAGCGCAGCATCATCCCGCCGTCGATCTGGCTTTCGGTCAGCAAAAGGTATTTCAGCTCGCCGCGCCTGCGGGCAACGTTATAGGGCGTTAACCCCGCCCGGGCGATAAACGGTTTCAGCGCGCTAAACACCGGCTCAAACGAGGCGGGATATAGCGGGCAGTCGGTTAAATCTTCCGGGGTGCCGTCGCGGTGCAGCATCCCCAGCAGCGGCTTTTCAACGCTGCCGCTGACCACCATTTTGGCTTTATTGCGAAAGCCCTGTTCCGGGCCACTGACGGGTGCGCACCACTCGCCCACCGCGTGTGCTGTCAGCAGCTGTTGCAGGTCGGCCATTTTGGCGGTGAGTTGTTGAGAGACCGGCTGTTCTATCCACTGACAGGAGCGGCAGCGTCCGGCGTCATAGAGTGCGCACTGCATATGAAAACCTTAAGAAACACGAGGGCTGCGATTATACACATTATTGCAGGCGGAAAAACCGCCGACTGGAAGCCGGGAGATAAAGCAGGCAGAGCACCAGCATATCCGGCAGTTTTTGCATCACCAGTGAATGGAAAATCTCGCGTCGCGACTCACCGGGTATGCTGAACAGCTCCGGATAGCCATAGCCCAGCGAGGCGGCCCACAGGTAGCCTGCGGCGGTGATCTGCGTAAGCAGATACACCCAGCGCGCCCAGTTACGTCCTTTCACCAGCGAGAACGCACAGTAGATCTCAATAAACACCAGCATCAGGCTGCTGAGAAACACCAGCGTCAGATTCCACGTCTGCGCGCTGCGGTGAATAAATTCCCCCATTCCGCGCGGACCCAGCGTGTTCATTATCATCAGCACATCCAGGCAGCGGATCATAATAATGGCGAGCGCCGCCACCTGCACCAGTGCAGGGACGTTCGGACGAGCGTGCGAATGACGTGTTTTTTGTAAGAATCCCAATGTTTTTACTTCCCTGAAAAACAGTGCCGCGTCATACGCGGCACATCACTGGAAATAGTAATTCCTTCAGCCGCGTCTTGCACGCTGGATATCGCGCACACGCTGTTTTTCCGCGCGCGCCATCAAATACCAGGCGATAAATCCGACAATTCCGACCACGCCAAGGATGATGGACGCCAGGGCGTTGATCTCCGGATTCACCCCCATCCGCACGCTGGAGAAGACCAGCATCGGCAGCGTCGTCGCGCCCGGCCCCGACACAAAGCTGGCGATAACCAGATCGTCGAGCGAGAGCGTGAACGCCAGCAGCCAGCCGGAGATCACCGCCGGCATAATCATCGGCAGCGTGATGATGAAAAAGACCTTCAGCGGCGTTGCGCCGAGATCCATCGCCGCCTCTTCAATGGAGCGATCCAGCTCGCGCAGCCGCGAGGAGATCACCACCGCCACATACGCCGTACAGAAGGTGACATGTGCCAGCCAGATGGTGAGCATCCCGCGATCCGCTGGCCAGCCGATGGCGTGCGCCAGCGCGACAAACAGCAGCAGTAGCGACAGGCCGGTGATGACGTCCGGCATAACCAGCGGGGCGGTGATCATAAACGCGAAACCATTCGCCCCGCGGAAACGGCCAAAGCGCACCATCACCAGCGCGGCAATCGTGCCCAGCACGCAGGCCATCGTCGCCGCCAGCGCAGCAATGGTCAGGCTCAGCCCCACCGCGCTCATCATCGCATCATCGTGGAACAGCTCGCTGTACCAGCGCGTCGACCAGCCCGCCCAGACGGTGACCAGCTTAGAGCTGTTGAACGAGTAGATCACCAGCATCAGCATCGGCGCATACAGGAAGGTAAAGCCGATAATCAGGATCGCAATTCGCCACGGGGAGCGTACTACCGGTAAGTTGTTCATCCGTGGTCTCCCATCTGTTTCTGCTGATGTTTGTGGAACCACATGATCGGCACGATCAGCAGCAGTAACATGACGATCGCCACCGCCGAGGCCACCGGCCAGTCGCGGTTATTGAAGAACTCCTGCCACAGCACGCGGCCAATCATGATGCTGTCCGGGCCGCCGAGCAGTTCCGGGATCACAAACTCCCCGACCGCCGGGATAAACACCAGCATCGATCCGGCGATGATCCCGCCTTTGGTGAGCGGCACAATGACGCTGAAGAAAGTCTTCAACGGGCGTGCGCCGAGATCCAGCGAGGCTTCCACCAGCGAGTAATCAATACGCGTCAGCGCCGTATAGATCGGCAGCACCATAAACGGCAGATAGGCATAGACAATCCCGATATACACCGCAAGGTTGGTGTGCAGGATCGTCAGCGGCTGGTCGATCACCCCAAGCCACAGCAGGAAGTTATTCAGTATGCCGTTATTCTTCAGGATCCCCATCCACGCGTACACGCGGATCAGGAACGACGTCCACGACGGTAAAATGACCAACAGCAGTAAAATATTTCGCGTCGACGGCTTGCTATGCGCCACTGCCCACGCCAGCGGGTAGCCCATCAACAAGCAGCAAATCGTAGAAATAGCCGCAACCTGTAACGACTGCAAATAGGCTTCGAAATAGAGCGGATCGTCGGTCAGTTGCAGGAAATTACCGAGGTTTACGGTCAGCGTCAGCTGGCCGTCGGCCCACTCCCACAGATCGGTATACGGTGGGATCGCCCGCGCCATCTCCGCCAGGCTGATCTTAAAGACGATCAGGAACGGCAGCAGAAACAGCAGGATCAGCCAGATATAGGGCATGGCGATGACCAGCTTGCGGCCATGCGCCATCTGCATGCGCGCCAGCCAGAGCGCGAAACCGCCCGGTTTTTTGACGCGGGCTGGAGGTTCAAGTGTGCTCATGACCGCTCCTTATACCGTCAGGACTACGCAACTGTCCGCATCCCAGCAGAGGCGCACTTCGTCGCCCCAGGTTGGCTGTCCCTTGCGATACCGGTGTTCGTTCTGTAACTGGGCGCTGAGCATCTGGCCGCTTTTCAGGCGCACATGGTAAATCGACAGATCGCCGAGATAGGCAATGTGCACCACTTCGCCCACGGCAAAGTTATAGCCATCGGCGGGTGGCTCATCGCAAAGCATGATTTTTTCCGGGCGCAGGGCAACGTAAACCGGCACGTTGTCCACCACGGAGTTATCAGAATCAACCTTCAGCGGGTGCACCAGCCCCGGCGATTCAATCACCAGACCGTCTTCCTGGCGTTCCTTCAGCAGCCCTTCGAAGACGTTCACCGAGCCGATGAACTCCGCGCTGTAGCGGGTTGTCGGGTGTTCGTAAATCTCTTCCGGCTCGCCGATCTGCACGAACTTACCGCGATTCATGATCGCAATGCGCCCGGCCATGGTCATCGCCTCTTCCTGGTCGTGGGTCACCATCACGCAGGTCACCCCTACGCGCTCGAGGATATCCACCACTTCCAGCTGCATCCGGTCGCGCAGCTTTTTGTCCAGCGCGCCCATCGGCTCGTCGAGGAGTAATAATTTTGGACGCTTCGCCAGACTTCTTGCCAGCGCCACGCGCTGACGCTGGCCGCCGGAAAGCTGATGCGGCTTACGCTTCGCAAACTCCTGCATATGCACCAGGCTCAGCATCTCCGCCACGCGCGCGGTGATTTCGGCTTTCGGCAGTTTGTCCTGCTTCAGGCCGAAGGCGATGTTCTGCTCGACGGTCATGTGCGGGAACAGGGCATAGGACTGGAACATCATGTTTATGGGCCGCTGGTACGGCGGCACGCTGGAGAGGTCTACCCCATCCAGCACGATCTGCCCGGCGGTGGGCTGTTCAAAGCCTGCCAGCATACGCAGCAGTGTCGATTTGCCGCAGCCCGAGGCGCCGAGCAAAGCAAAAATTTCACCTTTGTAGATCGTCAGGCTGACATCGTCCACGGCATGCTGGCCGTCGAAGGATTTGGTGAGGTTACGAATTTCAAGAAGCGGGGTCAGCGCTTTACGGACTTTCGCCTGCGGGCGGGGGATAGCGTCATTCACGGGGTGCTCTCCGGCATAGATCAACACTGGTGCAAACGCACCGTCAGGGTGCGCATCGCCGGGCGGCGCTAACGCTTGCCCGGCCTACGGGATCTGTCGGCCCGGTAAGCGACAGCGCCACCGGGCAACGATATCAAACGCCGTTACTTACCGCTTTTCACCTTGGTCCACGCGCGGGTACGCACACGGTCAATTTTCGGTTCCTGCACTTTCAGGGTGAAGAGCTTGGCAAACACATCGGCTGGCGGATAGATCGCCGGATTATTGCGGATTTCTTCGCTCACCAGCGGCACGGAGGCCTTGTTACCGTTGGCGTAGTAGACATGGTCGCTGATGTGGGCAATCACCTCCGGACGCATCAGGTAGTTGAGGAATTGATACGCTTCCTCTTTATTTTTCGCATCAGCCGGCATCGCGAAGACGTCGAAGAACGCCAGCGCCCCCTCCTTCGGAATGAAGTAGGAAACATTTACGCCGTTTTTGGCCTCTTTCGCGCGGTTCGCCGCCTGCCAGACATCGCCCGCCCAGCCGATGGCCACGCAGATATCCCCGTTAGCCAGGTCGTTGATGTACTGAGAGGAGTGGAAGTAGCGAATATTCGGACGCAGCTTCAGGAGCAGGTCGGTTGCCGGACCGGTGTAGTCGTCGGCCTTGCTGCTGTTAGGATCTTTGCCGAGATAGTTAAGCACGGTGGCGAAAATCTCTTCCGGCGCATCGAGGAAAGAGACGCCGCAGCTTTTCAGCTTCTCGAGGTTTTCCGGCTTCAGCACCACGTCCCAGCTGTCCAGCTTGACGTCCGGGCCCAGCGCCGCTTTGACTTTATCCACGTTATAGCCAATACCGGTGGTCGCCCACAGGTAAGGCATCGCGTATTTATTCTCCGGATCGTGCTTCGCCACCAGCTTCAGCACGTCCGGATCGAGGTTTTTCCAGTTCGGTAATTTGCTCTTGTCCAGCGGCTGGAAGACACCGGCGGTCAGCTGACGCTCCAGGAAGCTTGCCGACGGCACCACCAGATCGAAACCGGTGCTGCCCGCCATCAGTTTGCCTTCCAGCACTTCGTTGGAATCGAATACGTCGTAGACAACCTTAATGCCGGTCTCTTTTTCAAAATTCGCGACGGTGTCCGGCGCAATATAGTCAGACCAGTTATAGACGTGCAGCGTTTTTTGTTCCGCAGCGAGCGTGCCGGCAGAGACGGCCATCAGAGCACCCGCAACCAGACCCGATAACCATTTTTTATTCAAGGCGATCATATTGTTATTCCTTCTGAAAGTTCGTTAACAAACGAACCAAAACTGTGCAGCCTGAAGATATGCAATAATCATGCATAGTTTGTCGCTCTGCCCGAAATAAAATACCCCCCTCTTCCCGGCAGGTTCCGCTCGCTTTTTTAAGCACCGCAAGAATAACTGTAGCCCGTGTCTCCGGCTATAGCCCAGACGAAAAAACGCCTTTTATCAATTTTTTATGCAGATTATGTCTACGTGATAAGCCGAAACGGCCGGAGAGGAGGTGAAAAACTCTTTAAAGAAAGGTTAAAAGCAGCAGAAAAAACGGTGTTATGCAGCCGCTCTGGCAGCGACTGCGCAAAAGTCAGACAGGCTTAGTGGAGAAAATTGGGAGATGCATCATTATTCTCGGCATCATCTTCCGCGCTATACAGCAGGTGATGTGCGTTGGCTTCCATCATTACCATGGAAATTTGCTCTTCGCTCAGGCGCATAAACCAGGCGAACTGCTTGAAGGAGAGCCCCGCGCCGGAGAATAAAGACTGGCAAACCACCAGCTTTGGCAGATTATCATCCTGTATGTCGAGAAACGCTTTCACCGTCAAAGAACTGGCGTTGATCGCTGACAGATCAGACGCCAGCGCCAGCAGCGCAGAAGGCTTTACTTCAGCCAGCGCCGAGAACAGGATCACGTCGTTAATCAGATCGATTTTGGCATCGAAAATGCCATCGAAATTTTGCATGTGAGGCAGATGCAGCGCCTGGCAGGAGTCGCATTCGAAGAAAGTAATACCGGCATCATCGAGCCATTGACGTAACGTATCCAGTGTAGGTACGACCTGTAAATCCATCGCTGTGCAGCCTCTTAAATAAAAACGTTGTCCAGATTACGCAAAAAGTGCGCGCCGATCCATTTAACCGCCCGTTTTCAGGCAAAATCCCGGCGTCGCATGGCGTTCAATCCATGCGATCATTTTACCTGCAATATCGACGCCTGTGGTTTTTTCCACCCCTTCCAGCCCCGGCGAGGCGTTGACTTCCATCACCAGCGGCCCGCGCCCGGCACGCAGCAGATCGACCCCCGCCACGTCCAGGCCCAGCGTCTGCGCTGCTTTCACCGCAATCTCGCGCTCGCGCTCGCTAATAAGGGCCACCCGCGCGATACCGCCGCGGTGCAGGTTAGAGCGGAAGTCGCCCTCTTTTGCCTGCCGCTCTATGGCGGCCACCACCTCATCGCCCACCACAAAGCAGCGGATGTCGCACCCGTTGGCCTCTTTAATATACTCCTGCACCAGAATATGGGCATTCAGACCGCGAAACGCGTCGATCACGCTTTCCGCCGCCTGACGCGTCTCCGCCAGTACCACCCCAATACCCTGCGTACCTTCCACCAGCTTAATAACCAGCGGCGCACCGCCCACCATGTCGATTAAATCGCTGGTGTCGTCCGGGGAGTGGGCAATCCCGGTGACGGGCAGATCGATCCCCTGGCGCGCCAGCAGTTGCAGCGAGCGCAGCTTATCGCGGGCGCGGGAGATCGCCACGGACTCGTTGAGCGGATAGCTTCCCAGCATTTCAAACTGGCGCAGCGCAGCCGTGCCGTAATAGGTTATCTGGGAGCCAATGCGGGGAATTACCGCATCAAAATGCGGGAGTTTGCGGCCTTTGTAATGAATCGACGACGCCGCAGGGTCGATGTTCATATAGCAGGACATCGGATCGAGGATTTCAATCTGATGTCCGCGTTTCGCCGCCGCTTCTCGCAGGCGTTTACATGAATAGAGCGTTCCATCCCGGGACAATATGGCAATTTTCACCCTGCACCTCTCTAAAGACATGGTAAAAGCCTGCCTATCATACACGAGGCGCAGGAGGAATGGACTACCGCGTTGCCCAGCCCTGTTTGTGCAGGTAATCGAGAATGAACGGGCGGTTCTCCTTAATGATGGTGCGACGAATATGGTCGCTCCAGGTGTCGCGGCGGTTGTTGCTGTCGCGCGTCAGATAGTAGTTCGCCAGCTCTTCATCGTATTGATGCAGAACGTCCTGGTCGACCGGCTGGTAGTGGTTTTCATGCACCAGCATCGCAGCAGGAATGCGCGGCTTCAGATCCGGGTTATCTGCCGGCCAGCCGAGGCACAGACCAAACAGCGGCAGCACGTGTTTCGGCAGCTTCAGCAGTTCCGTCACGCTTTCGATGTTGTTACGCAGCCCGCCAATATAGACGCCGCCAAGCCCCAGCGATTCCGCCGCCGTGAACGCGTTTTGCGCCATCAGCGCCGTATCCACCACGCCCAGCAGCAGCTGTTCCGCCAGCCCCAGCTCGGCCTCGGGGCAGATTTGCAGATGACGGTTAAAATCGGCGCAGAACACCCAGAACTCAGCCGCCTGGGCAACGTGCTTTTGTCCGCCCGTCAGCGTTACCAGCTGCTCACGCATCGCCGGATCGGTGATGCGGATAATGGAGCTGCACTGCAAAAAGCTGGAGCTGGAGGTGCCTCTTGCGCTGTCGATGATCGCTTCCCGCTGCGCCTGGGTAATCGGCTCATCGGTGAAATGGCGAATGGAACGGTGGGAACGAAGCAGGTCAATGGTTGGCGTCATTTTGTCTCTCTTTGTGTTGCGTAAAACGTATGGCAGCCAGTATAGGCAATGATCCACCTGATGTAATTGGCGAAACATAGCCTGACTGTATCAAAGTGACAGGTGAAACCTTCTTTCCATGACGGCAGGTTATCGTGCACTATAGGCGCCATTCGCCGTCAGGCTTGTTTTTTGAGGAGAGAGAAATGTTTGCAGTAATTTTTGGTCGTCCAGGATGCCCTTACTGTGTACGCGCGAAAGAGCTGGCAGAGAAACTGACTGAAGAACGTGATGATTTCAACTTCCGTTACGTGGATATCCACGCGGAAGGCATCACTAAAGCCGATCTGGAAAAAACCGTGGGTAAACCGGTTGAAACCGTGCCGCAGATCTTCCTCGATCAGAAACACATCGGCGGCTGCACCGATTTTGAGGCCTACGCCAAAGAACACCTGGGCCTGTTTGCGGCTCAGTAATGCGAAGACGCCCTCACCCTGAGGGCGTTTTTATTTACGGTGCTTCCGCTGTTGCAGCAGGCTGCGCGTAAATAAGAAACAGAGCGCGCCCAGCGCACACCAGAAAACGCCACTCAGTAGCCACGCCACTTCCTGCCAGACGCTTCTCGACGAGAGAAACAGCACGCGCATCAGAAGCAGGCAGAGCGGGGCCGCAAGCATTGCCCCAATAAGCGGCATCACCACCTCGCCTTTACGCGAGAGAAAACCGGCGACTACCCCCGGCAGGATGAAGAACAACAGGCCCAGCTCGGGATGACCGGACGCTCTGAAGGCGCCTTTCACGTTAAAAGCGAGCGACATGCAAACGACCGTAAACAGCAAAAAACAGCTGATTACGCCAGCCCAGTTTCGTTTAAAGTTCAAACTATCCTCCTGACTTATCTCTATCAAATACAAAAATCGTCCGGTGGACGCCCAGTCAGATAAAGCAATGCGGCAATCCTTGCCAAAGCACGCACAGAAGTCGTGCGATAATAGGTGGCTGTCGGTAGCTATTACGATTAAACTAACCGACTGCTAGTGTTTAGGGTATTTATCAGGAAGCAGGGAGATGCAAAGTGATTCCCTGACTCTGAAAACAGTAGCCCAAATAGTCCTTTCATTCAACAACTTACTGGTAAACAAGAAGTTAGCCTCCGTGAATATAAACGTCGCAGACTTGTTAAATGGGAATTACATCCTGTTATTATTTGTGGTACTGGCGCTGGGCCTTTGTCTGGGTAAATTACGCCTGGGTTCAGTTCAACTTGGTAATTCCATTGGCGTTTTAGTCGTCTCCCTGTTATTAGGTCAACAACATTTCAGTATTAACACGGACGCGCTTAACTTAGGTTTCATGCTGTTTATTTTTTGCGTAGGCGTGGAAGCCGGTCCGAACTTTTTTTCCATTTTCTTCCGAGACGGCAAAAATTACCTGATGCTGGCGCTGGTGATGGTCGGCAGCGCCCTGCTGATTGCGTTAGGGCTGGGCAAACTGTTTGGCTGGGACATCGGCTTAACGGCCGGTATGCTGGCAGGCTCGATGACCTCCACGCCGGTGCTTGTTGGCGCGGGGGATACGCTTCGTCATTCTGGCATGGCAGGCACGCAGCTTTCCTCCGCGCTAGACAACCTGAGTCTGGGCTATGCCCTGACCTATCTGATTGGTCTGGTGAGCCTGATTGTTGGCGCGCGCTATCTGCCAAAACTTCAGCATCAGGATCTTCAGACCAGCGCCCAGACCATCGCCCGCGAGCGCGGCCTGGACACGGACTCCAAACGTAAAGTTTACCTGCCGGTGATCCGCGCCTACCGCGTTGGGCCGGAGCTGGTTGCCTGGACCGACGGGAAAAACCTGCGCGAGCTGGGGATCTACCGTCAGACCGGCTGCTACATCGAACGTATCCGTCGTAACGGCATTCTGGCAAACCCGGACGGTGACGCGGTGCTCCAGATGGGCGATGACATCGCCCTTGTTGGCTACCCGGACGCCCACGCGCGTCTCGATCCGAGCTTCCGCAACGGGAAAGAGGTGTTTGACCGCGACCTGCTGGACATGCGTATCGTCACCGAAGAGATTGTGGTGAAAAACCACAACGCCGTGGGCCGCCGTCTGGCACAGCTGAAGCTGACCGACCACGGTTGTTTCCTCAACCGCGTGATCCGCAGCCAGATTGAAATGCCTATCGACGATAACGTGGTGCTCAATAAAGGCGATGTGTTGCAGGTCAGCGGCGATGCCCGACGGGTTAAAACCGTTGCCGACCGTATCGGCTTTATCTCGATCCACAGCCAGGTGACGGACCTGTTAGCCTTCTGCGCCTTCTTCATTGTCGGCCTGATGATCGGGATGATCACCTTCCAGTTCAGCAACTTTAGCTTCGGCATTGGTAACGCAGCCGGTCTGCTGTTCGCCGGGATCATGCTGGGCTTCCTGCGAGCGAACCATCCCACCTTCGGCTATATCCCTCAGGGGGCGCTGAACATGGTGAAAGAGTTCGGTCTGATGGTCTTTATGGCGGGTGTCGGATTAAGCGCCGGGAGCGGCATTGGCAACGGCCTGGGCGCGGTCGGCTGGCAAATGTTGGTTTCCGGACTTATCGTCAGCCTGGTACCGGTGGTGATCTGTTTCCTGTTCGGCGCCTACGTGCTGCGCATGAACCGCGCCCTGCTCTTCGGCGCGATGATGGGCGCGCGCACCTGCGCACCGGCGATGGAGATCATCAGCGACACCGCGCGCAGCAATATCCCGGCGCTGGGCTATGCAGGCACGTACGCAATCGCCAACGTGCTGCTGACGCTGGCGGGTACGCTGATCATCATTATCTGGCCAGGACTCGGATAAATCTCAAGTTTGCGTGTGGCTGAAAAAATTTTCGTTACGCGCAGAACTTTTTACGCAGGGTGCAGTCATAACTAGTGCCACTGCTTTTCTTTGATGTCCCCAATTTGTGGAGCCCATCAACCCCGCCGTTTTGGTTCAAGGTTGATGGGTTTTTTGTTGCCTGAAATTTATGCCTTTTAAAATCATGATGTTAGAAGCACTGTTTTTTAACGATGGCGACAAAATGGCGGCAGCGTCAAAGAGAGAGCGCCACCTGTCCTGATTTCATTGGATGCGGCTGAACCGGATTTGACTCTTTTGGCGTTGCAATCGAACGAACAAAAGTTTCATGGGTAACAAAAGTATGGCTGCAGTTAATGTTCTGGCACTGGTTGTAACGCTCTTTGGTCAATGAAGATACCTGAAAACTGCTGCGAGTATGGGCGGCACTTCCACACAGTGGGCAAATCATCATTTTTCGAGTTCTCCCCATTTTTGCTAAATTCACAATAATGATACCGCATTATTCCATTTTGCAAACTTAAAAGTTCTCCATTGCGAAGAATCATTCCATTTCGAAATCATCAATCCTCACTTCAAGCTCCAGACTGGTCGTAAAACCGTTATCCGGGCTGACGGTATGCGTCAGAGTCGTAATGGTCCATTCCGCATCATCTATCGGCTGTTTAAAGCCACTGACCTTCACAGGCATTTCTGTGTAGAGATCTGCCCGCCCTTCCGCCAGTTGTAGCGAGAATGATGCAACGCCGCGTTGCAGGCGTTCCCACTGCATTTTCGCTGCCCGTTCGGCGTTGCTCCGGTTGGCATAAGTGCGATTAAGTACCAGCACGTTTTCATCCGTACCCACCAGGTAATCGCCCTGCTTCGCTTCCGGCTCTTTCTTCTGCTTCTTAGTCCTGCGCTTACGCTTCACCGTGGTGCTTTCTTTCTTCGCGGGTTCGCGGGTATGCAACCAGCTGGCAATGACGCCCGTGTAAGCTCCGCGATCTGCCAGGGTAAAGCGGTGACTGTCGCCGTCCTTGCGTGTGATAGTGATCACCGGTAGTGGTTTACCGCTGGCGCTTTTACCCTGCCCCTGCCGGATGAATAACAGATTGCCATTTTTCACCGACGCAATAGCACCGTACTGGCGCGCCAGCCGCATCAAAAAACTGCCGTCACTCTCATTAGTCTGGTCTATATGCTCCACGAGTTTATCCGACAAGTCTTCACCCAATGCCATCTTCAGTTTGTGCCGCGCAGCTATTTCCTTCACCACTTCCCCAACGGTGGTCTTGTGCCACGACTTTTCACGGCGGGTATTCAGCGTTTCACGAAAATCAGCACTTCGCGCCCGGATAGTCAGGCGATCCGGTGCGCCAGTGTGTTCAATCTCGTCCACCGTGAATGCCCCTTTCGGGAAAAGCGGCTGTCCCTTCCAGCCCAGCGCCAGCGTAATGACAGCCCCACGGCGCGGCAGCACGATTTTTCCATCGGCGTCGTCCAGCTCCAGATCAAGCTGGTCCGCTTCAAAGCCCCGGTTATCCGTCAGCGTCAGCCCCATCAGGCGGTTGTCCAGCACAGTGGTGATATCCCTGCCTTCAATACTGATGCTGAATGCCGGAGTTTTGTTGCCTTTGTTAAGCAGTTCAGAGCTGAAATTCACGACAGCAGCCCTCCCACCGTTTTACTGATATCGCTTAAGGCAGATGTTGCCGTTCCCTGCAGATTATTCAGTTGCGCACTGAGATCACCGAACATATCGGACAGGGATTCATCCACGCGTTTTAGCGACAGGGTGAACTCAATCCGGCGCGGCATACCGTCGCGGAAAAACTCCGTTTTAGTCTGATTCAGTCCCTCAATCACATACATGCCGTAAATCGTGCCGCTGCCTTCAATCAGGGGCCATGCTTTTCCCTGTTCTGCCATCTGCTCCAGAGCCAGCAACGACAGCCTGCCGCCCGTTACCTCCGGCATAAGAACACCAGAAAGCGTCAGCATGTCGTTGTCCGGTCCCAGAAACTGCGTTGACGGGCGTCGGTTTACCCGGCTGTTTGCCGCATGTCGCCAGCTGCGTTGATACTGCAGCTCCTGATACGGCACGGTGCGCAGCATAAACACGTACAATCCCAGCACCATCATCATGCGTCGTATCCCCCCTGATCGCTGTAGTTACTCCTGGCTTTTGCCTTCAGCCTGCGTTCACGTTCATCAAGCTGGCGGGCCACCTCCCGCGCAATATCCTGCGCACTTTGTCCTGGCTGCGTCTGAATGATGATCTGCATCGGTGCCTCAATCCGTTGAACGGGCAGCACAGTGGCTGCACGACTCACCATCGCTTCACCGCCTTTCGCGGGAAGTGCCAAAGGGTGCAACGGTGGAAGCTCTGCTGGCGTAGCAGCAACACCCATCATTCCGGCAACAACGGCAGCCAGTGCAGCTGTATTTCTCCGGCTGGTCACATTTGCCGGGCCGTTAACAATTTCCGGCCCGTTTTCACCGACGATGCCAAACTGCCCGCGCGGGATATACCCGCCGCTGTCATACATCCCCGCAAAGCCATATCCCCATGACGGAAAACCACCCGATGGCATCATCACTTTACCGTCTGCATTCACCGTCGCAGGTTGCTGACGCGTCACGCTTTCCGGCAGTTTCGCCTTTGCGGCCTCTTTACTGACAATGCCAAGTTTCTCCAGCAACCAGGAAACGCCGGATTTCAGGGAGTCCAGCGGATGCATGACCATATTCAGCCCTTCCGCCAGAGCCTCCCCGAATCGTCGCCCCATTGCCGCTGCACTCTGCAGTTCGGCAGAGGTCGACTTAACGGGCGTCAGCAGATCAGTAAACCAGCCCCACAGCGCCTGTACTTTGTCGCCAATCCACTGGAACACAGGCTTAAGTGGTTCGAACGCGGCACTGACAGGACCTGCCGCCGCTTTGAATCCTTCCACCACGCCACCGAGAAATGCGGTGATGGGCTGCCAGTATTTCCAGACAACCAGCGCCACACCCGCCAGTGCAGTAACCACAAGACCTATCGGACTGAGCAGAGCACCTAACAGACCAGAGACGGCATACAGGGCAACGCGCAGCATCGCCAGTGGACCGGATGCGAGCATACGCAGCACCGTGCCTGTGGCAGCCAGTCCGCCGCGTAGTACCGCCAGTGGATTCATAAACATCACAGCAACCGCACGTAAACCGGATAATCCAGACCGCAAAAGTGCAACCGGCGCACCTGCTACAGTTTTCAGGACATTTCCCGTCAGTGATGCCGTGCGGCGCAAAGACGACAACGGCGCAGTAAGTAAACCTGCAGCGTTGCCCGATGAAGCAAGCCCGCGTCGCAGCAGTGCCAGTGGTGCGCCAGCCAGCCAGGACAACGCGTTGCTGGTTCGGGTTACTGCTGCCGTAACGGAAGGTAACGTTTTGATACCCAGCACAGAGAATCCCAGACGGATGACTGCCAGCGGCCCCAGCACTGCAGCCAGCGCCACCGCTAAGGTGCCGAGGCCCACGGTAACGGCAGCTACCACAGCGGCTACTTTCATCAGAGTGCCCGTCAGTTCCGGGTTAGCTTCCACCCAGCGACGCAACGCCCCCGTGACGCTTTTCACCGTGTACAGAATATCCATCAGCGGCTGGCGCAGCGTTTCCCCCAGGCTGCTGAAGGTGTTCTGTGCTCCGGTTTTGACCAGCAACCACTGAGCAGAAAGTGAATCCTTGTTGATGTCGGATTCTTTCTGCATGGAACCGAGCGCATCATTGCCCGCTGTCAGTTTTAACTGGCGCTGAAGTTCCGGCAGGTTGTTTGCCAGTTTCGCTGCGTCATCGCCAAACTCTTTACCAAACAACATGGTCATGGCAGACAGGCGCTTATCCTGTGGCAGCGCATTCACCTTCTCCAGCACGCGCTGGATAGTTCCCATCGCATCCTTCGTCAACCACACAAACCGCAGGCGGGGAAAGCCTTCATTCAAGGCTGTAGGTTTGTGCCATGAACACCACACTGACACCCGCAGATCTCGATCCCCGTCGGCAGGCCATGCTGCTGTACTTTCAGGGATACCGCGTAGCCCGCATTGCTGAAATGCTGGGCGAGAAAGTTGCAACCGTTCACAGCTGGAAAAAACGCGACAAGTGGGGTGACTATGGGCCTCTGGATCAGATGCAGCTCACCACCGCCGCACGCTACTGCCAGCTCATCATGAAGGAGCACAAAGAAGGGAAAGATTTCAAAGAGATTGACCTGCTGGCGCGCCAGTCTGAGCGCCACGCGCGGATCGGCAAGTTTAACAATGGCGGCAACGAAGCCGACTTAAACCCTAACGTCGCCAACCGCAACAAAGGCCCACGCCGTCAGCCTGAAAAGAATGTTTTCACCGATGACCAGATTGAGAAGCTGGAAGAAATTTTCCATTCCTCCATGTTCAACTACCAGCGCCACTGGTGGGAAGCCGGAAAAACCAACCGCATCCGCAACCTGCTGAAGTCACGCCAGATCGGCGCGACCTTCTATTTTGCCCGTGAAGCCCTGATTGACGCCCTGCTTACCGGACGTAACCAGATTTTCCTTTCTGCCAGTAAGGCACAGGCCCACGTCTTCAAACAGTACATCATCGACTTTGCCAAAGAAGTGGAGGTGGAGCTGAAAGGCGATCCGATGGTGCTTCCCAACGGGGCCACACTGTATTTCCTCGGCACCAATGCCCGCACTGCCCAGAGTTATCACGGCAACCTGTATCTGGATGAATATTTCTGGATACCGAAATTCCAGGAGCTGCGCAAAGTGGCTTCCGGTATGGCTATTCACAAGAAATGGCGACAGACCTATTTTTCCACGCCATCCAGCCTGACCCACAGTGCTTATCCGTTCTGGTCCGGTGCGCTGTTCAACCGTGGGCGCAACAAAGCCGATAAGGTGGACATCGACCTGTCCCACAGCAATCTGGCTCCCGGCCTGCTGTGTGCAGACGGGCAATACCGCCAGATAGTCACCGTGGAAGATGCGGTGCGCGGCGGATGTAACCTGTTCGATCTCGACCAGTTGCGCATGGAGTACAGCCCGGACGAATACCAGAACCTGCTGATGTGCGAGTTCGTGGACGATCTCGCGTCCGTGTTCCCGCTCAGCGAACTGCAGGCGTGCATGGTGGACAGCTGGGAAGTCTGGACCGACTTTCATGCACTGGCCCTGCGCCCGTTTGGCTGGCGCGAAGTGTGGATCGGTTATGACCCGGCAAAAGGTACGCAGAACGGCGACAGTGCCGGATGCGTGGTGGTGGCTCCGCCAGCCGTGCCGGGTGGTAAGTTCCGCATTCTTGAGCGTCACCAGTGGCGCGGGATGGACTTCCGCGCCCAGGCTGACGCCATCAAAAAACTGACCGAACAGTATAACGTGACCTATATCGGTATCGACTCGACCGGCGTCGGTCACGGGGTTTACGAGAACGTGAAAGCGTTTTTTCCTGCCGTCAGGGAGTTTGTCTATAACCCCAACGTTAAAAACGCCCTGGTACTCAAGGCCTACGACATTATCAGCCACCGCCGTCTGGAGTTTGACGCCGGGCACACCGACATTGCGCAGTCATTTATGGCAATCCGTCGCGCTACCACTGCCAGTGGCAACCGCCCGACCTATGAAGCCAGCCGCAGCGAAGAAGCCAGCCATGCCGATCTGGCCTGGGCAACAATGCACGCACTGTTTAACGAACCACTGCAGGGCGAGTCCGCCAATACCAGCAATATTGTGGAGATTTTTTGATGGGAAAGAGTAAGAAGAACCGCGCTGCGTCGACGAAACAGATCCAGCATAAAGGCCAGACTTCAGCCGAAGCATTCAGCTTCGGTGATCCCGTTCCTGTTCTGGACCGCCGCGAACTGCTGGACTATGTGGAATGCGTACAGATGGATCGTTGGTATGAGCCGCCTGTGAGTTTCGACGGACTGGCGCGAACTTTCCGCGCCGCCGTGCATCACAGCTCACCGATTGCAGTGAAGTGCAACATTCTGACCAGCACCTACATCCCTCACCCGCTGCTCAGCCAGCAGGCTTTTTCGCGTTTTGTACAGGACTATCTGGTTTTTGGTAACGCCTACCTGGAGAAACGCACGAACCGTTTCGGTGAAGTTATCGCCCTTGAGCCTGCTCTGGCAAAATACACCCGACGCGGGTTAGACCTGGATACCTACTGGTTTGTGCAATACGGTATGACAACCCAGCCGTATCAGTTCACGAAAGGCAGCATTTTTCATCTGATGGAACCGGACATCAACCAGGAGATCTACGGCCTGCCAGGTTATCTTTCTGCCATTCCGTCAGCCCTGCTCAACGAGTCCGCCACGCTGTTCCGCCGTAAGTATTACATTAACGGCAGTCATGCAGGCTTCATCATGTACATGACCGATGCCGCGCAGAACCAGGAGGACGTGAACAACCTTCGCAATGCGATGAAAAGTGCCAAAGGACCAGGTAACTTCCGCAATCTGTTCATGTACTCGCCTAACGGCAAAAAGGACGGGCTTCAGATCATCCCGTTGTCAGAAGTCGCGGCGAAGGATGAGTTTCTGAATATCAAAAATGTCAGCCGCGATGACATGATGGCTGCGCACCGTGTACCGCCACAAATGATGGGAATCATGCCGAGTAATGTTGGGGGATTTGGTGATGTTGAAAAAGCCAGCCGCGTCTTTGTCCGCAACGAACTGATGACGTTACAGAAGCGACTGCAGGAGCTTAACGACTGGCTGGGCGAAGAAATAATTCGCTTCGAACCTTATATGTTTTAGATATAGATTAGGCTCAGAAAGCGCCTGCTACTGCAGGCGCTTTGTTTACTCTTTAACAAGTGTGCCCCACACCGAGTCTTCAACCTCTTCAACAACAATATTGATGTTGCAAATAACATGGTCTTCACTTACTCGAGTATATCTGAATAACCTTGATTTCACTTTCCCACCAAACGACTCACGGTCTTCATTGTTGGTAATGTCGACATAATCCCCAACATTCGGAAGCATCAGGAGTGGATTGTCTTCCGAAGAACATCTTACAATCTCTCCATCATCAAGAGGTCGCGTATCCCCTTTACGTAAGTATTGAAAGTCATAGTTGTATATGGTTTTCATTGTCTATCCTTTTGAAAGTAACATCGCTGACGTATGTTGTTTCACAGTTCCATTTCCACATTAAGTCAATGAAATCAACATCATTTAATGTGTGCCAATATATTGCAACACGATCCCGAAAACTTCAAATCAATCTCTCCAATACGCGGGATTATTACTTTTTCGCCCCGTTACGCGCGCTCGTATCCCCGCCACGCCTGCCCGCTTTGTGTAGTGGTTTTCATGCACCTGCATGACATAAGTAAAAGCCCGCCAGAACTGGCGGGACTGAGCAAAAACGATCCTTTTGCGATCATTCATTTTCATGCGCTATAGTCATGCAACAAACGCATACGAACCATATGGTTAGATTACTCATCAAGTCAGATGGATTTTCAGGCAGATTGCCACAGCAATTGTAAAGGAGCGAGATTGAAATGGGTGGAGAGACTTCGGCTATACAACGAGTCGCGGGTAAGATTTCTGATGATATTTTCTCAGTGTTCAAATGGGATCGTGCCGCTAGAGCGGACATGAATTGGGATTGTTGCCAAGAGGCTCATTCCAAGAAAACACATCCAAGCGATGTTGTATTTTTCTACATAGATCCATATGAGGAGGAAATGGTCTATCTCAACACAGACCTCAAAAGCTATGCAGAAGGTACTATTGGGAAAAAAATAGTCGAGGGAGCTTTAACATCGCTTGCTTTAGCTACCGAATGTGCAAATGTCAGTGAAGAATGGCGATTGAAATATGTTCATGATGATTCTTTAGGTTATAACGTAAGAGGGTTATTATTCTTATATAACCATGATAATTTATATGATAAAGACTTCTATGAGAATATTACAAAAAAATTAGATCACTCATCTATAAATTGCCCTCCAAACATCAAACTACATTTGCTTGACCCTTATAAAATATCAGATTTGATAAACATATCTTCTGACATAACTAAGTTAATTGGTTCAGGCAAACTTCCTCAACCTGATAAGTTCACATATTATTATCCAGATCTTTCCCTAACAAGAATAAAGCACCCTATTAATCAGACAACACCTGCAACAATTGAATTATTAACATCACCATACATTATAATAAAGCATGAGGCTTTCAGTTGGCTCAGGGATAAAAACCCTGAGGGATATGTTATTTATTACAATCAACCGGGGGATTCAGTAGACGAATTCGTTTACTTCTTTGATATGTTATCAACTTATCAGATATTAACCGAAGGTAAACCAATCGTATTACGCCATTGTCACATTCACCCAAATGAAAATGCCATTCATCATTTTGAAAGAGCGAAAAAGAAATACAGCACAGACTGGCTCTTAGGCGAGGATGAAAGACTTTTTCTTAAAATTGACTTCGACAAGACAGACAAAATTGTTGTTGAATATAATCTTGAACAAATCGGCATGGAGCAACGATAATGGCTAAAAAACTATATTTCGCAACTGATAAAAATATTTATGATGCATTACATCATAAAAGGATAACCGCTGCAAAGTTGCATGAATTATTGTTGAATCGAGGTGTGTTTTTATCACCAGAACTCGACAAGGAAATACTAATCGAGGAAATATCCAAACTTCCTCACGGATTTAATGAATTAGAACACATAAAAAAACTAGTCAAAACATATGACCCAAGGGAAAGCACTACTAGTGTGAGCTTCCAAACCTCAACAAATCAGGCCGAATTAAAAAGTGCTGCTGAAGCACTAAAAAAAACATGCTCCCCTAGTAAAGGTCAAAGCCTGAATATTGTAGCTAAAAAAGATGGCTCGCTTACAGTAGAATACAAATATGAAGAAATAGACCTGTCTAAAACTGCATTACGTCAGATCGACAAGCGGAATGTTATAATAGAACTTCGCCCTGGAGCTGACAAAGTTGAAGTACGTATGCCTCAAAACCCCGAGGCAAAAAAAGTTATTGAGAGCTTGCAAAACGAGCTATCTAAAATCAAGTCCGAACCTATCGAGCGCTTCGAAATATCATTACTAGCAATAACTGATCCTACATTGCGAAGTCAGTTTTTTCAGGAATTAATGAATGGTCTACGCGGTTATGAGACTGATGACGTAACAAAAGTCGAATTAAATCGCAGTACTGATGCTAGTGAGGATGAAGACAAGGAAGAAACTATTGATACCGGATTTGTTAAGAAAGCCGTCCTTAATGGTGAAGGGGTAAATAGTTCAGCTATATTTTCTCAACTACATGAGAAAGGTTATTATATCGGGCGTATTGCATGGTCTTCAAAGCCGACAAGTGGAATTGGAGACAGAATCAACGTCGAAGCATTTTTCAAAGACTCAGAAAAATGCTGTGACTTTGCCTATCAAATTAAAGGTATAAACAATCAAAAAGAAGACGGTTTCAATGTAACCATTCGCGCGGCAACGGCACAAGAGAAAAAACATATTAGTGAATTAATTGAGTCCGCCGCTGAAAATGCCTATAATATAATAATAGGATCAGAGGTGAACGAAGATGAAAAAGGTTAAATGGCTTAAGTTAAACATACGGCTTGAGTTTGAAACAGCCGTTAGACGTCTTTCTCTTGATTCTTTTACAGAGGATAAAGGGAAAGGGTTCATTTTTGATAAAATACGCCATGATTTTGCAAATGGTCGCTTTGTCGAGCGTATTGTTTATCATGATAAAATATTAAGCTTTGACGGAAGCGAAACTACCGTTGAAAGAATCGAATATCGCACCACAAATTTTAGCGTGGCTTTAGACTCTCTTCCTGTAATGCAGATTACCAACCCACCCAGAACTTTAAAGCCTTTTTCGCAGGCTTTGGTAAAAAATCTTGGCTTAGGTGTTAGTTTGGAAGAAATTGACATAAACCCTATAGACTGGCTTAATGAAATATCTTCAAGTGTAAATATCAATTTAACACAACTTGATATTTCAAGGGTTAGAGTTTCTGATTACGCCACAGCTAAAATGCAAATAATTGGCAGCAATGATCTTAGGAAGTATTATAAAGAAGAATTAGAGGGTAAAAAAATAAGAATTGACAGGCTTGTTTGCTCTGTTAATTCATTAGAATATTCCGGTAAGCTCAAGATCACCAATAGCGGCCTTGCTTATATTGATGTTAGAAATGAGAATGAGTTTACGAAAATCGTTTTTGATACGTTAAAAAAAGTCACCCTTCAATCATAGATGGCTTATAAGGAGTTACTTCACCTAACGCCTCGCCTTACTCGTTGTTCAACCTCGTAGGCGTCAGAATCAAGTTCTGACGCCTACAATGTTTCTTAATGCAGCCAGCTATCGTCCTCCCACACCTTCTGCATAATTTTCATCACTTGTTTTCTTTCTTCGTCCAGTTGCAGTCCGGTCAGTTCCACACCGTTAGAGCTACCTTTGCGGATACGAATTACCGTTTTGGGATACAGGGGGCGCAGATTGCGGTAAAGCTCGGATTCAAGGGCGTCCAGGGTAGACTGGCTAATTTTCTGCTCTTTATCGATCATTATTTCAATGCGCATAAAAGTCACCTCAGCTGATGACATCCATTGAGCGGTTGTATTCGTGGCTTCTGATTTTTGCCATGAGTTCATCAGTCAATTCAGAAACCCACTGCAGAGCCAGCCCCTTCTCTTCATCACTACACTCACTAGCCGCTACAAGCTTAAGAAAAAAATCAATGCGCTGGAGCTTCAAAGACTCCAAAAAATAGTCCTGCATTTTTCCTCCTATGACACCACAAGCAATACTGTACACATAACCACTGTTTATATTTACAGTATATAATAATCTTACTGATGTAAAACGTTTTTTTACGTTCATCAGCCTGATATGCCTGGTATTATTAAGAGCACGAATTGTTAACCCGCGTAATTAATACAGATCCCGCCACTTATCATCTTCCTGCAAACGCTGGTTCCGATAGAAGATACGCAGGCCTGCTCCTGACGGAATACTGCCGCCGCGAAGGAGTAAATCGACCTCTTTCTCGCTGCCATCAAATCCTCTGGACTTCAGTTCATAGACGAGCTGCTGTCGTTGATGGTCTGTAATTCGCTGTTTGTAGTCTCTACGCCGTTTCGGTTTCACCAGGCGTAACCTTGCAGCCAGTTCCCGGCGTTCTTTTTTGTTCATACTGTGCAGGTAATCGTGCAACTCCTTGTCATCCATACGGGTGATATCCGTTCTGGTATCCCCATCAGCTGATTTGTCTTTCCCTTGTTGGTACAAATTTTCAGCAAGGGGACAGTTATTGCCACGAGTCCAAGGGGCGCAAGCGCCCTGGTCGGCAGCCGCCTCCTGAACGTCAACGGCCTTACGAACCATTTTCCACTTCACCGCATGAGTGCAGATCTTGCCCTCTGCAATGGGTGACCAGATGCCATAAATACGAATACCGTGATCGCCATAAGCGGTTGGCTCTTCGTTGATTTCATAAGCGGTTCTGATGAGGTGATATTTACGGGGAACCAGTACGCCACCCTGCTTCATGATATAGGTGGCAAAACAACCAGCATCAGCAGCAGCCAGAATGGCATCAAGGCGCGGGTTATCCAGTACCGGCGCACCTGCTTTTTTGTCACCCTGTTGCCTTGCCGCCTGACCAGCCAGCAATCGCAGTTCACGGTAAGCCTGACGCCCCGGAATGCCAAAGAAGCGGAATTGCTGAACACGATGCAGAGACGCCCAGGCATTAACGTATTCAGCGTTATCACGCAGGGATTTACCCGTTTCCTTGCTGATCTCCCCAGCCAGACCACGCCCGTCAATGTTCTTACTGATGTATTTCGCGATATAGCTTGTTGGCGTACCTTTGCGCGGGTTTATCAGCTCAGACTTAAAGCGTGGTCCCGTGTTATTGCCCAGCTCCTCGCGGTCTTCACGGATGGCAAACTTACGCAGTAATGCAGTGATGGCGCGGCGGTCTTTTTTACGCATGAAACACATGAGATGCCAGTGCACAGTACCGTCATGATGCGGCTCAGCTACCCGCACGCCATACCAGCGCAACTCGGCTTTATGCATAGCCTTACGAAATGCAGCAAACATGCCGACCAGATAATCGCTACTTTGTCTTACCGTCGCGTTTGTCCAGGTCGGGTTTGGTCTGCCGTTATTGAGCGTGGAATGGAAACGCGACGGACAGGTGATAGTGTAGAAAACGGCACAGTCACTGCGCATTTCCGCGATAAGCTCCAGACCTTTAACACAGGCCATCATCTCATTGCGGCGATGCGCCGGGTTGCTGCTGCTGGCGTTTACCACATCTTCCATATCCAGCGTGTCGCCGTCTTCGTTCACCAGTTCATGAGAACGAAAAAACTCCAGCGACTTACGGCGCTGCTCACGTTTATGCATCACGGCTTCATAGCTGACATAGGGGGATGCTTTTTTGCTGACCAGGCAGACAGCACGCAACTGCTCTTCCCGCCATTCGCAACGCATCTTCCATAATTTCCGATACCACCAGTCGGCACACAACATACGCGCCAGCGAACCCGGGATGAGTTCATAGGGCACTGGTTTGCGGCGGTTTCTTTTCCGACGAAGTTTCTCAAACGCAGGCGGGATAACATCCAGACGCAGGGTTTCCGCTGCCACCTTTTCCCATGTCTTGCGGATTTCTTCTGGCTTAACGTCATCGGTGGCATACAAATCACCACAAGCGTCCTCAAGACACATGCTCATATGCGCTGCTACCAGGGTGGACAGGCGTTTCACCTGATCCTGGCTCATTTCAGGCAGGATCAGCAGACCCTCCAGCCCTTGATGGCTTGCCATAAAACGGAAAGAAACAGATAGCTGACTGTCACGTACACAATCCAGTCGCTCCAGACATGGCTTAATCGTCTCACGCAAATAGCGGGAATAAGCCTTTGGCCTGCCCAGGCTGCTGAAGTATTCAATACGTTGCATCAGCGGCTTGCCGATATGGGAAGGCTGGGCGTTTACGTCCGCCATAATGACCATGTCCGGATTAAAACGCTGCTGCTCATGCGCCAGCTTTGCCCGGCTAATGAGCTTATCCTGCTCCATTTCGCGCTGGACAGGATCACGGGATTCATTAAAGAAATAACGCTCCCAGACCTGCTCACTCAGTGCCTCGCGGCGCAGTTGTTCCTGCTCGTTATCGGCAGCGTACAGAGTGATCAGGTTTGAAAGTGCAGACTCCGGCGCAACTTCCGCCGGGTCCAGATAAGGGTTAATGGCCTTTTTCGAGCCGTTCCATGAAAATGCTGCGGCGGCCTCGTTAAAGCCGCTGCAATTGTTCATATCGTCATGACTCATACACACACTCCGTACACGGCAGAACTATCCACGCCACGCGAAGGATCAAATCCCAACCAGCAGCTCGGCCCGGAAACAGCAATGATTTCTGTTGCAGATTTACCCTCGCCAGCTGACACGCCGATGCTGCGTTTTGCCTTGATATAGTGGTGAGTAAAATTGCGATACAGCGAACGAATCAGGGATGTGTCATTGTTAGAAACAATGACCGGATGTCCTTCTGATGACCGATGTTCAAGAATGGATGCCAGGTGATACTGGTCATCTTCAGTGAAACCATCAGTGTGATAGCCGGAAAACGTACCGTCATACGGCGGATCGCAATACACCACATCCCCCACCTGCAGCATCGCCAGCGTTTCATCAAAGCTCGCGCAGATAAACGTTGCCCGCTGGGCTTTCTCTGCAAATGCGCGAATTTCTTTTTCAGGGAAATACGGATTTTTATAATTACCGTAGGGAATGTTGAAATACCCGCTCTTGTTATAGCGACATAAACCACGGTAACCGTGACGATTGAGATACAGGAAATATATCGCCTTCATGAAATCAGTAATTTCAGTTGAGTAATTAAACTCCTGTCTTATGTTGTAATAAGCCAGCTCACTGTTTGCTTCCTCAAATAAAACTTTGGCACGAGATATAAACGCTTCGCAATCAGCGGCAATCTTTTTATAGAGGTTGATTAAATCAGGATTAATATCCGCAACCAGATAGCTGGGGTAATCCGTCGCCATCATCACAGCACAAGAACCCGCGAAAGGTTCAACCAGTCGCGGGCCAGCAGGAAGGTATTTTTTCAGTTCGGACATAATGGCGGTTTTATTACCCGCCCATTTCAGGATGGTGCTCATACAGCACCTCCGTTGTAATGTTTGCCTTTCAGCTCTGCGATTTCCTGGCAGGTAATGCAAAGCTGCACTCCAGGAATGGCACGGCGGCGTGCTGGCGGAATTGGCGCTTCACACTCAACGCAAAGCACGCGGGACACGCCCGGCGTTTTGGCACGGGCAGCACGGATATGGCGTTGGCGTTCTTCTTCAACGCGCTGCTGTACGAGATCCATTGCATCAGCCATCAGTGGATCTCCTGCGCTTCGTTCTGGATTGCTTCAGCAGTCACACGCAGCAGTTCTGCCGCTTCGACGTGGTTTAGCTGGCGGGAGGTGATATGACACGCCAGGCTATCGAGGCGAGCAGCCATTGCTTCAGCCCTTGCCCGGCGTTCTTCCAGACGAGCCTCTGTCAGTAAAAGATTAAGACCTGCATCATCCGGTCCGGTTTTGGTCGTGAGGGTTTCAATATTACGCATAAGCAATGCTCCTGAATTTAGATAAAGGGATGCCCGGCGGGTTTACGCCATTAATTTCATTAGTTGGTTAATTCGGCATGGTTAGCCGTCTGGGAAATAAGCTCACCACTGCACGAAAATGATTCATTGCTTTAATCAACTCCCGCTTTTCGTCAGTGGTCAGCTCATTAATGCTGATGCTATGACGTTCAGCTGGAATTTTTGCCATAAAGAATATGGCAGCCAGTGCCCGTTTATTTTGTTCATTATTGATATCCCGTGGATCACGCATATCTTTAATAAACCGCTCAAGCTCTGACTCAATATTCAAACCAAAAACTTTCGCCCTTAATTCCGCTATGTGATTAAGTCCATTCAGGCGTTCACCGGGGCTTAATGGAACAGTCGCCGCAGCGCCTTCAATAGCCATTTGTTCCCCCGTTTTTTCGTAGATAGTTCTGCCAGCAATTCATCTTGTGAACGGCACGGATGCCAGCGTTTACCATCCTCACCCATGATCCAGCCGTGACCGTAGTGCATTGCCGGGCTTTGTTTTACCAGCAGCGATGCAAATGATGGTTCTTTCGTCAGCATAAGCACCTCACAGCAAACCGAATGAAGCACCGAGGCCAGTCACGGTATCAACTGCACTCGCCATCGCAGGATTAGCCTGTAAACGGGCCTGCAATGAAACAGCAGCCAGCGCCATCAGTCGTGTTACAGAGTTAATGCTGCTGATAGCATCACGACGACCGGCACTAGTTTTTACATCACCAGATACCGCACCTGCTGCAACACGTCCGATCTCTGCAGTTGCGCTCATGACGTAATGCGGCAGTTTCTCTTTTGCAACCTCATTAATCGGTACACATGGCAGGCAGTGAATCTGTGCCAGAAAACCATCTACCAGCGTTGAATCTTCAGTCAGATCGGTAAGCAGCCAGATTTCTGGTGCGGTTAATAAATGAGGTTGAGATGGGTTCAGCTTGTTCCGCAGAATCTGCACATTCATGCCAGCACGTTCTGCCAGTTGCACCAGGTTGTGGCGCAATGCGAATGCACGACAGGCTTCATCAAAATGTGGATGTTTGGAAACTTGGTAATCAAACATGGTCGACACCCCTGATGTATCCCAAAATGGAACTAGTTGAATACAACATTGCAATCAGTAAGTGCATCAACGGTAAGAGCAGCAAGGTTGATCATCACCTTTTCTCTTTTCTTGTCTTTCCGAAGGCGATGCCGAGGGATGCGACCGTCAGCCAGCATATCGTTAATTGTGTCGATTGAAAGACCAGTAAGTTCGCTATAACGCTCAATTGTGACATGTGGCGTATTCAGAGTTATTGAAATGTTAGGGGTCATGATGCAACATCTCCTATTGGCTTGTGGTGAGCCTGTAGTAATCGTGACAAGTACCCAAATGGGGACAAAACTGATACTAGGATCGCAAAAGAGATATGTCAACATCAAAGTACCCAAGTGAGATCAAAATAAATCCCAATAAAGGTGGTAAGGCTGCGATTGAGCGATTAGTCGAAGCTTATGGCTTTACGACACGACAGGCTTTAGCTGATCACTTGGAAGTATCAAAAAGCACTCTGGCGAACAGGTATTTGCGGGATACGTTTCCTGCAGACTGGATAATCCAATGTGCTCTTGAAACAGGAACCTCACTGAAATGGTTAACCACCGGGCAAGGACTTAAGCAAAGCTCGCTGACAGTAGCCACAGAAGAGCTTCCCAAGTTTCGCCTTACCGCAGGCAAAATGATTGAAGATGGTTCATATGTATTCGATTCATCATTTCTTCCTGCAAATCTTTCATCACCAATTGTTATTCAGGATGGGCTTGTCACATACATTTGTGATCAAAAATTTTCTGAAGTACTTGATGGACACTGGTTAATCAACATCGACGGAACCTATTCCATTCGAAAAATCACAAAGCTTCCAAAAGGTATGATTAAAATTACAACTACAGAGAATAGCTTTGAATGTGCATTTTCTGATATTGAAGTGGTTGCTTGTATAAGAAGTACAATAGTTTCAAATTGATATAGTAAAAGGATTTAAAAATGAATTCATTTTCCATCGTTATATTCTTATTAGCATTTCTCGCCCCTGTTCTAGCTATAATATTATTTAAGCAAAGTAAAGAACACAAAGCCGCCATAGATAACCTGACGGCTAACAACATAGCCCTTTCCAGCCAACTGAGTGAAAATCAAGAAAAGTTAGCACAGACTGCACGAGATCTATCAGAGCTTGAAGGGCGAGCAGCACCATTATGGCAATACGAAGAATTGCACAGCGCAGTGATGGAGGCAGAGAATAAGATAAAAAATGCAGACTCAATAGCTAGGCAAAAAATAGAAGAAGCCCAAATAAAGGCAGCTAAGACAGTAAACGAAGCAAGTTATCAAGCTCAGATAACAATAAGCAACGCTAATAGCGAAGCTATAGCAATCACCAAAGACGCTCGCGATGCACGCCTGAAAGCCAAAGAACGTCTTGATAATGCCAACAGTAAAGCAAATGAGCTGATCTCAAATGCTAATGACAACGCAGTAAAAATTATTTCCGATGCAGAAGAAAGAGCAAAAGAGATTGCTGGTTCAGCATATGAAGCTAAAGAGTTTGCAGAAAAATATGAAGCAGTTGCCAAATCAATGAAAAATAAAATTGAAGGTTATGGCGATGAATGGATCATCCCTAACCGTAGTGTACTTGATGAATTGGCAGAAAATTATGAGTTTACAGATGCAGGCAAGGAATTACAAAAAGCCAGGGAGTTAACAAAATCATTAATAAAAACTAATAAAGCAGCTTCGTGTGATTATGTTGAGCAAAACAGGCGTAATACTGCTATCAACTTTGTTTTGGATGCCTTCAATGGAAGAGTTGACAGTATTTTATCAAAAGTCAAACACAACAATTTTGGAAAACTTTCCCAAGAAATAAAAGATGCATTTCAACTTGTAAATTATAATGGCTCTGCTTTTAGATCCGCAAAAATAAGTGACATCTATCTTCAGGCACGACTCAACGAGCTAAAATGGGGAGTTGCAGTTAATGAAATTATGCTCGAAGAAAAAGAGGAGCAAAGAAGGATTAAAGAACAGCTTCGTGAAGAGGAAAGAGCTCGTAGAGAGTATGAAAAAGCGATAAAAGAAGCCGAAAAAGAAGAAAAAGCTATTCAGCAAGCTATAAATAAAGCAACGAAAGAGCTTATGCTTGCAAATGAAGAACAACGCTTAGCTTTAGAGCAAAAAATAGCTGAACTACAGTTAAAATATGAAGAAGCTGAAGCTAAAAACCAACGAGCTATTTCTATGGCTCAACAAACTAGATCAGGCCATGTTTATATAATTAGCAATATTGGCTCATTTGGCGAAGATGTATATAAAATTGGAATGACACGCCGCCTTGAACCACTTGATCGTGTTCGTGAACTTGGGGATGCTAGTGTTCCTTTTTCGTTCGATGTTCATGCGATGATTTATAGTGATGATGCACCGTCATTAGAAAATCATCTGCATAAAGTCTTCAACGAAAAGCAGGTCAATAAAATTAACTCACGAAAAGAGTTTTTTAACGTAAATATTAAAGAAATTAAATCGGTTATTGAAGATATGAACATCAATGCCCACTGGACAATGTTTGCAGAGGCGAAAGAATATAGAGAGTCACTAGCTATTGAGCAGGAACGCAAAGCAGCCACTTCCGCCAACGATGAACTACATGTTGCTTAGCAATGTATGTTTCATAGCAATCACACATTGATTACTGGTTGTATATACAGTTAAATTTAGCCCTCTGATATGAGGGCTTTTTTATGGCAGTACGAAAACTCACCACAGGAAAATGGCTTTGCGAATGTTACCCCGCCGGACGTAGTGGACGTCGTGTGCGTAAACAATTCGCCACCAAAGGCGAAGCACTGGCTTTTGAGCGTCACACGATGGAAGAAACCGAAGCAAAGCCCTGGCTAGGTGAATCAGTGGATCGTCGAACACTGAAAGACGTGGTTGAGCTATGGTTCAAACTACATGGTAAATCACTGACAGCTGGGCAGCATGTCTATGACAAATTGCTGCTGATGGTTGACGCTCTGGGCAATCCCCTTGCAACTGATCTAACCTCTAAAATGTTTGCCCACTATCGAGATAAACGCCTGACAGGTGAGATCTACTTCAGCGAGAAATGGAAGAAAGGAGCAAGCCCGGTCACCATTAACCTGGAGCAAAGCTATCTAAGTAGTGTTTTTAGCGAACTATCCCGCCTGGGCGAATGGTCGTATCCGAATCCACTGGAGAACATGCGAAAATTCACCATCGCAGAAAAAGAGATGGCATGGCTTACCCATGAGCAGATTGTTGAATTACTGGCTGATTGCAAACGTCAGGACCCAATTCTGGCACTGGTAGTTAAGATATGCTTAAGCACAGGCGCACGCTGGCGAGAAGCCATAAATCTTACTCGTTCACAGGTGACCAAATACCGAATTACCTTTGTAAGAACGAAGGGGAAGAAAAATAGAAGCATCCCTATCAGTAAAGAGCTTTACGAAGAGATCATGGCGCTTGATGGGTTCAATTTCTTCACAGACTGCTATTTTCAATTTTTATCCGTGATGGAAAAAACGTCTATCGTGCTCCCTCGCGGTCAACTCACACACGTTCTGCGCCATACGTTTGCGGCGCACTTCATGATGTCGGGTGGAAACATTCTGGCCTTACAAAAAATTCTCGGACACCACGATATAAAAATGACTATGCGTTACGCACATCTGGCACCGGATCATCTGGAAACGGCGCTCCGTTTCAATCCTCTGGCAACGCTGCCAAGTGGCGACAAAGTGGCGGCAGCGGTTGGCATTACCCCGTAATAACCACCACTGACCACCAACCCAACTTATTGTTTTTACTCTAACTTATTGTTTTCATTAACCCGTTTACATAAATGGGTTTTTTGTTGCCTGAAACTTGCTCATTTTGCCATTTTCGCTTTCTCCTCGCTCTGCAAACATATATGATTTAACACATATGAATGTACGCAGGATCATCCGATGCTTCACCCCGTTCAGCTCTTCAAAACCCTCTCCGACGAAACGCGCCTCTCCATCGTCATGCTTCTGCGTGAAGCGGGCGAGCTGTGCGTCTGCGATCTCTGCTCCGCTACCAACGAGCCGCAGCCGAAAGTCTCCCGCCACATGGCCTTACTGCGCGAGGCCGGGCTGGCCATCGACCGTCGCGAGGGTAAGTGGATCTACTACCGTCTCTCTCCCAACATGCCTGCATGGGCGGCAACCGTTATCGACACCAGCTGGAACTGCCTGCGGGAAGAGACGCGTATGAAGCTGAAAAACCGACTTCCGGGCTCGTGCTGACCAAAACATATTCACAATAACAGATATAATGGAGTAAAAGATGTTTCTGGCAGGAGGGATTTTTTTATTCACACTGGTGCTGGTCATCTGGCAACCCAGAGGGCTCAGCATCGGCTGGAGCGCTACCATTGGCGCCGCGCTGGCGCTGATGAGCGGCGTTATCCACATTAACGATATCCCTGTGGTGTGGAATATCGTCTGGAATGCGACGGCAACGTTTATCGCGGTTATCGTTATCAGCCTGCTGCTGGATGAGTCCGGCTTTTTCGAGTGGGCCGCGCTGCACGTTGCCCGCTGGGGAAACGGTCGCGGGCGATTGCTGTTTACCTGGATCGTGCTGCTGGGCGCAGCCGTGGCGGCGCTGTTTGCCAATGACGGCGCGGCGCTGATCCTCACCCCTATCGTCATCGCTATGCTGCTGGCGCTGGGGTTCAGCAAGCAGGCTACGCTGGCGTTCGTGATGGCGGCGGGATTTATCGCCGATACCGCCAGCCTGCCGCTGATTGTCTCCAACCTGGTCAACATTGTGTCGGCGGACTTCTTTAAGCTGGGCTTCAGCGAATACGCCTCGGTGATGATCCCGGTTGATATCGCTGCGATTGCCGCAACGCTGGTGATGCTGCATCTGTTCTTCCGAAAAGAAATTCCCCCCGAATATGACCAGGCAAAACTCCGCGAGCCCGTACGGGCCATTCACGACCTGCCAACGTTCAGAACGGGCTGGATCGTGCTGCTGCTACTGCTTGTCGGTTTCTTTGTGCTTGAACCTCTGGGTATCCCGGTCAGCGCTATCGCAACAACTGGCGCGCTGATTTTGTTTGCCGTTGCTAAACGCGGGCACGCCATTAACACTGGAAAAGTGCTGCGCGGCGCGCCGTGGCAAATTGTTATCTTCTCGCTGGGGATGTATCTGGTGGTGTATGGCCTGCGCAACGCCGGGCTGACGGAGTCTCTTTCAGGCGTTCTTGATCACTTAGCCGGATACGGACTCTGGGTCACCACGCTGGGAACCGGATTTATCACCGCCTTCCTGTCATCCATAATGAACAATATGCCAACGGTGCTGATTGGCGCGCTCTCCATTGAGGGTAGTGCTGCAACAGGGTTGGTTAAAGAGGCGATGATTTACGCTAACGTGATTGGCTGCGATTTGGGGCCGAAAATTACCCCCATAGGAAGTCTGGCTACCCTGCTCTGGCTCCATGTGCTGGCACAGAAAAACATGACTGTTACCTGGGGCTACTACTTCAGGACGGGCATCATAATGACCCTGCCGGTTCTCTTTGTGACGCTCGCCGCACTCGCGCTACGTCTCTCCTTCACACCATAATGAGTCACTGATATGAGCTACATCACCATTTATCACAACCCCGCCTGCGGCACGTCGCGCAATACGCTGGAGATGATCCGCAACAGCGGTACGGAACCAGAGATTGTCCTCTATCTGGAAAACCCGCCGTCACGCGATCAACTGACCAGGCTGATTGCAGACATGGGGATTTCCGTGTGCGATCTGCTGCGCAAAAACGTCGAGCCTTATGAGCAACTGGGCCTTGCCGGGGGAAATTTCACCGATGACCAGCTTATCGATTTCATGCTGCAATACCCCATCCTGATTAACCGTCCGATTGTGGTGACACCGCTGGGCACCCGTCTGTGCCGTCCTTCTGAAGTCGTTCTCGACATCCTTCCGGACGCGCAAAAAGGGGCATTTACAAAGGAAGATGGCGAAGTCGTCGTTGACGCCAGCGGGAAAAAAATCTCCCGACAGTAAGCGTAGCCGGGGCGAGTGCTATCAGACGGTATCCTCGCCTGCAATCCGCCCCACCATCACCCGGATCTCCTCCCGGGTTAACGGCGACCGATCGGTCACAAAATGCAGCGTCATCCCCTCGATAAACGCATCCAGCGCGCGGGCGGTGGCCGGATCAAACCACTGCTCCAGCGTAGCCTGGCTCATCTTCATCCAGTCCTGCATCACCGTTTTCAGCGCGGCGCTGCGGTGCATAAACGCGTACAGCTGATACATCAGCGCCATATTGTGTGGCGTGGTCACGGCTGAACTGTGGATCAGCGTGGTAATGGCCTCGCACGCCCTCTCGCGCCCCGTAACCCCCGCGAAGAAATCCCGGTACTGCTGAGACATCTGCTGCGTAAACCACGTGAATGCCTCCTCCAGAAGCGACTCCATCCCGTCGAAATAGTAGGTCATCGACCCCAGCGGCACGCCTGCGCAGGTGGCAATTTTGCGGTGCGTGACGGCATGAATACCGTGCTCAGCAATGGTGTCCAGCGTCGCCTGGAGTATCTTCTCGCGGCGGTTAGGGTCGTTCGGTGGTCTGCTCATAAAATCCTCATCCGGTTTATGTACAAATGTACACAAAGTTGCTAGTGTTGTCGCTATTGTTGTACTTCTGGTGCTGATCCCAATGACGCTAACTTCTCCTCGCAAAGCCCTGCATCTGCGCATGTGGGCGCTGTTTATGTTCTTCTTCATCCCCGGGCTGCTGATGGCTTCCTGGGCAACGCGCACCCCGGCAATCCGCGATACGCTATCCGTTTCGACGGCGGAGATGGGGATCGTGCTGTTTGGCCTGTCGATTGGCTCGATGAGCGGCATCCTCTGCTCGGCCTGGCTGGTGAAGCGCTTTGGCACGCGCGCGGTGATCCGCACCACCATGTGCTGCGCACTGGTAGGTATGCTCGGTCTGAGCGTGGCGCTGTGGTTCGCCTCGCCGCTGATGTTTGCCCTTGGCCTGATGGTATTTGGCGGCAGCTTTGGTGCGGCGGAAGTGGCCATTAACGTCGAGGGGGCCGCCGTTGAACAGGCGATGAACAAAACGGTGCTGCCGATGATGCATGGCTTTTACAGCCTCGGCACGCTGGCGGGCGCGGGCATAGGGATGGCGCTGACGGCGCTGGGCATTGCGGCCAATGTGCACATTTTACTCGCGGCGCTGGTCTGCATTATCCCGATCCTCACCGGCATCAGGGCTATTCCCGCAGGCACAGGACAAAATGCCTCGGACGAACAGAAGTCTGCGGCAAAAGGGTTGCCCTTCTATCGCGATTTCCAGCTGATGCTGATTGGCGTGGTGGTACTGGCGATGGCGTTTGCTGAAGGCTCCGCCAACGACTGGCTACCGTTGCTGATGGTGGACGGGCACGGATTTAGCCCCACCTCCGGCTCGCTGATTTACGCCGGGTTTACGCTCGGCATGACCGTCGGACGCTTTACCGGGGGCTGGTTTATCGACCGTTACAGCCGCGTGGCTGTCGTCCGTGCCAGCGCCCTGCTGGGTGGGCTGGGCATCGCGATGATTATCTTTGTGGATGTGGACTGGATTGCCGGCGTGTCGGTGATCCTGTGGGGACTGGGCGCCTCCCTTGGCTTCCCGCTGACCATTTCCGCTGCCAGCGATACCGGCCCCGACGCGCCGACGCGCGTGAGCGTCGTGGCGACCACGGGCTACCTCGCTTTCCTGGTGGGCCCGCCGCTGCTTGGATTCCTCGGTGAGCACTACGGGTTACGCAGCGCGATGCTGGTGGTATTAGGGTTAGTCATTATTGCCGCCCTGGTGGCGCGAGCGGTGGCAAAACCGGAAGCAGAAACAACGTCAATGGAGAAGGGATATGAGCGTTAAACTGATTGCAGTCGACATGGATGGCTCCTTCCTGAGCGATGCGAAAACCTATAACCGCGCGCGTTTTCTGGCGCAGTACGCGCGCATGAAAGCGCAAGGCATCCGTTTTGTGGTCGCCAGCGGAAACCAGTACTACCAGCTGATCTCATTTTTCCCGGAGATCGCCCATGAAATTGCCTTCGTCGCCGAAAACGGCGGCTGGGTGGTGGATGCGGGCGAAGACGTGTTTAACGGCGAACTGTCGAAAGAGCATTTTCTGACCGTCGCCACCCTGTTAAACGACGTGCCCGGCATTGAGATAATTGCCTGCGGAAAAAACAGCGCCTACACGCTGAAAACGTATAACGACCTCTTCAAAGAGATTGCTGCGAAATACTATCACCGCCTTGAAAGCGTCAGCAGCTTTGACAACCTCAACGATATTTTCTTCAAATTCGGGCTAAACGTCTCTGACGACGAAATTCCGCGCATTCAGGCGCTGCTGCATGAGAAGCTTGGCGACATCATGGTGCCGGTGACCACGGGACACGGCAGTATCGACCTGATTATCCCCGGCGTACACAAAGCTAACGGCCTGCGGATCCTGCAAGCGCGCTGGGGCATTGAGGACAGTGAAGTGGTGGCCTTTGGCGACAGCGGTAACGACGTGGAGATGTTGCGCCAGGCAGGGTATGGCTTCGCGATGGCCAATGCCAGACCGCACATTAAGGCGGTGGCCCGCTATGAAGCGCCGAACAATAATGACGAAGGGGTGCTGGACGTAATTGATAGGGTGCTGGATGGGAGGGCGCCGTTTAATTGATTCCGTGCGCTCTGGTGCCCTCACCCTGACCCTCTCCCACAGGGAGAGGGGACTGTCCCGAGCTCGCCCACGGGGGAGAGGGAATAAGAATTACGGTTGCAGGGCGTTTCCGACGCGTTTGTCTTTCAGGAATACCACCATCAGGGCAATCCACAGCACGCCGTTGGCGAGGTTAAACAGGCTGAACAGTCCGTTACCGCCGAAAGCATAGGCATGCTTGCTCACCTCAATACCGACGGTGAAAATCAGCATTTGCAGCATACCCATCGCGGCAGACACCGTGCCTTTACTCATTTCACTGGCGAACAGCGTCAGGCGTACCAGGCCAGCATTCGCCACGCCAATACCAAACGCGTAAATGCTCAGCCCCGCCGTCATCCACAGGTACGCATGGGACGAGGCTACGGTCGCCACCGCCGCGATAATCAGCCCTGCCGCAATGGGCCAGCCGCCCATAATAATCAGCGAACGCACGGTACGGCGGGACGTCAGACGTGCCAGCACCAGGTTACCGATAATCAGCGCGCCAAAAATCGGCACCTGTAACAGGCCATACTCATAGCTGCTAAGCTGTTCGCCGCTGATGATAATGACCGGCGACTGGGCAATCCACGCCAGCAGCGGTAGGCTGACAAAGCCCGTCGCCAGCGCGCCCGCGACAAAACGACCGTTTTTCAGCACCGCCTTATAGTCACGCCCCAGCTCTTTAAGCGAGAGCTTTTCGCCTAGGCGGGTGGCGGTCTCCGGCATCGCACGGTGCAGCCCAAAGAAAGAGATGGCCGCAAGCGCGGCAAAGAGGACGAACATCCCTTCCCACGGCGCAACGTGGACCCATGCGGCTCCCACCAGCGGCCCCAGAAGCGGCGCAATCAGCGCCACGTTCGCCATCAGCGCGGTTATTTTGATACATACCGCCTCCTCAAACGACTCCTGAATAGCGGCGTAGCCCACGGCGCCAATAAAGCACAGGCTCACGCCCTGAAGGAAACGCAGCAGCGTGAATTGCTCAATGTTCTGCGCCAGCAGCGTGGCGAGACAGGTGACGATAAACCACACCACGCCCGTCAGCATCACCGGGCGGCGGCCAATACGATCCGACAGCGGCCCTAAAAGCCACTGTAAAAACATGCCGCCCGCCAGATAGGCGGTCATGGATGTAGGTACCCACTCAATACCTGCGTTGTACTGCTCAACCACAGCCAGCATGCCTGGCTGGATCATGTCGTTGCCGATGTAGGTAGAGAATTCGTAAAGCACCAGACACAGAGGAAAAAGTAACGCCTGACGACCCAGACGATTACCGGAAGAAGAACGGTTTATCATGCAATCTCTTTAGTATGAAAAAATCGCGATGAGTGTAATGAATTGCCGCTGTCTGAGATAGCATAATCACGTGAAAACACAGAAATAAGGCACTTATCGTTGTTGTTTAAGGTTTCCTTAAGTTGCCCTCCCTATGATAGTGCTATTTCACGTTATTGACCGAAACTATGACACACGCCGTCAGCCCTTCAGAATTATCTAAGTTACCGACAAATAAGACAAAAAGCCTTTACCGTTTTTCTGCCCGCTTTTATGGTTATCAGCTTTTCGGGCTGATCGTCCTTGCGCTGCTTTTTACCTGGCTTTCGCGCGATGAATCGCTTGACCGATGGATAACCGGCTTCTGGTATGACGCGGCGACGCACCATTTCCCGCTACAGCAAAACCCGCTGCTGGATCTGCTGAACCATCGGCTGGCGAAATATGTGACCATTGCGCTGGCTGCCGCATCGCTGATTTACGGCGCTTACAAACGCAATGCCCGGCTGGTGACGGCCGCGCTTCTGATGGGGCTGGGGGCGCTGGTAGTTGGGGTGCTGAAAAGCATAAGCCACCACAGCTGTCCGTGGGATCTGGTGGAGTATGGCGGCAAAGCCGTCTCGTATCCCCTGTTCAGCGCCGTTCCGGCAGACAGCGGACCGGGACGCTGCTTTCCCGGCGGCCACGCCTCAAGCGGGTTTATGGTGATGGGGTTGTTTTTTGCCTTCTGGCGTGAACGTCCGCGCCTGGCATGGTCCTTTGTCGCGTTAGGCGTTGTTATGGGGCTGCTGATGGGATTCGGGCAGGTCATGCGCGGCGCGCATTTTTTCTCTCACAACCTGTGGGCCGGGTGGTGGGTCTGGTTTTCCCAGGTGCTGGTTTACGGGCTGGTTTCCACCTGGTTTGCTAAAGAGTAACGAGATTATGTTAGAAAATCTGAACTACGAACTGTTTTACCTGCTCAACGCCACGCCAGCATCACCGGAATGGATGATCGATCTCGCCACCTTCATTGCGAAAGATGTGATCAGCATTGTACCGGCGCTGGCGGTGATCCTCTGGTTATGGGGACCTCGTACACAGGTCACCGCCCAGCGCCATCTGGTGATCAAAATGGCGATGGCGATCGGCGTGAGCGTGCTGGCAAGCTACGTGCTGGGCCACGCCTTTCCGCACGATCGTCCGTTTGTCGATCGCGTCGGCTACAACTTCCTGCACCATGCGCCGGATGACTCGTTCCCGAGCGATCACGGCACGGTGATCTTCACCTTTGCGCTGGCCTTCCTGTTCTGGCATCGCCTGTGGTCTGGCATGGTGCTGATGGGGGTGGCGGTCGCCATCGCCTGGTCCCGCGTCTACCTGGGCGTGCACTGGCCGCTGGATATGGTCGGCGGTTTCCTGGTGGGGCTGATGGGCTGCGTCAGCGCAGCCATCCTGTGGAGCCTCTTTGGTCCGGCGCTTTATCGTGGATTATCACAGGCCTATCGCGTTCTGTTTGCCCTTCCGATCCGCAAAGGCTGGATACGTGACTAACCCCGGTCCGTCAGGTTACACTTGAGCCCCCGCCCTGCGGGGGCTCACTTTTTTAGCCCGAGGATCTATGGAAACACGTCGCGATGACCGCATTGCTCAGCTGCTTCAGGCGCTGAAGCGCAGCGATAAGCTGCATCTTAAGGAAGCCGCTACCCTGCTTGGCGTGTCTGAAATGACCATTCGTCGCGATCTGAACAGCGACAGCGCCCCCGTTGTGCTGCTTGGCGGGTATATTGTTCTGGAGCCGCGTAGCGCCAGCCATTATCTGTTAAGCGATCAAAAAACACGCCTGGTGGAAGAGAAGCGCAAAGCCGCGCGGCTCGCCGCCTCGCTGGTGCAGCCGCATCAAACGCTGTTTTTTGACTGCGGTACGACAACCCCGTGGATCATCGAGGCCATCGACAGCACCGTTCCCTTTACCGCCGTCTGTTATTCGCTAAACACCTTCCTGGCCTTGCAGGAGAAACCGGCGTGCCGGGTGATTTTGTGCGGCGGCGAGTTTCATGCCAGCAACGCCATCTTCAAACCGCTGAATATTCAGGACACGCTGAGCAATGTATGCCCGGATATCGCCTTTTACTCTGCGGCGGGTGTGAATGTGAAACAGGGGGCAACCTGTTTTAATCTTGAAGAGTTACCGGTGAAACAGTGGGCGCTCAACGCCGCACAGCAGCATGTGCTGGTGGTTGATCACAGTAAATTTGGCAAGGTCCGTCCGGCAAGGATGGGGGAACTGTCGCGCTTTGACGCCATCGTCAGTGATTGCCGCCCGGATGACGAGCTGGTGTCGTATGCAAAGGCGCAGCAGGTGAAGTTGATGTATTGAGGTTATGCCGGGTGGCGCTTCGCTTACCCGGCCTACAACAGCTCGAACGAAGGCCGGGTAAGCGCAGCGCCACCCGGCAAAAACCTAGCTGAACCAGCTGCCAAACCAGCCGTGGAACTTCATTAACACAAAGTCCCACATCCGGCTGAAGAAGCCCCCCTCTTCCACCGCTTCCATCACCACCAGCGGACGCTGCTCAATGGATTTGCCGTTAAGCTGGAAATCTATCGTCCCGACCACCTGGCCTTTTTTCAACGGCGCGGTCAGCTGTGGCTCGGTCAGGGTATAGCTGGCTTTCAGGTTTTTCAGCTGACCGCGTGGAATGGTGACGGACCCCGCTTCACCTGCCCCCAGGTTCACTTCACTTTTATCCCCAAACCAGACGCGCTGGCTGACGAAGGTGGCGTCCGGCTTAATCGGCGTGACGGTTTCAAAGAAGCGGAAACCCCAGGTCAGCAGTTTTTCGGATTCATTAAAACGAATGCGGTCGGTTTTCGTCCCCAGCACCACCGAGATCAGGCGCATGTCGCCCTGCGTCGCAGAAGCCACCAGGTTGTATCCGGCCCCGGCGGTCGTCCCCGTTTTCATGCCGTCCACGTTAACGTTACTGCTCCAGAGCAGACGGTTACGGTTAGGCTGGCGGATATTGTTGAAGGTAAACTCTTTCTCTTTATGGATGGCGTACTCATCCGGCACGTCATGGATCAGCGCTTTGCCCAGCAGCGCCATATCGCGCGCGGTACTGAACTGACCGGGCGCATCCAGGCCGTGAACGGTTTTAAAGGTGGTGTTGGTCAGACCCAGTTTTTGCGCGTAGCCATTCATCAACCCAATGAATGAGTCCTGACTGCCTGCGACGTAATCGGCCAGCGCAATACAGGCATCATTTCCCGACTGAATAATGACCCCTTTATTCAGATCGGAAACGGAGACCTGATCGCCGGGCTTCAGGAACATGACGGACGAGCCGCGCAGCGCCGGGTTACCCGTCGCCCAGGCATCTTTGCCGACGGTGACCATGTCATCCAGCTTGATCTTGCCCGCTTTCAACGCCTGGCCCACAACATAGCTGGTCATAATTTTCGTCAGGCTCGCCGGGTCGAGTTTTTCGTCGGCGTTACCTTCCGCCAGCACTTTCCCGCTGGCGTAATCCATCAGGATCCAGGCGCGCGCATCGACAGGCGGCGCTTCGGGCGCCGTCTGTTCCGCCGCATGGAGCGTTGGGGCAAAAAGGAAAAGCAGCGCCGAGCCTGCCGCCAGGCTGCGCAGAGAAGAAGTTTTTTGCGTCATAAATGCCACCCGAGTGTCCATTCTAAAAATCACGTCACAATCACCGTGTCGCAAGAAGCGATGAGTAATAGCGCACTACAGCGTTCAAAGAAACCTGTTCCAGGTAAAGTTTTTAAAGTTTATGCAATAACATTCAGATACGCTTTGATTGCGGCGTTTTTTTTAGCATCTGTTGCGTAATTGTTAGGTTTATCTCACCATGGCGAAAAGCTGACTCGGATTCACATCTCATCGGGAGTAAATATGATTACGCTGTGGGGCAGGAACAATTCGACTAACGTGAAGAAAGTGCTCTGGACGCTGGAGGAGCTGGATTTACCGTTCAACCAAATCATGGCTGGCATGGCGTTCGGGGTGAATAAAGACGCCGACTATCTGGCGATGAACCCAAACGGACTGGTGCCGTTGCTGCGCGATGACGAGACAGACGCCACGCTGTGGGAGTCCAACACCATCGTGCGTTATCTCGCCGCGCAATACGGCCAGGGTCGCCTGTGGGTGGAAAATCCGGCCCGGCGCGCGCAGGGCGAAAAATGGATGGACTGGGCAAACCAGACGCTTTCCCCCACGCACCGGGTGATCCTGATGGGGCTTGTCCGCACGCCGGAAGCCGAACGTGATTATCCCGCCATTCATGCCGCCCAGGACGCCTGCGAATCCCTGTTCGCGATGATGGACGACGAACTGGCGAAGCACGCCTGGTTCTCCGGCGACACCTTCGGCGTGGGCGATATCGCCGTCGCCCCCTTCGTCTGGAACCTCACTAACATGGGTCTTAGCTGGAGCCCGCGCCCTCACCTGGAGCGCTGGATCCAGCAGCTTAGCGAGCGCCCGGCGTATCGCAACGTGGTGATGATCCCGGTGACCTGATTACGACCTGGACGGGCTGACTTTCAGCAGTTGCCCGTCCGTCTCGTCAGTCAGCACGTACAGATAGCCATCCGGCCCGACGCGCACATCGCGAATACGCTGATCTTTATCGCCCAGAATGCGTCCGTCCTCCGTCACGCTATTGCCCTTCACGCTCAGCACGATGACGTCTTTCTCCTTCAGCGCGCCTATAAACAGCTTGTTTTTCCACTGCGGGAAGACGTCGCTGTTGTAGAACGCCATGCCGCTGACGGCGGGCGATACTTTCCAGACAAACAACGGCTTTTCGGTGCCCTCGACGTGCTCGCCTTTCGCTTCCGGGATTTTCAGGCCGCTGTAATTGATCCCGTGCGTCGCCAGGGGCCAGCCGTAGTTTTTGCCCTTCTCAGGAATGTTAATCTCATCCCCACCGCGTGGTCCGTGTTCGTTGAGCCACAGCGTGTCGCTCCACGGATTCATCGCCATCCCCTGCGGGTTGCGAATGCCATAGGACCAGATTTCAGGGCGCGCACCGGCGGTGTTCACAAACGGATTATCCGGCGGCACTTTTCCGTCCTCCGTCAGGCGCACCACCTTGCCCTGAAGCTTGTCCAGCTCCTGCGCCGTCGGGCGCTGGTTGTTTTCACCCAGGCCAATAAAGAGATAGCCTTTGCCGTCGAACACCAGCCGTCCGCCAAAGTGGTTGCCGGTAGAGAGCTTCGGCATCTGTCGGAACACCACCTGGAAGCCCTCAATGCGCGAAAGGTCATCGCTCAACCGCCCGTAGCCCACGGCGGTACCCGCTTTGCCATCATTACCTGCCTCGGCGAAGCTGAGCCAGACCCGCCGTGACTGTGCAAAATCCGGGGCCAGCGCGACGTCCAGCAGTCCGCCCTGGCCGCTCGCCCACACTTTCGGCACGCCGACAATCGGATCGGAGAGCCCTTTTCCTGCCTGCCAGTGCTTAAGCTGCCCGTCTTTGAGCGTGATGAGCAGCCCCTTGTTATCTGGCAGAAACGCCAGCGACCAGGGGTGATCCAGTTTTGTCTGTAGCACGTCGACCTTAACCGTCTCAGGCGCTGCAAGCAGTGAAAGCGGGAATAACAAGACTGGAAGGAAAATCAGCGAGGATCGAGGCATAACGCACTCCTTTATCGACATATGGCTTAAAGATTAGCCACTGTTCCCGGGTGCGTTACCACTTTTACAAAAGCTTAATCAGAAGGGGGAGTTGCCTCCCCCGGGTTCAGTGCCGGGCAAGCGTTTCCGGCTTGTTCAGACACATGATGCAAAGCGCGAGCGTGGTCAGGCAGTTTTCAAGCTTCTCCGCGTTAACGGCAATAAAATTCGGGCAGTCGTGACGTCCGTTCATCAAACAGACCCCGGCGATGGAGAGCACCTCGGCGGCGCGGCGCAGCGCCACTAATTCGCTTTCAGCGCAGTGCGCTTTCAGGATGGGTGCTTTTTCACGCATGAAATTGCAAAGTTCAAAGAAGTTATCACGCAGATTTTCGCTTTCGCTGACTGACATATACCCTTTCGCCTTGCGGAGTTGCAGATATGCGGCCAGGTCGATTCGGGCGTTGATCAGCTTGTTAAGCAGATCGCGTTTCAGTCTGTCAACGGACATGCTATTTCCTCCCCTGTCAGCCATGTTACCTTATTAAGGATAAGGTCATTTTTTGTACAATGTAATGCCTGAGATCAATAAACGATAACTGATTAACATTCTTTACAATGTTACAACGATTGCCCGCCTCAACTGCGCCATCAAGAGTGTATAAATCCCCCGCGATACGCTGTAAAATCCCGCCCTGATAACTCCATAATTGATGAATTTTTAACCTATGAGCAATGTTACGCACCCGCCGAAAATCGGCTTTGTCTCCCTCGGCTGCCCGAAGAACCTGGTGGACTCCGAACGCATCCTGACTGAACTTCGCACTGAAGGCTATGACGTGGTGCCAAGCTACGACAACGCCGACATGGTGATCGTCAACACCTGCGGGTTCATCGACAGCGCGGTCCAGGAGTCACTGGAAGCCATTGGTGAAGCCCTGACGGAAAACGGCAAAGTGATTGTCACCGGCTGCCTGGGCGCGAAGGTGGATCAGATCCGCGAAGTGCACCCGAAAGTGCTGGAGATCACCGGCCCGCACAGCTACGAGCAGGTGCTGGAACATGTTCATCACTACGTCCCCAAACCAAAGCACAACCCGTTCCTGAGCCTGGTGCCGGAACAGGGCGTGAAGCTGACGCCGCGCCACTACGCCTACCTGAAAATTTCCGAAGGCTGCAACCACCGCTGTACCTTCTGCATCATCCCGTCGATGCGTGGCGATCTGGTGAGCCGTCCGATTGGCGAGGTGCTGGCAGAAGCCAAACGCCTGGCCGACGCGGGCGTGAAGGAGCTGCTGGTCATCTCCCAGGACACCTCCGCCTACGGCGTGGACGTCAAACACCGCTCCGGTTTCCACAACGGCGAGCCGGTGAAAACCAGCATGGTCGGCCTGTGCGAGCAGCTGGCTAAGCTCGGGATCTGGACGCGCCTGCACTACGTCTACCCTTATCCGCACGTTGACGATGTGATCCCGCTGATGGCGGAAGGCAAAATCCTGCCGTATCTGGATATCCCGCTACAGCACGCCAGCCCGCGTATTCTGAAGCTGATGAAACGTCCTGGCTCCGTGGATCGCCAGCTGGCGCGCATCAAGCAGTGGCGTGAGATCTGCCCGGATCTGACCCTGCGCTCCACCTTTATTGTCGGCTTCCCGGGTGAAACCGAAGAAGATTTCCAGATGCTGCTCGACTTCCTGAAAGAGGCGCGTCTGGATCGCGTCGGCTGCTTCAAGTACAGCCCGGTTGAAGGCGCAACGGCCAACGAGCTGGCGGACCAGGTACCGGAAGAGGTAAAAGAGGAGCGCTGGAACCGCTTTATGCAGCTGCAACAGCAGATCTCTGCTGAACGCTTGCAGGAGAAAGTGGGCCGCGAAATTCTGGTGATTATCGACGAAGTGGACGAAGAAGGCGCGATTGGCCGCAGCATGGCGGATGCGCCTGAAATCGACGGCGCGGTGTACCTGAACGGCGAAACACAGGTTAAGCCGGGTGATATTATTCGCGTGAAGGTTGAAAACGCGGATGAGTATGACCTGTGGGGTAGCCGGGTTTAAACACCCTGCTTCCCTTTTGTAGGCCGGGTAAGGCGTAGCCGCCACCCGGCACATTCCACAGCACTACCCTTTTATCCGCGGATCCAGCGCGTCGCGCAGCCCATCCCCCAGCAGGTTAAACGCCAGCACGGTCAGGAAAATCGCCAGGCTCGGGAAGATCGCCACGTGTGGCGCAATCACCATATCCGCCCGCGCCTCGTTCAGCATCGCGCCCCACTCCGGCGTCGGCGGCTGTGCCCCTAACCCCAGAAACGACAGGCTGGCCGCCGAGATAATCGACACGCCTATGCGCATGGTGAAATAGACCACGATAGACGAGACCGTTCCCGGCAGAATATGGCTCAACAGGATGGTGGCATCGCTGGCTCCCATGCTGCGCGCCGACTCGATAAAGGTCTGCTGCTTCAGCACCAGCGTGTTGCCACGTACCAGACGCGCGAAAGCGGGAATCGAGAATACCGCCACGGCGATAATGACGTTCGCCATGCCGCTGCCCATCACCGCCACCACGGCAATCGCCAGCAGAATACCGGGAAAGGCAAACAGCACGTCGCAGATACGCATGATGATGCGGTCCCACCAGCCTTCGTAGTACCCGGCCACCAGCCCCAGCACGGTGCCAATTGCTGCGCCCATCAGCACCGCGAAGACCCCGGCCGCCAGTGAGATCTGCGCCCCTACCAGCACGCGGCTAAAAATATCGCGCCCGAGCGAGTCCACGCCAAACCAGTGCATCATCGACGGACCATCGTTCAGCCGGTCGTAGTCGAAGTAGTTTTCCGCATCAAACGGGGCTATCCAGGGGGCGATAATCGCCACCAGGATCAGCAGTAACACAAACAACCCGGCGACCATAGCGACGGGCTGACGACGGAATCGACGCCAGAACTCAACCCACGGGGTGCGAATATGGTCCGGCCTGATCCCCGGCATAGCGTTTAAAATGGCCTGGCGACGCCAGTTCAGTAATCGCATCTTACTTATACCTGATGGCCGGGTTAATGGCGGCGTAAAGCACATCCACCACTAAGTTGATAAGAATAAACTCCAGCGAGAAAAGCAGGACTTCAGCCTGAATAACCGGATAGTCACGCATATCGACCGAGTCGACCAGCAGGCGCCCCAGCCCCGGCCAGTTAAAGACCTTCTCAACCACGATAGAGCCCCCCAGCAGGAAGCCGAACTGTAGCCCCATCATCGTGACCACCGGGATCATCGCATTACGAAAACCATGCTTCAGAATGACCCATTTCTCACTCACCCCTTTTGCCCGCGCGGTGCGAATGTAATCTTCGCTCAGCACGTCGACAAACGAGGCGCGGGTAAACCGGGCCATAACCGCCGCAACGGCCGCGCCTAGCGTCATAGAGGGCAGAATGTAGTGCTTCCAGGTGTCGGCCCCGACGGTCGGCAACCAGCCCAGCTCGACGGAGAAAATCTGCATCAGCAGCATGCCCAGCGCAAACGCCGGGAAAGAGATGCCGGTGACCGCCAGCGCCATACCGAGCTTATCTGGCCAGCGGTTGCGCCAGACGGCGGCGACAATCCCCGCGCCCAGGCCAAAGACAACCGCCCAGCTCATACTGGCAATCGTTAACCAGAAGGTAGGCATAAAGCGGCTGGCAATCTCCTCCGACACCGGACGACGCGACACCATTGAGATGCCGAAATCGCCCTGAAGGACATTGCCAATGTAACGCAGAAATTGCCTGTACAGCGGCTGGTCAAGACCGAGCTGTTTACGCACCAGTTCAATAACCGTCGCATCCGCTTCCGGTCCGGCAATCAAACGCGCCGGATCGCCGGGCAGCATATGGACAAACAAAAACACCAGCACGGCCACAATCAGCAGCGTCGGGATAAGCCCCAGCAGGCGTTTACACACATAATTCAGCATGAGTTTTATTTCAAATCCGCGTCATCAAAGCTAAAGCCCGTATCCGGCATGATGTAAAAACCGGTCAGCGCTTTGTTGTGGGCTGAGACCAGTTTTTCCACCACCAGCGGCACCCACGGCGACTCTTTCCAGATAATGTCCTGCGCCTCTTTGTACAGGCGTGCTTTCTCTTCCGGTTTGGTGGTTTTCAGGGCATCGGCCAGATCTTTATCCACCTGCGGATTACTGTAGAACGCGGTATTGAACAGCGTTGGCGGCCAGTTCTGGGAAGCAAAAAGCGGCGACAGGGACCAGTCCGCTTCTCCGGTTGAAGCCGTCCAGCCGGTGTAGAACATCCGCACGCCGCTCTCTTTCTGTCCTTTGCCTTCCACTTCCGCCGCTCGCTGTCCGGCATCCATCGCCGTGACCCTGGCTTTAATACCCACCTGCGCCAGCTGCTGCTGGGTAAATTGCAGCACCTTCTGCGCGGTACTGTGGTTATGCGACGACCACAGCGTAGTGCTAAAGCCGTTCGGATAGCCCGCCTCTTTCAGCAGTTCCCGCGCTTTCGCCGGATCGTAAGGCCACGGCTGATAGCTTTGCGCGTACTCAATGGTTGGCGGCATCACGCCCGTCGCCGGGGTGGCGTAGCCGGCAAAGGCCACCTTCACCAGCGCCTGGCGGTTAATGGCGTAGTTGATGGCTTCACGCACCTTCGGGTTATCAAACGGTTTCTGCGTGACGTTCATGCTGATGTAGCGCTGCATAATCGACGGGCTGGCCACCAGTTCCAGCTTGCTGTTTTTCGCCAGCAGCGCCGCCTGTTCGTACGGGATCGGGAAGGCAAACTGCGCTTCGCCGGTTTGCAGCATTGCGGCGCGGGTGTTGTTGTCCACTACCGGCCGCCAGGTGATGGTATCCAGCTTCGGCAGCCCCTGCTGCCAGTATCCGGCGAATTTTTTCACCTTCACAAAATCGGTCTGGTTCCAGGTGAGCAGTTCGTACGGTCCGGTCCCCACCGGGTGAAATCCAATCTCTTTGCCGTATTTTTTCAGGGCGGCGGGGGAAATCATCGCCGTCGCGGGATGCGCCAGGATATTGATGAACGCCGAGAACGGCTCTTTGAGGGTGATCTTCACCGTCGCCGGATCAACCACCTCGGTTTGGGCGATATTTTTATACAGGTTGTAGCGTTTAAGACCGTTTTCCGGATTGCTGGCACGATCCAGGTTGACCTTAACCGCCTCGGCGTTGAAGTCGGTGCCATCCTGGAACTTCACGCCGGTACGGAGCTTAACGGTATAGACCAGCCCGTCGTCCGACACGGTATAGCCTTCCGCCAGCACGTTTTTCAGCTTCATTTCGCGGTCCAGGCCGAACAGCCCCTGGTAGAAGGATTTTGCCACAGCCTGAGAAAGAGTGTCGTTGGCATCATACGGATCCAGGGTCGTGAAGTTAGACCCCACAGCCACCACCACATCTTTCGCCGCGAACGCGGGGGCGGCGGCCAGCGCAGCCGTCACGCTCGCGGCCAGCAGCCATTTACGAGCAACAAAAGGAACCATTGTGTTCTCCTGCCTGTTGTAAGTTATAACCGCGAGAATGCATTGCCCTGACGCGGTGGTGCGACAAAATGACCGGGTCCCACCTCACGCAGCGCCACGCGCTCCAGGGTTTCGCCCCGTTTACGAATATTGCTCGGCATTTCGTCCTGCAACAGCACGCGCTGGGCGTGACGATGCTCAGGATCGGCAACCGGTACGGCAGCCATCAGCTTGCGGGTGTAAGGGTGCTGCGGGTTTTCAAACACCGCCCGACGGGGGCCGATTTCAACAATTTGCCCCATGTACATCACCGCCACGCGATGGCTGATCCGCTCCACCACCGCCATATCGTGGGAGATAAACAGAAACGCAATGCCCAAATCCCGCTGTAAATCGAGCAGGAGATTGATGATTTGCGCGCGGATAGAGACATCCAGCGCTGACACGGACTCATCCGCAATCACCACTTTCGGATTGAGGGCCAATGCCCTCGCAATGCAGATACGCTGGCGCTGACCGCCAGAAAATTCGTGCGGATAACGCCAGGCATGCTCCGGCTTCAGGCCCACGCGCTCCAGCAGCCATGCGACGCGGCGCTGCGCGGCTTCACCGTCGAGCAGGTTATGCACCCGCAGCGGCTCCATAATCGAGTACCCCACCGTATGGCGCGGATCGAGCGACGCATAAGGATCCTGGAATATAAACTGAATATCCCGGCGCACCGCCTGCAATTTACTGTTAGGGAGCGTGTCGATGCGCTCACCGTTGAAGGTGATGCTCCCCTCCTGCGACGCCACCAGCCTGAGCAGCGCCCGCCCGGTGGTGGATTTACCGCAGCCGGACTCCCCCACCAGCGCCAGCGTTTCGCCCGGCCAGAGATCAAAACTGACGTTTTCAACCGCATGCACTTCGCGCTTCACGCGATTGAGGATCCCGCTACGCAGCGGGAAACGGGTCACCAGGTCACGCACTTCGAGGATTGGCCTGCCGGGAACCACCGTATCCTGCTCGGTTTCGTCTTCCTGCTGGCCCTGTTCGGTCTGTGAGAACAGCGGAAAACGGCGCGGAAAATCACTGCCATTCATGGCCCCCAGACGCGGGACCGCCGCCAGCAGCGCTTTGGTATAAGGATGCACCGGCGCATGAAAGACCTGCTCCACCGTGCCGGTTTCCACGGCATTGCCCTGATGCATAACCAGCACCCGATCGGCAATATCCGCCACCACCCCCATATCGTGGGTGATGAAAATCACCCCCATCTCCATCTCCTGCTGCAATACCTTAATCAGTTGCAGGATCTGGGCCTGAATGGTGACATCCAGCGCCGTGGTGGGTTCGTCCGCAATGAGCACCGCCGGACGGCACGACAGCGCCATCGCAATCATCACCCGCTGGCGCATGCCGCCGGAAAGCTGATGCGGATAGCGGGACAAAATCGCGTGCGCCTCAGGGATACGCACCAGCTCCAGCATCCGTTTTGCTTCATTGAGCGCCTCATCACCGCTCAGTCCCTGATGCAGGCGGATAGATTCGGCAATCTGCTCGCCCACCGGAAAAACCGGGTTCAGGGAGGTCATCGGCTCCTGAAAAATCATCGCAATATCTGCCCCGCGCACCCCCTGCATCTGGGACGCACTCAGCTCGTTGAGATCGATAACCTGACGGTTGCGACGGCGCAACAGCATCCGCTCGCTGGTGACCTGCCCGCCCGTCTGCTCAAGCAGACGCATCAGCGCCAGCGCGGTAACGGATTTACCGGAACCTGATTCGCCAACAATCGCCAGCGTCTCGCCGCGCCTGAGAGAAAACGATAAATTCTGTACTGCGGGGATGAACTGCCGCTCTTCCTGAAACGCAATATTCAGTTGGTGGACAGCCAGCACTTCGCAGTTGTCCAGCTCTTCACGGTGCGGCACGCAATGCCCCCTTATTCACGATAAATGCCTGTGCTGGGCGCATCGCCGGCATACCCCCACGCCCGGTACATCCCTTCACTGTTGAACGGCAGAGCCACGTTGCCCTCCCGATCCACCGCAATTAAGCCGCCAATCCCGCCCAGCGCCGGCAGTTTCTCCATCACTACCCGCTCGCAGGCCTCACTCAAGCTTAATCCGCCATAATCCATTAGCGCGGTAATGTCGTAGGCCGCCAGCGCGCGGATAAACACTTCGCCGGTGCCGGTGCATGACACCGCCGCGGTGGCGTTATTGGCGTAACACCCGGCCCCCGGCAGCGGGCTGTCGCCGACGCGACCGGGAAGTTTGTTGGTCATACCGCCTGTCGACGTCGCGGCGGCGAGATTACCGGCTTTATCCAGCGCCACCGCGCCTACCGTGCCCATTTTGCTGCGTTCATCGAGCGGCGCGGCATGGTCCAGCTGCGTCATCCCCGCTGTACGGGCCTCCAGCAGTTGCCGGTAACGCTCCTCGGTGGAAAAAAGATCGGGCGAGACCGTGTCCATCCCGTGCTCGACGGCAAATTTTTCCGCCCCCGCCCCGGCCAGCAGCACATGCGGGCTTTGTTCCATCACCAGACGCGCGGCCAGCACCGGATTACGCAGACGGCTGACGCCCGCTACCGCGCCCGCCTTCAGGGTGACGCCGTCCATCACGCAGGCATCCAGCTCGTGCGTTTCATCGCGCGTAAAGACCGAGCCAATACCGGCATTAAACAGCGGGCACTCCTCCAGCAGACGTACTGCTTCGGTCACCACGTCCAGCGCGCTGTCGCCCGCTTCCAGCATCCGCTGGCCTGTTTCCACAATGGCGTTCAGCGCATCAATATAACGCTTCTCCTGCTCGGGACTGAGCTGTGCACGGGTGATTGCCCCGGCACCGCCATGAATTGCGATAACCGCTTTACTCATTTCGCATCACCCATCAGCCTGGCTGGCTGCTTTTTCTATAAATATCATTATCGTCGACGAATCTTCAGATGATTTTTGAATATAGAAAGACGCAACTGTGATGTAAAGCGTACACCCATCGGGTCATACAGTTAGCCGCACTTTTCTGCCATAATGAGCGCTTTCGTTGTTACTCCGCAGGAGCCCACCATGGATTTTACCGCCGGACTGATGCCGCTTGAGACGGCACTCTCGCAGATGCTTGACCGCATTACTCCACTGCACGACGTTGAGACACTGCCGCTTGTGCGCTGTTTTGGCCGTATTGCCGCGCGCGATATCGTCTCGCCGCTGAACGTGCCGGGGTTCGATAACGCGGCGATGGACGGCTATGCCGTACGTCTGGCGGATCTGCAAACGGGTCAGCCGCTGCCGGTGGCAGGTAAAGCGTTTGCCGGGCAGCCGTTTATCGGTGAGTGGCCAGCGGGCACCTGCGTGCGCATTATGACCGGGGCACCGGTGCCAAAGGGCTGTGAAGCCGTGGTGATGCAGGAAGAGACCGAACAAACGGACGACGGCGTGCGCTTTACCGCCAGCGTCAAAGCGGGACAGAATATCCGCCACATCGGGGAAGACATTACCCTGGGCGCAACGGTCTTTGCCGCCGGGCAAAAGCTGACGGTCGCCGAACTGCCGGTGCTGGCATCGCTTGGCATCGCGGAGATTGACGTGGTCCGCAAAGTGCGCGTGGCGGTGTTCTCCACGGGAGATGAGCTACAGCTTCCGGGTCAGCCGCTGAACGAGGGGCAGATTTACGACACCAACCGTCTGGCGGTGCACCTGATGCTTGAGCAGCTGGGCTGTGAGGTGATTAACCTCGGTATCATTCCTGACGATCCGCAAAAACTGCGCGCGGCGTTTATCGACGCTGACGCCTCTGCCGACGTGGTGATCAGCTCCGGCGGCGTATCGGTTGGCGAAGCGGATTACACCAAAACCCTGCTTGAAGAGCTGGGCGAAATCGCCTTCTGGAAGCTGGCGATTAAACCGGGCAAACCGTTCGCGTTTGGCAAACTTCCGCACAGCTGGTTCTGTGGCCTGCCGGGTAACCCGGTCTCTGCCGCGCTGACCTTCTACCAGCTGGTGATCCCGCTGCTGGCGAAGCTTTCAGGCAACAATGCCAGCCCGCTTCCGGAGCGTGTGCGCGTGCGGGCGGCAACGCGCCTCAAAAAATCACCGGGCCGTCTCGATTTCCAGCGCGGCATTCTGGCGCGCAACGCCGACGGCGAGCTGGAGGTGAGCACCACCGGGCATCAGGGTTCGCACATCTTTAGCTCCTTCAGTCAGGGTAACTGCTTTATCGTGCTGGAGCGCGATCGCGGCCACGTTGAGGCGGGCGAATGGGTTGAAGTGGAACGCTTTAACCACCTGTTCGGAGGCTGACATGACGGTGGAACTGAGCGACCCGGAGATGATGCGCTATAACCGCCAGATCGTGCTGCGCGGGTTTGATTTCGAGGGCCAGGAGGCGCTCAAGGCGGCCAGCGTGCTGGTTGTGGGCCTGGGCGGGCTGGGCTGCGCGGCGGCGCAATACCTGGCTGCGGCGGGCGTCGGCAGCATGACGCTGCTGGATTTCGACACCGTGTCGGTGTCCAACCTGCAACGCCAGACGCTGCACAGCGACGCGACGGTCGGTCAGCCTAAAGTGGAATCAGCACGCACAGCGCTGGCGCGCATTAACCCCAACGTTCAGTTCACCCTGATTGACGCGATGCTGGATGACGACGCGCTGTTTGCCCAGATTGCACGGCATGACCTGGTGCTGGACTGCACCGATAACGTCGCCATTCGCAACCAGCTCAATGCGGGCTGCTTTGCCCATAAAAGGCCGCTGATTTCCGGCGCGGCCATCCGCATGGAGGGGCAAATCACCGTCTTCACCTACGCTGAAGGAGAGCCCTGCTACCGCTGCCTGAGCCGTCTGTTTGGCGAGAATGCGCTGACCTGCGTCGAGGCGGGCGTGATGGCGCCACTGGTTGGCGTTATCGGTTCCTTGCAGGCGATGGAGGCGATCAAAGTGCTGGCGCACTACGGCACGCCCGCAGCGGGTAAAATCGTGATGTATGACGCGATGACCTGCCAGTTCCGCGAGATGAAGCTGATGCGTAACCCCGGGTGTGAGGTGTGTAGCCAGTAAAAAAGTCGGGTGGCGGCTTCGCCTTACCCGACCTACAACGGCTCGAACGGCGCCACCCGGCAACAGCGATGCAAACGTAGGCCGGGTAAGCGTTAGCGCCACCCGGCAACCGCATCAGACAGACGTCCGTCCAAACGCCCCCTGCCAGTCCTGCTCAAACTTCACAATTGCCGCATCCACGGCCGGAGAGGTAATAAACTGCTGCGCCACGTCCAGCGGCAGCGTGATGGATTCGCACCCTGCCAGCAGGCAGTCCAGCGCCTGGCGCGGGGTTTTAAAGCTCGCCGCCAGCACTTTTGACTGCGGGGCATGCAGGGTCAGCAGCTGTTGCAGTTCGACTACCGTCTGGATCCCGTCCCCGCCCTGCGCGTCCACGCGGTTCACATAAGGAGCCACATACTCAGCCCCCGCCAGTGCGGAGAGCATCCCCTGTGCTGCGCCGTACACCGCCGTACCCAGCGTCGGGATCCCTTCTGCTTTCAGCATTTTGATCGCCGCCAGCCCTTCAGCGGTCACGGGCACTTTCACCACCAGGTCATTGATTATCGCGCGCAGCTTACGTGCGTCTTCCACCATTCCCTCGGCGGTCTTCGCCATCACCTGAGCGAACAGCCGGCCCTTGCCGCCCAGCGCGTCGTGCAGCGCGGGCAGCAGCTCTTCCAGAGGCGTTTTACCCGCCGCCACAATGCTTGGGTTAGTGGTCACGCCCGCCAGCGGGAAGATACGCGCCAGCTTTTTGACTGCCGCAACGTCAGATGTGTCGAGATAAAGTTCCATGATGTCACCCTCAAAATTAGCCTGCACTTACCCTATCACAGCAAAACCTGCTCAGGAATTGACCCACATCAAGATAACTTTCATTCGAAAGTAATTTAATCTTCATATGTAATTCGAGGGCAAGAAAATGATCTTCAATATACAGCGTTACTCCACCCACGACGGCCCCGGTATTCGAACCGTGGTATTCCTGAAAGGCTGCTCGCTGGGCTGTCGCTGGTGTCAGAACCCGGAAAGCCGCTCCCGCACGCGGGACGTCCTGTTTGATGCCCGTCTGTGCCTGGACGGCTGTGACCTGTGTCAGCAGGCCGCGCCGGGGTGTGTTGAACGCGCGCTGAGCGGGCTGGTCATTCATCGTGAGACGCTTAACGACGAGACGCTCACTGCCCTTACCGACTGTTGCCCGACGCAGGCGCTTACCGTCTGCGGTGAAGAGAAGCAGGTGGAGGAGATTATGACCACCGTGCTGCGCGATAAGCCCTTCTACGACCGCAGCGGCGGCGGGATCACCCTCTCCGGCGGCGAGCCGTTCATGAACCCGGCGCTGGCACACGCCCTGTTTAAAGCCAGCCATGAACAAGGCATTCATACCGCCGTTGAAACCTGCCTTCACGTGCCCTGGCATTATATCGAGCCGTCACTGCCGTATGTCGATCTGTTCCTGGCGGACCTGAAGCATGTGGACAGTGACGTATTCAAACAGTGGACCGATGGCTCAGCCAGACGGATCCTGGACAACCTGAAGCGCCTGGCTGCCGCCGGGAAAAAAATCACCATTCGCGTGCCGCTGATCCAGGGCTTTAACGCCGATGAAACGTCGGTTACCGCCATTACCAATTTCGCCGCCGACGAACTCGGCGTTCACGATATTCATTTTCTGCCGTATCACACGCTGGGCATGAACAAATACACCCTGCTCGGCCAACCCTACTCTGCCCCTGACAAACCGCTGGATAACCCTGCCCTGCTGGACTTTGCGCAGCAGTACGCCTGCCAGAAAGGGTTAACCGCGACCTTACGAGGATAAACCTATGACAACCCTGAATCTCAACACCCTCAGCGAGCGCATTAAGGCGCACAAAACGGCGCTGGTGCATATCGTTAAGCCGCCGGTCTGTACCGAGCGCGCACAGCATTATACCGAAATGTATCAGCAGCATCTGGACAAGCCGATCCCGGTACGTCGCGCGCTGGCCCTCGCCCACCACCTGGCAAAACGTACCATCTGGATCAAACACGACGAGCTGATTATCGGTAACCAGGCAAGCGAAGTGCGCGCCGCGCCGATTTTCCCGGAATACACCGTCTCCTGGATTGAGAAAGAGATCGACGATCTGGCGGACCGCCCGGGCGCGGGCTTTGCGGTCAGCGAAGAGAATAAACGCGTTCTGCATGCGATCTGCCCGTGGTGGCGCGGCCAGACGGTGCAGGACCGCTGCTACGGCATGTTCACCGACGAGCAGAAAGGCCTGCTGGAAACCGGCATCATCAAAGCGGAAGGCAACATGACCTCCGGTGACGCACACCTGGCGGTGAATTTCCCGCTGGTGCTGGAGAAAGGGCTTGACGGCCTGCGCGCGAAAGTGGCCGAGCGCCGGTCGCGCATCAACCTGACGGTGCTGGACGATCTGCACGGCGACCAGTTCCTGAAAGCCATTGATATCGTGCTGGAAGCCGTAAGCCTGCACATCAAACGCTTTGCCGACCTGGCGCGTGAAATGGCCGCAACAGAAACCCGCGACAGCCGCCGCGACGAGCTGCTGGCCATGGCGGAAAACTGCGACATCATCGCCCACCAACCGCCAAAAACCTTCTGGCAGGCGCTACAGCTGTGCTACTTCATTCAGCTGATCCTGCAAATTGAGTCCAACGGTCACTCCGTCTCCTTTGCCCGTATGGACCAGTACCTTTACCCGTACTACCGCCGCGACGTGGAGCTGGACCAGAGTCTGGATCGCGAGCACGCCATTGAGCTGCTGCACAGCTGCTGGCTGAAGCTGCTGGAAGTGAACAAAATCCGCTCCGGCTCGCACTCCAAAGCCTCTGCGGGCAGCCCGCTGTATCAGAACGTCACCATCGGCGGCCAGAAGCTGGTCAACGGTGAACCGATGGACGCGGTCAACCCGCTCTCTTACGCCATTCTCGAATCCTGCGGCCGTCTGCGCTCCACCCAGCCGAACCTGAGCGTGCGTTACCACGCGGGGATGAGCAACGACTTCCTCGACGCCTGCGTGCAGGTGATCCGCTGCGGCTTCGGGATGCCGGCGTTTAACAACGATGAAATCGTCATCCCGGAATTTATCAAGCTCGGCGTGGAACGAGAGGACGCGTATGACTATGCGGCAATTGGCTGCATCGAAACCGCCGTTGGCGGCAAGTGGGGCTATCGCTGCACCGGCATGAGCTTTATCAACTTCGCCCGCGTGATGCTGGCGGCGCTGGAAGGCGGTCGCGACGCCACCAGCGGCCAGGTGTTCCTGCCGCAGGAAAAAGCGCTTTCTGCCGGTAACTTCGGGAATTTTGATGAGGTCATGGCGGCGTGGGATAACCAGATCCGCTACTACACCCGCAAATCCATTGAGATCGAGTACGTGGTGGACACCATGCTGGAAGAGAACGTCCACGATATTCTCTGCTCGGCGCTGGTGGACGACTGTATCGAACGCGCGAAAAGCATTAAGCAGGGCGGCGCGAAGTATGACTGGGTTTCCGGCCTACAGGTGGGGATCGCCAACCTCGGCAACAGCCTGGCAGCGGTGAAGAAGCTGGTGTTTGACCAGGGCGTTATCGGTCAGCAACAGCTGGCGGCGGCGCTGGCGGATGACTTCGAGGGGCTGACCCACGAGCAGCTGCGCCAGCGCCTGATCAACGGCGCGCCGAAGTACGGCAACGACGACGACAGCGTGGACCTGCTGCTGACCCGTGCCTACGAAACCTACATTGAAGAGCTGAAGCAGTACCATAACCCACGCTACGGCCGTGGCCCGATTGGGGGTAACTACTATGCGGGCACGTCGTCTATCTCCGCAAACGTGCCGTTTGGCGCAGCAACCATGGCAACGCCGGACGGCCGTAAAGCCCACACCCCGCTGGCGGAAGGGGCAAGCCCGGCCTCCGGTACCGACCACCTCGGCCCGACGGCGGTGATTGGCTCCGTGGGTAAACTGCCGACGGAAGCGATTCTCGGCGGCGTGCTGCTAAACCAGAAGCTGAACCCGTCGACGCTGGAAAACGACAGCGATCGCCAGAAGCTGATGGTGCTGCTGCGCACCTTCTTCGAGGTGCATAAAGGCTGGCACATTCAGTACAACATCGTCTCCCGCGAAACGCTGCTGGAAGCGAAGAAACACCCGGATCAGTATCGTGACCTGGTGGTGCGCGTCGCGGGTTACTCGGCGTTCTTCACCGCCCTGTCGCCGGATGCGCAGGACGATATTATTGCCCGTACTGAGCATACGCTGTAACGGTTTATCCCCTCTCCCTTTAGGGAGAGGGTTAGGGTGAGGGGGAAATGCGCACGCTGATGCCCTCACCCCGGCCCTCTCCCACGGGGAGAGGGAGAAAACACTAAAAACGGCAACTTCGGTTGCCGTTTTGCTTTGACTTTCGAATGAAATTAAATTTGTGCTCCCCATCACCTTGTTATTAGAATGTTTCAAACGCAGTGACCCAGGAGCACAGTATGACCGTAAAAGTTATCGTCACCGATATGGACGGAACTTTCCTTGATGATGCCAAGCAGTACGATCGTGACCGCTTCCAGGCACAGTTTGAGCAGCTTAAAGCCCGCGACATTGAATTTGTTGTCGCCAGCGGCAACCAGTATTACCAGCTCATCTCCTTCTTCCCGGAGCTGAAAGATCAGATCTCCTTCGTCGCGGAAAACGGCGCGCTGGTCTTCGATCACGGCGAACAGATTTTCCACGGCGAACTGACGCGTCATGAGTCGCAAATCGTCATTGGCGAGTTGCTAAAAGACAAAGGGCTGAACTTTGTGGCCTGCGGGCTGGAGAGCGCGTACGTCAGCGATAAAGCACCAGAAGCGTTCGTGAAGCTGATGTCGAAACACTACCATCGCTTAAAACCCATCAGCGATTACCGCGAAATTGACGACGTGCTGTTTAAATTCTCCCTGAACCTGCCGGACAGCGATATCCCGAATCTGGTTGATAAACTGCATGTCTCCCTGGACGGCATCATGAAGCCGGTCACCAGCGGCTTCGGTTTTGTCGATTTGATTATCCCCGGCCTGCACAAGGCCAACGGCATCAGCCGCCTGCTTAAACGCTGGAAAGTCTCACCTCAGGCGTGCGTCGGCATTGGCGACAGCGGCAACGATGCGGAAATGCTGAAGCTGGTGAAATACTCCTTTGCGATGGGCAACGCGGCGGACAGCATTAAAGAGGTCAGCCGTTACACTACCGACGATAACAACCATCAGGGCGCGCTGAATGTGATTCAGGCCGTGCTCGACGCGCACTCCCTGTTCGACGCCTGATCCCCCTACCTGCCGGAGCCTCGCTCCGGCCTCTCACTCTTTTCCCATCCTGTGGCACCCGTCAAGGTTTTAAACTTGCATTAACTTTTTTTTAACTTAAAGTATCACTTGTAGACACTTTTACTTTCGAATGAAAGATGCGAGGCAGTTATGACCTTTACCAGCGAAACGTTGCCAGCGGACCATAAAGCGGCAATCCGTCAGATGAAACGTGAATTACGCGCGCAGATCGGCGACGTGCAGGCGGTGTTCGACCGGCTCAGCGATAAAATCGCCACCCGCGTGGCGGAAATCAACGCTCTCAAAAACAAAGGCGAAACCGTCTGGCCAGTGATCCCTTTTGCCGACGTGAAAAACGGCACGATCACCGCCGAACAGCGCGAAGCCGTTAAACGTCGCGGCTGCGCGGTGATCAAAGGCCACTTCCCGCGCGAGCAGGCGCTGGCGTGGGATCAGTCGATGCTTGACTACCTCGATCTGAACAAATTTGACGAGGTGTACAAAGGACCCGGCGATAACTTCTTCGGCACCTTAACGGCCTCTCGTCCGGAGATTTATCCGATCTACTGGTCTCAGGCGCAAATGCAGGCGCGCCAGAGTGAAGAGATGGCGCAGGTACAGTCATTCCTGAACCGTTTATGGACATTTGAGAGCAACGGTAAACAGTGGTTCGACCCGGACGTGAGCGTGATTTACCCTGACCGCATCCGCCGCCGCCCGCCCGGAACCACCTCGAAAGGACTTGGCGCACACACCGATTCTGGCGCGCTGGAGCGCTGGCTGCTGCCCGCTTATCAGCAGGTCTTTGCCCGCGTGTTTGACGGCAACGTTGAGAAATACGATCCGTGGAATGCCGCGCATCGTACCGAAGTGGAAGAGTACACCGTCGATAACACCACCAAATGCTCGGTGTTCCGCACCTTCCAGGGCTGGACGGCGCTGTCGGACATGATCCCCGGACAGGGCTTGCTGCACGTGGTGCCGATCCCGGAGGCAATGGCCTATATTCTGCTGCGTCCGCTGCTGGACGACGTGCCGGAAGACGAGCTGTGCGGCGTGGCGCCGGGGCGTGTGCTGCCGATTTCTGAGAAGTGGCACCCGCTGCTGATCGAAGCGTTAACCAGCATTCCGGAGCTGGAAGCCGGTGATTCCGTGTGGTGGCACTGCGATGTGATCCACTCCGTCGCGCCGGTGGAAAATCAGCAGGGCTGGGGCAACGTGATGTACATTCCTGCCGCGCCGATGTGCGAGAAGAATCTCGCCTATGCGAAAAAGGTCAAGGAAGCGCTGGAAACCGGCGCGTCACCGGGCGATTTCCCGCGCGAGGATTATGAGAAAAGCTGGCAGGGCCGCTTTACCGTGGCCGATCTCAACATCCACGGCAGGCGCGCGCTGGGCATGGCTTAACCATCGTACAGCCCTTCCCGCTCTACGGCGGTACGTCGTTTCCCCTGACGTATCCGCCGGACCGACTCCCGCACGGTCAGCGTGCCGTTTAGCAGCAATGTTCCCACCGGCGCATCCGGGCGCATCAGCCGCTGCTGGAGCATATGCACCGCTTCCGTTCCCAGCTCATCACGCGGAACATGTACCGCGGTTAAGGGCACATCCTGAATCGCGGCCAGATTAAACCCGTCAATGCTCATCACCGAGACATCCTGCGGCACGCGCAGACCGTGTTTTTGCAGCGCGCTGATGGTCCCCGCCGCCATAAAATCGCCACCAACCAGGAACGCCGTCGGCAGGTCCTTCCCTTTCTGCTGGTGAAGCCACTCGCTCACCAGCTGCTCCGTCTCTCTGGCGCTGAAGCTGGACACCATCAGCAGGTCGCGCCTGTCGCTGAACCTGAGGTTATGACCGTGCCACGCGTCGCGGATCCCGGACAGGCGCAGTTCCATGGTGTAGCGACGCAGGCACAGCACGTTCATCACCTCCCGGTGCCCCATCTCGAACAGGTACTCTGCCGCCCGCTCGCCAATCGCGCGATGATCCGGCGCGACGGCGGGCAGGCGCATGTGGCGGTCCCGGCAGTTAATCAGCATACAGGGTTTGCCCACGTCTACCGCCAGATCGTGGATATGCGGATCGTCGATACCGAGGAGGATCGCCGCCTGGGTGTCCGTTTCGTTCATGCGGGCCAGAAACAGCTGGGCATCGCTGTCGTTCTCCTCCAGCGCACAGTAACGCAGACGCACCTCGTGCGAGGCCAGCCCTTTGCTCACGCTCTGGATGACGCGGTAGTAAAAGATGTCGGACCGCTCGTCAAACGCCCGCTGCGGGGCAAACACCACCAGGCTGTTAAGCAGCAGACGCCCCGCCGCCATGCCGTCCATTACCCCCAGCTCCCGCGCGCACGCCAGCACCTTTGCCCGTGCTTTTTCGCTGGTGTTTGCCTTCCCCGCCAGCACGCGAGAAACGGTGCTGATGGAGAGCTGCGTCCGGGCGGCGATTTCGGTGATTTTAAGCCTTTTGTCCATTTTGTGATCTGGCTCCGGATGTGAAATGAAAAAATTTTCACAACTTGTTTATCAGGTAATAACTTGCGAGAAGGCCATAATGCCGAAAATTAAACCTCGGTTATGAGAAAGTTTGCACAAAATCCACTATTCCCTGCCCAATTTCTTTCTTAAGGTGAACCTGTCACACAACTTCCATACTAGTTGTATAGCAGCTTAGCGCTCTAAAACAGATAACTTTCAAACGCCTGACGCTGTGTGACACCTGAACCTTTGTCCCCTTACCGTCCGTCTTATGGAGAAGAAAATGAGTCAGGACATCAATAACACCGTAGCGACAAGCAAAACACGTCGCGTCATCAGGAACCTGCGCTGGTACGTACTGGTGCTGTTTCTTCTCGGCGTGACCGTTAACTACATCACCCGTAATTCGTTAGGTATTCTCGCCCCTGAACTGAAAGAGAGCCTCGGGATCACCACCGAGCAGTACTCCTGGATCGTCGGCGCGTTCCAGATCGCCTACACCATTTTCCAGCCCCTGTGCGGCTGGCTGATTGACGTTATCGGCCTGAAAATCGGCTTTATGGTCTGCGCCGGGATCTGGGCGCTGATGTGTATCTTCCACGCGGGTGCCGGAAGCTGGCTGCACCTGGCGATTCTGCGCTTCTTTATGGGTGCGTCCGAAGCCGCCGCCACGCCAGCGAACGCCAAAACCATCGGTGAATGGTTCCCGAAATCAGAGCGCCCTGTTGCCGCAGGCTGGGCGGGGGTAGGCTTCTCCATTGGGGCCATGCTGGCCCCGCCTATCATCTACTTTGCCCACGCGTCGTTCGGCTGGCAGGGTGCGTTTATGTTTACCGGCGTGCTGGCGCTGCTGTGGGTGATCCTGTGGTGGGCGTTTTATCACAACCCGGAACAGCACCCAAACCTGAGCCGCGATGAGCTGGCGTTTATCAAGCAGGATAACGAACCTGCGCCGGTCAAACTGCCCTTCCTGACCGCGCTGAAAACCGTCTCGAAGAACAAACGGTTCTACGGTATCGCCATCCCGGCCTTTATGGCGGAACCGGCCTGGGCCGTGCTGAGCTTCTGGGTGCCGCTGTACCTCGCCAAAGAGCACGGCATGGATTTGAAACAGATCGCGATGTTCGCCTGGCTGCCGTTCCTGGCCGCCGACCTCGGCAGCGTCGCGAGCGGCTACCTGACCCGGCTCTACACCCGCTGGTTTGGCTGCACCCGCGTCAACTCGGTGGTAGCCAGCTCCGTCACCGGCGCGTTTCTGATGATTTCTCTGGCCGTCGTGGCCGTGACCCGCGACCCGTATATCACCATCGTGCTGATCTCTATCGGCGGCTTCGGGCACCAGATCATCTCCTGCATGCTGAGCGCCCTGGTCGTGGAGTCGTTCGACAAAGGCCAGATGGCGACCGTCAACGGCATGCGCGGCTCGGCGGCGTGGATCGCCAGCTTCCTGTTCTCACTGTTAATCGGTGTGACCGCCGACAAAATCGGCTTTAACCCGCTTTTTATTGCCATGGGCTTCTTTGACCTGCTTGGCGCTGTCTTCCTGGTGGCATTTATTGCTGAACGTCGCGCCAAGCGCGCCTGATTGTGGATGTATTGCATATGAAAACCCTGAAAAACTGGACCGTCGATACGCAGTCGGCGAATCATCTGGAACTGCTGATCGATAACCAGCACCGCCTGTGCCTGTATGTGCTGGAAGAGAATCTGTTCCGTGTGCTGATCAAACGTAAAGGCGAGCTGGCGCTGAACCGCACCTGGAGCATCGCGCCGGAACAAGATGTGCCGTGGGAAGGCCGCCGTCGTGACGATGTCAGCGGCTTCACCTGCCCTGCCTGGACGCTGACGCAGCAGGACGACACGTTAACCGTAGCGACTGAACAGCTGCGCGTCACCGTCCACCAGCCGCTGTGGCTGGAGTGGCACTACCGCAATGAGGCGGGCGAGTGGCAGCCGCTGGTCAATGACCGCCCGACCAGCGCCTACCTGCTGAACGCCCACGGTGACGGCGTGGCGCACTATCTTAGCCGTCCTAAGGATGAACGTTTTTACGGTCTGGGTGAGAAAGCGGGTGATTTACAGCGCAACGGCAAACGCTATGAGATGCGTAACCTGGACGCGATGGGCTATAACGCGGCCAGCACCGATCCGCTTTACAAGCACATCCCGTTCACCCTCACCCGTCGCGATGACGTGAGCTACGGTCTGTTCTACGATAACCTGAGCAGCTGCTGGCTGGATCTGGGTAACGAGATCGACAACTATCACACTGCCTACCGCCGCTGGCAGGCGGAAGCGGGCGATATTGACTACTACCTCTTCACCGGCAAGCGCGTGCTGGACGTGACCAAAGCCTTCGTGCGCCTGACGGGGAAAACGCTGTTCGGACCGAAGTGGAGCCTGGGCTACAGCGGCTCGACCATGCACTACACCGACGCGCCGGACGCGCAAAACCAGCTGATGAACTTCATCCGCCTGTGCGATGAGCATGCCATTCCGTGCGACTCGTTCCAGCTCTCCTCCGGCTATACCTCGATTAACGGCAAGCGCTACGTCTTTAACTGGAACTACGACAAAGTGCCGCAGCCGAAGGTGATGAGCCAGGCGTTCCACGACGCGGGGCTGCGGCTTGCGGCCAACATCAAGCCGTGTCTGTTGCAGGATCATCCCCGCTACAGCGAAGTGGCGGAACGCGGCCTGTTCATTCGTGATTCAGAAACCGATGCGCCTGAACGTTCCAGCTTCTGGGATGATGAAGGATCGCATCTCGACTTCACCAACCCGCAGACGGTGCAGTGGTGGCAGAACGGCGTGACCACGCAGCTGCTGGAGATGGGCATCGACTCCACCTGGAACGACAACAACGAGTATGAAGTGTGGGACGGGGAAGCGCGCTGCTATGGCTTCGGTCAGGAGATCGCCATCAAGCACATTCGCCCGGTGATGCCGCTGCTGATGATGCGCGCCTCGCTGGAAGCGCAGCAGCGCTTTGCGCCGGAGAAACGTCCGTATCTGATCTCCCGCTCCGGCTGCGCCGGGATGCAGCGCTACGTTCAGACCTGGAGCGGCGATAACCGCACTAACTGGGACACCCTGCGCTATAACATCCGCATGGGGCTGGGCATGAGCCTGTCCGGACTGTTCAACGTCGGTCACGACGTCGGCGGTTTCTCCGGCGACAAGCCGGATGCCGAGCTGTTCGTGCGCTGGGTACAGAACGGCGTGATGCACCCGCGCTTTACCATTCACTCGTGGAACGATGATCACACGGTGAACGAGCCGTGGATGTACCCGGGCGTCACGCCTGCGATTCGCAGCGCCATTGAACTGCGCTACCGCCTGCTGCCGTATCTCTACACCCTGCTCTGGCAGGCGCACGCCGACGACGAGCCGATGCTGCGCCCGACCTTCCTCGATCATGAGCACGATGCGCAGACGTTTGAAGAGTGCGACGACTTCCTGCTGGGCCGTGACCTGCTGGTGGCCAGCGTCGTCGAAGCCGGGCAGCGCGAGCGCCGCGTCTGGCTGCCGGATAACGAAACCGGCTGGTACGATTTTTACACTCACGCGTGGTATGCGGGCGGGCAATCGATCGTCCTTGATGCGCCGCTGGAAAAACTGCCGCTGCTGGTACGCGCCGGGGCCGGTTTGCCACTCAGCGAACGCATCCGTCACGTGAGCGCAGATAAAGACGATACCCGTGAGCTGAAACTGTTCCCGGTGAAAGGCGTCGGCACCACCGCCGGGCTGCTGTTTGAGGATGACGGCGAAAGCTGGGGCTACCAGAACGGCAATGCGCTGTGGGTGGAATGGGAGATGGTGTGCGACGGCGCAAGTATCAACCTGAAGGTGAATGCGCGCGGCGACTATCGTCCGGCATGGAAGGCGCTGAAGGTGTCATTACCGGCGGGGGAAAAACGTACGCTGCGGGTGAACGGAGTTGAAGGGGGCGAGTGGGTGGTGTAGCGCGGCCTGTTGCCCTCACCCTAACCCTCTCCCACAGGGAGAGGGGATAGAACGTAGGCCGGGTAAGGCGAAGCCGCCACCCGGCTATTTTTTTAACTCTCGATACCTTTACTGCGCAGGTAATCTTCGTAGTTACCGGTGAAGTCCACCACGCGCTCTGGCGTAATTTCGATCACGCGGGTCGCCAGTGAGCTGACGAACTCCCGGTCGTGAGAGACGAAGATCAGGGTGCCCTGATACATCTCCAGCGCCATGTTCAGCGACTCAATAGATTCCATATCCAGGTGGTTAGTCGGTTCGTCCATCACCAGAATATTCGGTTTTTCCATCATCAGCTTGCCGAACAGCATACGGCCCTTTTCACCACCGGAGAGCACTTTGGCGGGCTTTTTGATGTCGTCCTGGCTGAACAGCAGACGCCCCAGAATGCTGCGTACCGCTTGTTCGTCGTCGCCTTCCTGCTTCCACTGGCTCATCCAGTCGAAGACGGTCAGATCGTTTTCAAACTCATATTCATGGTCCTGCGCGTAGTAACCAATCTGCGCGTTTTCAGACCATTTCACGGTACCGTTATCCGGTTGCAGTTCACCGACCAGGGTTTTCAGCATAGTGGATTTACCCACGCCGTTGGCGCCGAGGATGGCAATCTTCTCGCCCACTTCCAGCAGCAGGTTGAAGTTTTTGAACAGCGGGCCTTCATCGAAGCCTTTGGTGAGGGCTTCCACTTCCAGCGCGTTACGGAACAGCTTCTTGTCCTGCTCGAAGCGGATGAACGGGTTCTGACGGCTGGAGGCTTTAACCTCTTCCAGCTTGATTTTGTCGATCTGACGGGCACGCGACGTTGCCTGGCGCGATTTAGAGGCGTTGGCGCTGAAGCGGCTGACGAAGGATTGCAGGTCAGCAATCTGCGCTTTCTTCTTGGCGTTGTCGGCCAGCAGACGCTCGCGCGCCTGGGTTGCCGCCGTCATGTACTCATCGTAGTTGCCCGGATAAACGCGCAGCTCGCCGTAGTCCAGATCCGCCATGTGAGTACACACCATGTTCAGGAAGTGACGGTCGTGCGAGATGATGATCATGGTGCTGTCGCGATCGTTCAGCGTCTGCTCCAGCCAGCGGATGGTGTCGATGTCCAGGTTGTTCGTCGGTTCGTCGAGCAGCAGGATGTCCGGGTTAGAGAACAGCGCCTGTGCCAGCAGCACACGCAGCTTCCAGCCTGGCGCGACTTCGCTCATCGGGCCGTAATGCTGTTCAACCGGAATACCGACGCCCAGCAGCAGTTCGCCCGCACGCGCTTCCGCAGAGTAGCCGTCCTTTTCGCCGTATTGCGTTTCCAGGTCGGCCACTTTGTAACCGTCTTCTTCGCTCATCTCAGCGAGACCGTAGATACGATCGCGCTCCTGCTTCACTTCCCACAGCTCCGCGTGCCCCATGATCACGGTGTCGAGCACGGTGAACTCTTCGAAGGCGAACTGATCCTGACGCAGCTTACCGATGCGCTCGTTAGGGTCGAGCGACACGTTACCGAGCGTTGGCTCCAGGTCACCGCCGAGGATCTTCATAAAGGTGGATTTTCCGCTACCGTTGGCACCAATCAGGCCGTAACGGTTGCCGCCGCCAAATTTGACGGAAATGTTTTCGAACAGCGGCTTACTGCCAAACTGCATAGTGACGTTGCTGGTAACTAACACGGAGAGATTCCTGCGAAAAGTGTGATAAACGCGGCATTATGCCACAATTCCGAATTGAGATCCCGTGTTGCGGTAATCCACTAAACTTTAACAAAATCGAAAAAAATGTGATTTCGTACACATCTGAATTCCCAGTTAACGGGAATGCACATATAATGCGCTCCCATTACCGATTCAGACTTATCAACTCATCGCCAGAATGGCTTAGATACCTCGCATAACATGAACATGAAATTAACAACGCTTTTTGCGGCGGCGTTAGCCGTAGTAGGTTTTTGTAAGACCGCGTCTGCGGTGACGTATCCCCTGCCGACAGACGGAAGCCGTCTGGTGGGTGAAAACCAGGTGGTGACGGTGCCGGAAGGCAACTCTCAGCCGCTGGAATACTTCGCGGCGCAGTATCAGCTCGGCCTGTCAAACATGCTGGAGGCGAACCCGGGCGTTGACCCGTATCTGCCGAAAGCGGGTACCGTACTCAACATTCCACAGCAGCTGATCCTGCCGGATACCGTGCACGAAGGTATCGTGATTAACAGCGCCGAAATGCGTCTGTATTACTACCCGAAAGGCACCAACACCGTGATCGTGCTGCCTATCGGTATCGGTCAGCTGGGTAAAGACACTCCGCTGAACTGGACCACCAAAGTGGAGCGTAAGAAAGCGGGCCCAACCTGGACGCCGACCGCCAAAATGCACGCTGAGTACATTGCTGCCGGCGAACCGCTGCCAGCCGTTGTGCCTGCCGGCCCGGATAACCCGATGGGTCTGTACGCGCTGTACATTGGACGTCTGTATGCCATCCACGGTACTAACGCCAACTTCGGTATCGGCCTGCGCGTAAGCCACGGCTGCGTGCGTCTGCGTAATGAAGACATCAAATTCCTGTTCGATAACGTGCCGGTCGGTACGCGCGTGCAGTTCATTAACGAACCGGTGAAAGCGACGTCAGAGCCGGACGGCAGCCGTTACATTGAAGTGCATAACCCGCTGTCCACCAGCGAAGATCAGATCAACAACAACGAAATCGTACCGATTAAGCTGACCAGCGCGGTGCAGTCCGTCACCTCTCAGGCGGATGTTGACACGACCATTGTTGACCAGGCGATTCAGAACCGTTCCGGTATGCCGGTGCGTCTGAACTAATCGTGAGAATTAAAAAAGCGGGCCGCGGGGCCCGCTTTTTTTTATCCGTTATTCACGATAACGATGCCGCCATGGTCATAGCGATAGTGACAATGGGCGTACTCCAGCGGCGTACCATCTTCAAGATAGATCACCTGCTCTACCTCCAGCACCGGGTCGGTTGGCTCGCAGACAAGGTGTTGCATATCCAGCGCACTGGGCTTCAGCGCCCGCACCACCCGATACGATCCCATGATCTTCAGCCCCAGCGTCTCCTGTACATACCGGAATACCGAACTTTCAAGATGGGTTTTGTTCAGACCGGGGACCAGATTGAGCGGCATTACCGTAGCGTCCAGAGACATCGGCTCACCGTTCAGTAAACGCAGACGGATAAAGTCATAGATCGGCGTATCCGGATTTATCATCAGCGATGCCTGCTCTTTCTCGTTCGGGAAGCGCAGTTCGAAGTGCACCACCTGGCTCGTCACCGTGCCTAAATGTTCCCAGGTTTTGGTCGCCCCGAAGTAGTCGCTGCCGGAGAGATCCCACTGGGAAAGCTGGAGGAAATTTTTGCGGATGAACGTGCCCTGCCCCTGTCGGGTATAGACCAGCCCTTCTACGATCAGCTGACGCATCGCCTGCTGAATGGTCATCCGGCTGGTGCTGAACTCCGCCGCCAGCGCGAACTGGTCCGGCAGAGGTTCATTGGCGGCGTACTGCTGGGTGATAATGCGTTTCTTAATTTCCCGCGCTATGGTGATGTACTTCGCCGCCATCGTCCTTCCTTAAATTAGTGTTCTGTCCCGCTGTTTTTCAACGCCACTCGCTCGGCAACTTTGAGGAAAGGCAGGTAGAAGAATACACCAAATACGATGATTGCCAACTGCACCACCACCGCCCGCCAGTCCCCCGCCGTCGCCAGCCAGGCGCTGAGGATCGGCGGGGTCGTCCACGGGATCATCACCACGCAGCGCGACATGAGCCCCAGCGTGGTACAGAGCCACGCAAAGTAAATCCCGATAGCGGGCAGCAGCACAAACGGGATCATCAGCGGCAGGTTAAAGACTATCGGCAGGCCGAAAATCACCGGCTCGTTGATGTTAAACAGACCCGGCGCCAGCGACAGACGCGCCACCTGCTTCGCTGATTTCTGTCTTGAGAAGATGAAGATAGCAATCAGCAATGAGATTGTGCTGCCCGTCCCGCCCACCATGCCAAAGGTCGGCACAAAGATGTTGTTGATGATGTGCGGGATCGGCTGGCCGTTGGCAAAGGCCAGCATATTCTCATTGGTATTGATCAGCAGGAATGGCTCCAGCACCACGCTGTTGACCACCGACTGATGAATACCGAGCGTGAACAGGAAGTTACCGAAGCTGTAAATGAAGATCGTCCCGGGCAGGCTGGTGTTGATCAGCCGCAGCGGCTGCTGAATAAATGTCGTAATGAGATGGATCAGATCCGTGTGCAGCACGTTCGCCAGTATAGCCGCCAGCACTGCAAACAGGGAGAGCGTGAGGATCGTCGGGATCAGCGCGGTAAAGGATTTGCTCACCGCTGGCGGTACGTTCTCCCCCAGCGAAATGTGCAGCGCCTTCAGCCGTGAAATGGCGATAAACAGCTCGGTTGAGAGCAGCCCAATCAGCACCCCGGCGAAAATCCCGGTGGAGCCGATATTGGCGAACGTCAGCACCTGGGTAACGTTTACCGTGGCGTCGCTGCCGACGGGGGTAATCTGTAAGCGCATCGGCATCATGATGATGAAACTGCTGACGGCGATAACCACTGCCGAGACCGGATTGTCGAAATCTTTGTTGCGCGCCAGCGACCAGGCAATCATCGGCGCCAGCAGCAGCGCGGCGATGTTCAGCGTGCCGTTGATGATCGCCTCGCCCCACACCTTAAATTGCGCGAGCGTCTCGCCCTCTAAGATCCAGGGGAACACCACGTTGTTCACCAGCACAGCCAGACCGGCAAGGATGAAAATCGGCATTACCGTGGCGAAGGCATCGCGCAGGGAGCGAAGATGCACCTGGTTTGCCAGGCGCGCCGAGAACTCAACAAATTTATCGACAAAAGACTGCATGTGCGGTGTTATTTTTGTTTCAGACATAGCGGATAGTTCCCATCAATCAGTCACAAAAACGGCCCGGCAGCGTACGGCTTACATCTCGCGTCCGTTGGTATGGATAACCTGTTTTAACCACGCGTAGCTCTTCTTCGGCACGCGCTTCAGGTCTTTCAGGTCGTGGTTTTCCCGGTTGACGTAGACCACGCCGTAGCGCTTACGCATGTCGCCCTGGGAGCTGAGAATGTCGATTAACCCCCAGCCGAGGTAGCCAATGACCTCAGCCCCGTCCTCGAACATCGCCGCTTTCATGGCCTCGATATGCGCCCGGTGGTAGTCGATGCGGTAGGTGTCCTCAATCGGATTCACGCCATCCCAGGACTCAATCACCCCAATACCGTTTTCAATCGGGAATACCGGCATCCGCCAGTCGTTGGCATAGCGGGTGATGATGGTGCGAAAGCCCAGCGGATCGATCTGCCAGTTCCACTCGGTGGCCTTCAGGTACGGATTGTTTTTCTCGCCGTGCAGCAGGTAATAGTTAACCGGCGTGCCTTCCGGGATGGCATCGCTGTCCAGCGTTTTGCTGGCGTAGTAGCTGAAGGCCATAAAGTCGTTCTTCGTGCGCGCAAACAGCGCGAGATCGTCTGCGCGGTAGATATCACCGAAGCCTTCCTGCTCTACCACCGCCATCACCGCCGGGCTGTAGCCCTGGCCCGCGAAGACGCGCAGCAGGTTCTGGTTGAGGAATTCGTCGTACTGCTGGGCGCAGAAGATGTCACGCGGTTTGCAGGTGGCCGGATAAATCAGCTGGTGCGCCAGCATGCCGCCCATCAGCTTGCCCGGCTTAGTCTGGTGCAGGTACTCGGTCAGCGCCATGTGCGCCACCATGGTGTGATGCTGCACTTCGTACAGCTCGCGCAGGGTTTCCTCCCCCTTCATATAGCCGGAGATGCGGAAGGCTATCGGCATGTGGAAAATATTCTGCTCGTTAAAGGTCAGCCAGTACTTCACCCGGTCACCGTAGCAGTCGATCATCTTTTTGCCGTAGCGGATAAACGCCTCCACGACGCGACGATCGTTAAATCCGTTGTACTCCTGCGCCAGCGCCAGCGGCATATCGAAGTGGTAGAGGCAGACCATCGGCTCGATACCGCGGGCGATCAGATCGTCGATAAAGCGGTCGTAAAAGGCGATACCCTCGTCGTTAAAATCGCCGTCACCCTGCGGGCAGACGCGGCTCCAGGAGATCTGGAAGCGGTAGCAGTTCATGCCCAGATCCTGCATCAGGTCGAAATCTTCCCGGTAGCGGTGGTAGGAGTCGGTGGCCACTTTCCAGTCAGAGATATTTTCACCGGCTTCGCGAATGTCGTACACCGACATCCCCTTTCCGCCCTCATTCCAGGCCCCTTCCGTCTGCATGCTCGACACCGAGTTGCCCCATAAGAAGTTGGCTGGCAGTGATTGATTCATGGTTGCCTCCTATATGACTAGTCATTTAAATGATATGACTAGTCATATAGCCGGAGATGAAATTTCGATCAAAGGGGAGGAACGATTTTTGTGAGATGGGTTTGAATAATGACGAGGGATGTCTTGCGAACTGCGCCCTGGCAGCAAGTCATATTGCTGACAGACGTAAATGAGTCTGCGCAATTCAGGGGAAAGATACCGAACCGCCAAACTCCATATAGATTTTTGCCAGATTATTTAACTGGTTAAAGCGATTTTCATACAGTGCCAGTTCGGCCTGACGGCGTTTCTCCTGAGCATCAAGCCAGAAAGAAATTCGCACCGCGCCCTGGCGATAGCGAACTTCGTTTAGCCTCTCTGATTTTTTCGCCAGTTCCAGGCCTTCACGTAGAAGCGTCTCCTGTTCCAGGAGTTGATGACGCAAAGCAAGCGCATCTTCTATGCTACTCATCGCCTTGTAAAGTTCCTGTTTAAACTCCAGAACCCGTTGCTCGTAGTCGTTGCGGGCAATCTTCACGTCCATGCCCCTTTCTCTCCATTCCAGGAACGGCAGGGTCAGGTTTGCTCCAACAGAGCCTACAGGATTTTCCAGGAAGGCCATAAGGCTGCTGCTGCTGGTGCCAAGCGAGCCGGTCAGACTAAACGCTGGATAAAATGCAGTACGCTGGACATCAACGGTGGCCAATGCTTCCCGTACCCGCCACTCTTTAGCGCTGATATCGGGTCGATGCCGCAGCACGTTGACCGGGATCTTTCCACTGACCTGCGGCAGTGGTCCCATTGGTAACGCTTTCGGTTCGACTATCGCGCTGCCCGGCGCGGTTCCAAGCAAAACGGCTTGCTGATTGAGCGCCTGTAAACGTTCATTCTTCAACGCCGCCAGCCTGTTTTCCTGCGAAAGCACGCCCTGCTGAGCATCCACAACATCCAGAGAGGAGGCACCGCCCGCGGCATAACGCGCGTTAGCCAGGCGCAGCGTCTCTTTTGCATAGTCGATGCTTTGTTGCAGGACAGACAACTGCTGGTTAATAAAGCCTAAGCGCCAGTAATTATTACTGGCATTTGAAAGCAGCGTCAGGCGTGCAGAACGCAGATCCTCTTCCGAGGCAAAACGTGCCCACGCCTTCCCATCGCGCTGCCGCGCTATTTTGCCCCACAGATCCAGCTCATAGCTGGTATTAATACTGGCAACGCTGCCCCTGCTCCAGTGGGCTGAGCTGTTCAGCTGTTTTTTACCGTCAAGCGCGAGCGAACCTTTTAGTCCCGGATCGTTTGTGATGCCAATCCGCTCTTCTTCCAGGCGGGCGCGATAAACACGCAATACTGCTCCAGCGACATCGTTATTGCGCACCATCACCTGCCGCAGCCAGCCGTCGAGGTCTGGATCGTTAAAGGCCTGCCAGTCGAACGGCATCCTCTCCTCCGCAGCATCCGCCTGATACCAGTTGGCAGGGTATTTCACCTCAGGAGGCTGATAGTCGCTTTTCAGAGAGTCGGCGCAGCCAGCACTAAGCAGGACAGCAAGGCATACCGTTAAAGGGGATAATATTTTCATGGGTTACTCGCTGGCCAGTGAAACGACCGGATCCATCCTTGCTGCCTTGCGGGCAGGGAGATAACCAAAGATCATGCCGATTAAAGTTGAGCAGAAGAATGCGGCAGCAGCGGCCTGCCACGAATAAATGGCGGTGAAAATGCCCCCTGCCAGCGCGGTGAACAGCGCTCCGGCGGCATACGACAGTGCAATACCTAACACTCCGCCTATTAGACATACCAGCACAGCCTCAATCATAAACTGCTGCATGATATCGCCCTGACGCGCACCGACCGCCATTCGTACGCCAATCTCATGGGTCCGTTCCGTGACCGACACCAGCATGATATTCATCACCCCAATGCTGCCGATCATCAGCGAGATGCAGGCCACCATCAGAATCAGGATGCTAAAGGTCATTGAGGTCCGTTCGATTGATTGTCGAATCTGCTCGAAATTATAAAGCTGGAAGTCTTTCACGCCGTGGCGTTGAGTGAGAAGCTGAGAAATAGCGCTGACCGCTGCCTCGTTGGCAACATCATCCTTAAGCCTTACGCTGATGCTGGTCAACACCGGTTTTCCTGTCATTCGATACATCACCGTGCTGTAAGGCATCCAGACGTTAATGCGATTAGGCGCATAGCTTCGGCTGTTCCCTTTGGCGATGCCGACAACCCGTGCAGGCACGGAACCCAGAAAAACGATTTGCCCAAGTGCCTTGAGTCCCGCATCGTCAAATAACGCCTTGCGGGCGTTTTCATCAATGATGACTTCCTGCGAGGCATTTCGATCGTCCTGGAAAGTTGATCCCTGCAACAGTTCAATACCGTTTACGCGAAAATGATCGCGCCCAACGCCATTGATCGTGGCGGTAGCGGATTTACCCAGAAAGCGAATGTTGTCGGAAGCGTTAACTTCGGGGCTGACGCTGTCAACAAACCCCTGCTTTGCTAATGCTTCGGCGTCTGCCGGGACCAGTGTACGAATGGCTTCAGTGCTGTCGTCAAAGAAATCCCTTCCCGGGTAGATGCTCACCACGTTGGTTCCAAGCTCCTTGATATTATCAAGGGTTCGCTGTTTCGCGCCTTCTCCCAGTGCCACCACCGTAACAACCGCGGCGATACCAAAAATAATGCCCGTCATGGTTAACGTCGTGCGCAGGCGATGCGCATTCATCGCTTTTAACGCCATGTGCAGGGATTCACGGGTACGGTCAACAATACTTTGCCACCAGCTTTGCTGAACGCTGTCAGGTCGTTTAAGGGCAACCCCGGAGGTAACACGACTGCCGGTATCAGAAATAATTTCACCGTCACGCAGCTCAATAATACGGTTAGCATGCTGCGCTACCTTCATATCATGTGTCACCATAACCACGGTATGGCCACGCTGATTCAGTTCACTGAGTATTGACAGTACCTCCTGACCGGACTGCGTATCCAGCGCGCCGGTGGGTTCATCCGCCAGAATGATTTCACCGCCGTTAATCAGCGAGCGGGCAATACTCACACGCTGCTGCTGGCCGCCTGAAAGCTCTCCCGGCTTATGATGTTCACGACCTTCCAGCCCGAGTCTTCCAAGCAATGTCGCCGCGCGCAGACGGCGCTTTTCGCGCTCACTGTTGGCATAAATCGCCGGAATTTCAACGTTACTTAACGCGCTCAGGTCGGGCATTAAATGATAACGCTGGAAGATAAAACCGATGTGCTCACGGCGGATCCTTGCCAGATCGTCAGGTGAAAGCTGGGCGGCATTTTGACCGCTGATAAAGTAATCGCCACAATCAGGGACATCGAGACAGCCCATAATATTCATCAGGGTTGACTTACCGGAACCGGAGGCGCCGATGATCGCGACCATCTCCCCAGCAGCGATAGTCAAATCAATCCCTTTAAGCACGGTGAGATCCTGTCCACCGTTCCTGTAGGTGCGGCTGATGCCCTTGAGTTCTATGATATTACTCAAGATACAAACCCTTCCCCGGGCGCTTTTTCACCCGGCTGCGATAACACAACATGTTCCCCGACCTTTACACCGTCCAGGATCTGGATATCCACACTGTTAGTAATGCCGGTTTTGACCTCACGGGTTTCCAGCCGGTTATCACTGGTCAATATCTGCACCTGCTGTTTGTTGCCACTCACCTTGTGCACAGCCTGAATCGGCACCAGTAACGTATTTTTAGCTTCTCCAGCCAGCAAGGTCACCTGTGCTGTCATGGCAATTCGCAGCCGATTTTCTGGATTGGGGACATCCAGCAGCGCGTTGTAGTACACCGAAGCATTTGACGTGCCTGACCCTGAGGCTGAGCTACTGCTGGCAAGGCTATCATCTTTCATAACCGACTCAGGTGCCAGTTCAACGGTACGTAACGTGGCGTCATAATGCTTATCCGGCTCAGAGAAAATGGTGAATCTGGCTTTCTGTCCCGGTGAAATTCGCGTGATATCCGCCTCAGAGATCTGGGCTTTAATTGTCATCACGTCCAGACGTGCGAGTTTGATAATGGTCGGCGCACTTTGGCTGGAGTTAACCGTTTGGCCCTGTTGGGTGACAACGGCAATAACAATGCCGTCCATGGGAGCAACAACTTTTGTATAACCCAAATCGACCTTTTTCTTGTCGACATCAATTTGCGCCTGAACGAGTTTGGCATTCAGTGCCGATAGCTCAGCGCGGGTACTGGCCAGCGTGGTTTCAGCCGTTTCGAAATCTTCTCTCGAGCTGGCATCCTCATTTAACATCTGGCGCTGGCGCTTAAAACGCAATGAGGCTTGCTTCAACTGCGCCTGCTTAGCCTGAAGGTCCGCTTTTACCACGTTGAGAGCAGCTTCTGCGTTGCGTAAATCATTCCGCTGCGGCACGTCATCAATTTCAGCGATGAGCTGCCCTTTAGTGACACGATCGCCTAACTTCACCTTCAGCGACTTAACCTGGCCAGAAACCTGTGCCCCAACGTTGACCCGCTCAATCGCATCAATTCGACCGGTAGCAAGTACGGCGTTTTCAATATCGCCGATGCGTACTGGAGCGGTAACATACTCAGGAACCTCGGGGCTTCTCAGGAAGAAGAACAAGGCGATGCTAAAAATAATTAGCAGAGCCGCAGCACAGGTCATTACGCGTCGGGGAGGGAATTTTGTTAACATTACGCAGGTTTTCCATAACGATAAACAGCAGTGAATCAGGCATCATAGTAACATCGCCAGTATTTACGGGAGGTAAACCCGCGCTATTTGGTGAAGTAGCGTCATCGTAGACCCCCGCCATCAATTACACAGAATCACCAGGTCCGCCTGTAAACCGCCGCAAGCGTGGGATTTTGTGCCTAAATCCACAGAGTCCCCTTTTGCTGAGCCCCACCTGCGATTTTTCCCATAATCGATTCATTGTGCATTAAGTGCTTAATTATAGTTGCAACTCATATATGATAATAGTAATTATTATCATTAGCATTTGCACTGATGGTTTATCTGGCAAGGTATACAGAGGTCTCAGGAAACAAGCCTCTCCAGGTTTGTTGAACGGTCTCACACTCAACAAATGCATCTGAACACCGCGGCGTGGCAGCACGACGCCGCCTGGGCTGTTCAAAAGGACAACGGCGCGTAAGCGTTAATGGAAGCCGGGACAAGGAATTCCCGATTCACCAGCCTACGTCACGGAACAGTCAGCGACAGGACCGTTCGTAAGGCTGGTGAAACTCAAAAAGGACGCAGCGTCTGTCAAAGCAGGCTTAACGAAAATTAACGTCCTGCTGCTGGCATATGACTGCGTCGACTTCCTGATTTAGTTCGTCAAGCGGAGAGGGATTTTCTCATGCGTATTTTGTTTGTAGGCCCGCCTCTCTATGGGCTGCTGTATCCTGTGCTGTCTCTGGCACAGGCGTTTCGCGTTAACGGCCATGAAGTGCTGATCGCCAGCGGAGGAAAATTCGCCCAAAAAGCGGCAGAAGCAGGGCTGGTGGTATTTGACGCCGCACCCGGTTTTGATTCTGAAGCTGACTATCGCCGCCGCGAGGCACAGCGAAAAGAAAGCAACATCGGCACAAAAATGGGCAACTTCTCATTCTTCAGCGAAGAGATGGCCGACCACCTGGTGGAGTTTGCCGGACACTGGCGGCCCGATCTCATCATCTACCCGCCGCTCGGCGTCATCGGGCCTCTGATTGCCGCCAAATACGATATACCGGTCGTAATGCAAACCGTCGGCTTCGGCCATACGCCCTGGCATATCAAAGGCGTAACGCGTTCGCTCGCGGACGCCTATCATCGCCACGGCGTTGGGGCCGCACCGCGCGATATGGCCTGGATCGACGTAACACCACCGAGCATGAGCATTCTTGAAAACGACGGAGAACCCATTATTCCCATGCAGTACGTCCCGTACAACGGCGGCGCGGTGTGGGAACCGTGGTGGGAGAGGACGCCCGACCGTAAACGTCTGCTGGTGAGTCTCGGTACCGTCAAACCGATGGTCGACGGCCTTGACCTGATCGCCTGGGTGATGGATTCCGCCAGTGAAGTCGATGCCGAGATCATCCTGCATCTTTCGGCCAATGCGCGGTCGGATCTGCGCTCACTGCCCTCAAATGTTCGCCTGGTCGACTGGATACCCATGGGAGCCTTCCTGAACGGCGCAGATGGCTTCATTCATCATGGTGGCGCGGGCAATACCCTGACGGCGCTGCACGCCGGTATTCCACAGATCGTCTTCGGCCAGGGTGCCGATCGCCCGGTAAATGCCCGCGCTGTTGTCGAACGCGGCTGCGGGATCATCCCCGGCGACGACGGCCTGTCGAGCAGCATGATCAATGCTTTCCTCGACAATCGCGCGCTTCGCGACGCCTCTGAAGAGGTAGCGGCGGAAATGGCAGCGCAACCCTGTCCGAGCGAGGTGGCGAAAAGCCTGATCGCGAGGGTACAGAAAGGGTAGCCACTACGCCGTCATGACGATCATACGCCAGCACGCATCCAGGAGATACGCCCGTAACAATGCGGGACCGGATCGGGCTGGCGCTTTTTTTTGCACAGCGATCCGACTTGGATCCTATTGTTTACAGACGGAGGAGGATTAATGCCTGCGACTCACTCTCCCACTCCTGCGCGGTCCTGGATAGTTCGCCTGGCACGCGTGTGCTGGGAACGTAAGAAACTTAGCATCATCGTAGTGGTAGCGTCGGTCTCGACCATTCTGCTGGCCGCGCTGACGCCGTTGCTGACAAGGCAAGCGGTGAACGACGCGCTGGCGGGCAATCCGACTCGTCTGCCGTGGCTGGCCTGCGGGCTATTGCTGATTGCCTTTTTTGATTTCATCGGTAACTACGTGCGCCGCGGTTATGCCGGGGAGCTCTCGCTCTGGGTGCAGCACACCCTGCGAGGACGGGCATTCGACAGTATTCAAAAACTTGACGGCGCAGGCCAGGACGCACTGCGCACCGGGCAGGTGATTTCACGGACCAACAGCGATCTGCAGCAGGTGCATACCCTGCTACAGATGTGCCCGGTGCCGCTGGCGGTGTTCACTTATTACATTGCCGGCATTGCCGTGATGCTGTGGATGTCACCCGCCATGACGCTCATCGTCGTGTGCGTACTGACATGCCTGGCTATCACTGCGCTGCGCGCGCGTCGCCGGGTCTTTGCGCAAACCGGGCTGGCCTCGGACCGACTGGCAAATCTCACCGAACATATGCGCGAGGTGCTGGCGCAGATCTCAGTGGTAAAATCCTGCGTGGCGGAGCTGCGTGAAACGCGCTGGCTGGATCGCCAGTCGCGGCAGATGGTGCGGGTACGCATCGGCGCGGCCATCTCGCAGGCGATGCCAGGTGCCACCATGCTGGCGCTACCGGTGCTCGGGCAAATCGTCCTGCTGTGCTACGGCGGCTGGTCGGTTATGCACGGGCGCATCGATCTCGGCACCTTCGTGGCGTTTGCCAGCTTCCTCGCGATGCTGACCGGGCCAACCCGTGTACTGGCATCGTTTCTGGTTATCGCCCAGCGCACCCAGGCGTCCGTGGAGCGCGTGTTTGCTCTGATCGACACCCGTTCGCAGATGGAAGACGGGACGGAGGCGGTTAACGGTCAGGTTATCGGGCTGCAACTGGAGAATATGAGCTTCGAGTACCGTGGCGGCAGACGCATCCTCAGCGATGTCTCCTTTTCCCTGCACGCCGGTGAAACGGTGGCGGTAGTGGGCGCATCGGGTTCCGGGAAATCCACGCTGCTGATGCTGCTGGCGCGTTTTTACGATCCCAGCGCCGGAGAGATATGGCTCAACACCAGCGCAGGCCGACAGAACCTCCGCGATCTCAGGCTGGAGGCGCTTCGTCGTCGGGTAGGCGTTGTGTTTGAGGATGCTTTTCTGTTTGCCGGTACGGTGGCGGAAAATATCGCCTACGGGCACCCTCAGGCAACGGCGGACGACATTCGCCTCGCGGCGAGGGCAGCAGGAGCCAGCGATTTTATCAACGCCCTGCCGAAAGGTTTCGATACCCAATTAACCGAACGCGGTACGAATCTTTCCGGCGGACAGAGGCAGCGAATCGCGCTGGCACGGGCGCTCATTACCGCGCCGGAAGTGTTGATCCTCGATGACACCACCTCGGCGGTCGATGCCGGTACTGAAGCGGAGATCAACACCGCGCTGAGTCGCTATGCTGACGAAAAGCATATGCTGCTGGTGATTGCCCGACGCCGTTCGACGCTTCAGTTAGCCAGCCGGATTGTGGTGCTGGATAAGGGCCGGGTGGTGGACACCGGAACCCAGGCAGAACTTGAAGCGCGCTGTCCGGCGTTCCGCGCGCTGATGACCGGCGACGGCGATTTCCTCGCGCCTTCCCACAGTGGGCCTAACGGATTGTGGCCGACCGTACCAGCGGCACAAGACGATGCGGCGCAGACGGGGGATAAAGGCTTTGTCGCCCGTATGACGCGCGTGCCGGAAAATGCAGTACAGCAGGCGCTGGCCGGTAAAGGCCGCAAAGTTACGTCGCTGCTGAAGCCCGTGGCGTGGATGTTCGTCATCGCCGCCCTGCTGATCGCCCTCGATTCGGCGGCAGGCGTCGGGGTACTGATACTGCTGCAGCGCGGCATTGACTCCGGCGTTGCCACAGGCGATATGTCGACTATCGGCCTCTGTGCCCTATTCGCCCTGTGCCTGGTGGCCGTGAGCTGGTGCTGTTATTCACTACAGACTGTCTTCGCCGCCAGAGCGGCAGAGTCAGTCCAGCATACGGTGCGCTTGCGCAGCTTCGGCCATATGCTGCGTCTTGGTCTCCCCTGGCATGAAAAGCATGTCGATTCGCGTCTGACCCGCATGACCGTAGATGTGGACTCTCTCGCCCGCTTTCTGCAAAACGGCCTTGCCGGTGCAGCCACCAGCCTGGTGACAATGTTCGCCATCGCCGCCGCCATGTTCTGGCTCGACCCGCTCCTGGCGCTGACGGCATTAAGCGCGGTGCCAGTGGTCGCACTGGCAACCTGGATTTATCGCCGCCTCAGCTCCCCTGCTTATGCGCAGGCGCGGCTGGAAATAGGCAAAGTCAACAGCACCCTGCAGGAGAAAGTCTCCGGCTTGCGCGTTGTGCAATCGCATGGCCAGCAGGAACAGGAAGCCGCCCGGCTGCGCGCGTTATCGGATCGGTTCCGTGCGACCCGCGTACGTGCGCAAAAATACCTTGCCGTCTATTTCCCGTTCCTGACCTTCTGCACCGAGGCCTCCTATGCCGCCGTTCTTCTGGTGGGTGCATCGCGGGTCGCCGAAGGCGAAATGACCGCCGGGGTGCTGGCGGCTTTCTTCCTGCTGCTGGGGCAATTCTATGGGCCAGTGCAGCAGTTATCAGGAATTGTCGACGCCTGGCAGCAGGCGACGGCCAGCGGCAAACATATCAATGAACTGCTGGCGACCGAAGGCACAGAGAACATCGAGCCCTCTTCCGCACCGCCCGCCACCGGCGCGCTGCATCTTGATGAGGTCACGTTCAGTTATCCCGACAGCCCTGAACCCGCGCTGAACAAACTTACCCTGACAATCCCTGAGGGAAGGGTCGTCGCGGTCGTTGGTCGCAGCGGTGCGGGTAAGTCAACGCTGATTAAGCTGATCGCCGGATTGTATTCCCCCACCCACGGCAGGATCAGCATTGGCGATCGGATAATTGATGATGCCTCGCTTGCCGATTACCGTCGCCAGATTGGGCTGGTCGATCAGGATGTGGCGTTGTTTAGTGGTGATATCGCGGAAAACATTCGTTATTCACGGCCATCCAGTACCAATGACGACATTGAGATTGCCTCTCAACAGGCAGGGCTGTATGAGACGGTGCGCAATCTGCCGCAGGGATTCCGCACACCGGTGAATAACGGCGGTGCCGATCTGTCCGCAGGTCAGCGCCAGCTGATTGCGCTGGCCCGCGCACAACTGGCGAATGCTCACATCCTGCTGCTCGATGAAGCCACGTCACGCCTGGATCGCACATCCGAAGAGCGATTGATGTCATCGTTAACAGACGTCGCGCACGCCGGGAAGCACCTGGCGCTGATTGTGGCGCATCGTCTGACCACCGCGCAGCGCTGCGATCTGATTGCCGTTATCGATAAGGGGCAGCTTGCGGAATACGGCACCCACGAACAGCTGTTAGCGGCCGGCGGCCTCTACACCCGCTTGTGGCATGACAGCGTCGGCAGCTCTGTTCCCCATCGCCAGCACGACATCACGGGGGAAATCGTGGAAGAGTAATTGCGCACGTAAGACATTACAAAACACGCGCTAAAGCGGCTGTTCCCGGAATAGCCGCTTTAGCTATTTATACTGACACCCTTCATATTCAAAGAGAGTGAATGCTGAACATGCAACAACATCCCTCTGCTATCGCCAGGCTGCGCAGCCAGCTGGCAGCAGGCCACATTGCTAACCTTTCTGACTTCTGGCGAGACGCTGAGTCGCTAAATGTACCGCTGGTGACGCCAGTCGACGGAGCGAAAGACGAGCGTGATGTGACATTTCTATGGCGCGCCAGGCACCCTCTACAGGGCGTTTATCTGCGTCTGAATCGGGTGACGGATAAAGAGCACGTGGCGAAAGGGATGATGACCGCCCTTCCCGCGACGGATATCTGGACTCTGACACTGCGTTTACCTGCAATCTACTGCGGCTCCTATTCGCTGGTGGAAATCCCCCCCGGCACCCCGGCCGAGACGATTGCACAGTCCGGAGGCCGCTTTGCTACCCTCGTCGGGCACGCCGATCCGCTAAACAAAACGCCGGGGATCAACGTTCGGGGAAGCACACAGGAGTCGGTGCTGGCGCTTGATAAAGCCCCCGCCCAGTCCGAATGGCGCGGCGGGTCACCCAGCGGGCAATTGCTTACCTCGGCGCGCACTCTCGCCGGGGAATCGCGCCGGGTTCGGCTCTATCTGCCGGACGTTGATGTTTCGCAGCCCCTCGGCCTGGTGGTACTGCCCGATGGTGAAACCTGGTTCGATCACCTTGGCGTATGCGCGGCAATTGACGCCGCCATAAACAACGGACGCATCGTGCCTGTGGCTGTACTTGGCATCGACAATATCGATGAACACGAGCGAACTGCGATACTCGGCGGGCGCAGCGAGCTGATAAAGGATATCGCCGGCCAGTTGTTGCCGACGATCCGCGCCGAACACCCGCAGCGGCGGTGGGCAGACCGTTCGCGCACCGTGCTGGCCGGACAGAGCCTCGGCGGGGTCAGCGCGCTCATGGCCGCTCGTTACGCACCGGAAACGTTCGGGCTGGCGCTCAGCCACTCCCCTTCGATGTGGTGGACGCCAGAGGGTGCCAGCCGGCCAAACGTGTTCAGCGAAACCGATACGTCATGGGTGAGCGAACATCTGCTTTCTGCCCCGCCGCAGGGCGTGCGCATCCGCCTGTGCGTGGGATCGCTGGAAGGTTCGACGGTACCCCACGTTCAGCGGCTGCATCAGCAGTTGCTTACCGCTGGCGTCGACAGCCATTGCGCAATGTATACCGGGGGTCACGATTACGCATGGTGGCGCGGCGCACTGATTGACGGGCTTGGTTTACTCCAGGGTTGACTTGACCCGCGAACACTTTCAGGCAACTGTACAGGCTTCCTGAATAAAGAAAATGTCACCTGCGGAAAAGGAATAAACATCAGATGTATGCCCGCGAGTATCGCCCAACACGCTCACGCAAGGCGCTTGTCACTCTTCTTTCTGGTCTCACCCTTATCTGGAATGCGCACGCTTTCGCAAAGCCGGATATGCAGCCACTGGGGCCGAATATCGCCGATAAAGGCTCTGCGTTTTACCATTTCAGCGTCAACTCGTTCGACTCCGCCGATGGCAGCCGCCATTATCGGGTATGGACGGCCGTGCCAAATAAAGCCGCACCGGCGTCGGGCTACCCGATTTTATATATGCTCGACGGCAACGCAGTTATGGACCGCCTGAACGACGACCTGCTCAAACAGCTGGCAGAAAAATCACCGCCGGTGATTGTGGCTGTCGGGTATCAGACCAACCTCCCCTTCGATCTCAACGGCAGGGCCTACGACTATACGCCAGCAGCAGAAAGCGGCAAAACGGATACCCGCAACGGGCGTTTTAGCCGTAAGAGTGGGGGTAGCAACGACTTTCGCCAGTTACTGGAAACGCGTATAGCGCCAAAGGTGGAACAGGGATTGAATATCGATCGGCAGCGTCGCGGCCTGTGGGGGCACTCCTACGGCGGCCTGTTCGTGCTGGATGCATGGCTGTCTTCCCCTTATTTCCGGACGTATTACAGCGCCAGCCCGTCGTTGGGCAGAGGCCATGATGCGCTACTGAGCCGCATCACGGCGGTTGAGCCGTCGCAATACTGCGCCAGGCGCCTGATGATAATGGAAGGTTCGGCGACGCCGGGCGATAACCGGGAAACGCATGCTGCCGGAGTGCTGACGAAAATTCATGCCACCCTCGCCACGCTGGAAGATAAAGGCGTCAATGCCGCCTTTTGGGATTTCCCAAACCTGGGACACGGGCCGATGTTCAACGCCTCCTTCCGCGGAGCGCTGTTAGATATCAGTGGTGAAAACGCAGGTAACACAGCTGGCTGTCATTCATTAAGCCGCTAAACACTGCCCGCCTTGACGCGGGCAGTACACCTGTAACACTACGATCAAAATGACGCGGTAACACCGGCATAATAAGCCCGGCCAGGCTCGTTATAGGTATTCGCCCCTTCGGAAGATCGGTAAATCTGTTTATCTAAGATATTGCTGACACCAACGTTAAGACGCAGATTTTTATTAATATCGTAATTGAAGTTCGTCCCCACCAGCGAATAAGCGCCCAGCTCTTTACCTGACAGACCGCCAGTATCTTCACTACGAGTTTCCGAATGAGTACGCGGTTTTTGTCTGCCGTATAACGTCCAGTTGACGCTGGCAGAGAACGCCTGGGTGATGGTCCAGTCAAGCGAGTTATTAATGGTGTATTTCGGGATGATCGACAGCGGATTACCGGTGTCTTTTTGCTCCGAGGTGATCATCCAGGTGGCATTGGTATTCCAGTTCAGACGATCTTTCACCAGCGGGAACGCCATGCTGGCTTCGATACCGTCCACCAGCGCTTTCCCGCCGTTCTGCCACTGGAGAATATATGCGCCGGAAGCGGTTTGCCCGATAACATTATCGCCGGCCACGATCTTATTCTGGTAGTCATTGCGGAAGTAGGTCACGCTGGCATGGTAATCTTCCCAGGCGAACTCCAGCCCAATTTCTTTATTGATGCTAATTTCCGGATCGAGATCTTTATTACCGATCAGGTAGCAGCCGCCCGATGTAATATCTTTTGGACAACCGTTGCCTTTCGAGTAGAGCAGATAACCTTCGCTGGATTGATACAGGTTTGGTGCTTTAAAGGTTCGGGCAATCCCCGCTTTGACTTTGAAGTAATCCCCCAATTCCTGCGAGAGGTTCAGGCTGGGGCTGAAGTTACCGCCGGAATCGTTGAGATAATCAAAGCGCAGGCCGGGAATGATATTCGTGCCGGGAACCGGCTCAATATTATCTTCAATATACAGCGCACTGATTTGGGAATGGTTTTTACTGCTGCGATCCGCAGCCGAGCCAGAAATGCCGCCGATATCACTGTCATCCACGGTCAGGCTGGTAGAGGAAGGATCGTCGAGCTCATCGCGGCTCCACTCCGCACCCACGGTCAGCGTTTGATCGACCAGCGCATTCAGCGGAATATTAAGCTCGCCGCTGGTTCGCCAGGAGCTCAGGCGATTGGTCGTGAACTTTTCATCCGCCGAAATACGCCCTTCACCGCCTCCGGATAATCCTTCATTCATGCGGGTGTTATTGGTTTTCTCGTAATAGACACCAAAACGGCTTTGACCCCAGTCCCAGATACCATTATGTGTAATGCCATAATTCTGCCGGTACAGGCGGTTCGTCTCTTCGCCGGATTTCGCCAGGCTTTCAGTGACGGCACTGGAAGAACTGTTTTGCGTATCGCCCGCATAGATATTCCCCTGGCGGCTATATCCGGCTTCGAAATCGATAATTTGCTGCGGATTTAATTTCCACGAGACAACGCCGTTAATATCTTTGTTGCGCACCCCTTCATGCCCGGCCGCGTTTTTCGTACCGGCCGAGGAGTTAATATCCCAGCTGTCGGCATCGGTTTTATTCAGGTTTCCGTACAGGCGCATGGTCAGCGCATCGCCAGCCAGCGGCCCGCTAAGGCTGAAGTTGGCGCGACGCGTAGCGCCTTCGTCGCTGCTTTCCGGCTGGTTGGTGTATAACGACAGCGAACCGTGCCAGTCGTTGGTAGGGCGTTTGGTAATGATGTTCACCACCCCGCCCGCTGCGCCCGAACCGTAGCGTGCCGCCGCAGGGCCGCGGATCACTTCAATACGCTCAACCTGTTCCGGTGGCACCCAGTTGGTGTCGCCGCGGGTATCACGCTCTCCACGCCAGCTATAACGCACGGCGTTGCGCGACGTCACCGGCACACCATCAATTAAAATTAAGGTGTTCTCCGGCCCCATGCCGCGAATGTCGATCTGGCGGTTATTACCACGTGTACCCGAGGCGCTGTTGCCGGTCAGATTGACACCGGGCATTTTGCGAATAATATCGGAGAGATCGTTGACCGGAGGGTTCTTTTTAATATCTTCGCTGGTAATAATCGACACGCCCGGCTGCTGTTTGAGTACCTGCTCAGCGGTGGCTTCCACCACCAGGGTCTCGTCGTTATCATCGGAGGATTTTGCCAGTGATACCTGACTGTTCAACCCTGCCAGGAGCGCAGTGAGCGGCCAGAAGATCTTGATAATTCTCATACCCATTCCCTAATACATGCCTAACGTAAAAGTGATCGATCGTTAAGCTCACATCCTTGCCAGATATTTTAAACTGCCATTATTTTTATAATAAGAATGATAATTAATATCATTTGGAGAGGATTAAGGCAATCCTTAATACACGGATGCGCGCATTAATGAAACGCACGCATTGGCCCGGAGTGATTCTTCCCGGGTACCGCCCTGTGCGTTCGTAAAGCTGGCATACTGAAACAGCGGAAGAAGAGAACAGCCCATTGGTATTTCGTGTAGTGACATAACGTTAATATGTCATTACAAGGGAACGCAGCCCCGGTAAGCGCAAGCGCCACCGGGGAAAGAAAGGTTATTGTTGCGCTAACTGATTGCGACGGTACTCGCCCTGGCGCTCCAGCATCCAGCCAGGATACTCGCGCGGCAGCGCGCTGACCGCATCCAGCTGTTTCAGCTCATCATCGCTCAGCTGAATGCCGGTTGCGGCAATGTTGTCATCCAACTGATCGACCCGTTTCGCCCCGATGATGACGCTGGTCACCGCCTTCTGGTGCAGCAGCCACGCCAGCGCGATTTGCGCCACGGAAACGCCTTTACTTTCAGCGATGGTACGCATCACGTCCACGCAGTCGAAGGCGCGATCTTTATTCACTGGCGGGAAGTCGAACGCCAGGCGACGACTACCGGCCGCGCTCTGCCCGTCGCGATCGTATTTTCCGCTCAGCAGACCACCCGCCAGCGGGCTCCATACCATCAACCCGACGCCTTCGCTCTGCATCATCGGCACCAGTTCGCGCTCAAGGTCGCGCCCGGCGATGGTGTAGTACGCCTGCAATGAGGCAAAACGCGCCAGCCCCAGACGCTCAGAGATGCCGAGCGCTTTGGCAATCTGCCATGCCGCCCAGTTCGAGACGCCGATATAGCGTACGTGACCGTGCTGCACAAGATTATCCAGCGCGTAAAGCGTCTCCTCGATGGGGGTCGCGGGGTCGAAACCGTGTAGCTGATAGAGATCGATATGATCCAGCTGCAAGCGACGCAGGCTCTCCTTCACGCCGCTGATGATGTGATAGCGCGAGCTACCGCGCGAGTTCACCCCCGCTGTGCCGGTTTCACCGAACACCTTGGTGGCAACGACCACGTTTTCGCGCGGAATTTTCAGGTTCTTCAGCGCCTGCCCGGTGATCTCCTCTGAACGCCCTTCCGAGTAGACATCTGCCGTGTCGATAAAATTGATCCCGGCGTCCAGCGCGCGGCCCACCAGCTGCTCGGCGTCGCTTTGCTGAAGCTGACCAATTTTGCCCCACATGCCGCCTTCACCGCCGAAGGTCATGGTGCCGAGGCAGAGTTCAGAAACAAACAGTCCGGTATTGCCCAGTTTTTGATAACGCATAACGCTTTCCTCGCATGTCGATTGGGTGTCTGTTAGTTATACCCGCCCCCCAGCCATCGCGAATGTGGCGTTCCTGTCCGTTTCTTGCCCAATCCTCTGAATCTATCCGCGCGGGGCGTCGCCAAAGACGCTGTAGTCTGGCAGCCGTACCTGCTGATACGGCTCCCAGCCGCCGCCGAGGGCTTTGTAGAGCGCCACCAGGTCAAGCGCGCTCTGCACCTGCGCCTGCGCCCGCTGCTGTTCGGCCTGAGCGAGCTGACGCTGGGCGTCCAGCACGTCAATAAAGCTGGCGATCCCCTGCCGGTAGCTGTCGCTGGCGAGATCAAAGGCGTTTTGCAGCGCGTCGATGGTTTTCGCCAGGCCCGCTTCACGCTGCTGGTCGGTGCGATAGCTCACCAGCGCGTTTTCAACGTCGCCGAGCGCCGTCAGTACCGTCTGGCGATAGTCCAGCACTGCCGCCCCCTGCTGCGCGCGCGCCACCTTGACGCTGGAGACCAGCCGACCGCCCTGGAAAATCGGTATGGAAACCTGCGGGCCAAAGCTGTAGAAGTGGCTGCTCCAGTCGGTCAGCCAGTTAGATTCACTGTTGCGCAGGCCAAACTGTCCGGAGAGGGTAAAGCTCGGGAACAGTTCTGCCACCGAGACGCCAATCTGCGCCGTGGCGGCATGGAGATTCGCCTCGGCTTCGCGCACGTCCGGGCGACGGCGGGCCAGCGTCGACGGAATACCGGTCTGCACAATATCTGGCAGGGCAGGCATCGGCTGCACGGATTGCAGTTCGGCATCCAGCGCGCCCGGAGGTTTGCCGAGCAGGATCGCCAGCCCGTTCATCGCCTGGCGTTCCTGCGCCTGATACTGCGGCAGCTGCGCTTCAAGATTGCCCAGCTGCGCCCGGGCGTTCTCCACGTCCATCTGCGGCGACAGCCCGCCCCGCTGGCGGCTTTCGGTCAGATCCAGCGTCTGCTGTGCGCTTTCAATTTGCGTATTAAGCGTGGCAATGATGCTCTGCGCCCCACGCAGCTGTAGCCACGCCCGCGCCACTTCGGCTTCCAGCGAGACCAGCGCATCGTTACGCTGCTCGATCGCCGCCCGCTGCTGCGCCTCAGCCGCTTCTACCTGACGGCGCACCTTGCCCCACAGGTCGATTTCCCACTGGGCGTCGAAGCTGCCCTGATAGAGGTTTATCGGCTGCGTCAGCGGGCCTAACGCGCCCCGCAGTTCAGGATCGACATTATTCAACTGGTCATACACGCCGTGGGATTTCAGCTCACCTTCCAGCCCAAGCTGCTGGCGCGTCGCCTGCACATTGCCATTCACCGACGGGAAAAACGCCCCGCCGGCCTGGTTAATCTGTTCGCGCGCGCCGGCAATGCGTAATACCGTTTGCTGTAGCGTCAGATTCCCGGCGATGGCGCGTTCAATCAGGCTGTCGAGCTGCGGCGAGCCGAAGGTTTTCCACCAGCGCGGGTTAGTGGCCGCGGAGGAAGTTTGCGATTTCACCGCGCTGTCGCCCTTATCGTTCCAGTGCGTGGTGGCGGGCGGTGCAGGCTGTTGGTAGTCCGGCCCGACGGCGCAGCCCACCAGCAGCATCATTATCATCAGGGGGTGTAAACGTCTGTGTATCATCAGTGTGCTCCTGCACTCCCCTCGCTCTTAACCGGCGAGAGCAACAAACAAAACGGAATCAGTAATAGGGCCACCGCGCTCAGAATGGTGAAGACGTCGATGTAGGCCAGAAAGCGCGACTGCTCGATCATCGTCTGGTACATCCGCCCGGTGGCAATGCCGGTCGGATCGCCCACCTGAGTGGTGAAGTTCTGGATCGCCTGGGCGCTTTCGCGAATCGCCAGCTGGAACTGCTCGTTAAACGGCGAAGCGTGGTAAGCCAGATGCGCGCTGTGCGCCTGCGAGCGCTCGGTGATCGCCGCCGTCGAGAGAGAAATCCCAATCGAGCCGGCCACGTTGCGGAACATGGTAAACAGCGCCGCTGCGTCGGCATTGAGCCGCCTCGGGATCGAGATAAAGGCGATGGTGGTCAGCGGCACAAACAGGAACCCCAGTCCAATCGACTGCGCGCTGCGGAACAGCACCAGCGTTTCGAAGTCGATATCCGGCGTCAGCGTGCGGGACCAGAAGAACGACACCGCCAGGCAGGTAAAGCCGAAGGCGATGATCCAGCGCGTCTGCACCACCGGCATCAGCTTCAGCACCAGCGGGATGGTCAGCACAATCAGCACCGCGCCGGGCGAGAGCACCAGCCCGGACCAGGTGGCGGTATAGCCCAAATCCTGCTGCGCCAGCTGCGGAATAACCACCGAACTGCCGTACAGGATCATCGCCATCCCCGCCATCAGCAGGCTGGAGATCGCAAAGTTGCGGTCCTTCATACAGTGCAGATCCACCACCGGCTTTCTGGCATACATCAGCCAGTAGATCGCGCCGATAATGCCGACCAGCGTCAGTACTGCGAAGGTGCGGATAAAGTTCGAATAGAACCAGTCATCATCTTCGCCCCGGTCGAGCATCACCTGCAAACAGCCAAGGCCGAGGGCGATCAGGCCGATCCCCGTCCAGTCGACGGTGAGCTTCTCTTCCGACTTTTTCTCCCACGGCGGATCTTCCAGCAGCTGATAGATGGCCAGCACCGTCACAATCCCTACCGGGATATTGATAAAGAACACCCAGCGCCAGGAGTAGTTATCGGTGATCCAGCCCCCCAGCGTGGGACCGAGTACCGGCGCGACGATAATGGCAATGGATGAAAGGCCAAAGGCTTTGCCCCTGTCCTCCGGCTTGAAGTAGTCGAGTAGCACCGACTGCTGGGTAGGCTGCAATCCGCCGCCAAAGAACCCCTGCATCACGCGGAACAGGATGATTTGCCATAGCTCGGTGGCGATGCCGCACAGGAACGAGCAGATGGTGAACATCACAATGCAGATCAGGAAGAACTGCTTGCGACCAAACAGGCGGCTCAGAAAGGCCGAAATCGGCAGCACGATGCCGTTCGCCACCAGGTAGCTGGTGAGCACCCAGGTGGATTCGTCATAGCTGGCCGAGAGCGACCCCGCGACGTGGGGCAACGCCACGTTGACGATGGTGGTGTCCAGAATTTCCATAAACACCGCCAGGGTGACCACAATCGCCACCGCCCACGGGTTACTGGCGGGCTTCCAGTTATCGTGGCTGTGATCCGTCATTCCACGGTGACCTTCGGTTCAACCGACAGCCCCAGCGGCAGCGGCTTGTTCGGATCCAGCCCTTTATCAATGACGATTTTCACCGGCACGCGCTGAACGATCTTCACAAAGTTACCGGTGGCGTTTTCCGACGGGAAGGCGGAGAAGCGCGAGCCGCTGCCCTGCTGGATGCTGTCGATATGGCCTTCCAGCTCCATATCCGGCCAGGCATCGACGGACACGGTCACTTTGTCGCCCGGCTTCATGCGCTCAAGCTGCGACTCCTTGAAGTTCGCCACCACCCACACGTTCGGGGAAACCAGCGAGAACAGCGCCGTACCTGCCTGCACCAGCGTACCGGGCTGGACGTTGCGTTTGGTGACAAAACCGTCGAACGGGGCGCGGACTTCGGTGTAAGAGAGGTTCAGGTTGGCGGTTTCCAGCTGCGCTCTGGCCTGATCGACCTGCCGTTCGCGGGCTTCGACGTTGGTCTCCTGCTGGCGAATTTGCAGCTGTACCTGCTCCGCCACTTCCAGCTGCGCCTGGGCGCTGGCAAGGCCAGCCTGGGCACTGCGCAACTGAGCGTTCGCGGCATCGATACTTTGTTGCGTGGTCGCGCGCGGGTCAACGCCGCGCTGACGGCGGTACTCCGCCTGCGCGTTGGCCATATCCGCCTGGGCTTTCAGTACCTGGGCTTTGGCTTCATCGCGCTGGGCGGGATATTGCACCTTCGAGAGCGCCAGCTGCGCCTGCGCCTGATGCAGCTGCGCAACCGCCAGCCCAAGCTGGGCCTGGGCCTGATCGCGCTGGGCGGTGGTATCACGCGGATCGATCACCACCAGCACATCCCCTTTCTTCACGCGCTGGTTATCCCGCACGCGAAGTTCGGTGACGTAGCCTGCCGTTTTTGGGGCAATGGTTACTACGTCGCCGTCGGTGAAGGCGTCGTCGGTGGTCTCTTCGTTACGGGTTAAAAACCACCAGACCAGCGCCACAATCACCATCACGATGACCACGATGCCAAGGATAATTAACGGTTTTTTCCCCGGGCGCTTGCGCTCGTTATTGTTTTGATCCTGCTCGTCAGCAGGTGGGTTTTGATCTTCTGCCATAGTTCAGCAACAGTCCTGTCAGTGAGCGGCATCACACTATGCCGTTCACTAAAGCTAGGACGTTGCTATACATTTGCCAGGAAAAACTGACAAATTGCGCACTATATGAGAAGGAATAGTCCGAAACCGACCGCCGCTGACCAGAGCAGCATCGGGATTGACCATAAATGGAAGCGCCACCAGATGCGGCGATCGTTGGCCATCCGCAGGGCGATGAGGTTGGCCAGCGAGCCAGGCAGCAGCCCAAAGCCGCCGACGTTGACCGCCCACGCCAGCAGTACCGTTGGGGGAACATAGTTAAGCAGCAAAATGGTGGACGGCACGTTACTGATCACTTGCGAGAGACCAATCGCCGTCAGCCATAATCCCGGCTGTGACAGACCGCTGACGCTATGGAGAACGTTCTGCAATACAGGGAGCTGGATCAGGAGATGGACGTCAATAAACATCGCCATAAACACCAGCAGCAGCGTCCAGTCAACGCTCACCAGCACCCGCCGGGCGAGGAACAGGAAGCCGCACGCCACCAGCAGCGCGCCCGCCAGCGCCTGGTTTAACTCCAGCGCGATAAGGAAAACGATATACAGCCCCAGGCAGCTCCAGACGAGACGCGGCTGCCACTGGGGGCCGGTTGTACCGCTGTGGTACTGCAACGATTTATTCGGGAAAGCAAACCAGCCCACCGCCAGCAGCGACGCCACGATCGCCAGCGCCAGCGGCGCCATCTGCCCGGTAAACGCGGTAAACGACAGGCCGGAGCGTCCCCACAGCAGAATGTTCTGCGGGTTACCGATAGGCGTGAGCAGCGAGCCCGCATTGACGGCCAGCGCTTCAAAGATAATCAGACGGGTAACCGGTATTTCGCACAGCTTACGCAGCGTGAGCGTAAGCGGCACCACGATAAAAAGCGCCACGTCATTAGTGAGAAACGTCGACAACAGCGCCGCCGAAAAGACCATAAACAGGGCCAGCTTGCGCTCGGTGGCGAAGCGGCGCACCATTTTGCGCCCCAGCACGTCAAAATAGCCGCTCAGCTCCACGCCTTTGGTGAGCATCATCAAACCGCTCAGAGTAATAATGGTGCGCCAGTCTATGGCCGCCGGCCAGGTGTGCGGCGTGAAGGGCACAAAGACGCTGAGCCCAACGCCAGTGATCAGTAAAAGATGGAAAAAGCGATCGCGTTTCAGGGCCTGCAAGCCGGGGATGTTCATTCAGCGGAGGGACCGTATTTGAGCGTAAACTCGCGGAACTTCAACAGCGTCTCTTCACTGACGTGGTGTTCCATACCTTCGGCATCCCGACGGGCAATTTCCGGGCTGACGCCCAGCACCAGTAAAAAATTCTCGACGATCTGGTGTCGCTCGCGGCTCTCCTGCGCCAGCTTCTCGCCCTCAGCGGTGAGAAACACCCCGCGCCAGGGGATCATTTCGATCAGCCCGACCGACGCCAGACGTTTTAACATTTTGGCAACGGTTGGCTGCGACACCCCCAGGCGTGCGGCCATATCCACCTGGCGCGCTTCTCCAACCTCACGGATCAGATCAGAGATCAGTTCGACATAATCATCAATCAGCTCCCGGCGGTGCGCCTCACGCACCTGGCGGAAGCCTTCCACATGCTCTTCAACGTTCACCAGTTGCGTCGTTTTTTTTGTTGTTGGCTTACCTGCGCGACGGTTCATTGTGCTTCCTCAATGGGGTTGACGCTTCCAGCGCCCTGTAACGGAGCGCACATTGTAAACCATAGCTCTACAAGCACAAAAAATTAACGAATTAGCCATAGCTATACAATATAGCCTGTGCTATATCTGTATGTAATGCAGTCACCCTTCACGGATCGAAGGGATCATGAATCAGGAGGTCTTATGAATGAATTCAAGAGGTGTATGAACGTGTTTACCCACTCTCCTTTTAAAGTGCGCCTGATGCTGTTGAACATGCTGTGCGATATGTTTAACGCCAAACCGCAGCAGGACGACAATTCTTCCCACTAAGCGGCGTCGCGGTACGCCGCTTCATTTTCCCGTCACACTTACGTTGTAAACTGGCCTGTTCCCGATTATTTTTGCGGATTTGCAGCCCCCTTCGCAAAACATCTGTTTAGCAACTGTTGACCTTAATTCACGCTCGCACTATCTTCTTGCAGCCCTGCACAATTTGCGGCTCGCTGAAGCGGACCTCTCATTCCCTTTCCACGCACTGTCCGGCAGGCTTTGACCCTTGACGCCAGGGTGAGCACATGGCGTTTTCGTGATAGTGATCTATGAACGTAACCCTGATTGATACACTTGTTACCCGCAGCCGGGCCTTAAGCCCGTGGACGGGATTCTATTTTTTGCAATCGCTGTTGATTAACTTTGCTCTTGGCTACCCCTTTAGCCTGCTTTATGCCGTCGGATTCACCTGTATTCTTCACCTGCTCTGGCGAAGCGCACCGCGCGTGCAGAAAGTGCTTATCGGGATCTGTTCTCTGATTGCTGCCGCCTATTTCCCGTTTGGCCAGGCCTATGGCGCGCCGAACTTTAATACTCTGCTGGCGCTCCACTCCACCAATATGGAAGAGTCCACAGAGATCCTGACGATCTTTCCGTGGTACAACTACGTGGTTGGCCTTTTCATTTTTGCCCTCGGCGTGATTGCGGTTCGTCGTAAGCCCGTCGGGAAAAAGGCATGGGGTAAAATTGAAAGCCTGTGCCTGGCCTTTAGCGTGGTGACGTTTTTTGTTGCACCGGTACAAAATCTGGCCTGGGGCGGCGTGTTTAAGCTTAAAGATACCGGGTATCCGGTGTTTCGCTTCGTCAAAGACGTGGTGGTGAATAACGAGGAAGTGCTCGACGAGCAGGCGCGTATGGCCGAGCTTTCCACCATGAAAGACACCTGGAATGTGCTGGCGGTGAAACCGAAGTATCACACCTACGTGGTGGTGATCGGTGAAAGCGCGCGTCGCGATGCGCTCGGCGCGTTTGGCGGTCACTGGGATAACACGCCGTTTGCCAGCGCCGTTAACGGTACGCTGTTTACCGACTACGTGGCGGCCAGCGGCTCGACGCAGAAATCACTCGGTCTGACGCTCAACCGCGTGGTGGATGGAAAACCGCAGTTTCAGGATAATTTTGTCACCCTGGCCAACCGGGCAGGTTTTCAGACATGGTGGTTCTCTAACCAGGGACAGATCGGCGAGTATGATACCGCCATCGCCAGCATCGCGAAGCGTGCCGACGAGGTACAGTTCCTGAAAAGCGGTGATTTCGAAGCCGATAAAAACACAAAAGATGAAGCGTTGCTAAAAATGACGGCGCAGGTCTTTGCTACTCAGCGCACCCAGCCGCAGCTGATTGTCCTGCACCTGATGGGGTCACACCCGCAGGCATGCGATCGTACCGGGGGAAAATATGCGGAGTTTGTGCAATCCAAAGAGACCTCGTGTTATCTCTACACCATGACGCAAACCGACGATCTGCTCAGCAAGCTGTACGCACAGCTGCGCAACAGCGGCGACAGCTTCTCGATGGTCTATTTCTCTGACCACGGTCTGGCATTTAAGGAGCGCGGTAAACAGGTGCAGTATCTGGCACACGATGACAAGTTCCAGCAAAACTTCCAGGTACCGTTTATGGTGCTGTCGAGTGATGACAAAACGCATCGCATCATCAAAGCGCGCCGTTCCGCGAACGATTTCCTGAAATTCTTCTCACAATGGACGGGGATTAAGGCGAAAGAGATAAAAAATGATTACCCGTTTATCTCCGGGAAGAAGGGCCCGCCAGTTTACATTACCAACTTTAAGTTACAGAAAGTCGACTATAACCATCTTGGGACGGATATTTTCGATATTAAGAGTAAGTAATTTCTGCCGTTTCGTGCGGGCTGATGCCCTCACCGGCCCTCTCCCACGGGGAGAGGGTACAAACAAAAAAAATCCGCCACATTGGGCGGATTTTTTACTGGCTCACCGAAGTGATTAGAAGCGGTAACCTACGCCCGCGATCCAGGTGCCAACGTCAACGTTGCGGATACGGCTCTGCTCATAGGAGAAGTCCAGAGCAACGTTTTCGATTGGGTTGAACTGCATACCTGCGCCATAGGAGAAACCATAGTCGCTGTTGCTTGCAGTACGGTTCAGACCCTGGTTTTCGGTCTGCTGGAATTTACCGTAGCCAACACCTACAACACCGTAGATGCTTGCCCAGTCATTCAGGCGGTAAGCAGGACCCGCGGTGATGCCGTAGTACTGACCTTTATTGTAAGAGCCATTTTCAGTACGATCTTTCTCGGTGTAAGTGAAAGAACCGATCACACCCAGCGGGTTGTTGTCTTGCTCGTAACGGTACTTCAGGTTGAAACCGTTGGTTTTGTTCATCACGCCCTGCATATCGCTCTGAGCGTAACCACCGGTTACAGTAGAAGTTGCCGCTACAGCGGTACCTGCGGAAACAGCCAGAACAGCTGCCAGTGCTGAAAGACATGCAATTTTTTTCATAACCACCTCAAATGTGCTTCAAGTAAGTCCGTAAGTTTTAAATATATCAAAAAATTCTGTGAAACTCTTTGTCATTCACGATGTCTAATGCGACCTTTCCTGTAACAGAACATTTCCAGCACCAGCTATCTCGTTCAAATAACTCCAGATTTTCACCTGTAAATGCTAATAGTGCGCGTCATCGCCATTTAGTTCATCCAGATTATTCCTAATCTTTCAGGCGATAAAATCATCAACGTTTTCTCATTTTACGGATTTTCCCTGGATTTTTTTCAACAGTAGCTCAACCGTTGCAGCTTATTTCCATTACACTGCGACTTTTACCTCATTTGACATAAATTGACAGGAGAAAGGATGCCAGGTTTACCTCGTAAATCGTCGGTCTGGATGCCGGTGGCAGTCATACTTATCGCGATGATGTCCATACAAAGCGGTGCGTCGCTGGCAAAATCGCTGTTTCCGCTGGTTGGTGCGCCCGGCGTCACGGCGCTGCGTATCGCATTAGGCACCCTGATCCTCGTGGTTGTTTTTAAACCCTGGCGGCTACGGTTTAAAAAGGAGCAGCGACTGCCACTGCTTTTTTATGGGCTGGCGCTGGGAGGGATGAACTACATGTTCTATCTCTCTATTCAGACGATCCCGCTGGGGATCGCGGTCGCGCTTGAATTTACCGGCCCGCTGGCGGTTGCCCTCTTCTCTTCTCGTCGTCCGGTAGACTTTATCTGGGTCGTACTGGCCGTGCTGGGGCTATGGTTCCTGCTGCCGCTCGGGCAAAGCGTTTCACAAATCGATCTGACAGGGGCAGCTCTGGCGCTGGGCGCGGGGGCATGCTGGGCGGTGTATATTCTCACTGGCCAGCGTGCGGGGGAAGAGCACGGCCCCGCGACGGTCGCCTTAGGCTCGCTGATTGCCGCCGTTATCTTTGTCCCGATTGGAATGGCACAAGCGACAGACTCAATATGGCAATGGTCAATCCTGCCGGTTGGGCTGGCGGTTGCCATTCTCTCCACGGCGCTGCCCTACTCTCTGGAGATGATCGCCCTGACGCGCCTGCCCACACGCATTTTTGGTACGCTCATGAGCATGGAGCCCGCGCTGGCCGCCATCTCAGGAATGATTTTCCTCGGTGAAACCCTGACCCTGGTACAAACGCTGGCGCTCTGTTCCATTATCGCGGCGTCAATGGGCTCCACCCTGACCATGCGTCCGGAACCTAAAGTGGAAAAAATAGACCTCAACTAAACCTTAAATTCTGCATGGCTAACCCGCCATGCAGAATATACGCCACGTCAGTCGCTCAAATAATTTCTTACAAACTCTCTCCTATTGCCAAAATATTTCACCTGCTCGCTTTCCTGGAGAGTGAATTAAGATTGATCTGTATCAATTTAAATAAACCACTTACTTTTCAAATGGTTGATAATACAACCTTCCTTTCGCTATTAAACCGATAGGCAGAGCCAAACCGCAGAGAAAAAATCCGGTGCTATACTTAGTCCCGTAATTACCTGGGACACAAACATCAAGAGGATATGAGATTATGAGTACCGCTAAACTGGTGAAAACGAAAGCGTCTAATCTGCTTTATACCCGTAACGATGTATCGGATAGCGATAAAAAAGCGACCATCGAGTTGCTGAATCGCCAGGTGGTCCAGTTCATCGATCTTTCGCTGATCACCAAACAGGCCCACTGGAATATGCGCGGTGCAAACTTTATTGCCGTTCATGAAATGCTGGATGGCTTCCGCACAGCACTGGTGACTCACCTGGATACCATGGCCGAACGCGCCGTACAGCTGGGTGGCGTGGCACTGGGTACCACACAGGTGATCAACAGCAAAACGCCACTGAAAAGCTATCCGCTGGATATCCATACCGTTCAGGATCACCTGAAAGAGCTGGCTGATCGTTACGCGATTGTGGCGAACGATGTTCGTAAAGCGATTGGCGAAGCCAAAGACGAAGATACCGCTGATATCTTCACTGCCGCATCACGCGACCTGGATCAGTTCCTGTGGTTCATCGAGTCCAACATCGAATAATCCCTGCGGATTGTCCGAATAACCCTCGCCCCTGGCGGGGGTTTTGCACATTTATGGTGCGCACTTTTGCCCGCAACGGCCGCAAAAGTGAATAAAATGTAATAATCACCTCACACAACCGTTAACGGAAGATTGTTTTTTCGTCAGATTCTGCGCTAAATATCCCCCTGTCAAAAGACCTTAACGAAGCGCACCAAAACGGTGCTCCATTCTGGTGCAACCTGGCAAAATTGCCACGCTTTTTGTGCAATGCGTGACATCATCCCCTTTGCAAAACAACAACTTGCAAAATTGGCACGATTTTTTCATTGTGCCTGAGGTTCTCGCAGGGGATCGCCCCGTGGATATAAAAGGAAATGCTATGAAGTCTGTATTAAAAGTTTCACTGGCTGCACTTACCCTGGCGTTTGCGGTGTCCTCGCAGGCTGCCGACAAACTGGTTGTGGCGACTGACACGGCGTTCGTACCGTTTGAATTCAAACAGGGTGATAAATACGTTGGTTTTGACGTGGATCTGTGGGCCGCTGTCGCAAAAGAACTCAAACTGGATTACACCCTGAAGCCAATGGATTTCAGCGGCATTATCCCGGCACTGCAAACCAAAAACGTTGACCTGGCGCTGGCAGGCATCACCATTACCGAAGAACGTAAAAAAGCCATCGACTTCTCTGACGGCTACTACAAAAGCGGCCTGCTGGTGATGGTGAAAGCGGATAACAACGACGTGAAAAGCGTGAAAGATCTCGACGGTAAAGTGGTCGCCGTGAAGAGCGGCACCGGCTCCGTTGATTACGCGAAAGCCAACATCAAAACCAAAGACCTGCGTCAGTTCCCGAACATCGACAACGCTTACATGGAACTGGGCACCAACCGCGCTGACGCGGTGCTGCACGACACGCCTAACATCCTTTACTTCATCAAAACCGCCGGTAATGGCAAGTTCAAAGCGGTAGGTGATTCCCTGGAAGCTCAGCAGTACGGTATTGCGTTCCCGAAAGGCAGCGACGACCTGCGTAACAAAGTTAACGGCGCGCTGAAAACCCTGAAAGAGAACGGCACCTATAACGAAATCTACAAAAAATGGTTCGGTACCGAGCCTAAATAATTTCACCTGACTTCAGGTTTGTAACGCCCGGTGGCGCTTCCGCTTACCGGGCCTACGTTTTTTGTTTTTCACCACGGTATACAGGAATACATCATGCAGTTTGACTGGAGCGCCATCTGGCCTGCCATTCCTCTCTTGCTTGAAGGCGCTAAAATGACCCTGTGGATTTCGGTCCTCGGTCTGGTTGGCGGGTTGATTATCGGTCTGGTGGCCGGTTTCGCCCGCACCTACGGCGGCTGGATTGCAAACCACATCGCACTGGTTTTCATCGAAGTGATCCGCGGCACCCCCATTGTGGTGCAGGTCATGTTCATCTACTTCGCCCTGCCGATGGCCTTCACCGACCTGCGCATCGACCCGTTCAGCGCCGCCGTTGTCACCATCATGATCAACTCCGGCGCCTACATTGCGGAAATTACCCGCGGTGCGGTGCTGTCGATTCATAAAGGCTTCAGCGAAGCCGGCCTGGCGTTAGGTCTTTCCCGTCGCGAAACCATCCGTCACGTGATCCTGCCGCTGGCGCTGCGCCGCATGCTGCCGCCGCTGGGTAACCAGTGGATCATCAGCATTAAAGACACCTCGCTGTTTATTGTTATCGGCGTGGCCGAGCTGACCCGTCAGGGCCAGGAGATCATCGCGGGTAACTTCCGCGCTCTGGAAATCTGGAGTGCGGTCGCCGTTGTCTACCTGATTATCACGCTTGTCCTGAGCTTTGTTCTGCGTCGTCTTGAAAGAAGGATGAAAATCCTGTGATTGAATTTAAAAACGTTTCCAAGCACTTTGGCCCAACCCAGGTGCTGCACAATATCGATTTGAACATCAGGCAGGGCGAAGTGGTGGTGATCATCGGGCCGTCCGGTTCCGGTAAATCCACCCTGCTGCGCTGCATTAACAAGCTTGAGGAGATCACCAGCGGCGATTTGATCGTCGATGGTCTGAAGGTTAACGATCCGAAAGTGGACGAGCGCCTGATCCGCCAGGAAGCGGGCATGGTGTTCCAGCAGTTCTACCTGTTCCCGCACCTCACGGCGCTGGAAAACGTGATGTTTGGTCCTCTGCGCGTGCGCGGGGCCAGCAAAGCGGCAGCGGAAGCGCTGGCAAGAGATCTGCTGGCGAAGGTTGGTCTGGCGGAGCGTGCCCACCACTATCCTTCCGAGCTGTCCGGCGGCCAGCAGCAGCGCGTGGCCATTGCCCGTGCGCTGGCGGTGAAGCCAAAGATGATGCTGTTCGATGAGCCAACGTCGGCACTCGACCCGGAGCTGCGTCACGAAGTGCTGAAAGTTATGCAGGATCTGGCGGAAGAAGGCATGACGATGGTGATCGTTACCCACGAAATCGGCTTTGCCGAAAAGGTGGCGTCCCGTCTGATCTTCATTGATAAGGGCCGTATCGCGGAAGACGGGAATCCGCAGGCGCTGATTGCGAACCCACCAAGCCAGCGCCTCCAGGAGTTCCTGCAACACGTCTCCTGATAGACACACCCAGAGCCGGGCATGCCCGGCTTTTTTACGCCGGATTGTTCCCAAAAACTCCCCTCCGCTCCCCGCGCTCTATACTTATCATTTTGCACGATATTTTTGTCGGAGGACGCCGTGCCGTGGATCCTGTTGCTACTGTTTAGCCTGTTTAGCGCGCCATCACTTGCTGTAACCCTTCCCGGCGTTACCACCGGAGCCACCGCCACCCAGCAAAATGCGCCGCCAGAGCCAGACGCTGAAAAGAAAAAAGCCGCCTACGGCGCGCTGGCCGACGTGCTTGAGAACGACACGTCCCGACAGGAGCTGATCGATCAGCTGAGGAAGGTGGCCGCCACGCCGCCTCAGGATCCGGTTCCTGCTATTGCGCCGCCGGAAGCCGAAGAAGAAAAAACGGTGCTGGAAAACGTCACCGACATCAGTCGCCGCTACGGGGAAGCCCTGTCGTCGCGTTTTGCCCAGCTCTATCGCAACCTGGTTGGCACCTCACATAAGCCTTTTAATCCTCACACCTTTTCCGCAGCCGCCACCCAGTTTGCTATTCTGGCTGGCGCCGTCTTCATTTTTTACTGGCTGTTGCGCCTGTCTGTCTGGCCGCTTTACCGGAAAATGGGCCAGTGGGGACGCAAAAAGAATCAGCATAAAAGCAGCTGGCTGCATCTTCCGGCAATGATTACCGGGGCGTTTGTCATCGATTTGCTGCTGCTGGCCCTGACGCTGTTTGTCGGCCAGATGCTGGCCGACCGACTTAATACCGGAAACAAAACCATCGCGTTTCAGCAGGGACTGTTCCTCAATGCCTTTGCCCTGATTGAGTTCTTTAAAGCCCTCCTGCGGTTGATCTTCTGCCCGCGCGTGCCGGACCTTCGCCCCTTCGCCATTTCGGATCAGAGCGCCAAATACTGGGCGGTGCGGCTCAGCGTGCTGAGCGGGTTGATCGGTTATGGCCTGCTGGTTGCCGTGCCGATTATTTCCAACCAGGTTAACGTGCAGTTCGGGGCGCTGGCGAACGTGCTGATCATGCTGTGCATTACCGTCTGGGCGCTGTACCTCATCTTCCACAATAAAAAAGCGATCACCGACAGCCTGCTGCACCTGGCCGATCGCTCCCTCTCCTTTTTCAGCCTCTTTATTCGCGCCTTTGCGCTGGTGTGGCACTGGCTGGCCAGCGCCTATTTTATTGTGCTCTGTTTCTTCTCCCTGTTCGATCCGGGCAATAGCCTGAAATTTATGATGGGGGCGACGTTCAAAAGCCTGGCGATTATCGGCATCGCGGCCTTTGTCTCTGGCCTGCTTTCCCGCTGGCTGTCGAAAACGATCACCCTGTCGTCGCAGGTTCAGCGTAACTACCCGGAACTGCAAAAGCGGGTAAATGGCTGGATGACGGTATCCCTGAAGGTGGCGCGTATTCTGACGGTCTGCGTGGCAATTATGCTGCTGCTGAACGCGTGGGGGCTGTTTGATTTCTGGAACTGGCTGCATAACGGCGCGGGGGAAAAGACCGTTGATATTCTTATTCGTATCGCGCTGATCCTGTTCTTCTCCGCCGTCGGCTGGACGCTGCTGGCAAGCCTTATCGAAAACCGTCTGGTGTCGGATGTCCACGGCAGGCCGCTGCCGAGCGCCCGCGCCCGCACGCTGCTGACCCTGTGCCGCAACGCGCTGGCGGTGATCATCAGCACCATCACCATCATGATTGTACTGTCGGAAATCGGCGTGAATATCGCCCCGCTGCTGGCGGGTGCCGGTGCCCTGGGGCTGGCGATCTCCTTTGGTTCGCAGACGCTGGTGAAGGATATTATCACCGGCATTTTTATCCAGTTTGAGAACGGGATGAACACCGGGGATCTGGTGACCATCGGACCGCTCACCGGCACGGTGGAGAGGATGTCCATTCGCTCCGTCGGCGTACGTCAGGATACCGGCGCGTACCACATTATTCCGTGGTCATCGATCACCACCTTTGCCAACTTTGTGCGCGGCATTGGTTCGGTGGTGGCGAATTATGATGTCGATCGTCATGAGGATGCAGATAAGGCGAAGCAGGCGCTGCGGGATGCGGTGAGCGAACTGATGGAGATGGAGGATATTCGCGGGCTGGTGATTGGTGAACCGTCGTTCGCGGGCATCGTCGGGCTAACGAACACTGCCTTTACCCTGCGCGTGTCGTTCACCACCCAGCCGCTGAAGCAGTGGACGGTGCGCTTCGCCCTCGACAGCATGGTGAAAAAACACTTCGATCTGGCGAACGTGAGAGCGCCGGTGCAGACGTATCAGGTATTATCGCCGCCCGCTTCGCCGCTCCCTCCGCAAGAGCCGACGCTGTAACCGAGCCGGGTGGCGGCTTCGCCTTACCCGGCCTGCGATGGGGGGCTATTTGCGGCGTTTGTTATCGTCCATAAAGGTCCAGGCGATAAAGCGGCTCTGCTTCTGGCCCTGCGCCATCTCTTTTTTGATTACCTTCACCGCGCCGACGTCGGTCAGCGCGCGGTAAAGCGGCGGCAGGTTATCGCCGCGGGAGACCAGCGTGGTAAACCATTTCACCTGACGACCGAAGCCCTTACTCTCGGCAATCATGCGCAAAATAAATGCCACTTCCCCTCCCTCGCACCACAGCTCCTGCTGCTGGCCGCCAAAGTTCAGCGCGCCGTCTTCAGCCTGGCCCAGGTTACGCCGCTTGCGTTCACTTCCCGCACGTGCGGAGGCGGCGGAGTCGTGGAAGGGCGGGTTGCACAGGGTGGCATCATATTGTTCGTTCTTGTGAATAATGCCGTTGAAAATAGCAGCGGCATCCTTTTGACGACGCAAACGAACGGCCCGGCTTAACCCCGGGTTAGCGTTGATAATGGCCTGCGCGCTGGCGAAGGCTTCGGCGCCGATCTCGCTGCCGGTAAACCGCCACTGGTACTCATGTGCGCCTATCAGGGGGTAGATCAGGTTCGCGCCCGTACCGATATCAAGCACGGTGGCCTGTTTCGGCACCACGCCGCCATTGTCATCCGCCAGCAGATCGGCAAGATGATGGACATAATCCGCACGTCCTGGCACCGGTGGGCAGAGAAAGCCATCCGGGATGTCCCAGTGCGTAACGCCATAAAAATGGGCCAGCAGCGCTTTGTTCAGCGTCTTAACCGCCAGCGGATCGGCAAAGTTTACCGACGGTTCACCGGCTGGTGTCTGAACGATAAAATCCTGCAATTCCGGGCAGCTCAGGCACAGGGCTTTCATGTCGTAGCGGCTACGGTGGCGGTTACGCGGGTGCAATCCCGGCTTTTGGGAAGTCATGGCATTCTCCTTTAGACAGCCGCGTAAGATACCCTGTGACGGCGCGGGGGTAAATATCTGTCTGCGCTGCACAAAAAACCGACGAAAATCAGCAACCTGTATGTCTATGATCTGTCAGCAAATTGTCAGAATTTATCGTTCAAAAAATAAGCAGATCATCATCAAATTTTTGCGCTAAATCACGCGCGTCAGGCTTCTAAACTTAAGAGGAATCACCTGTTGTTTCCCCTGAGGATGTGATTATGAAAAAGTATCTGACCTTTATTATTGCGGGTGCGCTGGCAGGCGCATCGTTCTCAGCCTGGTCCGTTCAACCTCTGACCGACAGCAACGACACCAGCCAGCTACGTGCGGCCGGGACGGTCTCTGTCAGCCGGGCAAGCAACCTTGATGACCTTCAGGACAAGCTGGCCGAAAAAGCGCGTCAGGAAGGGGCTAAAGGCTTCGTGGTGAACGCCGCCGGTGGCGATAACCATATGTACGGCACCGCGACCATCTATAAATAACGCCCTCTTTTCCCACACTGCATCTGCCAGGCAGATGCAGTTCTCATTTCCTTCCTTCGCCTTGACTGTGCGTTTTTTAACCCCATATTAAGATGAATGGCTTAAACAGATCAGGAGAACATGATGGCTTCCGGCTGGGCGAATGACGACGCCGTTAACGAACAGATCAACAGTACCATTGAAGATGCGGTCGCGCGTGCTCGCGGTGAAATTCCGCGCGGCGAAAGTTTGACGGAATGCGAAGAATGCGGGGATCCGATTCCTGAAGCACGGCGTAAAGCCATTCCTGGCGTACGGCTATGCATTGCCTGTCAGCAGGAGAAAGATTCAAAAAATGCGGCACATTCAGGATATAATCGTAGAGGATCGAAAGACAGCCAGTTACGTTGACTTTCCTTTACCGAAGTTAACCGCGCCAGCCGTTTACTTTACGCTCACGACTTTTAGCGAAACGCGTAGCAAAACGTGCCCTTCCGATGGCTTCTGTAAAGCGCATCCCCAAGAAATGTCAATTGCGCTTCTGAATTTATTAATAATCAATAAGTTATTTGTCATTCAATTTTTTTGAGCAACCACGTCAATTCTCTTCGATTTTATCTTCCACTAAAAACCGTGATACTTATCACATCGACGGAACATCGTCCCCTTAACAGAATAACCTGCGAGAATTGACCTATGAAAACCATCAAATATGCTGTTGCCGCTGTTGCCCTGTCCGCTCTGTCTTTCGGCGCTTTCGCCGTAGAGCCAGTCTCCTCTACTCAGGCACAGGATCTGAACAAAATCGGGGTGGTGAGTGCTGAAGGCGCGACCACGCTGGACGGTCTGGAAGCCAAACTGGCGGAAAAAGCTGCCGCTGCCGGCGCAAGTGGATACACCATCACCTCCACTAACGGTAATAACAAACTGAGCGGTACCGCGGTTATCTACAAGTAATCGAACGAATTATGCTCCACCCTCACCCTACCCTCTGGTGAGATGCTCCAACCCTCATTGACCCTGTTGTTGTTACCCTTGTTTGCCCGTCCGCCACTGGACGGGCTTTTTTTTGCTTAAAAAGACTGCGCCACGCGCTGCAACCCGGCGTTCACAGACGCCACTTCCCCTGCCGCCAGCAGACAGCAGGCCATTTGCAGCTTGATAGACTGCGGAACCGGCACCTTTCCGGCCAGACACTGTACGATCCAGTGCGCGGTGACTTGCGGATCTTTCGACTCAGGCAGGATCACATCGCTGTTCTCTTCCCCACGTTCCAGCACGACCCGCGTCCCGGCAGGCTCAATCAGCATCAGCTGTGGACAACGCTGCGGGTTGGCGTAAACCTCCCCTTCAGTCCCGTGCATCAGCAGCGCTCGCCCGCCGATTTCGGCAAAGAATTGACCGACCCGCGTCACGTACTCCGGATGGGAGACGCTGGAAAGACGCAGCGCGGCGTCTTCGGCAAACGGCGTCGCCAGCTTCGCCAGGGTGTGGGCGCTGTTACGCACCCCCATGCGCCAGCGCATGTCCAGCTGCTTTTCCAGCGGTGGGCAGAGCGCGCGCACGGGAATATAGACCGGCTGGTTCCCCTCCAGCTTTGCCTGCGCCTGGCCAGCATGGAGAGTGGGTTCGATGCCTAATAATTCCAGAATGGTTTCTGTCAGCACGCGCGTCGGATCTTCGCTCACGCCATGCACCACCACCGGGAAACCGAGTTTCTGCAACAGAATAGCCAGCAGCGGCGTGAGGTTTGCCTGCTTACGCGCGCCATTGTAGGTCGGGATCACAATCGGCATCGGCTTCGTGACGGGCGGGGTTAAACGCATCGTCTGCGACTGCATGGCCTCATAAAAACCGCGCATCTCCGCCTCACCTTCCCCTTTGATGCGCAGCGCAATCAGAATGCCGCCCATTTCCAGATCCGGCACGTCGCCATTCAGCATATGCGTGTACAACGTACGGGCCGTTTCCTGGTCCAGATCGCGAGCATGGTTTTTCCCACGCCCTACCTCTTTGATAATTTTGCGGTAATCCACGACATTTCTCCTGACAGCATCATCTTGTTAACAATATAGCCCGATGAACACGCACCTGATAGTGTTTTGTGATCATTATCAACCTGCTGTTTTCAGGTAAAAAAATAAACTCAAGCACTATTTGCATTATTTGTGATTGGAACTAAAGATTCGTACCTGCCCTTTTTTTGATTAAATAAACATCGGAAAGTTATTAAGGGTCAACGGTAAAAACGTCCAGGCAACGTTTTTGCCAGAAACACATTGGGATTTACTATGAACAAGGTTGCATTAGGGTTGTTTATCGCCACAACGGTGGGGTGTTCTGCATCCGCATTTGCGGAAACCAACGGTGAAGGGCAGATTAATTTCACCGGAGAAATTATCGATTCTGCTTGCCAGGTCGTGAATGGATTAAGTAATCCATTAGATGTTCAGTTAGGAAAAGTATCTAAAACGGTATTTACCGGCGCAGGCTCTACCAGCACACTCACGAAGTTTGATATTAAGTTAACCAATTGTCCGGAAACCGTAACCTCGGCTGCGATTAACTTCGGTGGTACCCCGGATGCGGATAATAATGCCACGCTGGCATTAACGCCCGATACCGATGCGGCTACTGGTGTAGCTATTCAGCTAATGGACGCTTCCGGGCAGCCTGTCACTCTGTATACCCCTTCGAAGCAATATCCTTTAGCCTCCGGCACGGCGGTTAACGACCTGGAGTTCGGTGCGCGTTATATTCAAACTCAGGCGGCAGTTACTGCGGGCCCTGCTAACTCTGTATCGACCTTCACCGTTATTTATAACTGATCTTATCAATCCTGAGATATTAATGCTCTTGCGGGCATTAATATCTCATCTTTTTATTGAGAAATCTTTATGCGCCACGGTTATTTACTGAGCACTCTTTTACTGGTAGCAGCCTCGGCACAGGCGGGTGTCGTGATCAATGGCACCCGTCTGGTCTATCAGGGAGATAAAAAGGAATCATCTCTTGGTCTTTCAAACCCGGATACCACGGATTATCTGGTGCAGTCCTGGGTCGATTCCGGTGGTAAAAACCTGGCCAAAGCACCGTTCCTGATCACCCCGCCGCTTTTCCGACTGGATGCGAAAGAAGATAACGTACTACGCGTGGTGCGTACGGGAGGAAATTTACCGGAAGACAGGGAATCTCTGTACTGGCTGAATATTAAAGCGATCCCGTCCTCAAAGCATGTTGAAGGCGTAAATACGCTGCAAATTGCCATTAACACCCGAATTAAATTGCTGTATCGCCCGTCAGCGGTAAAAGGCAAACCAGAAGATATGGCCGATAAACTTGAATGGCATCGCGAAGGGAATGATTTAGTGGTGAATAATCCCACGCCTTTCTATATGAATTTTCAGGCCGTCACCCTGAATGGTCAGAAAATCACGAAAGCCACCTGGGCTGTGCCGAAAACTGAAACGCATTTTGCTTTACCTGGCAATTTCGGAGGCTCGACCGTCGTGTATTCCATTATTACGGATTACGGCAGCATCAGCCAGACATGGTCTAAACCCGTTCATTAGTAATATTGCCCGGTAATAAAATCATCATGTACAGCCATAAAAAGCCGTTCACCTGCCGATTTTCGTCATTGCTGATGACTTTTTGTTGCCTGGCAATGGCGATCTTTGCGCAGCAGGTTTTGGCTGATGATTATTTTAACCCTGCCCTGCTGGACATTGATAACCCGCAGCAGGAAAAGACCGATCTGTCTGTCTATGAAAAAGGTCCCGGTCAGGCGCCAGGTAAATATCAGGTCGCGGTATTTATCAATAACAATAAAATTGATACCCGTGACGTGACCTTTAACGTAGTTAAAGATCCGCAGGGCACCAGCACGCTTCAGCCTTGTTTTACACTGGACGAATTAAAGAGCCTCGGGATCAAAACGCAAAAATATCCGCAGCTGAGGGCAGAAGGTCAATGCGCCGATCTACACGCCATCCCTTCGGCATCCGCGACCTTTCGCGTGCGCAATCAGCAGCTGCTGCTGAGCATTCCGCAAAAGGCGCTCGGACAGGTGCCACGCGGTTACATCGACCCGAAAGAGTTTGACGAAGGGATCAACGCGGGCCTGCTTAATTACAGCGTCAACGCCAGCCAGAGCCATGCGCGCCAGCAGGGTGAAGAGGATAGCAGCAGCCAGTACGTTAACCTGCGTCCCGGCTTCAACCTCGGGGCATGGCGCGTTCGTAACTACTCCACCTGGAATCGCAGCACCACGGGCCACGAGGAGGAACAGAAATTCACCTCCGTTTATACCTATGCGCAACGCGATATGGTGGCAATGAAAAGTGACGTGACGGTGGGCCAAAGCACCTCACCTTCCGACGTTTTTGACAGCGTCCCCTACACCGGCGTGGAGCTGAAATCCGACAACGACATGCTGCCGGACAGTGAAAAAGGCTATGCCCCTATTATTCGCGGCACCGCCCACAGCAACGCGCTGGTGATGGTCCGCCAGAACGGGTACGTGATTTATCAGAACACGGTCGCGCCGGGCGCATTCGAAATTAACGACCTCTACCCCACCGGCAGCAGCGGCGACCTCCAGGTCACGGTGAAAGAAACTGACGGCAGCGAAAGTCATTTCGTGGTGCCGTTTGCCTCCGTGCCGGTATTGCAGCGTGAAAAAAACCTGCGCTACAGCGTAACCGCCGGGCGTTATCGCTCTTATGACAAAGACGTTGAAAAGACCCCGTTTGCCCAGGGAAGCGCCATCTACGGTTTACCTCACGGCTTCACGGCCTACGGCGGCGTGCAGCAGAGCAGCCACTATCAGTCCCAGGCGCTCGGCGCCGGGAAAAACATGGGCGATCTCGGGGCGTTCTCCATTGACGTGACCCGCGCCAGAGCCCTGCTGAAAAAACAGCAGTCCAGCAAGGGCCAGTCGTGGCGCGTACGCTACAGCAAAGATTTCGCCGGTTCAGGCACCAACTTTTCGCTTGCGGGCTATCGCTATAACAGCAAGGGGTTTTACACCCTGGACGACACTATGGAGTCGTATACCCGCGCTGACGACTGGTCTGCTCCCCAGCAGCGCCGCGCCCGTACAGAAGCCACCATTGACCAGACGCTGCCAGAAGGTTGGGGGTCGGTGACGCTGAGCATGGTGAAGGAAACTTACTGGAGCCAGAGCCAGAACATGACCTCCCTGAGCGTCAGCTACAACAACAGCTGGCACGGCGTGAGCTACAGCCTCAGCTACAGCATGAACAAAAACACTCACGACAGCGATGAAGACGGTAATGAGGTAACAAACGACAACCAGTTCTCGCTGAGCGTTTCGGTTCCGCTGGATCGCTGGATGCATAATACCTGGGCCACGTACAACCTGAACAACACCAAAGATGGCACCACGCAGAACATCGGTCTTAACGGTACGGCCCTGAAAGAAGACAACCTGAACTGGAATATCCAGGAAGGGCTCAGCAGCACCGGCAGCGGTAACTCCACCAGCATCAACACCGATTACAAAGCGACCTACGGCGAAGTGAGCGCAGGCGTCAGTCAGGATAAGTATCAGCAGACCCTGAACGTCGGTTTGCAGGGCGGCGTGGTGGCCCACGCTAACGGGATAACCCTGAGCCAGCCGCTCGGTGAAACCATCGCGCTGGTGAAAGCGCCAGGTACGCACGGCACCCATATCACCAACCAGACAGGCGTGGAGACTGACTTCCGTGGCTATACCGTCGTGCCGTTCGTGACCGCGTATCGCCATAACACCATCGCACTGGATACCGAAACGCTGCCGGAGGATGCCGACGTCACCCACGCGGCGCAAATTGTGACGCCGACCCGAGGGGCCGTGGTGCGCGCCAGCTTTACTACCCGCGTGGGTAATCGCGTCCTGATGACGCTTACACAAAATGGTAAACCGCTGCCCTTCGGCGCAACGGTCACCACCGGGGATAAGGACAGCGAATTTATTGTCGGAAATGACGGCCAGACTTACCTCTCGGGTCTGCCACAGCAAGGGCATCTCAACGTTTCCTGGGGACAGGAGGCGAGCGAGCACTGCGTCGCTGACTATGCGCTAACGGATGAGAAAGAGAAAACCAGCATCATTAACGCTGCCGCGCAGTGTCATTGATTACCGTTCAGGCTAACGATTATGCAAATGATTAAACAGTGCTTTTTCTTACTGGTTCTGGGAACCGCCGCGTTATTTATGCCGCATGCGAAGGCGACCTGCACCACGCCGGATCTGCCCAAAATGATTAACGTGGCCTCCATCTCTGTCCCGACGACGCTGGCCGTTGGCGCAACTATCCCGGGTACAGAGCAAAGCGTTCATGTTGCCGGGCACTGCGATCAGAGTATTGACAGCGGTCTGGAAATTGTTTCCTGCTACTACGGCACCGGCGCGGAAATTCCCGGGCTCAGGGGCGTTTATGATTCCGGCGTACCGGGGATTGGGGTCGCACTAATGAACGATCAGGGTCAGCGAATCAGCGGAGCAGGCGGAGTACAGTGCGATTCACGCGGAACGCCTGTTGCCTATGTTTCTACCGATGGCACACAGTCGTTTAACTTTGACGTCACGCTTGAACTGGTGAAAACAAGCGACGCCGTGACATCCGGCACGCTGGTGCAGTCTCAGACCGAATTCGGCATTGGCGTTTTTGGCCATGAAGGGATCGGCAGCCCTAACCATATTGCGTATTCAGGTAACGTCATTTTGCATCAGGTCACCTGCTCTGTTTCGCCAAAAAATCTCACCGTTAATTTGGGCGATTTTCCCGTCAGTGATTTTATGAGCGTGGGGTTTTTATCCAGCCCCGCTCAGACGTTTAATATCACCGTTAACTGTGACACAACCGTTCAGCCTGAGCTAAAAATCACCAGTGCTAACGGGTACGAAACGGCATTTGAGGGAGTGATCAAACTGACGAAGCAGACGGGCATGGCAAGGGGCGTCGGGGTAAGAATGCTGTTTGATGACCATATCGCGACCTTTGACTCCTACGTCAACACCCAAAGCCAGGCCGTTGCCAATGAAACGCTGGATATCCCCTTTCAGGTTCGCTACGAGCAGACCAGCGATGTGGTGACGCCCGGCCCCGCCAACACCGTAGCAACCATCACTCTCGCCTATAAGTGACAAACATGAAAAAGACAATCGCGTTTCTGGCGGTGGGCTTACTGGCCCAGGCTCACGCAGACGACATTCAGATCCAGATGACGGGAAATATTTACGCCAATACCTGCGTTATTGACAGCGCCAGCCGCAACCTGACGGTGGACTTAGGCCTGGCGGTGTCGGGCAGTTTTAAAGACGTGGGGGATACCGGCGAGTGGAAAGACTTTTCCCTGTCAGTATCGCACTGCCCAGCCACGCTGGCGCTTGCCACGGCCTTTTTCTATGGCCAGGCAGACAGCGTGCATCCGACCAAATTTGCCAATATCGGTAGCGCAAAGGGACTGGCGCTGGAGCTGGCAGACCGACAGGACAAAATACTGATTGCCCCGCAGGCCGCCTTTAACGCCGCCATCAATCCGAGCGACCACACGGCAACCTTTCCTCTGTCCGCACGCTACTACGCCACCTCAATGCCCGTCACTGCCGGGACGTTCAGCAGCGTGATTCAGGTGACATTCACTTACCAGTAGGTCCGCGCCTCTTTGCACGGATGCTTTTTGTACGCCCGGCAGAGGGTTTTGCCGGGCGTTTTTTTACCTCCGGCACTTCTGGCTGCTCAATCGGGAAGATCGGCAGCGCATTCAGCAGCCGCTGGCCATAGTTTTTGGTGAGCAGACGTTTGTCATAAATCACCACCTCGCCCCAGCATCCGTGGCTACGGATCAAGCGCCCGACCTGCTGGATCAGGTTAAACGACGCCGCAGGCAGGCTTTGCACTTCAAACGGATAACGGTTAAGGCTTTTCAGCCATTCGCCTTCGGTGATCACCACCGGGCTGTCGATGGGCGGGAAGGCAATTTTATGGATATGCACCTGCGTCAGGTAGTCGCCTTTTAAATCCAGCCCTTCCGCAAAGGACTGTAGCCCCACCAGCACGCTACGCTCGCCGTTATCAATGCGTTTACGGTGCGTTTCCACCAGCCGATAGCGCGGCTGATCGCCCTGCACCAGCAGGAGTAAGCGCAGATCGGTGACGTGCTCCAGGAAGCGTTGCATCGCGCGGCCGCTGGCAAACAGCACCAGCATACCGGGGCATTTTTTACTCTCAACCTGCTCGCGGAAGTAGGCCGCCATTTCCGCAATATGCTGCTCTTCGTTATCGATAAGCGGCTCATAGTTCATGCGCGGGATCACCAGCTTGCCCTGCTCACAGTGGTTGAACGGCGAGTCCAGGGCCACAAAACGGTCCCCCGCTTTCTCTTTCAGGCCGCTCATTTCCTGCAACCTTGAGAAGCTGTTCAGGGAACGCAGGGTTGCCGACGTCACTACCACGTGCGGCACGCTGCGCCAGATCAGCTTTTCCAGCTGATCGGCCACGCGGATGCCCACGCAGTGGAAGAACAGATGTACCTGTCCGTCTCGCACTTCGCGGGTGGCCCACTTTGTCACTGGCGCCCCGGACGCCTGCGCCATCGAGGCCAGCCGCCAGAGTTTGCTCTGCGCCTCAAACATGCCCAGCGCGCGGTTCATTTGCAGCAGAATGCGGTGCAAGCGCACCACGTCATGGGTACCGGTTTTCTCGCTGAGATCGTTGAGGAACATCTCCGCCAGCCCGCGCAGCTTTTCAAGGTGCTTCGCCAGCTGCTGGCAAATCTCCATCACTTCCTGCGGCAACTCCCCCATCGCAAAGCGGTGTTCCGCTTCCTGGGTGGCGGGGAGATACAGGTTGAGAATGTTATTCAGCGAGGCGATGAGGCCGTACACCTCTTCACAGTGCTCGCTCAGCCGCTCCGGGACCGCCAGCGGCGGCGTGGTTTTCGGGCGGAACTGCTCCATGCAGGTTGCCACCAGCTTGCAGAACAGATCGAGTTGCAGGCGAAACCACGGGGCAGTAATTTCCGCACTCATCTCCAGCGCATCCCGCGCCACGTCGGGCAGATGATGACCTTCATCGAGCACCAGCAGCAGGTTTTTGGGCTCCGGCAGGACCGCTTCACTCTCCAGGGCAGCCATCACCAGCGCATGGTTGGCGACAACCACCTCCGCTTCCTGAATCTCACGCCGGGCGACAAAGAACGGGCACTCGCGATAGTAATGACAGTTGCGGTTCAGGCAGCTCGCTTTATCGGTGCTGAGCCTGCGCCACAGGTCGTCGCCGATCGCCTGGCTGGTGTGATCCCGCAGGCCGTCCCACCTGTAGCCGTCGAGATCGGCCTTTAGCTTTGCGCACTGCTCCTGCTCCGCCTTGTTGTTTGGCGTCAGCTCGTCATCAAGAAACGCGAGCAGATCCTGCTGGGAGGGTTCACTGCTGGCCAGCGCCGCCAGATTGCGCGGGCAGACGTAGCGCCCGCGACCAAAGGCGGCGGTGAAGCGTAAATCCGGGATAATTTTGCGCAGCAGCGGCAAATCTTTGCTGAAGATCTGATCCTGCAAGGCCACGTTAGCGGTACTGACCACCAGCGTTTTGTCGTCTTCCCGCGCGATGGCAATGCCGGGAATGAGATACGACAGGGTTTTCCCGACGCCGGTCGGGGCTTCAATCGCCAGATGTCGCCCGTCGTCCCCGGCGAGCGTTTTGGCCACGTCAGCAATCATCTGCCGCTGCGGGGCTCGGGGGATAAAATCGGGGATCTGCTGTTGTAGCGCCTTATACCATGCGCCAATTTGCGCCTTGAGCGCAGCGGTTAAAGCCATCGGAAAACCTGAAATACTGTATAAACAGCCACTATTGTGGCACTTTCTCTCCGCTGCCGCAAAAAGAAAAGCCCGGCTTTACGACCGGGCTTCCAGATTACTGCGGGTTAGCAGGTTTACGCGGGCGGCGTCGGCGCTGCCCCTCGCCTGCCGGTTTCCCTTCGCCGCTACGCCACGGGTTTTCACCGGCTGGTTTGCTGTCGTTATTACGACGCGGCGGTTTGCCCGAAGATTTCGGCGCGCCACCTTCGGCACGACGCGGCTGCTGACCGCGACCGCCGCCGCCCTGACCGCGACCGCCGCCCTGACGACCGTTCTGAATTGGCTCAGCTTTGATCGACGGGTCCACTTCATAACCCGGGGTCTCAATGCGCGGGATCTCTTTCTTCAGCAGGCGTTCGATGTCGCGCAGCAGCTTGTGTTCATCCACGCAGACCAGAGAGAGCGCTTCCCCGGTTGCCGCCGCACGGCCGGTACGGCCGATACGGTGCACGTAGTCTTCCGGCACGTTTGGCAGCTCATAGTTCACCACGTGCGGCAGCTCTTCAATGTCCAGGCCACGGGCGGCGATGTCGGTTGCCACCAGCACACGTATGTCGCCGGATTTAAAATCAGCCAGCGCGCGGGTACGCGCACCCTGACTCTTGTTGCCGTGGATCGCCGCGCTGCGAATACCGTCTTTATTGAGCTGTTCCGCCAGGTGGTTAGCGCCGTGCTTGGTGCGGGTAAAGACCAGTACCTGCTGCCAGTTGCCCTGGCCGATCATCTGGGAGAGCAGTTCCCGCTTGCGCTTCTTATCCACAAAGTGCACGTGCTGCGTCACCTGCTCGGAGGCGGTATTGCGGCGCGCGACTTCCACTTCCAGCGGGTTATGCAGCAGCTTTTCCGCCAGTGCCTTGATCTCGTCGGAGAAGGTTGCCGAGAAGAGCAGGTTCTGACGACGCGTCGGCAGCTTCGCCAGCACGCGGCGAATATCGTGGATGAAGCCCATATCCAGCATACGGTCGGCTTCGTCCAGCACCAGAATTTCGATGTTATCGAGCTTCACCGCGTTCTGGTGTTCCAGATCCAGCAGACGCCCCGGCGTTGCCACCAGCACGTCCACGCCGCCGCGCAGCTTCATCATCTGCGGGTTAATGCTTACCCCGCCGAAAACCACCAGCGAACGAATGTTGAGGTAGCGGCTGTATTCACGCACGTTCTCGCCAATCTGGGCCGCCAGTTCGCGGGTTGGGGTGAGGATCAGCGCACGCACCGGACGACGGCCTTTGGCGTGCGGCTGGTTTTTTACCAACAGCTCCAGCAGCGGCAGGGTAAAGCCTGCGGTCTTACCGGTACCGGTCTGCGCGCTTGCCATCAGGTCACGGCCCTGCAAAACGGCCGGAATGGCCTGCTGCTGGATAGGGGTTGGCTCAACGTAGCCCTGCTCTGCGATGGCGCGCAGAATTTCCGGGTTCAGACCAAGGGAATCAAAAGACATAAAAACTCCGAACCGCCCCGACCATCACAGGTGTAGTTTTCAGGGAGATATAACGAATAGAAGGACAAAAACCACAATGTCGCGAAGGAGCGGAGTGTAGCAGCTTTTGTGACGTGGCGCATAAAATATCCCCGGCCATGACTCGACGTTTGCGCAAATCAGGCATAATCTTAATCAATCGATTGATTAATTTTTAATGCTGCTATGAATACAACCCCAACGACAACCAAAGGCGAACAGGCGAAAAGTCAGCTTATCGCCGCCGCGCTGGCGCAGTTTGGCGAGTATGGTCTGCATGCCACCACGCGGGATATCGCCGCTCAGGCCGGGCAGAATATTGCGGCCATCACCTACTATTTTGGCTCAAAAGAGGATTTATACCTCGCCTGCGCCCAGTGGATCGCGGATTTTATCGGCACCAGCTTTCGCCCGCACGTGGAAGAAGCCACCGCGCTGTTCAGCCAGCCAGAGCCTGACCGGGCTGCCATCCGCCAGCTGATCCTTAACGCCTGTCACAACATGATCCGCTTGCTGACGCACGACGATACGCTGAACCTGAGCAAATTTATCTCCCGCGAGCAGCTCTCCCCCACTACAGCGTACCAGCTGGTGCACGATCAGGTGATCGCCCCGATGCACGGCCATCTGACCCGGCTGATCGCCGCCTATACCGGACGGGACGCCAGCGATACCGACACCATTTTGCATACCCACGCCCTGCTGGGCGAAGTGCTCGCCTTCCGTCTGGGGCGTGAGACCATCCTGTTACGTACGGGCTGGACACAATTCGATGAGGATAAAGCCGCGCAAATTAGCCAGGTCATTACCTGTCACGTTGATCTGATCCTGCAAGGCTTAACGCAAAGGAGCCAGAAGTCATGAAAAAACCTGTCGCCATCATTCTGGTGGTTGTTGTGTTACTTGCTGCGGGAATCGGTGGCTGGCTGTGGTATCAGAGCCAGCAGGATCGTGGCCTGACGCTGTACGGCAACGTGGATATCCGCACCGTGAACATGAGCTTCCGCGTCGGCGGACGGCTGGCCTCGCTGAACGTTGACGAAGGCGATGCCATCAAAGCCGGGCAGACGCTGGGAATGCTGGACAAAGCCCCGTTTGAGAACGCGCTGATGCAGGCAAAAGCAGGCGTCTCCGTCGCACAGGCGCAATACGACCTGATGCTGGCGGGCTACCGTGACGAAGAGATCTCCCAGGCGGCCGCTGCCGTTAAGCAGGCAAAAGCCGCCTATGACTATGCGCAGAATTTCTATAACCGTCAGCAAGGCTTATGGAAAAGCCGTACTATTTCCGCCAACGACCTGGAAAACGCGCGCTCATCCCGCGACCAGGCACAGGCGACGCTGAAATCTGCCCAGGATAAGCTAAGCCAGTACCGCACCGGTAACCGTGCGCAGGACATTGCCCAGGCGAAGGCCAGCCTTGAGCAGGCGCAGGCGCAGTTAGCCCAGGCGGAGCTGGATCTGCACGACACCACGTTAATCGCCCCGTCTGACGGCACGCTGATGACCCGCGCCGTGGAGCCGGGCAGCATGCTCAGCGCGGGCAGCACCGTGTTAACGCTCTCCTTAACCCGTCCGGTGTGGGTGCGCGCTTACATTGATGAGCCAAATCTTGGCCAGATGCAGTCGGGCCGCGAACTGCTGCTCTATACCGACGGTCGCCCGGACAAGCCGTATCACGGCAAAGTGGGCTTCGTCTCCCCTACCGCCGAGTTCACGCCAAAAACCGTTGAAACCCCGGACCTGCGTACCGACCTGGTGTACCGCTTGCGCATCATCGTCACCGATGCGGACGACGCGCTGCGTCAGGGAATGCCTGTTACCGTGACCTTAAACGACGGGGAACGACATGAATGATGCGGTTATCCAGCTCAACAATCTGGTCAAACGCTTCCCGGGAATGGCCAAACCGGCGGTCGCACCGCTGAATTGTACGATTCAGAAAGGCTATGTGACCGGGCTGGTGGGGCCGGACGGCGCGGGTAAAACCACGCTGATGCGGATGCTGGCGGGATTGCTGAAGCCGGATGAAGGCAGTGCCAGCGTGCTTGGCCTCGATCCGATCAAAGACGACGCGGCGCTCCACGGCATGCTCGGCTATATGCCGCAGAAGTTTGGTCTGTACGAAGATCTGACGGTAATGGAAAACCTCAACCTGTATGCCGATCTGCGCAGCGTTACCGGCGAAACCCGGCAGAAAACCTTCCAGCGTCTGCTGGCGTTTACCTCCCTCGGCCCGTTCACCGACCGGCTGGCGGGCAAACTTTCCGGCGGGATGAAGCAGAAGCTGGGGCTGGCCTGCACGCTGGTGGGCGAACCGAAGGTGCTATTGCTGGATGAACCCGGCGTGGGCGTGGACCCGATTTCCCGCCGCGAGCTGTGGCAGATGGTGCACGAGCTGGCGGGTGACGGCATGCTGATCCTCTGGAGTACCTCTTACCTTGATGAAGCAGAGCAGTGCCGCGACGTGCTGCTGATGAATGAAGGCGAACTGCTCTATCAGGGCGAACCCACCGAGCTGACGCAAACCATGGCCGGGCGCAGTTTTCTGCTGCACAGCGCGCAGGAGTCCAACCGCAAGCTGCTGCAACGGGTACTGAAGCTGCCGCAGGTGAGCGACGGGATGATTCAGGGCCGTTCGGTGCGCGTGATCCTCAAAAAAGAGACTACCGCCGACGATATCCGCCGTGCGCAGGGTATGCCTGAGATCGACATGACAGAGACCGCGCCGCGCTTTGAAGATGCGTTTATCGATCTGCTGGGCGGGGCGGGAACCTCAGAATCACCGCTTGGCGCCATCCTGCACACGGTGGAAGGCACGCCGGGCGAAACGGTCATTGAAGCGAAATCGCTCACCAAAAAATTCGGCGATTTCGCCGCCACCGATAACGTCAATTTTGCCGTGAAGCGCGGCGAGATATTTGGCCTGCTCGGGCCGAACGGCGCGGGGAAATCCACCACCTTTAAAATGATGTGCGGCCTGCTGGTACCGACCTCCGGCAAAGCGCTGGTGCTGAACATGGATCTCAAAGTCAGCTCCGGCAAGGCGCGCCAGCACCTGGGCTATATGGCGCAGAAGTTTTCGCTCTACGGCAACCTGACGGTGGAGCAAAATCTGCGATTTTTCTCCGGCGTCTATGGCCTGCGGGGACGGGCACAGAATGAGAAGATCGGCCGCATGTGCGACGCCTTCGGCCTGACCGATATCGCCTCACACGCTACAGACGCTCTGCCTCTTGGCTTCAAACAGCGGCTGGCGCTGGCCTGCTCACTGATGCACGAGCCGGATATCCTGTTTCTTGATGAACCGACTTCAGGCGTGGACCCCCTCACCCGCCGCGAATTCTGGCTGCATATCAATAGCATGGTGGAAAAAGGCGTGACCGTGATGGTCACCACCCACTTTATGGACGAGGCAGAGTATTGCGACCGCATCGGGCTGGTCTATCGCGGCAAGCTGATTGCCCACGGCACCCCGGATGACCTGAAAGCGCAGGCCGCCGACGACGCGCAGCCAGACCCGACCATGGAGCAGGCGTTTATCACCCTCATCCACGACTGGGATAAGGAGAATACTCATGCGCAGTAACGCCCTTTCCTGGCGCCGGGTGCGCGCCCTGTGCGTCAAAGAGACGCGGCAGATTGTGCGTGACCCCAGCAGCTGGCTGATTGCGGTGGTGATCCCCCTGCTGCTGCTGTTTATTTTCGGCTACGGGATTAACCTCGACTCCAGCAAGTTGCGGGTCGGGATTTTGCTGGAGCAGCAGAGCGAAGAGGCGCTGGACTTCACCCACGCCATGACCGGCTCGCCCTACATCGATGCCACCATCAGCGACAACCGGCAGGAACTGATCCAGAAAATGCAGGCCGGAAAAATTCGCGGTCTGATCGTCATTCCGGTCGATTTTGCCGCCAATATGGCACGCCCGGGCGCCGATGCGCCAATTCAGGTGATCACCGACGGCAGCGAGCCGAACACCGCCAACTTCGTGCAGGGCTATGCGGAGGGGATCTGGCAGCTCTGGCAGATGCAGCGCGCCGAAGACCGGGGGGAGGAGTTTGAACCGCTGATTGACGTGCAGACGCGCTACTGGTTTAACCCCGCCGCCATCAGCCAGCATTTTATTATTCCGGGGGCGGTCACCATCATCATGACGGTGATTGGCGCGATCCTCACCTCGCTGGTGATCGCCCGCGAATGGGAGCGCGGCACCATGGAGGCGCTGCTCTCGACCGAAGTGACGCGCGTCGAGCTGCTGCTCTGCAAGCTGATCCCCTACTACTTCCTCGGCATGCTGGCGATGCTGCTGTGTATGCTGGTCTCGGTATTTATTCTTGGCGTGCCGTACCGCGGCTCGCTGGTGCTGCTGTTCTTTATTACCAGCCTGTTTTTGCTCAGCACGCTGGGGATGGGACTGTTAATTTCCACCATCACCCGCAACCAGTTTAACGCCGCGCAGGTGGCGCTTAATGCCGCCTTCCTGCCGTCGATTATGCTCTCCGGCTTTATCTTCCAGATAGACAGTATGCCGGCGGTGATCCGCGCCGTGACGTACATCATTCCGGCGCGCTACTTTGTGAGTACCCTGCAAAGCCTGTTCCTGGCGGGAAATATTCCGGTGGTGCTGATTATCAACACCCTGTTTTTGCTGGCGTCGGCGGTGATGTTTATCGGGCTGACGTGGATGAAAACGAAAAGAAGATTAGATTAGCCATCGGATTTTGTAGGTCGGGTAAGCGCAAGCGCCACCCGACAGGAGGACGACGCGATGTTTCACCGTTTATGGACATTGATCCGCAAAGAGCTGCAATCCTTGCTGCGCGAGCCGCAGACCCGCGCCATTCTGGTGCTGCCGGTGCTGCTTCAGGTTGTACTGTTTCCGTTTGCCGCCACGCTGGAGGTCACCAACGCCACCATCGCCATTTACAACGAAGACAACGGCAAGCATTCCGTCGAGTTGACGCAGCGTTTCGCCCGCGCCAAAGCCTTTACCCATGTCCTGCTTCTGGAAAGCCCGCAGGCGATCCAGCCCACCATCGACACGCAGAAAGCATTATTGCTGGTGCGCTTCCCGGCGGACTTCTCCCGCAACCTGGACACATTCCAGACCGCGCCGATGCAGCTGATCCTCGACGGACGTAACTCCAACAGCGCCCAGATTGCGGCGAACTATTTGCAACAGGTGGTGAAGGATTACCAGCAGGAGCTGATGGCGGGCAAACCCAAACCCAACAACAGCGAACTGGTGGTGCGCAACTGGTACAACCCGAACCTGGACTACAAATGGTTTGTGGTGCCGTCGCTGATCGCCATGATCACCACCATTGGCGTGATGATTGTCACCTCGCTGTCCGTGGCGCGCGAACGTGAGCAAGGTACGCTGGATCAGCTGCTGGTCTCACCGCTCGCCACCTGGCAGATATTTGTCGGCAAGGCGGTGCCGGCACTGATTGTCGCGACGTTCCAGGCCACCATCGTGCTGGGGGTGGGAATATGGGCGTACCAGATCCCGTTTGCCGGATCGCTGGCGCTGTTTTACTTCACGATGGTAATTTACGGCCTGTCGCTGGTGGGGTTTGGGCTGCTGATTTCCGCGCTCTGCTCAACGCAGCAGCAGGCGTTTATCGGGGTGTTTGTCTTTATGATGCCGGCGATCTTGCTTTCAGGGTACGTTTCGCCAGTGGAGAACATGCCGGTGTGGTTACAGGATTTGACGTGGATAAACCCGATTCGTCACTTCACGGATATCACCAAGCAAATCTATCTGAAGGATGCGAGTCTGGATATTGTATGGGGAAGTTTGTGGCCGCTACTGGTCATCGCGGCCACAACGGGCTCAGTGGCCTATGCGATGTTTAGACGAAACATCGCGTAGTTTTTTCTCTTTGGTGAGCAATGACACCACCGCAGGCCCTGCGAGGATAGCCAGACCCGCCAGGGCCAGCAGCAGGTTGTTTTGCAGCACGCGTGACAACAGCCACAGGACGATCATTGCCGCACCAAAATACCAGGTGGTGGTGAGCTCTTCGAGCACATCACCCACTTCACGCCAGCGCGCGTCGTGGTGACGCTGTAAAAACAGCATCGACAGCACGGTCACGCCGTAAACCACGCATAACCCTAAGCCGACACGCACCAGCGTGCCGCTCATCCAGCCCATCACCAGTACGGCCACGACCAGTAAATGCAACATTATCTGCCAGCAACTCAAACCGGTTGCGACACGAACGCGTTGTTGCCACTTCATGGCTTCTCTCCTGAAGGATTTTTCTCTGCTAATTCAGACTACCGCACTTTACGGAAAATTCCGTAACGCCGCATCTTTTTGTGACGCCTACTACACTTTATTTTCATCGGGATAGTCACCCAGGAAGGTGTTTATGAGCAAAAAAACGCAGCATTTCTCGCTTAAGGTGCTGACGATAAACATTCATAAGGGCTTCACAGCATTTAACCGCCGCTTCATTTTACCGGAGCTGCGCGACGCGGTACGCACCGTCAGCGCCGATATTGTCTGCCTCCAGGAGGTCATGGGCGCGCACGAAGTGCACCCTATGCATTTCGAAAACTGGCCCGACACGCCCCACTACGAGTTTCTGGCGGATACCATGTGGAGCGATTACGCCTACGGGCGCAATGCGGTCTACCCGGAGGGGCATCACGGTAACGCGGTGCTGTCGCGTTTTCCTATCGAGCATTATGAGAACCGCGACGTCTCCGTTGGCGAGAGCGAAAAACGCGGGCTGTTATACTGTCGTATCACCCCCCCGGCGCTCGATTTTCCCATTCATGTGGGCTGTGTTCATCTTGGCCTGCGTGAAGCCCACCGTCAGGCCCAGCTACAGATGCTGGCAGACTGGACCAATGCGCTGCCGGAGGGCGAGCCCGTAGTGGTGGCCGGTGATTTCAACGACTGGCGACAGCGGGCCAACCATCCGCTGAAGGTGAAGGCGGGGCTGGAGGAGATCTTTACCCGCTCACGCGGTCGTCCCGCGCGGACGTTTCCGGTGCGCTTCCCCCTGCTGCGCCTTGACCGCATCTACGTAAAAAATGCCCACGCCAGCAGCCCGACGGCGCTGGCTTTACTCAACTGGCGACATCTCTCCGACCATGCCCCACTCAGCGCGGAGATCCACTTATGAAATGCACATGGCAGGAAGGTAACCGTATTACGCTGCTGGAAAATGGCGATAACTTTTATCCGGCGGTTTTTGAGGCGATTAGCCACGCACATCAGAAAGTCTTTCTGGAAACGTTTATCTGGTTTGAAGACGACGTGGGCAGGCAGTTGCACAGCGCACTGCTGCATGCCGCCCGTCGCGGTGTAAAAATCGAGGTTCTGCTCGACGGATATGGTTCGCCGGATCTCAGCGAGGAATTTGTTAACGAGCTCACCGCCGCAGGGGTGGTGTTCCGCTATTACGATCCCGGCCCGCGTCTGTTCGGCATGCGCACCAACCTGTTCCGTCGAATGCACCGCAAAATTGTGGTGGTGGATGAAACAGTGGCCTTCGTTGGCGGCATTAACTACTCCGCCGAGCATATGTCGGATTACGGTCCCGAAGCTAAACAGGACTACGCGATCCGTATCGAAGGACCGGTGGTTCAGGACATCCAGCTGTTCGTGCTGGAAAACTTACCCGGCAAAGAGGCCGCTCGCCGCTGGTGGCGACGCCGTCATCGCCCGGAAGAGAACCGCAAGCCCGGCGAGGCGCAGGCGCTGTTTGTCTGGCGGGATAACGAGGAGCACCGGGACGATATCGAGCGTCATTACCTGAAGATGCTGGCGAACGCGAAGCGCGAGGTGATTATCGCCAACGCCTATTTCTTCCCCGGTTACCGGATTTTGCACGCCATGCGCAACGCGGCCCGACGCGGCGTGAGCGTGAAGCTTATCGTGCAGGGTGAGCCCGATATGCCGATTGTGAAGGTCGGCGCGCGTCTGCTCTATCGCTATCTGGTCAAAAGCGGCGTGCAGATCTATGAATATCGCCGCCGCCCGCTGCACGGCAAAGTCGCCGTGATGGATGACCACTGGGCGACCGTTGGCTCCAGCAACCTCGATCCGCTGAGCTTATCGCTCAATCTGGAAGCGAACCTGATCATCCACGATCGCCAGTTTAATCAGACCCTGCGCGATAACCTTCAGGGTCTTATCAATAAAGACTGCGTGCGTGTGGATGAGTCCATGGTGCCGAAACGGAGCTGGTGGAACGTGGGCATCGGCGTGGTGGTGTTCCACTTCCTGCGCCACTTCCCGGCCATGGTGGGCTGGCTGCCCGCGCATACGCCGAAACTGGCGCTGGTGGATCCGCCTGTGCAACCCGAAATGGAAACCCAGGACCGCGTAGAGGCGGAAGATGGAGGGAAAACCTGATGTCGAAATCTCATCCTCGCTGGCGGCTGGCGAAAAAAATCCTGACCTGGCTGTTCTTCATTGCCGTCGCGGTCCTGCTGGTGGTGTATGCCCAAAAGGTGGACTGGGAAGAGGTGTGGAAAGTTATTCGCAACTACAACCGGACAGTCCTGCTGGGGGCCGTTGGGCTGGTGATTGTGAGCTACTTGATGTACGGCTGCTATGACCTGCTGGGACGTGCCTACTGCGGACATAAGCTTGCCAAACGGCAGGTTATGCTGGTGTCATTCATCTGCTATGCCTTTAACCTGACGCTGAGCACCTGGGTGGGCGGGATTGGTATGCGCTATCGCCTGTACTCCCGCCTTGGCTTACCGGGCGGCACCATCACGCGTATTTTCTCCTTAAGCATCACCACCAACTGGCTGGGGTATATCCTGCTGGGCGGGGTGATTTTCACCATCGGCGTGGTGCAGCTGCCTGCGCACTGGTACATCGATGAGGCTACCCTGCGCATCCTGGGCATCGTACTGCTGCTGATCATCGCCGCCTACCTGTGGGCCTGCGCCTTTGCCAAACGTCGTCACATGACCATTAAAGGCCAGAAGCTGGTGCTGCCGTCATGGAAGTTTGCCGTCCTGCAAATGGTGGTTTCCAGCGCTAACTGGATGGCGATGGGGGCCATTATCTGGCTGTTGATTGGCGAAGATGTGAACTACTTCTTCGTGCTGGGCGTGCTGCTGGTAAGCAGTATTGCCGGGGTGATTGTGCATATTCCGGCGGGTATTGGCGTACTGGAGGCGGTGTTTATCGCGCTGCTTGCGGGGGAGCATGTGTCTCACGGGACGATTATCGCCGCCCTGCTCGCGTACCGCATGATCTACTACTTCCTGCCGCTGGCGCTGGCAACGGTCTGTTATCTGGTGCTGGAGAGTCGGGCGAAGAAGCTGCGCGCGAAGAACGAGAGGATGTTGGCGAAGTGAGTTGTGTCGGGTAGCGCTGCGGTCTGATGCCCTCACCCCGGCCCTCTCCCACGGGGAGAGGGAGAAAAGCCCGCACCGTGCAATCCCCTCTCCCTGAGGGAGAGGGTTAGGGTGAGGGGGAAATAACTAGCGACGGTTGCCGAAGATACGCAGCAGCATCAGGAACAGGTTGATGAAGTCCAGATAAAGCGTCAGCGCGCCCAGAATCGAGTATTTGCGCAGATTTGAACTGTCGCGAACATCAATTTGTTCACCGATGTTTTTCAGCTTCTGGGTATCGTAAGCGGTTAAGCCCACGAAGATCACCACCCCGATATAGGTCACCGCCCACATCAGCGCGTCACTCTTCAGCCACAGGTTCACCAGCGACGCCAGCACAATCCCAATCAGCCCCATAAACAGCATGTTGCCGAAGCCGCTCAGGTCACGTTTGGTGGTGTAACCGTACAGGCTCATCACACCGAACATCCCGCCGGTCACCACAAACGTGCTGGCGATGGAAGAGTAGGTGTAAACGATGAAAATACTGGAAAGCGTCAGCCCGGTCAGCGCCGAATAGAGCATAAACAGCGTGGTCGCCATACCCGCGCTGAGCTTGTGCACCAGCCCGGAGAGCACGAACACCAGCGCCAGTTGCGCAATAATCAGCCCAAAGAAGGTGATTTTGCTTGAGAAGATAAACATCATCAGTTCAGGCGTGTTTGCCGCATACCACGCGATAAACGCGGTAAGCAGCAGGCCAACCGTCATCCAGCCATACACCTGAGCCATGTAGGTTTGCAGCCCGCTACGGGTCTGCTGAACTATCGAATCGGAACGCGGAAATCGGTCCATGATTCACTCCTGATTAAGTAAACACACACGTTAAGAGTAACACATCCGCGTAAACCAACTACCAACGGCTGGCGGCATGTTTATCGCTGTCGCGTGATTCCACCCAGCGCTCACCTTCCGGCGTCGCTTCACGCTTCCAGAACGGCGCTTTGGTTTTAAGGTAATCCATGATGAACTCCCCTGCCGCAAAAGCACTCCCGCGATGGGCGCTGGTGACGCCGACAAATACAATCTCTTCGCCGGGCCACATTTCGCCGATGCGATGGATAACCGTAACGCGCCCTAGCGGCCAGCGGCCTCGCGCCTCTTCCACAATGGCCGCCAGCGATTTTTCGGTCATTCCCGGATAGTGCTCCAGCGTCAGCGCTTTTACGCTGTCGCCGAGATTATGATTACGCACTTTCCCGGTAAACGTCACGACCGCGCCGTCTTCGTCGCGCCCGGCCAGCCAGTCATATTCCGTGCCCACGTTAAAACGCTCATGGCCGACCAGAATTCGGGTTTCCGTCATCTTAACCCCCTGTGACCGGCGGGAAGAAGGCCACTTCGTCCCCATCGGCCAGCGGGTGGGTCAACTCCACCAGCGTCTGGTTCACGGCGGCCAGCAGTTTGCCTTCGTCCAGCGCCAGCGCCCAGCGGTCGCCTTGCGCCGCCAGATGCGCACGCAGGGCGGCGACATTTTCGAAAGAGCCGTCCAGCGTCAGGCTGTCGGTATTGACCAGCTCACGGACCTGGGCAAAAAAGAGCACCTTAATCATGGCTTTCCACCTTAAAATCACCGGATTTGCCGCCGCTTTTTGCCAGCAGACGCACCGGGCCAATCACCATATCTTTCTGCACCGCTTTACACATGTCGTAGATGGTCAGCGCCGCCACGGAGGCCGCCGTCAACGCCTCCATCTCCACGCCGGTTTTCCCGGTTAAGCGGCACAGGGACTCGATACGCACGCGGTTATGCTCCGGCTGCGCCTGCAAATTTACCTCCACTTTGCTGAGCATCAGCGGATGGCAGAGCGGGATGAGGTCCCAGGTACGTTTAGCGGCCTGAATACCGGCGATGCGGGCGGTGGCAAACACATCACCCTTGTGATGGCTACCGTCGATAATCATCGCCAGCGTCTCCGGCAGCATGGTGACGAACGCTTCAGCACGCGCCTCGCGCACCGTTTCGGCTTTGGCGGAGACATCCACCATATGCGCTTCGCCAGCGGCGTTAATGTGGGTCAGTTGTGACATAGCTTATTTCTTTAAATGGGGATGGAAATTACACGGACGGGTACGGGCATCCAGCTGCGGGGCAATAATGTTTTCCCACGCGGTGCGGCAGGCTTTGGTCGACCCCGGCATGGCGAAGATCAGCGTCTTATTCGCCACCCCCGCGACGGCACGGGACTGAAGCGTAGAGGTGCCAATCTCTTCAAAGGAGAGCATGCGGAACACTTCGCCGAAGCCTTCCACTTCGCGATCGAACAGCGGGAGCAGCGCTTCCGGCGCCTGGTCGCCTGCGGTAAAGCCGGTGCCGCCAGTGATCAGCACAACCTGGACGTCATCACCCGCAATCCACTGTGAGACCTGAGCGCGAATGGCGTAACGGTTTTCTTTGACGATCGCTTTATCAACAATCTGGTGTCCGGCTTCGTGTGCCGCCTCGCGCAGCCAGTGGCCAGAGGTATCATCCTCTTCACCACGACGTTCGGAAACGGTAAGAATAGCAATGCGTGTCGGGATAAATTCCGCGCTTACCTGACTCATCTTCTGGTTCCTTCTAAAGCCTGATTACCCGCCGATATAGGACAGGTTCTGAGTAATGCCGGTGTTGCCCTGATGCAGGAAATGGGTCTGCTTTTTGTGCGTCAGCGCCTCGGAAATACGTGCTTCAAGCGCGTCCTGCTGGGCGTCATCTTCCAGCAAATCGCGCAGATCGACGCCGCCATCCCCGAACAGGCAAAGATGGAGCTTGCCGACGGAGGAGACGCGCAGGCGGTTGCAGCTGGCACAGAAGTCTTTTTCATAGGGCATGATCAGGCCGATTTCGCCTTCATAATCCGGATGACAAAAGACCTGCGCCGGGCCATCGCTGCGCTGGCGGATCTGGTGGATCCAGCCGCGTTTCAGCAGTTCGTCGCGCAGAACCATGCCGGAGATATGATGGCGACGGAACAGCTCACTGCCCTCCCCGGTCTCCATCAGCTCAATAAAACGCAGTTGAATGCGGCGCGGTTTGATCCACGCCAGGAAAGTGTCCAGCTGATGGTGGTTCACATCACGCATCAACACGGTATTGACTTTGACCTTGTCGAAACCGGCGGTGAACGCGGCATCGATGCCGTCCATCACCTGCTGGAACTTATCCTGGCCGGTAATGGCGTGGAACTGACGGGCGTCCAGGCTATCGACGCTGACGTTGATCGCCGTCAGCCCCGCATCGCGCCAGTTCGCCACGTCACGCGCCATGCGGTAACCGTTGGTGGTCACCGCGATCTGGCGGATACGTTCGTTTTCACGCACGGCGGCAATGATGTCAGGGAAATCACGGCGCAGGGAGGGCTCTCCCCCGGTAAGACGCACTTTTTCCGTGCCAAGTTCAGAGAACGCGCGCGTGACGCGGCGTACTTCATCCACGGAGAGAAAGCCATTATTGGTGACGCTGCCCGGCTTGTAGCCATCGGGCAGGCAGTAGGTGCAACGGAAGTTACACACGTCGGTAATCGACAAACGTAAGTAGAAAAACTTACGCGCGAAAGCATCAGTAAGTTGTGAAGCCATGTACACCTTTCCAGATCGGGAGGCACAGTCATTTCTTTCTGTACCCTGGTGGCAAATCCGCCACGGCCAGGGCGCCATATCTCTCGACACAGGCGCCAGGGCTAGAGTGTATGTTTTCAGTTTTGAAAACGGGGTTATGGCGATAGTAGCGTGGAAATCGCCACTTCGCCATTGTCGCTTTTCGCTATATAAATTTATATATAACGATGTTATCGTGCATTTTCACTACAGAATACGCAAAAACAGCGCTTTCGCATTGATATACGTCATTATGGTTTGTGAGAGGCATCGTCTTTTAGGAGTAGTTGCGTTACTGTGACGCAAGCTTAACAGGATAAGGAATAGGTATGCGCAATCGCACTTTTGCGGATCTGGACCGTGTGGTCGCTCTTGGCGGAGGTCACGGTCTGGGACGAGTGATGTCCTCGTTATCGTCACTGGGCTCGCGCCTGACGGGCATCGTGACAACAACGGACAACGGCGGCTCAACCGGGCGGATCCGACGTGCTGAAGGCGGGATAGCCTGGGGTGACATGCGCAATTGCCTCAACCAGCTCATCACGGAGCCAAGCGTGGCCTCGGCAATGTTTGAGTACCGTTTTGGCGGAAATGGTGAACTTTCAGGCCATAACCTTGGAAATCTGATGTTAAAGGCGCTGGATCACCTGAGCGTGCGCCCTCTGGAAGCGATCAATTTAATTCGTAACCTGTTAAAGGTGGATGCATTCCTGATCCCGATGTCTGAACAGCCGGTGGATTTAATGGCGATCGATGCCGACGATCACGAAGTGTATGGTGAAGTGAATATCGACCAGCTTCTTCTTCCGCCAAAAGAGCTGATGACCTACCCCAGCGTACCCGCAACGCGTGAAGCGGTAGAAGCGATTGCCGAGGCCGATCTGATCCTGATTGGGCCGGGAAGTTTTTATACCAGCCTGATGCCGATCCTGCTGGTGAAAGAGCTGGCGCAGGCGCTGCGCAGAACGCCTGCGCCCATGGTCTATATCGGTAATTTAGGCCGCGAACTCAGCCCGGCGGCGGCAAGCCTGTCGCTGGCGGATAAGCTGGACCTGATGGAACAGTACGTTGGTAAGAAAATTATCGATGGTGTCGTGGTCGGGCCGAAAGTGGATGTATCGGGGATTGGCGATCGCGTGGTGGTGCAGGAGCCGCTGGAAGCCAGCGATATTAAATATCGCCACGACCGCCATCTGCTGCGCGAGGCGCTGGAGAAGGCGATTCAGGCATTAGGTTAGGTTCGTTTTGTGCGGCCTGATGCCCTCACCCCGGCCCTCTCCCACAGGGAGAGGGCGAAAACGCCACCGGGCAAAAAACTACGATGCCGCAATAAACTGATCCCGCAGCTGATGCAGCTGATCGCGGATTTGCGCGGCCTCTTCGAACTCCAGGTTCTGCGCATGCTGCATCATCTGCCCTTCCAGCTCGTGGATCTTCTGCTGCAACGCTTTCGGCGTCAGCGCGACGGTATCCTCTTCCACCACTGAACGGGCCTTGCTGCGGCCTTTCGCTTTGGTCTTCGCAATGTTCTGACCCAGCGCCAGGATATCCACCACCTTCTTGTTCAGCCCCTGCGGCGTGATGCCGTGCTCTTCGTTATAGCGCTGCTGCTTCTCGCGACGACGTTCCGTTTCGCCAATCGCTTTGGCCATCGACGGGGTGATTTTATCCCCGTACAGGATCGCCTTCCCGTTGACGTTACGCGCGGCGCGGCCAATGGTCTGGATCAGTGAGCGCTCAGAACGCAGGAAGCCCTCTTTGTCCGCGTCCAGAATCGCCACCAGCGACACCTCCGGCATATCCAGCCCTTCTCGCAGAAGGTTAATCCCTACCAGCACGTCGAACTCGCCCAGACGCAGATCGCGGATGATCTCCATACGCTCCACGGTATCGATATCCGAGTGCAGATACCGCACCTTCTCGCCGTGTTCTTCCAGATACTCCGTCAAATCTTCCGCCATACGTTTGGTGAGCGTGGTAACCAGCACGCGCTCGTTGATGGCGGAACGGGCACGTATTTCCGAGAGCAGATCGTCCACCTGCGTCGCCACCGGACGCACCTCGATAATCGGATCCAGCAGCCCGGTCGGACGCACCACCTGGTCCACCACGTCATCACCGGATTTTTCCAGCTCGTAGTTGCCCGGCGTCGCCGATACGTAGATGGTCTGCGGAGCAAGCGCCTCAAATTCTTCAAACTTCATCGGACGGTTGTCCAGCGCTGACGGCAGTCGGAACCCGTACTCCACCAGCGTCTCTTTACGCGCGCGGTCACCGCGGTACATCCCGCCGATCTGCGGGATCGTAACGTGGGATTCGTCGATCACCAGCAGGCCGTCCGCCGGAAGGTAGTCAAACAGCGTCGGCGGCGCTTCGCCCGGCCCGCGCCCGGAGAGGTAGCGCGAGTAGTTTTCGATGCCGGAGCAGTAGCCCAGCTCGTTCATCATCTCCAGATCGAACTGGGTACGCTGGCTCAGGCGCTGCTCTTCCAGCAGCTTATTGTTCGCCAGCAGCACCTTACGGCGGTCCGCCAGCTCGGTTTTGATCTCTTCCATCGCCTGCACAATACGCTCGCGCGGCGTTACATAGTGCGTTTTCGGGTAGATGGTGAAGCGCTGGATCACCGACTCGACGTGACCGGTCAACGGATCGAACAGCGACAGGCGTTCAACCTCTTCGTCGAACAGCTCCACGCGCAGCGCCATATCGTCCGACTCCGCCGGGAAGATATCAATCACCTCGCCGCGCACGCGGAAGGTCCCGCGCTGGAACGCCTGATCGTTACGGGTGTACTGCAACTCCGCCAGACGGCGCAAAATCGCACGCTGATCGATGATCATCCCCTGCGTCAGGTGCAGCATCATCTTGAGATAGAGATCCGGATCGCCCAGGCCGTAGATCGCCGACACCGAGGCCACCACCACCACATCACGACGCTCCAGCAGCGCCTTGGTCGCCGACAAACGCATCTGCTCGATATGTTCGTTCACCGAGGCATCTTTCTCGATAAACGTGTCGGAGCTGGGAACGTAGGCTTCCGGCTGGTAGTAGTCGTAGTAGGAGACGAAATACTCCACCGCGTTTTCCGGGAAGAACTCTTTCATCTCACCATACAGCTGCGCCGCCAGCGTTTTGTTCGGCGCGAGAACCATCGTCGGACGCTGGAGATCGGCAATGACGTTGGCAATGGTGAAGGTTTTGCCCGAACCGGTAACCCCCAGCAGGGTCTGGTGCGCCAGCCCGTCCTCCAGCCCCTCTTCCAGGCGACGAATAGCCTCGGGCTGATCCCCGGAAGGACGGAAAGCAGAATTCAGTTTAAACGGTTTACTCATGGGCGACGACCTGATGACAGAATAAGCGGCAGGTGAGTAATTTTACTCGTTGTGGCCAGGATTGCCAGTAAAAAACACTGGATGAAAAACCAGTAGCGTGTCAGGATATTTAGCGTAGCGCAGAGAGGATTAGTGCGTTCGCGAGCCAAATTTCGACTGTGACAAAATAAAACACCAGCCTCAGGGGGTTATCCCCAGAACTATTACTTTTTTAACATTTGTCAAGGGCGGTTATGAAAGTTTTATGGCAACAGGTGTCACTGGCGTTGAGGGAATTGCTTTTATCTAATTCGTTAAAAAATAAAGACTAATTTATTAAGCCGCGTTTCGCATCAATTTGGTTGTAACCCGCGTATTCTCTCGCTTATCGCGGGTTTTCTAACTCTAATGCACAAGGTTATCCACAGGAATAGTGGATAACTGCCTCCAGCCCGTACAGCATGCACTCCAGCAAATTCCCGGTTTTTCCCACGAAGCGGCAGTAAAAAATTTTTATCACTCTTTTTTGCCTGGAAAACGTTCATTTTTTCATAAGCGACTGGCGAGATCTTAATCACAATTCTGTCATTTCTCCTGCACCACAATTCGACATACGCAGCACCGGGAGTGTGCAATTCGTATAAACGTTCAGCTTTTGATAGTGAGTTATTCCTAAAAATGGCCTTTTTTTAATCATTATGAAGTTCCTGGCAGGCGTTTTGCAGACATCACTCTGTGCATCACCCCACACATTTTTAAGGAGAGAAAGATGTTGAGTCTGCGTGCTGTAAATCAGTTTTACGGAAGCCAACATACGCTATGGAACGTGAATATCGATTTCCCGCAAGGCATCTGTACGGGCATTGTTGGCCTGCCTGGCATGGGCAAATCCACGCTTATGAACTGCATTACCGGAAAGGTGCCCGTCGAGAGCGGCACCATCATCTGGCATGAGGCTGGCGCGCCGCCGCATAACTTGCTCAACCCTGCGTCAGCATTCCCGGCGCCGCCGACGATAGGCTACGTCCCGCAGGATCGGCGGATATTTTCCCAGCTGACCGTCGATGAAAATCTGCATATCGCTATGCGGGCGACGGGGAAACCCGATCCGGCATCAAAAAGTGACGTGTATGCCCTGTTTCCGGAGCTCTATCCGCTGCGACAGAGCCGTGCCTCTGCGCTGTCCCCTGACGACCAGTATCAGCTGGCCCTCGCCAGTGCGCTGGTTAATCGTCCGCGCGTGTTGATTCTGGATGAGCCCATGCATGGCGCAGGGCACGGTTTCGCGCGCAGGCTGGGGCAGTTGCTGGTGCGGTTGAATCGGGAGCTGGGAATGACGGTGCTGTTAGCGGAGCAACAGCTGTCGTTTATCCGCCGGGTAGCGGAGCGTTTCTGCATGCTCTATCGCGGACGTAACGTGGCACAGGGCCACGTTAACGAGCTGGATGACGACCTTATTGCGCACTGGATGGCGCGGGACATAAGGCGCTGAGGTCGAGATAGCGTCCGGTTTCCGCCTGCTCTGCGCCGTCGGCAAGCCACGGGATCTCGCCGAGAAACGGCGCAGGCAGCACCCGCTTCAGCGTCGCCAGATACTCAGCATGACGTTTACCCGGCGCTACCACGTCATTGGCAATCCACCCTGCCAGACGCAACCCGGCCTGCTGCACGGCCTGGGCGGTCAGCATGGCGTGATTGATACAGCCAAGCTTCACGCCAACCACCAGAATGACCGGAAGCTGCTCGGCCTGCACCCAGTCAGCAAATGTCTGCTCGTCGGACAGCGGGGTAAACCAGCCGCCAGCCCCCTCCACCAGCACCCAGTTGGCCTGCGTTTCCAGGACGCGTAACCCGGAAGAGAGCACCGAAAAATCAATCGGACGATCTTCATCGACGCTGACGATGTGCGGCGAGGTGGGTTCAGCAAAGGTATAGGGGTTCACCGCAGAATAGGCCAGCGTAAGGCTGCTGTTACGCTGTAGCGCCAGCGCATCGGTATTACGTAAGCCTTCCGGCGTCATCTCGCTGCCGGAGGCTACGGGCTTATACCCGGCCGTAGTTTTCCCCAGCAGACGCGCCGCCTGCAACAGCGCGGCGCTGGCAACCGTTTTACCGACTTCAGTGTCCGTGCCGGTAACAAAATAACGTTCAGTCACGTTCAATAATCCCATGAAAAAGATGATAAGAGAGCGGGAACCGGCCCCGCTCCTGCGGCCAGGCCAGCTCGAGACGCTGGAGTTGGCCGCGGGTAAGGGGTTTCTTCTCCCGTCCGGCGTGCAGGTGCGTCGCGCCTATGCCCTTAAGCGATCGCATGGCGCTTAACGCATCGCTAAATTCGAGGGTGACGGTCTGGACCACGCTGCGATAGCGCCAGCCTGCCAGCGCCTGAGTGACCTGTACGTGCGAGAGAAACCGGTTGGCGTGCGGCTGCGCATCCACTGCCCTCCACGCCTGATTCAGCTCTGGCAACGAACTTTCCAGCAGGGTGGTAAAGGCCACCGCTCCGCCGGGCCGCGCCACGCGGTATAGCTCGCGTAGGGCCTGCGGCAGGCTGGCGCACCACTGCACCGCCAGATGACTCCAGACAAGGTCAAACAGCGCATCCTCCAGCGGGATGGCCTCGATATCGGCCACCAGATAACGGTCTGCTGACTGCTGCTGGCGGGCCTCATCCAGCATCTGCGCGGATAAATCCAGCGCCGTGACGTGGCTACCCGTTGCGCGCCAGTAGCGGCTATTGCCGCCAGGCCCGCAGCCAGCGTCGAGCACCTGCGCAAAACGCCCCTCACCGAGCGCGGCCAGCAGCCCGCGGGCGCTCAGGCGTTGCAGCTCATCGTGCTGTGAATAGCTTTGCGCTGCCCGGCCAAACGCGGCGGCAACGGCCTGTTTATTGACGGGAGACATACAGTGCCTCCAGAAGCGTATCGATATCCTGCGGCTCGTGCGCTGCCGTGAGCGTCAGACGCAAGCGCGCGGTGCCTGGCGGCACGGTGGGTGGGCGGATCGCCGTGACCCACTGCCCGCGTTCTCGTAGCGCCTGTGCCAGCATCAGCGCCCGAGGGTTTTCACCCACAATCACGGGCTGAATGGCGCTGTGCGAGTCGGTAAGCCGGTAAGGCAGTGCGCTTACCCCCCGGCGAAAACGCTGAATATGGTCGGCCAGGCGCGCCCGGCGTTCAGCGCCGTCTTCGCCGCGGATCACCGCAAGCGACGCAGAGAGCGCCACGGCCTGCGCCGGGGGCATGCTGGTGCTGTAGATCAGGTGCCGGGCGAACTGCACCAGGTAATCGGCCACCGGCTCGCTGCACAACACCGCGGCGCCGCTGACGCCGAAGCCTTTGCCGAAGGTGACCACCAGCAGTTCCGGCCTGACGCGTTGCTGGTGCGCGCTTCCGCGCCCCTCCTCGCCGGTGACGCCAATGCCGTGGGCATCGTCGACCAGCAGCCAGGCGTTCTGCTGTTTTGCGACGTCATGCAAGGTGGCAAGGGGCGCGCTGTCGCCGTCCATGCTGAATACCCCTTCCGTCACCGCCAGCTGAAGCCCTGAACAGGGTTTACCCAGCAGGACGTTCAGCTGAGAGGCATCGTTATGGGCAAAACGCCGCAGCTGCGCCGGGCTGAGACTGGCCGCTTCAAGCAGGGACGCGTGGCTCAGGCGGTCCGCGATGATGCGGTCGTCTTTGCCCATCAGGGCGGCAATCACCGCCTGATTCGCGGCAAAACCGGAGATAAACAGCAGCGCCCGCGGGTAGCCCAGCCAGTCGGCCAGCTCTTCCTCCAGCGCCTGATGCGCCGTGGTGTAGCCGCTGACGTGCCCGGAGCCACCGCTGCCCACGCCGTAACGATCCGCGCCCTGCTGCCAGGCGCGAACGATCTGCGGGTGCTGGCTCAGGCCCAGATAATCGTTGCTGGAGAAATTACAGAACCGCTCTCCTTCCCGGGAGAGAAAACGGCCTGCACCGTTTTCCACTACCCTGCGCACCCGAAACGCATCCGCCGCCCGCCGCTCGTCGAGCGCGGTCCTGATACGTGCCTGCCAGGTCATACGGCTGCCGCGTTGTAGAACTGGTCGGTGTCGGCGTTAAAAATCTGCTGCTCCAGCTGCTGCTGTTGCTCGTTATCCCCCGCCTGTACCTCGGTCTGGTGTGGGTTCAACCCCAGCTTGCGGAACAGCTGGACATCTTTGTCCTCTTCCGGGTTTGGCGTGGTCAGCAGTTTGCAGCCGTAGAAGATGGAGTTGGCCCCGGCCATGAAGCACATCGCCTGGGTCTGCTCGCTCATCTGCTCGCGACCGGCAGAGAGGCGAACGTAAGAGGTCGGCATCATGATGCGCGCCACCGCGATGGTGCGGATGAAATCGAAGGCATCCACGTCCTCGTTATCCGCCAGCGGCGTCCCTTTTACCTTCACCAGCATGTTGATGGGCACGCTTTCCGGCGGGGTCGGCAGGTTTGCCAGCTGTAACAGCAGGCCGGCACGATCTTTTACCGTCTCTCCCAGTCCCACGATCCCGCCGGAACAGACCTTGATCCCCGCATCACGCACTTTATCCAGCGTGTCCAGACGCTCCTGATAGGTGCGCGTGGTGATGATGTTGCCGTAGAACTCCGGCGAAGTATCGAGGTTGTGGTTGTAGTAATCCAGCCCCGCCGCCGAGAGACGCTGCGCCTGCTCCTCGTTCAGCGTGCCGAGGGTCATGCAGGCTTCAAGCCCCATCTCCTTCACCCCCTTCACCATCTGCTCCAGATAGGGCATGTCGCGGTCATGCGGATTTTTCCACGCCGCGCCCATGCAGAAGCGGGTCGAGCCAGCGTTTTTGGCCTTGCGCGCGGAGTCGAGCACCTGCTCGACTTCCATCAGGCGCTCGGATTCGAGACCGGTTTTATAGCGCGCGCTTTGCGGGCAATATTTGCAGTCTTCCGGGCAAGCCCCGGTTTTGATCGACAGCAGCGTGCTGACCTGAACATGACGCGGATCGAAGTGCTGGCGGTGCACCTGTTGCGCCTCAAACATCAGATCCAGGAAAGGTTTGTTGAATAATTCAGTGACTTGCGACATCGTCCAGCGTGCGTGGTGAGCCATCGGGCTTCTCCAAAGGGTTTTGTTAATTGTCGGTTCGGTTTATACTTGTAAACCTAAAACTTTTCAAAATGGTTTACAAGTCGATTATGACCCAGGACGATCTCGCCTTCGACAAGCAGCATATCTGGCACCCTTACACCTCCACGACCCGCCCCCTTCCCGTCTATCCAGTAGCCTCGGCCCACGGCTGCGAGCTGCATCTTGCCAGCGGCGAGCGGCTTGTTGACGGGATGTCCTCCTGGTGGGCGGCGATCCATGGCTACAACCACCCGCGACTGAACGCGGCGATGAAAGCGCAGATTGACCAGATGTCACACGTGATGTTTGGCGGGATCACGCATCAGCCCGCGGTGGATTTATGCCGTCGCCTGGTAGCGATGACGCCTGAATCGCTGGAGTGCGTTTTCCTGGCCGACTCCGGCTCGGTGGCCGTGGAAGTGGCGATGAAAATGGCGTTGCAGTACTGGCATGCGAAGGGCGAAACGCGCCAGCGGTTCCTTACCTTCCGCAACGGCTATCACGGCGACACTTTCGGCGCGATGTCGGTATGTGATCCGGACAACTCCATGCACAGCCTGTGGAAAGGCTATCTGCCGGAAAACCTGTTTGCGCCAGCCCCGCAGAGCCGCTTCGACGGCGAATGGGACGAGATGGACATGGTGGGCTTCGCGCGGCTGATGGCGGCCCATCGCCACGAGATTGCCGCCGTTATTCTCGAACCGATTGTGCAGGGCGCGGGCGGAATGCGGATGTACCATCCCGAGTGGCTGAAGCGCATTCGGAAGATGTGCGACCGCGAAGGGATCCTGCTGATTGCCGATGAGATCGCCACCGGCTTTGGCCGCACCGGGAAATTGTTCGCCTGCGAGCATGCGGGGATCGCGCCGGATATTCTGTGCCTGGGGAAAGCGCTCACCGGCGGCACCATGACGCTCTCCGCCACGCTTACCACCCGCCAGGTTGCCGATACCATCAGCGACGGCGACGCGGGCTGCTTTATGCACGGCCCGACGTTTATGGGCAACCCGCTGGCCTGCGCCGTGGCAAGCGAAAGCCTCGCCATTCTGGAAAGCGGCGCATGGCAGACGCAGGTGGCGGCGATTGAGGCGCAGCTGAAGCAGCAGTTAAGCGCGGCGGCGGAGGCGGAATACGTCGCGGACGTCCGCGTACTGGGCGCCATCGGGGTAATCGAGACAACGCATCCGGTGAACATGGCCGCGTTGCAGCGCTTCTTCGTTGACCAGGGCGTGTGGGTGCGACCTTTCGGTAAGCTGATTTACCTCATGCCGCCGTACACCATTTCTGCGGATCAGCTCCGCAAGCTGACCGGGGCAGTGGTTGAAGCCGTTAACACTTCAGCGCATTTCGCGATTTAACCCCATGCGTTACACTTTCTGAATGAGTGAGTAACGAGGGAAATCGGATGAAAATCATCAGTAAAGATTTGCGCGACGGCGAAAAGCTGCCGGAACGTCACGTGTTTAACGGGATGGGTTATCAGGGGGATAATATCTCTCCCCATCTGGCGTGGGACGATGTGCCAGCGGGAACCAAAAGTTTTGTCGTGACCTGCTACGATCCGGATGCGCCAACCGGGTCGGGCTGGTGGCACTGGATCGTGGCAAACCTGCCCGCCGACACGCGCGTGCTGCCGCAGGGCTCCGGTTCCGATCTGGTTGCTCTGCCTGACGGTGCGATTCAGACGCGCACTGACTTTGGCAAAGCGGGCTACGGCGGCGCGGCGCCGCCAAAAGGGGAAACGCACCGCTATATCTTCACCGTGCACGCGCTGGATGTGGACAAGATTGAGGTCGACGAAGGGGCGAGCGGTGCGATGGTAGGCTTTAACGTGCATTTCCATTCGCTGGGCAGCGCGTCGATTACGGCGATGTATTCGTAAAAAAAGCCGGGTGGCGGCTACGCCTTACCCGGCCTACATTTCGCACTCGTAGGCCCGGTAAGCGCAGCGCCACCGGGCATAAAATCACAGCACCGAAGGTAACAGCCCCACCAGCCGTCCTTCCTCCAGAAGCTGCATCGCCTTATCAATATCCGGCGCAAAGAAGCGGTCGTCATCGTAGTGCGTAACTTGCTCGCGCAGTTCCTGGCGCGCCTGCTCCAGCAGCGGGCTGGATTTTAGCCCTTCGCGCAAATCAATACCCTGACACGCCGCCAGCCACTCCACCGCCAGCACGCCGCGGGTGTTAGAGGCCATCTCCCAGAGGCGACGCCCGGCAGCCGGGGCCATCGAAACGTGATCTTCCTGGTTGGCTGAGGTTGGCAGGCTGTCCACGCTGTGCGGATGCGACAGGGCTTTGTTCTCGCTTGCCAGTGCCGCGGCGGTGACCTGGGCTATCATGAAGCCCGAGTTCACGCCGCCGTTGCGCACCAGGAATGGCGGCAGCTGGGACATGTGCTTATCCATCATCAGCGCGATTCGACGCTCAGACAACGCCCCGATTTCGGCAATCGCCAGGGCGATATTATCTGCGGCCATCGCCACCGGCTCGGCGTGGAAGTTACCGCCAGAAACCACCTCGTTTTCCTGAGCAAATACCAGTGGGTTATCGGACACCGCATTGGCTTCGACCAGCAGCACTTCTGCCGCCTGGCGCAGCTGCGTCAGGCATGCGCCCATCACCTGCGGCTGGCAGCGCAGGGAATACGGATCCTGCACCTTCTCACAGTTGTGATGCGAATCGGCAATGTCGCTAGTATCGGTAAGTACGAGGCGGTACATGGCGGCGGCATCAATCTGACCGCGCTGGCCGCGCACCTCGTGGATGCGGGCATCGAACGGACGACGCGAGCCGAGCACCGCCTCAGTGGTCAGTGCACCGCACACCACCGCCGAGGCGAACAGATCTTCCGCTTCAAACAGACCGCGCAGCGCGAAAGCGGTCGACGCCTGCGTGCCGTTGAGCAGCGCCAGCCCCTCTTTTGCCGCGAGGGTGATCGGCGTTAAGCCAGCTTTTTTCAGCGCCTCTTTCGCAGGCAGCCACTCCCCTTGCCAGCGCGCCTGGCCTTCACCCAGCAGGAGCAGCGACATATGCGCCAGCGGCGCCAGATCGCCGGAGGCGCCGACGGAGCCCTTCGCCGGGATCCACGGATAAATTTCCGCATTGACCAGCGCCATCAGCGCCTGGATCACGCTCAGACGAATGCCGGAAAACCCACGCGCCAGGCTGTTGATTTTCAACACCATCATCAGGCGGACGATCTCATCGTCCAGCGGCTGGCCAACCCCCGCCGCGTGCGACAGCACCAGCGAACGCTGTAAATTCTCCAGATCGTGCGTGGCGATGCGGGTCTGCGCCAGCAGGCCAAACCCGGTATTGATGCCGTAGGCGGTGCGCCCCTCCGCCACAATCGCCTCCACGCAGGCCACGCTGTCGTTAATGGCACGGTTGGCGCTTTCATCAAGGGAGAGTGTCACCGGCTGACGCCAGACGTGACGCAGCTGTTTGAGCGTCAGCGAGCCGGGAGTAAGTGTTAACGCGTTCATGCAGGCTTTCCTTGTGTGGCGGGGATCATCGGCAGGTTCAGGCCCTGCTCTTTGGCACAATCAATGGCAATCTCGTAACCCGCATCCGCGTGACGCATCACGCCGGTTGCCGGGTCGTTGTGCAGCACGCGAGCGATACGCGCGGCCGCTTCATCAGTTCCGTCACAGACGATGACCATCCCGGAGTGCTGGGAGAAGCCCATCCCGACGCCGCCGCCGTGGTGCAGCGACACCCAGGTCGCGCCGCTGGCGGTGTTCAGCAGGGCATTCAGCAGCGGCCAGTCGGAGACCGCATCCGAGCCGTCGCGCATGGCTTCGGTTTCACGGTTCGGACTGGCGACAGAGCCGGAGTCCAGGTGGTCGCGGCCAATGACGATCGGCGCGGAGACTTCGCCGCTGCGCACCATTTCGTTAAAGGCGAGGCCGAGTTTTTGCCGCCACTCCAGCCCGACCCAGCAGATACGCGCCGGCAGGCCCTGGAAGTTAATGCGTTCGCGCGCCATATCCAGCCAGCGATGCAGGTGTTCGTCGTCGGCGACAATCTCTTTCACTCTGGCGTCGGTTTTGTAGATATCCTCCGGGTCGCCGGACAGGGCAACCCAGCGGAACGGCCCAATGCCGCGGCAGAACAGAGGACGAATATAGGCGGGCACGAAGCCGGGGAAGTCAAAGGCGTTATTCACCCCCATCTCTTTCGCCATCTGGCGGATGTTATTCCCGTAATCAAAGGTCGGAATACCCATCTTACTGAAGGCCAGCATCGCGGAGACGTGTTCCGCCATGGCGCGTTTGGCCGCCAGTACCGTGCCCTCAGGATCGGTTTCCGCTTTTTGCTGATAGTCTTCCCACGTCCAGCCTTTTGGCAGATAGCCGTGGAGCGGATCGTGAGCGCTGGTCTGGTCGGTGACCAGATCCGGACGCACGCCGCGCGCCACCAGTTCCGGCAGAATATCCGCCGCGTTGCCGCACAGGGCAACCGACACGGCTTTGCCTTCAGCGGTGTACTTTTTGATGCGCGCCAGCGCGTCATCGAGGTTGTCGGCCTGCTCATCAACATAGCGGGTACGCAGACGGAAATCGATGCGGCTCTGCTGGCACTCAATGTTCAGGGAGCACGCGCCCGCCAGCGTCGCGGCCAGCGGCTGCGCGCCGCCCATGCCGCCCAGTCCGGCGGTGAGCACCCAGCGGCCTTTCAGTGATCCGTTATAGTGCTGACGGCCCGCTTCCACGAAGGTTTCATACGTGCCCTGCACAATCCCCTGGCTGCCGATGTAGATCCAGCTACCCGCGGTCATCTGGCCGTACATGGCCAGCCCTTTTGCGTCCAGCTCGTTGAAGTGTTCCCACGTCGCCCAGTGCGGCACCAGGTTGGAGTTGGCAATCAGCACGCGGGGCGCATTTTTATGGGTTTTGAATACGCCCACCGGTTTGCCGGATTGCACCAGCAGCGTTTCGTCGTTTTCGAGATTCGTCAAAGACTCGACAATCGCGTCATAGCACGCCCAGTTGCGCGCGGCGCGGCCAATGCCGCCGTAGACCACCAGCTCGTGGGGATTTTCTGCTACCTCAGGATCAAGGTTGTTCATCAACATGCGCAGCGGTGCTTCGGTGAGCCAGCTTTTTGCGGTGAGCGTGGTGCCGCGCGCGGCGCGGACATCCTGCTTGCGGTATTTATCTGACGACATTGTGTGTTCCTCATAAGGGACAGGTGATGCATTTAGATATACTTGTATAGACAAGCACACACAAGGTCGGATTTAACAAAAAAGATACAATTTTGCTATATTGCGTTAGCGATCACGCTTATAAAACTTATGACATAAAGTGGCCCTGCAACCGGTAGCGATTCCCCGGGAATAGCAGCTTCGCATGCGACACAATTTGCGAGGACGACCAGGTACGACGGCGGATCAGCAGACAGGGATCGTGCTCTTTAATACGCAACAGCTCGCACTCCTGCGGCGTGGCGCGCACGGCTTCCACGATATGCTCCCCTTCCGTCAGCGGGGCGACGAGCGAGAGATACGCATGCGGTGTGGTTTGGGTGTAATCCTGGCTCAGGTAATCCGGTATCCGCTCCGCGTTGACGCAGCGATCTTCAATCTGGACCGGAATGTCGTTCTCATAATGCACCATCACCGAATGGAAAATCCGGGTGCCCTCGGTAACGTTCAGCTCGATGGCTTGTTCGGCGCTGGCCTGCGTCTCTTCAAGCACCAGCACCTCGCAGTGGTGCTGATGGTTGCGGGCGGCAATTTCATCGGCAATGCTGCGGATTTCAAACAGCGCCGACTGTCCTTTTGGCTCGGCGACAAAGGTTCCGACACCCTGCAAACGCACCAGCAACCCTTCATCGGTCAGTTCACGCAATGCGCGGTTGATGGTCATTCGGCTAAAGCCAAACTGCGCCACCAGCTCGGCCTCGGACGGAATGCGGTCGTGCGGGCGCCAGACGCCGGCGGCGATTTTTTCGCTGATCGCCTGCTTCACCTTTTCGTAAAAAGGCGCGGGAGGGCTCGGCTGCGGCAGGGGCGAGCGTGAAAACATCATGACTCCTTGAATGTTGTTATGCCCACCAGTGAGCAATTTGCCAGGCCAGTCGGGCGGCGAGCTTAGCGCCCTGACCGTCCCGATCGTAGTGCGGATTAAATTCCACCAGATCCGCCGCCTGTAGTTTACCGCTTCGGCAGATACGCTCAATAACCGGGAACAGATCCAGCGCCGGGATCCCCAACGCCGCAGGGGCGGACACGGCGGGCATTTCTGCGGCAGGCAGCACATCGAGGTCAACGGTGAGATAAACCCGGTCTGCCTGCGCAAGCACGCTATCCAGCGCGGATAGCGCATCCCGGCGAAAATCGAGATCTTCAACCAGCGTCACGTTCAACCGCTCAGCTTCCTCCCACAGCGCCTGAGTATTCGCCGCACGGCTTACCCCCAGGCAGGCGTAGTGAAACACCCGCGACTGAGACGCGCAGTAGTGCGCCAGCTGGCGGAACGGCGTGCCGGACGTTGCCCGTTCGGCCTTGCGTAAATCGAGGTGCGCATCCAGGTTGATCACCGCAAGGCGATCGTTCGGAAAGGCGTCCAGCACGCCGCGCCCGTGCGCCCAGGCGGTTTCATGTCCACCACCGAAAACCAGAGTACGCATCCCGGATTGCTGGCACGCGGTTATGGCCTCGCTCAGCGCCTGCTGTGCCGCCTCCAGCGCGTGGCCTTCAACATAAATAGCGCCCATATCCACGAGGCGCGCATGCCCCTGATGGCTCGCCATATTCGCCAGCGCGCCACGCAACACATCGGGCGCCTGTGCAGCACCGGGCCTGCCCTGGTTACGCTTAACCCCTTCATCACATTCAAAGCCCAGCAGGGCGATGCCTGACGGCGCGGGAGAAAAGTGTTCGCGCTGCTGTATGGTCTGGAAGAGACGTTTCGCGGTGCTGGACTCGGCGCTGTCGTCACGACCCTGCCAGACCTGCGGAGAGACGGGATGCCACAGTTTCATGCTACCTGCCCCCGAAACACGCGTTGATACAAAGGATTCCGCCCCGGCTCGTAAACCATCTCAACCGGATGATTCGCCTCCCAGACGACGAAATCAGCCACATAACCGGGCTTTAACTGCCCGTGCGTCGCACCACGTCCTAGCGCCTGCGCCGCATGCCGCGTCACGCCAGCCCAGGCCTCTTCCGGCGTGAGGCCAAACTGGACGCAGGCCATGTTCATTGCCAGATGCAGGCTGGCAAACGGGCTGGTGCCCGGATTGTAGTCGGTAGCCACCGCCATCGGCACGCCCTGCTCTCTCAACTGCGCCACCGGTGGACGCTGGCGCTCCTGAAGAAAATAGAACGCGCCGGGGAGCAATACCGCCACCGTGCCGCTTTGCGCCATCGCCTGAATACCTTCATCATCAAGATACTCAATATGATCGGCCGACAGCCCTTTATACTGGCTGACCAGCGCCGCGCCGCCGAGATTCGACAGTTGTTCTACATGCCCTTTTACCGGGATCCCGAGCGCGGCGGCGGCCCGGAACAGGCGCTCGGTTTGCGCCGGGGTAAAGCCGACGTTTTCACAAAACACGTCCACCGCTTCAAATAACTCTTTTTGCCACAGCGTGGGCATGATCTGCTCACAGACCAGCGCCAGATAGGCATCCGGATCCTGTCGGTACTCGGCAGGAACGGCGTGCGCGGCCAGCAGCGTCGGGCTGATATCGACCAGATTATTCAGGCTGAGCTGGCGGGCAACCAGCAGCATTTTCTCTTCGGCTTCGGCATTCAGTCCGTATCCCGATTTGATTTCAACGGTCGTTACGCCTTCATTCATCAGCCGCTGGAGTCGCTGCTGCGCCACCGTCAGGAGCGTTTCCGGCGAACTGTTGCGGGTGGCCGTGACCGTGGCGTTAATTCCGCCGCCCTGCGCGCTAATGGTCTGATATGACACGCCGTTAAGCCGTTGCTCCCATTCCGCTGCGCGATCGCCGCCGAACACCAGATGGGTGTGGCAATCGATCAGGCCGGGGGTAACCAGACGCCCGTCGAGATCGACACACTGACGATGCCCGGAGGGGATCCCGGATTCAGGAATAATGGCCAGAATCGTCTGGCCGCGCACAACGATGGCATGTTGTTCTCTCAGGCCGTAGGGCTCCGCCTCACCTGTCGCCAGGGTTGCCAGTCGCGCATTTCGCCATATCACATCATCGGGATGAAGCTGCTGCATGTGCCTTCCGCTTGTCATGGGTTGTATAGACATTTATTTTCATCTGCCGCCTGCTGTCAACCGCATTGGGGGAAAATGTTATTTATTTGTGATGACTTTCCCGTCGCCTGCGGGCAAAAATGCAACTTTTCCGGTTTTTATCTTCCCGTTTCGCTCAACTTAGTATAAAAAAGCAGGCTATTTCGTCTATCCAGATAAGACTTGCATACCCAGGAGCATTACCTTGAATATTTCCAGGATTTCCCGTCTGGCGTTGGCACTCGCCTTTGGCGTGACTTTATCCGCTTGCAGTTCAACACCACCGGATCAGCAACCTTCTGAGCAGGTTGCTCCGGGCACCGCTTCCCGTCCGATCCTGTCAGCGGCTGAAGCGAAGAACTTCACCCGTGCGCACTATTTCTCGGCGATGGATCCCAATGCAGCCCCGTGGACGCCTTCTTCTATTAACCTGCCGAAACAGCCAGACTTCGTTGTCGGCCCGGCCGGGGCAGAGGGCGTTACACACACCTCTATTCAGGCAGCCGTTGATGCCGCAATCACCAAACACAGCGCATCTCGTCAGTACATTGCCATCCTGCCGGGTGAATACGAAGGAACCGTTTATGTTCCGGCGGCACCGGGAAGCATTACGCTTTACGGCCTGGGCGAAAAAGCGGTCGACGTAAAAATTGGCCTGGCGATTGATTCAGAGATCGACAGCACCACCTGGCGCCATCTGGTGAACCCGGCCGGTAAATACATGCCAGGTAAACCGGCGTGGTATATGTTTGATAACTGCCAGCGCAAGCGTGCCGCCACCATTGGCGTGATGTGTTCGGCGGTATTCTGGTCACAGAACAATGGCCTGCAATTGCAGAACCTGACCATTCAGAACACCCTGGGCGACAGCGTTGACGCAGGTAATCATCAGGCCGTGGCGCTGCGTAGCGATGGCGACAAGGTACAGATTAACAACGTCAATATCCTGGGCCGCCAGAACACCTTCTTCGTGACCAACAGCGGCGTGCAGAATACCCTTCAGAACAACCGTCTGACGCGTACTCTGGTCACCAACAGCTACATTGAAGGCGACGTGGATATGGTCTCTGGCCGCGGCGCGGTGGTATTTGATAACACCGACTTCCGCGTGGTGAATTCACGTACGCAGCAGGAAGGTTACGTCTTTGCCCCGGCCACGCAGTCTAACCTGTTCTATGGCTTCCTGGCCGTGAATAGCCGCTTTACTGCTGCTGGCGATGGCGTGGCGCAGCTTGGTCGCTCTCTGGACGTGGACTCCGCCACTAACGGCCAGGTCGTGATCCGCGACAGCGTGATTAACGAAGGCTTTAACATGGCGAAACCGTGGGCGGATGCGGCGATCTCGAAACGTCCTTTCTCCGGCAACACCGGCACGGTGGATGATAAAGACAACGTGCAGCGTAACCTGAATGACGCTAACTTTAACCGCATGTGGGAATATAACAACCGCGGTCTGGGTAGCAAAGTGGTTGCTGAGCCGAAGCAGTAAAATGCCTGCTGCCGGGTGGCGGCTGCGCCTTACCCGGCCTACCTCATGCATTAACCGCGCATAAAAAAACCTCGCATTTGCGAGGTTTTTTTTCGTCTACGGATCAATGAGCGTTAATCACAACCCACATCGGCCCTTGTCCGACCGCATAGCGTCCTTTCTCTTCCAGTAGACCCTGCACGCCCTGGATTTCATAGAGCGCAATGTGGTGGGATTTCTGCCCCGCCGCAATCAGGTATTTGCCGCTGTGATCGACATTAAAGCCGCGCGGCTGGGTTTCTGTCGGCTGGAAGCCTTCAACTGCCAGGACGCTGCCGTCTTCAGAGACGCTGAAGATGGTGATCAGACTGGAGGTACGGTCACAGGCATACAGGTGACGGCCATCCGGCGTAATGTGAATGTCTGCCGCCCAGCGTGTGTCGGAGAAATCAGATGGCATCATGTCCAGCGTCTGTACGCACTCGATCTGTCCGTTAGGATCGTTCAGCTCCCACACGTCTACCGAGCTGTTCAGCTCGTTAACGACATAGGCATACTGCTGATTCGGGTGGAAGACCATGTGGCGCGGGCCTGCGCCTTCCACGGTGGTGACTTCCGCCGGGCTCTGCGCGACCAGATGGCCGTCATCGCTCAGGGTGAACAGGCAGATGCGGTCCTGCTTAAGCGCTGGCACCCACAGCGTGCGGTTATCCGGCGAAATGTTGGCGGAGTGGCAACCTTCTAGCCCTTCTACCACGTCGACGGTTTCAACGGGAATACCGTCTTCCAGGCGGGTGACGCTCACGCAGCCTGCATTGTAGGAGCCGCTGAAGATAAAGTTGCCTTTATGGTCAGTGGAAATATGGGTCGGGCTGCCCGGCAGCGGGGCTTCTGCGGTATAGGTCAGCGCGCCGTCATCCGGGGAGATACGGTATGCCAGTACGCGGAATTCCGGGCGTACGCCGACATAAAGAAAACGTTTATCCGGGCTGACGACCATCGGCTGCACCTGGCCTGGCGCATCAACAACCTGAACCAGCGTAAGCGAACCTTCTGTATTCAAACGCCAGACATGGATCTGCTGACTTTCAGGACTGGCGGTATAAACGGTTTGTTTCATGAATACTCCTGATTATTTTTAACGGTGAATGCTGAATTGTAGTCCGGGATTTTGCAGGGTTCCGCTCTCGGTGTACCATCCCGACAGACCTTAAATTCAACATTAACCCGGAAGAAAAAATGACCTCGCGAGTGATTGCCCTGGATTTAGACGGAACACTGCTTACCCCTCAGAAAACCCTGCTCCCCTCTTCTCTTGAGGCCCTCAAACGAGCCCAGGAAGCGGGGTATCAACTTCTCATCGTAACGGGTCGACATCACGTAGCCATTCATCCTTTTTATCAGGCACTGGGCTTAGATACACCTGCAATTTGTTGTAATGGCACCTATTTGTATGATTATCAGGCAAAAAAGGTTTTAGCCTCCGATCCGCTTCCCGTTACGCAGGCGCTGCAATTGATTGATTTACTGGATGAGCATGCCATTCACGGCCTGATGTATGTGGACAACGCCATGGTGTATGAACGCCCTACCGGCCATGTGATCCGCACCAGCAACTGGGCTCTGTCTCTGCCGGAAGCGCAGCGTCCGGTGTTCACTCAGGTTTCCTCCCTGCGCCAGGCGGCGGAAGACGTCGACGCAATCTGGAAATTTGCCCTGACCGATGAAGACACCGCCAAACTGAATACTTTCGCAAAACATGTCGAGCATACGCTGGGTCTGGAATGTGAATGGTCCTGGCACGATCAGGTGGATATCGCCCGCAAAGGCAACAGCAAAGGAAAGCGTCTGACCCAGTTCGTCGAATCGCAGGGCGGATCAATGCAGGACGTAATTGCCTTCGGCGATAACTATAACGACATCAGCATGCTGGAAGCGTCCGGAACGGGCGTGGCGATGGGTAATGCCGATGACGCGGTGAAAGCGCGCGCTGACGTGGTGATTGGCGATAACACCACCGACAGCATCGCGCAGTATATTTATACCCACCTGCTGTAATCAGGCGGTTATGGAAACGCTCTTGATTTGCGCGTAAAGCCACAGGCCAGGCTTGATGCCTAGCTCATCCCTGGCCCACGGGCTGATGCGCGCCCACAGCGTTCTGTTGCCTACTTCCAGCTGCACTTCCACCTGGCCGTTATCATCAAAACACTGCGCCACTTTTGCGCGCAAAATATTGCGGATACTGGTTTGCAGCGGCGGTTGCAGGACCAGGGAGACATCCGACGCCTGAATGCGGATCCGTAACGTGGACTGAATCGGCGTATCGATTTTATTCACCCACAAATGCTGATCGCCCAGCGCCAGCGCGGTCATCGCGTAGTGCGGATGGTGCTCCAGCACGCTCACCTTCAGAATGCTGCTCTGCTGCTCCTTTGGCAGCCATGGATGCATAACGCTGCTGCCCCACACCTCCTCCAGATTGCCGAATGCCTTCACCCTGCCCGCTTCCAGCACCAGCACTTTGTCGGCCAGATGTAAAATCTCATCCAGCGAATGGCTGACGTAGAGCATTGGCACATTGATTTCCCGCGCCAGACGTTGCAGATACGGCAGCAGCTCGCGCTTGCGCGGAATATCCAGCGAGGCCAGCGGCTCATCCAGCAGCAACAGTTCCGGCGCGGTTAACAGGGCGCGGCCAATCGCCACGCGCTGTTTTTCACCACCCGACAGCGACGACGGCAGACGATCCAGCAGCGGTTCGATGCCCAGCAGCGCCACCAGCTTATCGAACTGTCCGGCCATGTTTTTTGCCATGCCGTAACGCAGGTTCCCGCGAACGCTGTAGTGCGGAAACAGGCGCGCATCCTGAAACACATAGCCGATACGGCGTTTGTCCGGTGACAGGCAGACCTTCTTCTCCGCGTCATTCAAGACGCGGTTATTTAACACAATACGGCCAGACTGGGGACGCGTCAGGCCGCTAATCGCATTAATCAGCGACGTTTTCCCCGCCCCGGACACGCCAAAAATGGCGGTGATACCGCTGGCAGGCAGCGTTTCGTTCAGCGTCAGGGTGTGGCTGCCCAGGGTTTGCGTAAAGTTGAGTTCCAGCATCACGATTTCCCCATCCGTTCACGGCTGAGGCGCGCCAGCCACTCAGACACCAGCAGCGAGACCAGAGCGAGCACAATCGAAATAATACACAGCCGGGCCGCCGCACCTTCGCCGCCCGGGGTCTGAATCAGGGTATACATGGCCGACGGGATGGTCCGCGTCTCGCCGGGAATGTTCGACACAAAGGTGATGGTCGCGCCAAACTCACCCAACGAGCGGGCGAAGGCTAACACCGTACCGACGATAATGCCCGGTAACGTGAGCGGAAGCGTAATGGTCAGGAATACCCGCCAGCGGCCTGCGCCCAGCGTGCGGGCGGCCTGTTCTAACCGGATATCCACCCCTTCCAGCGCCAGGCGGATAGCGCGCACCATCAGCGGGAAGGACATTACTGCCGCGGCCAGAACCGCGCCGCGCCAGCTGAAAGCAAAGGTCAGTCCGAACCAGTCGTACAGCCATTCGCCGATAAAACCGCGCCGCCCCATGGAGATCAGCAGCAGATATCCGACCACCACAGGCGGTAAGACAAGCGGAAGATGGAGAACACTGTCGAGCAGGGCTTTGCCTAGAAACTTCACGCGAACCAGTAACCAGGCAAAGAACACCCCAAAGGGCAAACTCAGCGCAACCGCCAGGGAAGAGACTTTCAGGCTCAGCAGCACGGCCTGCCATTCAGGTTCGGTCAATATCATTCGTGAGTCGTAAATCCGTAACGTTTAAAGATCGCGGACGCTTCCGGCCCCTTCAGGTAGTCAACAAAGGCCGTCACGGTCGCATTTTTATGTCCATCAACTATCGCAACAGGATATTCTACTTTCTTATGCGAGTCTTCCGGGAAGGTGCCCACCACCTTCACACCTTTACTGGCGACGGCATCGGAGCCGTAAACGATCCCGAGTGGCGCTTCGTTACGCTCCACCAGCGCCAGCGCGCCACGCACATCTTCTGCGGGAGCCAGCTTCGGCGATAAGGTCTCCCATGCACCCAGTTTTTGTAGCGCTTCTTTCGCATAAATCCCGGCAGGAACATGCTCCGGATCGCCTACCGCCAGACGGCCACCGTTGAGCAGACGGGTCCAGTCCGTCTGTTTGTTGATGGCGATGTCGTCCTGCTTGCTGTTTGTGGGCGCGACCACCACCAGGCTATTTCCCAGCAGCGTTTCGCGGGTCGCCGTATCAACAGATTTTTTCTCCACCGCGTAATCCATCCATTTCTGATCGGCAGAGATGAACAGATCCGCGGGTGCCCCCGCTTCAATCTGGCGGGCCAGCGTGGACGAGGAGGCAAACGACGAGACCACCTCGACGTTTTTCTCTTTTTTGTATACCGCAGCAATATCCTGCATCGCGTTAGTCAGCGACGCCGCCGCAAAGACCGTGATTTTTCCTTCATCCGCCAGTGCGTGGGCGGTGAGTGAGAGAGTCAGCGTTGCCCCTGCGAAAAGGCGTACCCATGAACGTGCCATTTGAAGCTCCTGTGCGTGTCGTTATATACACATAAATATAACGACATATCGCAGGCGTTCCTAGCGCTAAATCGTACCCATTAATGCGTAAACTCAAGGAACGTTGTAAAAGATATCGGCGGGAAAGGAATAAACTTGAGAGCAAAACGCCCGGGCTGGCCGGGCGTTTTGGAGGAAATCATTGCTGCTTTTTAGGCTGGTCACGACGATGACCAATGTTCGAAAAGACGTTGAACACTTCACCCAGGCCGTAGATGGCACCGAGGATGATAGCCATCACTACTGGCACCATGATTACCGCGAATACCAGACTTTTCAACAACTCTAACATGGTTTTCTCCAGATCTTGTGAACGGCTTATTCTACCCTGAAAAGTAAGAAAAACATCCCCTTTTGTGCGGTGCGCTTTCCGCCCCCGGGCATTTGGGTCACAATAGCCTTTTTACCGGGACACTGTTATGCAGGCCGAAATTCTCCTCACCCTACGACTTCAGCAGAAGCTTTTCGCCGATCCGCGACGCATCGCCCTGTTAAAACAAATAGAACAAACTGGCTCGATTAGCCAGGGCGCCAAAAACGCCGGTATCAGCTATAAAAGCGCCTGGGATGCGATTAACGACATGAACACCCTGAGCGAACACACGCTGGTTGAGCGCGCCACCGGCGGGAAAGGCGGCGGCGGCGCCGTGTTGACGCGTTACGGGCAACGTCTGATCCAGCTCTACGATTTACTGGCGCAGATCCAGCAAAAAGCATTTGATGTGCTGAGCGATGACGACAACCTGCCGCTGGACAGCCTGCTGGGTGCCATCTCCCGTTTCTCTTTGCAGACCAGCGCCCGCAACCAGTGGTTTGGTACGGTGACGGGGCGCGATCATTCGCAGGTGCAGGAGCATATAGAGATCCTGCTTGCGGACGGTGCGACGCGCCTGAAAGCCGCCATCACCGCGCAAAGTGGTCAACGCCTTGGGCTGAACGAAGGTCAGGAGGTGCTGGTATTACTCAAAGCGCCCTGGATCAGCATCGCACTCAACCCTGAGCAGGCCGCAGAGGCCGACAACCAGCTACGCGGGCGTATCAGCCACATCGAGCGCGGCGCAGAACAGTGTGAAGTGCTGATGACTCTGCCGGATGGACAGTCGCTCTGCGCCACCGTTCCGGTGAACGACGCGACCGAATTAGACGAAGGTGCTGTGGTGACCGCATATTTCAATGCAGACCGGGTAATTATCGCCACATTGTGCTAATCGCATTGACAACCCCGCTAACACTGAGTATCCCTGACATCTGTTGCTGCAAAAAATGGGATAACACATGTCATCATTGCATATTTCGCAAGGCACGTTTCGTCTTAGCGATACCCGTACCTTATCGCTGCCAGAGTTAACCCTTCGCGCCGGAGAAAGCTGGGCGTTTGTGGGCACGAATGGCAGCGGAAAATCCGCGCTGGCACGCGCTCTGGCAGGCGAATTAACCCAACTTAAGGGTGAACGTCGGTGCACCTTTACCCGGCTGACGCGCCTTTCCTTCGAACAGCTGCAAAAGCTGGTCAGCGATGAGTGGCAGCGTAACAATACCGATTTGCTCAGCCCCGGCGAAGAAGATACCGGCCGCACGACGGCGGAAATTATCCAGGATGAGATAAAAAATCCTGCCCGCTGTCAGCAGCTGGCGGAGCAATTTGGCATTACCGCCCTGCTTAATCGCCGCTTTAAATACCTTTCAACCGGTGAAACGCGCAAAACGCTGCTGTGTCAGGCGCTGATGAGCGAGCCGGAACTCCTGATCCTGGATGAACCGTTTGACGGACTGGATGTGCAGTCCCGCGCGCAGCTGGCAGCGTTGCTGGCGTCGCTTAACCAGCAGGGATACACGCTTGTGCTGGTTCTTAACCGCTTTGATGAGATCCCGGATTTCGTACATTATGCGGGCGTGCTGGCGGACTGTAGCCTGACCGAAACCGGCGAGAAAGCCGTACTGCTCCGGCAGGCGCTGATTGCGCAGCTGGCGCACAGCGAGAAACTGGACGGTATTGCCCTGCCGGAGCCGGATGCGCCTTCGGCACGCCACGGGCTGGAGCCTGACCAGCCGCGCATTGTGCTGCGCGATGGGCTGGTTGCTTACGACGATCGCCCTATTCTTAATCACCTCAGCTGGACGGTTAATCCTGGTGAGCACTGGCAGATCGTCGGCCCCAACGGAGCGGGTAAATCCACGCTGCTGAGCCTGATCACCGGGGATCACCCGCAGGGATACAGCAACGATCTCACCCTGTTCGGCCGTCGCCGCGGCAGCGGGGAAACCATCTGGGATATCAAAAAGCACATCGGCTATGTCAGCAGCAGCCTGCATCTGGACTACCGGGTGAGCACCACGGTGCGAAACGTGATCCTCTCTGGCTTCTTCGACTCCATTGGTATTTATCAGGCGGTATCCGACAAGCAGCACAAGCTGGCGCAGCAGTGGCTGGATATTCTGGGTATGGATAACCGGGTCGCCGATGCGCCATTCCACAGCCTGTCGTGGGGGCAGCAGCGGCTGGCATTGATCGTCCGCGCGCTGGTCAAGCACCCTACGCTGCTGATTCTTGACGAACCGTTGCAGGGGCTGGATCCGCTCAACCGTCAGCTGATCCGCCGCTTTGTGGATGTCCTGATTAGCGAAGGTGAAACCCAGCTGCTGTTTGTGTCCCACCATGCTGAAGATGCCCCGTCCTGCATCACCCATCGGCTGGAATTTGTGCCTGACGGCGAGCAATACCGCTACCTGCTGAGCAAAATCGATTAACGCGTGGAGGGCGCTGCCCTCCGCTTTTCAGACAACCTGCAACAATACATCTCTATCTCTTTGATCTACAATGCTCTCAGTCTGAGAAAAAGCGCGTGTGAAAACCAGTGTAAACGATACCACTATTTTATCCCATGTCACACTTTTCGCGTCTCTGATATGCTATGGTTAATTCATACCATAAGCCTAATGGAGCGAAATATGCGAGTTCTGGTAACAGGTGGTAGCGGTTACATAGGAAGTCATACCTGTGTGCAACTGCTGCAAAGCGGCCACGATGTCGTCATTCTTGATAACCTGTGCAACAGTAAGCGCAGCGTGCTGCCGGTCATTGAACGCCTTTCGGGTAAACAGCCGACTTTCGTGGAAGGCGACATCCGCAATGAAGCGTTGATGACTGAAATCCTTCACGATCACGCGATTGAAACCGTTATCCACTTCGCGGGCCTGAAAGCGGTTGGCGAATCGGTGGCAAAACCGCTTGAGTACTATGACAACAACGTCAACGGTACACTGCGTCTGATCTCCGCCATGCGTGCGGCCAACGTTAAAAATTTTATCTTCAGCTCCTCCGCGACCGTCTACGGCGATCAGCCAAAAATCCCTTACGTTGAAAGCTTCCCGACCGGTACACCGCAAAGCCCGTATGGCAAAAGCAAGCTGATGGTAGAGCAGATCCTGACCGACCTGCAAAAAGCTCAGCCTGAGTGGAGCATTGCCTTGCTGCGCTACTTCAACCCGGTTGGCGCGCATCCGTCAGGTGATATGGGCGAAGATCCGCAGGGCATTCCTAATAACCTGATGCCGTATATCGCGCAGGTTGCCGTAGGGCGCCGCGATTCCCTGGCGATTTTTGGTAACGATTATCCCACCGAAGATGGCACCGGCGTGCGCGATTACATTCACGTCATGGATCTGGCCGACGGCCACGTGGCGGCGATGCAGCAGCTGGCTGATAAACCGGGCGTGCATATTTACAACCTCGGCGCCGGGATCGGCAGCAGCGTGCTGGACGTGGTGAATGCCTTCAGTAAAGCCTGCGGCAAGCCGGTGAAGTATCACTTCGCTCCCCGCCGGGATGGCGACCTCCCGGCTTACTGGGCCGATGCCACCAAAGCGGATAAAGAGCTTAACTGGCGTGTCACCCGCACGCTTGATGAAATGGCACAGGATACCTGGCACTGGCAGTCGCGCCATCCGCAAGGCTATCCAGATTAAGGATTTGTCATGACGCAATTCAATCCCGTCGATCACCCGCATCGTCGTTTTAACCCGCTCAGCGGGCAATGGATTTTAGTTTCACCGCATCGCGCCAAGCGCCCCTGGCAGGGGGCGCAAGAGACGCCTGCCAAACAGACGCTGCCGCAGCATGATCCGGACTGTTTCCTCTGCCCGGGCAATATGCGCGTGACGGGCGATAAAAACCCGGACTACCAAGGCACCTTCGTGTTTACTAACGACTTTGCCGCGCTGATGACCGATACGCCGGACGCGCCGGAAAGCCATGATCCGCTGATGCGCTGCGAAAGCGCCCGCGGCACCAGCCGCGTGATCTGCTTCTCGCCCGATCACAGTAAAACGCTGCCGGAGCTCAGCGTTGAGGCGCTGAAAGAGGTGGTCAGCACCTGGCAGGCGCAAACCGCAGAGCTGGGGCAGAGCTATCCGTGGGTGCAGGTGTTCGAAAACAAAGGCGCGGCGATGGGCTGCTCCAACCCGCATCCGCACGGTCAGATCTGGGCGAACAGCTTCCTGCCAAATGAAGCCGAGCGTGAGGACCGACTGCAAAAAGCATATTTCGCCCAGAACGGTTCGCCGATGCTAGTGGATTACACCCAGCGTGAGCTGGCGGATGGCAGCCGTACCGTGGTGGAAACCGAGCACTGGCTTGCGGTGGTCCCTTACTGGGCGGCGTGGCCGTTTGAGACGCTGCTGCTGCCTAAAGCCCATGTTCAGCGCATTACCGAACTCAGCGACGCCCAGCGAGACGACCTTGCGCTGGCGCTGAAAAAACTGACCAGCCGCTACGACAACCTCTTCCAGTGCTCCTTCCCCTACTCCATGGGCTGGCACGGCGCGCCGTTTAACGGCGAAGAGAATCAACACTGGCAGTTACATGCACACTTCTACCCGCCGCTGCTGCGTTCTGCGACGGTACGTAAATTCATGGTGGGCTATGAAATGCTGGCGGAAACCCAGCGCGACCTGACGGCGGAACAGGCGGCAGAACGTCTGCGTGCCGTTAGCGACGTCCATTACCGCGAATCAGGAGTCTAAAAATGAGTCTGAAAGATAAAACACAATCCCTGTTTGCTGAAAAATTTGGCTACCCTGCCACCCATGTTATCCAGGCGCCAGGCCGCGTTAATCTGATCGGCGAGCACACAGACTATAACGACGGTTTTGTCCTGCCGTGTGCCATCGACTACCAGACGGTGATCAGCTGCGCGAAACGCGACGATCGTCATGTGCGAGTGATCGCCGCGGATTACGGCAACGAAATTGACGAATTTTCCCTCGATGCGCCGATCGTGACCCACGACAGCCAGCAGTGGTCGAACTATGTTCGCGGCGTGGTGAAGCACCTGCAAAAGCGTAACAAGAATTTCGGCGGGGCCGATCTGGTGATCAGCGGCAACGTGCCGCAGGGGGCGGGATTAAGCTCTTCCGCATCGCTGGAAGTGGCGGTCGGCACCGTGTTCCAGCAGCTTTATCATCTGCCGCTGGACGGGGCGCAAATCGCCCTCAACGGTCAGGAAGCGGAAAACCAGTTCGTAGGCTGCAACTGCGGCATTATGGATCAGCTGATTTCCGCGCTGGGCAATAAAGAACACGCTTTGCTGATTGACTGCCGCTCCCTCGGGACCAAAGCGGTTCCACTGCCTAAAGGGGCGGCTGTGGTGATCATCAACAGCAACTTCAAACGCACCCTGGTGGGCAGCGAGTACAACACCCGTCGCGAACAGTGCGAAACCGGCGCGCGCTTCTTCCAGCAGCCAGCCCTGCGTGATGTCTCACTTGATGAATTTAACAAGGTTGCCCACGAGCTGGACCCGGTTGTCACGAAGCGCGTGCGTCATATACTGACGGAAAATGCCCGTACCGTAGAAGCCGCCTCCGCGCTGGCAAAAGGTGACCTGAAGCGGATGGGCGAGCTGATGGCCGAATCGCATGCCTCCATGCGTGACGATTTCGAAATCACCGTGCCGCAAATCGACACCCTGGTTGAAATTGTGAAAGCCACGATTGGCGACAAAGGCGGCGTGCGTATGACCGGCGGCGGATTTGGCGGGTGCGTCGTCGCCCTGGTGCCGGAAGAGCTGGTCCCTGCCATTCAGGACGCGGTGGCTAAACAGTACGAAGCCAAAACGGGCATCAAAGAAACTTTCTATGTCTGCAAAGCATCACAAGGAGCCGGACAGTGCTAAACGAAACACCAACACTCGCACCGGATGGTCTGCCGTATCGCCTGTTAACCCTGCGCAACAGTGCCGGGATGGTGGTTACGCTGATGGACTGGGGCGCAACGTTACTTTCTGCCCGCGTACCGATGCCTGACGGCAGCGTGCGCGAAACCCTGCTTGGCTGCGCATCGCCGGAGCAGTATATCGAGCAGACCGCTTTTCTGGGCGCATCCATAGGCCGCTACGCTAACCGCATCGCCAGAAGCCAGTTTACGCTGGACGGCGTAACGTATTCCCTGCTTGCCAGCCAGGGCGAAAATCAGCTACACGGCGGCCCGGAAGGGTTTGATAAACGTCGCTGGAAGATTGTGCAGCAAAATGACGGTGAGGTCTGGTTCTCTCTGGACTCCCTCGATGGAGACCAGGGCTTCCCGGGCAATCTCACCGCAACTGCGCGCTTCACCCTGACCGAAGATAATCGCATCGCCATTGAGTACCGCGCGACCGTCGATAAGCCGTGCCCGGTCAATCTGACTAACCACGCCTATTTCAACCTTGACGGTAATCAGACCGATGTCCGCAGCCACAAACTCCAGATCCTGGCGGATGAGTATCTGCCGGTCGATGAGATGGGTATCCCTTATCAGGGGCTGAAACCGGTAAGCGGAAATAGCTTTGATTTCCGTCAGCCGAAAACCATTGCTCAGGATTTCCTGAGTGATGACGATCAGCGCAAGGTGAAAGGCTACGACCACGCGTTCCTGTTGCAGGCAAAAGGCGATCTTTCTCAACCTGCCGCACAGGTCTGGTCTGCTGATGAGAAGTTACAGATGACGGTCTACACCACCGCCCCCGCCCTACAGTTCTACTCCGGTAACTATCTGGAGGGTACCACGGCGCGTGAACATGACGCCTACGGCGCCTGGCAAGGACTGGCGCTGGAGAGCGAGTTCCTTCCGGACACGCCTAACCATCCTGAATGGCCGCAGCCGGACTGCGTGCTACGTCCGGGTGAAGAGTACGTTAGCGTCACCGAGTATCATTTCATTCCGCGCGCTTAATGTCCGGCGGCGCACGGGCCTACGAATATAGGCCTGATAAGCGAAGCGCCATCCGGCAAAAAAGACTGGCCCTCATCGCGAGGGCTTTTTTATCTCCGCCTTGCTGAAAATAGCGGCGATCGCAGACAAAATCATAACCCTGGATTCACATGCATCTTACACTCTCGAACTATTTTCGCTATGGTTAGGGTTAAGCGTTGCTGCTGGCACAGTCACGGCAATATAATGAGAATTGTTATCATTCAAAATGCTTGAGGAGTAAGAAATGGCTAATACTAAGCTTGTCCTGGTGCGCCACGGCGAAAGCCAGTGGAACAACGAAAACCGCTTCACCGGTTGGTATGACGTTGATCTGTCCGAGAAAGGCGTGAGCGAAGCAAAAGCGGCAGGTAAACTGCTGAAAGAAGAAGGCTTCACCTTTGACTTTGCTTACACCTCTGTGCTGAAACGTGCCATCCATACCCTGTGGAACGTTCTGGACGAGCTGGATCAGGCCTGGCTGCCGGTTGAGAAATCCTGGAAACTGAACGAGCGTCACTACGGTGCGCTGCAAGGTCTGAACAAAGCGGAAACCGCAGAAAAATACGGTGACGAGCAGGTTAAGCAGTGGCGTCGTGGTTTTGCGGTCACGCCTCCAGAGCTGAGCAAAGATGACGAGCGCTACCCGGGCCACGATCCGCGTTACGCGAAGCTGACTGAGGCTGAACTGCCGCAGACCGAAAGCCTGGCGCTGACCATCGACCGCGTTGTGCCTTACTGGAACGAAACCATTCTGCCACGCCTGAAAAGCGGCGAGCGCGTCATTATCGCTGCTCACGGTAACTCCCTGCGTGCGCTGGTGAAATACCTGGACAACATGGGTGAAGATGAAATCCTCGAGCTGAATATCCCTACCGGCGTGCCGCTGGTGTACGAGTTCGACGAAAACTTCAAGCCAGTTAAACATTACTACCTGGGTAACGCCGACGAAATCGCTGCAAAAGCGGCGGCCGTGGCGAACCAGGGTAAAGCGAAGTAATATTCGCCGGACATAAAAAAAGCGTGGAGCAATCCACGCTTTTTTATTGCCCGGGACAAACTTAGCCGCGACGCGCTTTAACCGCATCCGCCAACTGACGCAGGATCGCATCGGTATCGTCCCAGCCAATGCAGGCATCCGTCACGCTCTTACCGTAGACCAGCGGCTCGCTGCCCTCCAGGTTCTGGTTGCCTTCCACCAGATGGCTCTCAATCATCACCCCAATCACTGCGCGTTCACCGCTGGCGATTTGCTGACACACATCTGCGCCGACTTCCATCTGCTTTTTAAACTGTTTGCTGGAGTTGGCATGGCTGAAATCGATCATCACCTGCGGTGCCAGACCCGCTTTCTCCAGCCCTGCTTTTACCTCCGCTACGTGTTTAGCACTGTAGTTAGGCTCTTTACCGCCGCGCAGTATGATATGGCAATCGCCATTACCGCTGGTATTCACGATAGCGGAGTGGCCCCACTTGGTCACCGACAGGAAGCAGTGCGGCGCGCCAGCCGCATTAATGGCGTCAATAGCGACTTTAATGGTGCCATCAGTGCCATTTTTGAACCCCACCGGGCATGACAGGCCAGACGCCAGCTCACGGTGAACCTGAGATTCCGTCGTACGCGCGCCAATAGCGCCCCAGCTCATCAGGTCAGCCAGATACTGCGGGGTGATCATATCGAGGAATTCTCCGGCAGCAGGCAGCCCGCTGTCGTTGATCTCCAGCAGCAGCTTACGCGCAATGCGCAGGCCGTCGTTGATCTGGAAACTGTTGTCCATATGCGGATCGTTGATCAACCCTTTCCAGCCCACGGTGGTACGCGGTTTTTCGAAATAAACGCGCATCACGATTTCCAGTTCGCCTTTCAGCTCTTCACGCAGGGCGAGCAGACGCGACGCATACTCTTTGGCCGCAGCAGGATCGTGAATGGAGCACGGCCCAATGACTACCAGAAGACGATCGTCGCTACCTTTCAGGATCTTGTGGATCGCCTTGCGGGCATGAGACACCGTGTTGGCGGCATTTTCGGTGGCGGGGAATTTTTCAAGGAGCGCTACGGGAGGTAATAACTCATTGATCTCTTTAATGCGTAAATCGTCGTTCTGATAATTCATCTTCTTTCCGGCTCTGCCATATCTTTAGTAATGAAAGCAATCCTTTCAATCTAACTTGTCGGCCACGAAGTGTAAACGGGCTTTTACACTTCGCGCAGATAATTCCTGGAATTCGCCTAAAATACACAACAAAATAGCGAAAAATGAGATCTGGCCTAAGCTTTTTACTTGTAACGACTGTTTTTAAATATTTATACGCGATTCCATCCTGACATAAATCAGGAAACTGGGATCTTTCGCCACTGAACAAGATGCACTGTTGGAGAATGTTATCCAGCGTAACGATAAGAACAGGAGCACCATGATGAAAATGACGAAACTGACTACGCTTTTCCTGACGGCAACCCTAACTCTGGCAAGCGGTAGCGTACTGGCTGCTGACGCAGGCTCATCCGGCAGCAACGGCGACGCTAATGCCGCTGCCGAAGCGGGCCAGGTTGCGCCGGATGCAAAACAGAATATTGCGCCAAACAATGTTGATAACAGTAATATCAACACGGGCAATACCAACACCGGCGGGACGAGCACAGGCACGATGAACCATGAGGGTATGACCACCGACGAGGTTCATAAAAACTCTGTGTGTAAAGACGGGAAATGCCCGGACCCGAATGACAAAGTAGGCAGCGATGCCAATACCAAAACGGACGGTACTACCCAGTAACCTTCCGTAAGGTAAAACAGGGAGAGCGAATGCTCTCCTTTTTTATTTAAGCTCTTAAAAACGCTAAACTAAAAATAATAATAAATCAGGAACGATACCATGGCGCACTCCCACTCCCATTCCTACTCCACTGGCGATGAAAATGCCAAACGGCTTCTGCTGGCTTTTGGCGTCACTGCCACCTTTATGATAATTGAGGTAATAGGCGGGCTGATATCCGGATCGCTGGCGCTGCTGGCCGATGCCGGGCATATGCTGACCGACGCTGCCGCGCTCCTGTTTGCTCTGCTGGCCGTGCAGTTTGCCCGTCGCCCTCCCAATACCCGCCACACCTTTGGCTGGCTCAGACTGACCACGCTTGCCGCCTTTGTGAATGCGATTGCACTGGTGGTCATTACTCTTCTTATCGTCTGGGAGGCTTTTCAGCGCTTTCGGCATCCACAACCGATAGCCGGGACGACAATGATGGTTATCGCCATTGCCGGGTTGGTCGCCAATATTCTGGCGTTCTGGATATTGCACCGCGGCAGCAGTGAAAAAAATCTGAACGTACGGGCCGCGGCGCTTCATGTGCTGGGCGATCTGCTGGGTTCCGTAGGTGCCATCGTAGCCGCGCTGATCATTATGGGCACGGGCTGGACTCCCATCGACCCGATTCTTTCCGTGCTGGTATCGTGCCTTGTATTACGCAGTGCCTGGCGGCTGTTGAAAGAGAGCGTCAATGAGCTGCTGGAAGGCGCTCCCACGTCGCTGGATATTGGCGAGCTAAAACGCAATCTGTGTCGTTCCATTCCTGAAGTCCGTAACGTTCACCACGTTCACGTCTGGCTGGTGGGTGAGAAACCGCTTATGACGCTGCACGTTCAGGTTATTCCGCCCCACGATCACGATGCGTTGCTTGAACGTATTCGGCACTTCCTTGAGCATCACTACGAAATTGCGCACGCCACCATCCAGATGGAGTATCAGCCATGTAACGGGCCAGACTGTCACCTGAACGAGGCGCAGTCCGGCCACTCACACGCCCATCACCATTAACGGGAAAGCGCGCGCGAGCCACGCTCACGCGCGCTGTTAATCCACATGCGGCTACCGTTCAGGGCAATGACCGTCAGCAGCATGTACTCCAGCGACATGGCATAAACACCCTGGCGGGCAAAAATCACCACGCTAATGACGTTGATGACCACCCACAGCAGCCAGTTCTCAACGTATTTACGGGTCATCAGGATCATTGCGGCAATCGACAACACCATCATGCAGGAATCCCAGAACGGGAAGGCATCCGGCTGAAGCTCAGACATCGTCACATTTAATCCCAGACCCGACATGACCGAGACCGCCACGCGCGTCAGGAAGGCAAATACCGGATCAATAAAGACGGTCATAAAGCCGATAGCCACCACGCAGGCCGCGAACCAGGCGATGGCTTTTGGCAACGGCAGCCAGCGGATTTGCAGTTCCGCCTCCTGCTGACTGTTTTGCCGAGACCAGGCGTACCAGCCATAGATATTGGCTGCGAAGAAGAACAGCTGTAGAAGCAGGCTGGCGTAGAGCTGGATCTGGAAAAAGATGATCGCAAACAGCGTGACGTTTATCAGCCCGAACGCATAGTTGCTGATCTTCTCAAGGCTGGCCAGCCAGATACAGAGTAAACCGGCCAGCGTACCCACCGCTTCAATCCACGACAGGTCATAGCCGCCCGCACCAATCGGGATATGAACCAAGATGTTCTGTGTGCTAAAAAAATCCATTTTTTCTCCGGGGCGTAATAAGTTAAGTACGTAGTGTAGCCGCAAAATCCAGCATACGGTTAAGTGGAATTAACGCGCCTTCACGCAGAGCGGCATCCACGTGGATCTCATGCGCTGCGCCACCGTTCTCCAGGCCCTCCGCAATCGCTTTGAGCCCATTCATCGCCATCCACGGGCAATGCGCGCAGCTTCGGCAGGTCGCCCCTTCTCCGGCGGTCGGCGCTTCGAGCAACGTTTTTTCCGGCACGGCCTGCTGCATCTTGTAGAAGATACCGCGATCGGTCGCCACAATGAGCTGCTTGTGTGACAGGGTTTTCGCAGCATGAATGAGCTGGCTGGTTGACCCGACGGCATCCGCCATGTCGACGATGGACTGCGGGGATTCCGGGTGCACCAGAATCGCGGCGTCCGGGTATAACCCTCTCATGCGCGTCAGGGCCTGGGTCTTAAACTCGTCGTGAACGATACAGGCGCCCTGCCAGCACAGCACATCCGCACCGGTTTGTTTTTGTACATAGTTTCCCAGGTGACGATCGGGCGCCCAGATGATTTTCTCCCCCAGGCTGTCCAGATGCTCAATCAGCTCAACGGCGATACTAGAGGTCACTACCCAGTCTGCCCGGGCTTTCACCGCCGCAGACGTGTTGGCATAGACCACCACGGTACGATCAGGGTGGGCATCACAGAAGGCGGTGAACTCATCAATCGGGCAACCGAGGTCAAGGGAGCATTCGGCATTCAGCGTCGGCATCAGTATGGTTTTTTCCGGGCTGAGAATTTTTGCCGTTTCGCCCATGAAGCGCACACCTGCAACCAGCAGCGTGGAGGCAGGATGTTTTGCACCGAAACGCGCCATTTCCAGGGAATCTGAGATACAGCCGCCCGTCTCTTCTGCCAGCTGCTGAATTTCCGGGTCGGTGTAGTAATGCGCCACCATCACCGCATCACGCTCTTTAAGCAGGCGCTTGATTTTTTCACGATAGAACTGTTTTTCATCCCGGCTTAGCGGAGCGGGCTTCGGCGGGAAGGGATAGATTGCGGTTTCGGGATCAAACATCACACTCATTATGGCTTCTCGTTTTACTGGCTTAACAATATTGCCTTTGTTTTGCATGAGATAACAAAAATGAGGCAATGGTGTTTTGTATACTAAACAAGATAGCGAATTTGAGGGGGAATGTCATCGGGAATTGATGCCGGTAGCATCTGTCGGGTGGCGGCTTCGCCTTACCCGACCTACAAGGCACTGGCGAACGACAGATAGCAAAAAGGCGCCTTTAGGGCGCCTTTCAACACTGGTGGGTCGTGCAGGATTCGAACCTGCGACCAATTGATTAAAAGTCAACTGCTCTACCAACTGAGCTAACGACCCCTTGCGGGATGTACTTCAAATCTATTCAGGCTGGTGGGTCGTGCAGGATTCGAACCTGCGACCAATTGATTAAAAGTCAACTGCTCTACCAACTGAGCTAACGACCCATTCGGGTGTTGCCTGAATTATCACTCGGAACCAATAAAATTGGTGGGTCGTGCAGGATTCGAACCTGCGACCAATTGATTAAAAGTCAACTGCTCTACCAACTGAGCTAACGACCCGAGTGGTGGGTGATGACGGGCTCGAACCGCCGACCCCCTCCGTGTAAAGGAGATGCTCTACCAACTGAGCTAATCACCCACTCTGTACTGCCAGAACTGCTTTAAGTGGTGGGTCGTGCAGGATTCGAACCTGCGACCAATTGATTAAAAGTCAACTGCTCTACCAACTGAGCTAACGACCCACTTTTGCGCTGCTTTCACGTTGTTTGATATCCCGTGGCAACGGCGGCATATATTACTGATTTAAGAATTCTGCGCAACAAAAATTTCGATGAAGATCACTTAACTGCTTAGGAATCATGCTGCACGACCAGAAATGACGCGATTTCTGGTCATGCGATAATCAACCCATCGAACTCAAACGTTTTTGCGCTTGTTTGGCGCCGTCTGTACCCGGGAATTTTGCAACCACCTGCTGATAAACCGCTTTGGCTTTTGCAGTGTCGCCTTTGTCCTGCATGATCACGCCGACTTTATACATCGCATCAGGCGCTTTCGGTGATTTCGGGTAATTTTTCACCACAGAGGCAAAATAAAACGCCGCATCATCCTTTTTACCCTTGTTGTAATTCAACTGACCCAGCCAGTAATTCGCATTAGGCTGGTAAGTGGAGTCAGGGTACTTCTTAACGAAGTTCTGAAACGCAACGATAGCATCGTCCTGGCGCGATTTGTCCTGCACCAGGGCAATGGCCGCGTTGTAGTCCGTATTCGCGTCACCGCTCTGTACAGGCGCACCAGACGACGCGGAGGCATCTGCCGCAGGTGCAGGCGTTGCCGCACCGCTTTGATCGCCTGCTGCTGGCTGTGCTGCTGCTCCGCCGCTGTTCAGGCTATCCATCTGCAACAAAATTTGCTTCTGGCGCTCCACAACCTGATTAAGCTGATACTGACTCTCCTGGATCTGACCACGAAGGGAATCAATATCATTCTGGTTATCGGAAAGCTGCTGCTGGAGTTGAGTTAAAAGCTGGCTGTGAGCGTTAGAAATACGCTCGAGTTGAGTGACCCGGTCTTCTACCGAGCCTGAGCCGACACTACTGATTGGTGCCTGAGCAAAAGCGGCCCAGGGGGCCGCTATTCCAACCAGTAACGACAGACTCATCAGATGATGTCTGAAGTTACTGCTCATGCAATTCTCTTAGTAAACGAGTACGGCACGACGGTTTTTGGAGTAAGCCGCTTCGTCGTGACCCAGTACTGCTGGTTTTTCTTTACCGTAAGAAACGATGGAGATCTGGTCAGCAGAAACGCCTTTACCCTGGAGGTACATTTTAACAGCGTTTGCACGACGTTCACCCAGGGAGATGTTGTACTCCGGAGTACCACGTTCGTCCGCATGACCTTCTACGGTGACTTTGTAAGACGGGTTGCTACGCAGGAAGTTTGCGTGCGCATCCAGCATTGCAGCGAAGTCAGAACGGATGTCGTATTTATCCAGATCGAAGTAAACGATGTTGTTCTGCTGTAACTGCTGCATCTGAAGACGCGCTTGCTCTTCAGAAGACATATTGCCATTGCCGTTAGCGTCCATACCGGTGCCGGCACCCATCATGCCTTCGCCGCTCTGGTCATTGCTTGCGTTCTTGTTAGAAGAACACGCTGCGATTGCCATAACAGGCAGAGCGATCATCAGCCCCTTCAGCACTTTGTTCAGTTGCATTTCTAAGATTCCTTTAGTAATCAATTAATTATTATTACAGATACGGCGACCAGGCAGGTGATTTTACCTGTCCATCAGTTGCCGGAAGACGCGCTTTGAAACGCCCATCTGTAGAAACCAGATTCAGCACGGATCCCATCCCCTGAGAAGAGCTGTAGATTACCATGGTGCCGTTAGGTGCCAGACTTGGCGTTTCATCCAGGAACGTTGACGACAGTACTTGTACGCCCCCCGTTACCAGATCTTGTTTGGCAATGTGCTGCTGACCACCCGCAGTACTGACCATTACCATTGTTTTACCATCGGCACTGACGTCAGCATCCTGGTTCTGAGAACCTTCCCAGGTAATACGCTGCGCTGCTCCGCCGTTGATATTCACTTTATAAACTTGTGGACGACCTGCCTGGTCAGACGTAAAGGCCAGATTCTGGCTGTCCGGGAACCAGGTTGGCTCAGTGTTGTTGCTACGACCATCCGTGACCTGACGGATCTGACCAGAGCCAATATCCATCACGTACAGGTTCAGGCTACCGGTTTTAGACAGGGCAAACGCCAGTTTGGTACCGTCCGGAGAGAACGCAGGCGCACCGTTGTGACGCGGGAATGACGCAACCTGACGCACAGCACCGTTAGAGAGCGTCTGGATAACCAGCGCGGAACGGCCGCTTTCGAAGGTCACGTACGCCAGCTTAGAGCCGTCCGGAGACCATGCCGGAGACATCAGCGGCTGTGGTGAACGGTGTACGGTGAACTGGTTGTAGCCATCGTAATCAGAGACGCGCAGCTCATAAGGGAACTGGCCGCCGTTGGTCTGTACTACGTACGCGATACGAGTACGGAACGCACCTTTAATACCGGTCAGCTTCTCAAACACTTCGTCACTCGCCGTATGGCCTGCGTAACGCAGCCACTGCTTGTTCACCTTATACGTGTTTTGAGCCAGAACGGTACCCGGCGCACCGCCGGTATCCACCAGCTGATAAGCGACGTTATAGCCGCCGTCTGGCGCAGGAGTAACCTGTCCGACAACCACGGCATCAATACCCAGTGCAGACCATGCAGCAGGTTGAACTTCCTGAGCGGTACCCGGCTGCTGCGGCAGACGAGAACGATCTAAGGGGTTAAATTTACCGCTGTTACGCAGGTCAGCTGCAACAATGCCGCCAATATCTTCAGGCGCAGCGCCCGGGCCTGCCCACTGGAACGGAACGACACCGATTGGACGCGCTGAGTCGTTCCAGTCGGTAATGTCGATGCTTACTGTGGCATGCACTGCTGACGTCAACAGTACTAAAAAACCAAAAGCTAATCGTAATGCCTGCTTCATCATATCTCCCTTATCCGAACAATAAGTCCTGGATAATTTAGCAGAAGGTTAACAAACTCAAATACACAAAACTATCAGAACCCGATAACCGCAGCTCTGCTTATGGCTTAAAGTTCAGCGAAGCGTCTTTGAACACTTCATAGACAGCCTGTGACGGAGGTTTTGGCAGTTTTGCCTGATTCACTGCCACAAGTGCAGCCTGGCATAACGCTTCATCTCCCCCTTCTGACTCAACGCTCAGCACCATACCATCCGTAGCCAGTTTAATATGCAGTCGGCAGGTTTTCCCGGTATAGAGCGATTTATCGTTAAGTCTGCTGGCAATAGCCGCAGCAATCTGATTCTTATAGTCGTTGATCTCAGCGCCAGAAGCACCGTTGTTCTTAGTGTTACCACTTCCTGCCGGTGCTGCGTTACTTCCTTTCGCCCCACCGCCCGTTTTCGGTGCATTCTTACCGGAGCTCAGGTCGCCCAGCAGATCGTCAACCCCTGCGGCAGCGGCTTTTTCCGCAGCAGCGGCCTTTTTAGCTGCGGCTTTTTCGGCAGCCGCTTTCTTATCAGCAGCGGCTTTCTCAGCTGCCGCTTTTTTATCAGCAGCGGCTTTTTCCGCAGCGGCGGCTTTTTCTGCCGCAGCTTTCTCGGCGGCGGCCGCTTTTTTCGCAGCATCAGCAGCCGCTTTCTTCTCTGCTTCCTGCGCAGCTTTTTTGGCGGCTTCCGCTTCGGCTTTCTTCTGTGCGTCAGCGGCCGCTTTTTTCGCCGCTTCGGCTTCTGCTTTCTTCTTCGCATCAGCAGCCGCTTTCTTCGCCGCGTCTGCGGCTAACTTAGCCTGAGCATCTGCCTGCGCCTTCGCGTCTGCCGCGGCTTTGGCTGCCGCCTCTTCCGCCTGCTTCTGCTGTTCCTGCGCCTTCTTCGCTGCGGCTTCAGCCTGTTTCTGCTGCTCCGCCTGCTCTTTAGCGGTTTCCTGCGCCTGCAAACGCTCTTTCTCAAGCTGCTTCAGACGTTCCTGCTCAGCGGCCTGCTTTTCACGCAGCTCTTCCGCCTGCTGTTGCGCCTGTTTTTCTCGCTGCTCTTCAGCACGTTTAGAGCTCGCCTGCTGCTGTTGCTGACGATTATAGTTCTGAACGATCGCACCAGGATCCACCATAACGGCGTCGATGGAGGACCCCCCACCGCCGCCTGATGCATCAAGGTGCTCATCGAACGAACTCCAGATCAGCGCTGCAAAAAGAATTACGTGCAGCACTGCGGAGACGATTATCGCTCGCTTAAGCTTGTCGTTCTGTTCGGTTGCCTTTGACACTATCGGTTCCCAAAAACTACGCAGATGATCAAATAGGCTGAGTCATTAAGCCAACTGACTTAACGCCCGCGCTATGTAGCAAGTTCAGCGCTTTGATAATTTCATCATATGGTACGTCTTTCGCACCACCGATTAAGAAGACCGTCTTCGGATTTGACTCCAGGCGTCGTTGCGCTTCAGCAATAACCTGCTCTGGCGGAAGCTGATCCATACGATCTTTCTCTACCACCACGCTGTACTGCCCTACGCCGGAAACCTCAATGATGACCGGAGGATCGTCATTGGTGCTTACCGCCTGTGATTCTGTCGCATCCGGCAGATCAACTTCCACGCTCTGGGTGATGATGGGCGCCGTCGCCATAAAGATCAGCAGCAGCACCAGCAGCACGTCCAGTAACGGAACGATATTGATTTCGGACTTGAGCTCGCGACGACCTCGTCCACGCGATCTGGCCATGGTTTACCCCTTGTTGCTCTCGGTGCTGGTAAACGCCTGACGATGCAGAATCGCGGTGAACTCTTCCATAAAGTTGTCGTAGTTCAGTTCCAGTTTGTTCACGCGCTGGTTCAGACGGTTGTACGCCATTACCGCCGGAATTGCGGCGAACAGACCGATTGCGGTCGCGATCAGTGCTTCTGCGATACCCGGCGCAACCATCTGCAACGTTGCCTGCTTCACCGCCCCAAGGGCGATAAAGGCGTGCATGATCCCCCACACCGTACCAAACAGGCCGATATACGGGCTGATGGAGCCAACGGTTCCGAGGAAAGGAATATGCGTTTCAAGATTTTCCAGTTCGCGGTTCATGGAGATGCGCATCGCACGCGACGCCCCTTCTACCACGGCTTCCGGCGCATGGCTGTTAGCGCGATGTAAGCGAGCGAACTCTTTGAAACCGCTATAGAAAATTTGTTCGGAGCCTGAAAGGTTATCACGGCGTCCCTGGCTTTCCTGGTACAGACGAGAAAGCTCAATACCCGACCAGAACTTATCTTCAAACGCTTCGGCTTCGCGGCCAGCGGCATTGAGGATACGCGTTCTCTGGATGATGATGGCCCAGGATGCGATTGAAAAACCAATCAAAATCAACATGATAAGTTTAACCAGAAGGCTTGCCTTCAGGAACAAATCAAGGATATTCATGTCAGTCACTGCTTAAACTCCGCGACAATAGACTTAGGAAGCGCACGAGGCTTCATTATGGTTGGATCAACACAGACAATCAGGACTTCAGCTGAGTTCAGTACCGTGTTCTCTGCATTGACTATCCGCTGCGTGAAAACCAGTGAAGTTCCGCGCATTGATGTAATTTCTGTTTGGACTTCGAGCATATCGTCGAGTCTGGCAGGCGCAAAATACTCAAGCGTCATCTTGCGTACCACGAAGGCAACTCGCTCAGCCAACAGCACCTGTTGACTAAAGTGATGATGGCGCAGCATCTCTGTGCGTGCCCGTTCATAAAAAGCAACGTAGCTGGCGTGGTAGACCACACCACCGGCATCGGTATCTTCGTAATAGACACGTACCGGCCATCGAAACAGCGTTGTATTCACTTTACATCCCGGTAATACAAGAAAAGTTGGAGCTTTCAAACTTCGCTACTATACGCGCGGGAATGATGGTTTGGAATGGGAGAAAGTAAACGGAGAGTAAATTTTTATGGGCCAGGGTAAGCCCATAACGTTAACGGACATTTCTTATTCAGAAGAAGAAGAAAATCAAACCGGCGAGGAGAACCAGATCGGCAATCAGTGGGCAGAAGATGCCCTGCCAGTGTAGCGCTTTCGGACGAAAGCCGACACCGTGAATCACGCCTGCGCACACCGCCCACATAATCAGGAAGCCGTGCCAGATTTCAAGCTCGCTGGTTTTCGCCGCGAAGCGCGACGGGTCCCAGAAGATACAGCCTGCCAGCAGTAATGCCATAATGAGGGAAAGCGCCCTCAAGGGGCGCTTATCCATTACCGCATATAACGTTGCGATAATATTCATTAGTGCTTTTCTTCACCTGCTTTGGTCGCTTCTACATGCTCAAGCGCCAGGGCAGTGATGACACCAAACGCACAGGCAAGAAGCGTCCCTAAAATCCATGCGAAATACCACATATTCAGCTCCTTACTTAGTACATAGAGTGGGTGTTGCTTTCGATATGTTCTTTAGTGATACGACCGAACATTTTCCAGTAACACCAGATGGTGTAAGCCAGAACAATCGGAACGAACACGCAAGCCACATAGGTCATTAAGTTCAGCGTCATATGGCTGGACGTTGCATCCCACATGGTCAGGCTGGCATTCATCATGGTGCTGGATGGCATTACGAACGGGAACATCGCAATACCGGCCGTCAGGATGATGCACGCCAGCGTCAGGGAAGAGAATACGAACGCCAGAGCGCCTTTCTCCAGACGAGACGTCAGCACGGTCAGCAGTGGCAGCAACACACCCAGAGCCGGGATAGCCCACAGCACAGGGGTATTGTTGAAGTTCACCAGCCATGCACCGGCCTGACGCGCCACTTCTTTGGTCAGCGGGTTAGACGGTGCAGCATGGTTGATAGCGGACGTCACCACGTATCCATCAATACCATACACCACCCACACGCCTGCCAGAGCGAAGCAGACCAGCGTCACCAGCGCTGCCACCTGAGCGGTAGCGCGGGAACGCAGATGCAGTTCACCTACGGTACGCATCTGGAGATAGGTTGCCCCCTGGGTGATGATCATCGCCACGCTCACCACGCCTGCCAGCAGACCAAACGGATTCAGCAGCTGGAAGAAGTTACCGGTGTAGAACAGACGCATATATTCGTCGACGTGGAACGGTACGCCCTGCAACAGGTTACCGAACGCCACACCAATGACCAGCGGTGGAACGAAGCTACCGATGAAGATGCCCCAGTCCCACATGTTACGCCAGCGGGTGTCTTCAATCTTGGAACGGTAGTCGAAACCCACCGGACGGAAGAATAAAGAAGCCAGCACCAGAATCATCGCCACATAGAAACCGGAGAACGCAGCCGCGTAGACCATCGGCCAGGCAGCGAACAGCGCGCCGCCTGCGGTGATCAGCCACACCTGGTTACCGTCCCAGTGCGGGGCGATGGAGTTGATCATGATTCGACGCTCGGTGTCATTACGACCGAGGAAACGGGTGAGCATGCCCACGCCCATGTCGAAACCATCGGTGACCGCGAAACCAATCAGCAGAACACCGATCAGCAGCCACCAGATAAAACGCAATACTTCATAATCGATCATTTGATGACTCCTGTCTTAGCGTGCCGGCTGAGTAGTCGCAACAGACTGCTCGTAGTGGTAGCGACCGGTTTTCAGGCTGCTTGGGCCAAGGCGCGCGAACTTGAACATCAGGAACAGTTCAGCCACCAGGAACAGGGTGTACAGACCGCAAATGAGCAGCATGGAGAAGATCAGGTCGCCTGCGGTCAGGGAGGAGTTCGCTACCGCTGTTGGCAGCACCTCACCGATCGCCCACGGCTGACGGCCATATTCCGCAACAAACCAGCCGGACTCGATAGCAATCCATGGCAGTGGGATACCGTACAGCGCGGTGCGCAGCAGCCATTTTTTCTCACCGATACGGTTACGAATGACTGACCAGAACGAGGCCGCGATGATCAGCAGCATGATAATGCCGCAACCCACCATGATGCGGAACGCGAAGTACAGCGGCGCAACGCGTGGAATAGAGTCTTTGGTTGCCATCTGAATCTGCGCTTCCGTCGCGTCGGAGACGTTCGGGGTATAGCGTTTCAGCAGCAGACCGTAACCGAGGTCTTTCTTCACGTCGTTAAATTGATCGCGAACGGCCTGGTCGGTAGAGCCGGCGCGCAGCTGTTCCAGCAGCGAGTAGGCTTTCATCCCGTTACGGATACGCTCTTCATGCTGCACCATCAGATCTTTCAGGCCAGTCACCTGTTTGTCGACGGAGCGCGTGGCGATAATACCCAGAGCGTAAGGAATTTGAATGGCGAAGCGGTTTTCCTGCGCTTCCTGGTCAGGCACACCGAACAGGGTAAACGCTGCCGGTGCCGGCTGGGTTTCCCATTCAGCTTCAATTGCGGCGAGTTTGGTTTTCTGCACGTCGCCCATTTCGTAACCGGATTCATCACCCAGAACAATCACGGACAGAATCGCGGCCATACCGAAGCTTGCTGCGATAGCAAAAGAACGCTTGGCGAACGCGAAGTCACGGCCGCGCAGCATATAGTAGGAGCTGATGCCCAGCACGAACATCGCGCCGCACACATAGCCAGACGCCACGGTGTGAACGAATTTAACCTGAGCAACCGGGTTCAGGACCAGCTCAGCGAAGCTGACCATCTCCATACGCATGGTTTCGAAGTTGAAATCAGATGCGATTGGGTTTTGCATCCAGCCGTTCGCCACCAGGATCCACAGTGCGGACAAGTTGGAGCCTAATGCCACCAGCCAGGTTACCGCCATATGCTGGACTTTACCCAGACGGTCCCAACCGAAGAAGAACAGACCTACAAAGGTGGATTCGAGGAAGAAGGCCATCAGACCTTCAATGGCCAGCGGCGCACCGAAAATATCCCCTACATAGTGGGAATAGTAAGACCAGTTTGTCCCGAACTGGAACTCCATGGTCAGACCGGTTGCCACGCCCAGCGCAAAGTTGATACCAAACAACTTGCCCCAGAACTTGGTCATATCTTTATAAATCTGTTTGCCGGAGAGGACGTAAACCGTTTCCATGATGGCCAGCAGGAACGCCATACCGAGCGTCAGCGGCACAAACAGGAAGTGGTACATCGCGGTCAAGGCAAACTGTAAGCGCGACAGTTCGACTACGTCTAACATTATGACTCCTTGCTCATCGCATGAAGACTCCGAGAGTGAACCCCGTTAGATAAGGATCCACACGCATGCCCCAATACAAAGTTATCTGCTTCCCTTCTTCGTTGCTTATTCTCTTCAGGAGAAAAAAGCAATGATGAAAGGTTACAAATACGTTAAGAAAAAACCAAATTGATCCCGTAAATATAATACGCTGCAAAACCCTTACAATAAACAGGTTTTTATTCGAACAGATTTACGTTTTTCGACGGCGATCAATTTATAGCAAAATTACCACTTTTCGGCCATTTTGATCGGGAACAATTTAACGCCTTTCGGAGCCTTTTTCCAAGTATTAAACATTGATTTAAATCAAAAACAGTCAGAGCTGTTAATGATGTTTCTTTGTGGTGCGGATAGTAAAAACCTTGTTAACAATATGTATATTTAAAGGCGTTATTGGTTATAAAAGCCAGAAGATAATATAAACAGTTGTGATTTTTATTAACGCGCGAGAAAAAACGCATTTTGCCGGAAGATAACCATATAATGTTATCTGCTTCACAGTATTTTTCTTTCGCTTTGCTACCCGCCGAAAAGATTACATTTCATTCACCTTTAATAATCTTAAAATTAACACCCTTTCGTGACTATTTGATGAAATAAAGGCCGCAGGAATGCGGCCTTTATTTTGTTCGGAGGATTACCTTTCAATTTTTATGCTAAAGGTGCGTGACTGGCATGGCCGGAACGACCCCGTAATGGCTGAACCCTCCTCCCCTTGCGCCTTGCGCACCTCATTCATGTCCGTTTCGCAACAGGCCTGGACCTCACGGTTCACAGACAAAGCCACATCACCGGAGCGGGTCTCCGCAGGGTTGTACAGACGAAGAATCATCTCGTCACGATCCTCCGCTTTTTTCAGCGCACTGAGTACGCATCCGTTAGGCGCCAGCGTTAACAGGCTATAGCTACAAGGGGTGGTGAAAGAGGCGCGGTTAAGCTTCATCGCATCCCACGGGATTTTGTTATAGCAGTGCACTGGCGTTAACCACGACTTCGCCTGCTGCGCAACGCCAGCACTGACGGGCGTACCATTAAAACTGAACAGGCTAAAGCGACAGGTTAACTGGCCCCGCATCTGCGAATCAGGCACCGGCATTTTGATCCCGGACGGTCTGCCGGGGCGCAGCAGTAAATCTTCCTTCCCAAGCACCCCCACGCCGCGAAGCAACGTCAGGGCAAACGTTTTTTGACGCTCGCCAGTCACTTCAAATTCGCGCAACCCTTCTGTAAACAGGGCCATTCCGTTACGCCGTTCCTGGAGCACAGCGTAGTTAAGCAGATTCCACACCGGCAGCGGCGCTTCCTTCCAGCCCTCCTCCTGCCAGTTCGCCATCGCTTCATCCTGTACAGGACGCGTCAGCGAACCGAACTGGGTATCGGCTAACACCGTGTCTGTGGTAAATGGCGTCGGGATCAGCACCCGCACACGGTGGTCATCCGCGTGATTTCCGAGACGCGCCTCAACGTCGATACGTCGGCTGTTATGGCTGAGCGTGACCGTGAGTTCTGCCTCAAGCGTTCCCGTCTGCTGACGCGCAGAACGTTCGGCGAGATCCGCCGGCACCGCCATGCGATGGCGGATCACCGCCCTGCTCTGCCAGGCCTCGTGGATCACCTCAACCTCATGCTCGCCCTGAGCGGAAGTGAGTCTCCACTCTTCCCGTGAAGGCGAGTAGTCGTACTCATCGCCATCATCCGAGCTCTCTTCTATTTCCAGCGCGCGGTCATAGATAAGCCCGGACGCTTTATCGAGCAGACGCAGGGTGCCGTCGTCGTTTAACGTTATTTCCCAGAAAGCATTTTCCAGCAACGCCTCCGACGATTTTTCTGCCGCCAGCAGCTTGCCGGCCACGTGCGGCTCGATATAGAGCGTGCGGTAACCCATTGATGGCAGGATCTGATTGAGCTGGATATCAAACTCCATAAAGGGATCGTAGTTGCCGTAATGCACAATTTGCCGGTCAATCAAGCCGGGGTCGATTTCACGCGCGCTGCGCAGGCAGTAAGGGATTTCATTCCCCCTATCGTCCAGCAGGCGGAACTGGCTGGCGCGCAGACGTATCGTGGTGTTAATCACTTCCTCACGCGGCCAGGGCGTGAGGTTAAACATCACTAGTTTGTCTTCCTCGCTCTGCGGCATGTTGTCAACAATCTTGCGCATATAGAAGCACGTCAGGTTATCGGCCATGTCTTCCGCCAGCTCGAAGCGGGACATCACCTCACGATGCACTTTGTCACTACAGCAGCAGCCGATACTGTCATGGGCGTGATTCTTGAGGATCTCTTTCCACATTTTTTCCAGCAAGCCGTGGTGATACTCAAAGCCCAGCGTCCAGGCAAGCGTGGCCAGCGGCTCAAGGACGTTGACGATTTTATTCTCTATCCGGGCGTGGGCGATTTTGATATCCATCCGCGTGGAGCCTATCGTCCGGTGCACCCGCATATATTTACCGTCAATAAACTCCCCTTTCAGCGTCGCCAGTTCATCGCGGTGCGCGTCAATGTGGTCAAACACCTCCTCGAAGCGGCTCATCACAAACTGACGCTGCGGATAGATTTCGCGCAGCTTATCCATCACCGCAAAGATGTTCTGCTGGAGCGGCATCTGATCATGGCCGTTAGGCAGCAAAATTTCTTTCGTCACGGAGGCTTTTTCCAGCACCTCGAAGTACGTGTCGAGCCGTTTGCGCAGCCCGGCCTCATCCTCCGGTAAGTACTTACCAATCGCGTAGCCCAGCGGTAGCACCTGTGCCGTCACTTCGCTGCCGTCCTGACTTTGCCAGAGAAATTCGGTTTTATCGGTACCGTGCCGCTCGGAACACCCGCGCCAGAACATGGTGCGCGTGATGCCAAAACCATTGTAAATGTGCGGCAGCTGGGAAGACATGCCGAAGGAGTCCGGCAGATAGCCAATTTTCATCGGCTCGCCAAAGGCCAGACAGTCGCGTATACCGTACATCAGATTTCGGACAATCGACTCGCCGGAAACAAGGGTGGTATCCGTCTGGGTATACCACGGCCCAATAATCAGCTTCCCGGCCGCCACCAGCGCCTTCACGCGTGGCCTGTTTTCCGGTTTCACGGCAAAATAATCTTCCAGCACCGCCGTCTGGCCGTCGAGTACGTAGTATTTATACTCTGTGTCCTGCTCAAGACGAGTGAGGATCTCTTCCATATTATTGACCAGAAGAATACGTGACGCTTCGGTGGTGAAGTACCACTCCCGGTCCCAGTGCATATGTGGCGTGATATGAACGCGAGATACAGCTTTCATCTTCGTTTCCTGTCAGTGCGTGTTTACGATGGTATGTCTTCAGTCACGTAGGTGCCGCTCTTCACGGCCTGGCGTCGCCATAGCAGTAAAATGAGCGTAGAGATTGCGGCGCCAGCCAGCGCGGCGCCAAACCAGCCGACAGCGGCCATCACGCCGCCCAGCCCGGCATCATGCAGTAAGAAGAGCGAGAAAATGCCCGCGCCGGGGGTGGATAGCCCAATCCCCATCGCCCCGACAATCGCTCCGGTCACCATTGACCCCAGAACAAATGAGCCAATGACCCGCAACGGATCCTCGATAGCCATCGGAATTGCCCCTTCGGTGATGCCCGCCAGCCCCAGCAGCCAGGTGGACTTGCCGGTTTCAATTTCGAACTGTTTGAACAGGTTCGGAGCCAGCATCGTTGATGCCGTCACGGTAAAGGCCGATACCATTTTGACGGAGGCAAAAATCGCATAAGGCCCGTATACGCCATTGGCCATCGCTCCCAGACAGAACGCGTAAGAGGCTTTGTTGACCGGACCGCCCAGATCGAACGAGCACATAAAGCCCAGGATCGCCCCCAGCAGCAGCGCGTTCGCGCCGGACAGACCGTTAAGCCAGGCGGTCAGGGCATTATTGATCCAGGCCACCGGTTCGCCGATCACAAACAGCATCAGGCTGCCTGCGCCCAGCACGCCAATCACCGGATAGAGATAAAAGGTCAGAAAGCCGTTGTAGCGGCTACTCAGTCGGATGTGGTTTTTTACCCAGCGCATCAGGTAGCCCGCAATCAGCCCGCCGACGATGGCCCCGAGAAAACCAGAGCCGATCATATTGGCGGCAAGACCCGCCGCAAAGCCCGGCGTTAGCGCAGGTTTATCCGCCAGCGAGTAAGCGGTATAGGCTGCCAGAACAGGCACCATCAGAATACCGAGCATCCCGCCGCCCAGTTTGCGGTACATCCACAGCCACGAATTTTCCTGATCGAACAGATGCTGCAAGCCCAGGATTTGCGCCAGCAGTACCGACACCGCCAGCACCGTGCCGCCAGCGACAATCAGCGGCACCGCAAAGGAGATACCGCTGAGCAGCGCCTGCTTGAGTTCGGTTTTAACGCACTTTTTCGCGTCCGTGTCGACGTGCGCAGGACGCGCATCGGATACAGGCTGTAGCGCCAGCGCACGCTCAATGAGCGCTTCCGCATGGCGTAAGGGTTCCGCGACGGGCACGGAAATGGCGGGCATCCCCTGAAAACGCTCACGCTCTTTGATCGCCACTTCCGCCGCGAAGATACACGCTTTTGCCTCCTGCAACTGCTGCGCGGTGATGCGCCCCTCAATACCATTTGCCCCCTGCTTTTCGACCACCACATTGACGCCGAGCTTACGTCCCGCTTTTTCGAGATATTCCGCTGCCATGTAGGTATGGGCGATCCCGGCCGGACAGGCGGTAACGCAGACGATCGTCGGGGCATTCTCCGCAACGGCGGTTTCTTGTGTGTCAGGCGCTGTTTCCAGCGCCGCAAGCACCGCTTCCGCGCTGGTCGCCGTCATCACGCGCGCCCTGAGCTCGTCATCCGCCAGGCGAGACGTCAGTTCCGTCAGGACCTGAATATGCGTTGATCCCGCTTGTGCGGGAGGAATGGCGAGCAGAAAAATTAGCTCGACCTCCTCCGGTCCGTCCACACCTTCCCAGGCCAGCGGCTCACGCAGTGTGGCCACGGCAAAAGCCGCTTCGTTTACCGCCACTGATTTACCATGGGGTACGGCCAGCCCCTCGCCCAGCGCCGTCGGGCCAAGCGATTCCCGATGGAAAACGTCTGCCAGAAACGTATCGGCGTCGGCTATTTTGCCCAACGCCACCAGCCGCGTCGCAAGCTGACGGATTGCCTCATCACGGCTGGTAAACTGCGCCTGCACGCAGACAGCACGGGGGTCGGTCAGAGTCGTCAGGTTCATAAGATCCTCACCTATCCAAAGTTATTGTCTGGGGAGGATTGTGGCAGACCGGATAATACATTTATGTGATCATTTTCACTAACACCGATATTTGTATCTTATTTGTATTATTTACAAATTTACCACTGAAGGCATAATTCCCTGAAAACGTATTAAAAAGGCGCGACACAATGGGCAATAAACCGATGTACCGGCAGATCGCCGATGCGTTCCGCGAGAAAATTAATGCCGGTGAGTTAAAACCTGGCGACGCGCTGCCGACGGAATCCAGCCTTCAGGAGGCGTTTAGCGTCAGCCGGGTCACCGTGCGGCAGGCTTTGAAGCTGCTCGCCGACGAGCAGATCATCGAAAGTATTCAGGGCAGCGGCTCGTATGTAAAAGAGGAGCGGGTGAATTACGATATTTATCAGCTCACCGGCTTTTACGAAAAGTTAGCGGATCGCAACGTCGATACGCACAGCGACGTCAGCGTCTTCGAAGTGGTGAAAGCCGATGAGCGGCTCGCGGCAAAACTTGCGCTCAATCCGGATGATAAGGTCTGGCACGTCAAGCGCGTACGCTTCATCAGGGAAAAGCCGGTGAATCTGGAAGAGACATGGATGCCGCTGGCGATGTTCCCCGACCTCACCTGGGAAGTGATGGAACAGTCGAAATACCATTACATTGAGCAGATCAAAAAGATGGTGATCGATCGCAGCGAGCAGGAGCTGGTGCCAGTCATGCCATCGGACGAGGCGATTGCCGCCCTGGCGCTCGATCCGGCGAAACCGATTCTGGAAAAAGTCTCTCGTGGCTTTCTGAAAGACGGCCGGGTATTTGAATACAGTCGCAACGTGTTTAACACCGACGACTATAAATTCACTCTGGTGGCTAAACGCAGACAATAAAAAAGGCCGCTTTACAGCGGCCAACCATGTCGAAACGGACATTTTTTTATACTTCAACGCGCCCCAATCGGGGAGCAGAGAGGACTTACTTAATGATGGATTTCAGTGCTTCACCGATATCCGCCAGGCTGCGAACGGTTTTCACGCCTGCGGCTTCCAGTGCTGCGAATTTCTCATCAGCCGTACCTTTACCGCCTGCGATAATCGCGCCCGCGTGACCCATACGTTTGCCTTTCGGCGCGGTCACACCCGCGATGTAACCCACCACCGGCTTGGTCACATGATCTTTGATGTAAGCAGCCGCTTCTTCTTCCGCGCTACCACCGATCTCACCGATCATCACGATCGCTTCGGTCTGTGGATCTTCCTGGAACAGCTTCAGGATGTCGATGAAGTTAGAGCCCGGGATCGGGTCACCGCCGATGCCCACGCAGGTGGACTGGCCGAAACCGTAGTCGGTGGTCTGCTTAACCGCTTCATAGGTCAGGGTACCGGAACGGGACACGATACCCACTTTGCCTGGGCGATGAATGTGGCCCGGCATGATGCCGATTTTGCATTCGCCTGGAGTGATAACGCCTGGGCAGTTCGGGCCGATCATGCGCACGCCTGCTTCGTCCAGCTTCACCTTCACGGTCAGCATATCCAGCGTCGGGATGCCTTCGGTGATGGTGATGATCAGCTTAATGCCTGCGTCGATCGCTTCCAGAATAGAGTCTTTGCAGAACGGCGCCGGTACGTAGATCACGGTCGCGGTTGCGCCCGTCGCTTCTACCGCTTCACGCACGGTGTTGAACACCGGCAGGCCCAGGTGGGTGGTGCCGCCTTTACCTGGCGTTACGCCGCCAACCATCTGCGTACCGTAGGCAATCGCCTGTTCGGAGTGGAAAGTCCCCTGGCTACCGGTGAAGCCCTGGCAGATAACCTTGGTATCTTTATTAATTAAAACGGACATTATTTCCCCTCCACTGCGGCAACAACCTGCTGAGCTGCATCCGTCAGACTTTTCGCTGCAATAATATTCAGGCCGCTGTCAGCCAGTTTTTTCGCGCCGAGTTCAGCGTTGTTCCCTTCCAGACGTACAACAACCGGAACGTTAACGCCCACTTCTTCTACCGCGCCGATGATACCGTCGGCGATCAGGTCGCAACGTACGATACCGCCGAAGATGTTCACCAGAACCGCTTTCACGTTGCTGTCAGAGAGAATGATTTTGAACGCTTCGGTTACGCGCTCTTTAGTTGCGCCACCGCCCACGTCGAGGAAGTTCGCTGGCTCACCGCCGTGCAGCTTAACGATGTCCATGGTGCCCATTGCCAGGCCCGCACCGTTAACCATGCAGCCGATGTTGCCATCCAGCGCGACGTAGTTCAGCTCCCACTGTGCAGCCTGTGCTTCACGCGGATCTTCCTGAGACTGATCGCGCATTTCACGCAGATCGGACTGGCGGAACAGCGCGTTGCCGTCAGCGCCCAGCTTGCCGTCGAGGCAGATCAGGTCGCCCTGGGTGGTGATCACCAGCGGGTTGATCTCGATCAGCGCCAAATCGCGCTCCAGGAAAATGGTCGCCAGACCCATGAAGATCTTGGTGAACTGCTGAACCAGCTTGCCTTCCAGACCCAGTTTGAATGCCAGCTCACGACCCTGGTAAGGCATTGGGCCCGCCAGCGGATCGATAGCCACTTTGTGGATCAGGTGCGGGGTTTCTTCCGCCACTTTTTCGATTTCCACGCCGCCTTCGGTAGACGCCATGAACACCACGCGACGGGAGCTACGGTCTACGACTGCGCCGAGGTACAGTTCTTTCGCGATGTCGGTTGCCGCTTCCACCAGGATCTGGTTAACCGGCTGGCCGTTCGCATCTGTCTGGTAGGTTACCAGACGCTTGCCGAGCCAATGTTCAGCAAACGCACGGATCTCTTCTTTGCTCTTAACAACCTTCACACCGCCCGCTTTACCACGGCCACCAGCGTGAACCTGACATTTAACTACCCACGGGCCGGAACCGATTTTAGACGCGGCTTCTTCTGCTTCACGCGGGGTAGTACAGGCATAACCCACCGGAGCCGGTAAGCCATACCGGGCAAACAGCTGTTTGGCCTGATATTCATGTAAGTTCATGTGTTCTATCCATCCTTCAGGTAATCGTTAGGTAGTGCTTTTGTAGGCCCGGCAAGCAACGCGCCGCCGGGCAAGACTGCAAAAACTAGACGTCCAGCAGCAGACGCGTTGGATCTTCCAGCAGCTCTTTAATGGCAACCAGGAAGCCTACGGACTCGCGGCCGTCGATCAGGCGGTGATCGTAAGAGAGCGCCAGGTACATCATCGGCAGGATCTCCACTTTACCGTCTACCGCCATTGGACGATCTTTAATGGCATGCATACCCAGGATCGCGCTCTGCGGCGGGTTGATGATCGGGGTAGACATCAGCGAGCCGAACACACCACCGTTGGTAATGGTGAAGTTACCGCCAGTCAGGTCCTCAACGGTCAGCTTGCCGTCGCGGCCTTTCACGGCCAGCTCTTTGATTTTCTTCTCGATGTCAGCCATACCCAGGGTATCCACGTCACGCAGAACCGGGGTAACCAGGCCGCGCGGGGTAGAAACCGCCATGCTGACGTCGAAGTAGTTGTGGTAAACCACGTCATCGCCATCGATAGACGCGTTCACTTCCGGGTAGCGTTTCAGCGCTTCAACTACCGCTTTCACGTAGAAGGACATGAAGCCCAGACGGATACCGTGACGTTTTTCAAACGCGTCACCGTACTGCTTGCGCAGATCCATGATTGGCTTCATGTTGACTTCGTTAAAGGTGGTCAGCATCGCGGTGGAGTTTTTCGCTTCCAGCAGACGCTCGGCCACGCGCTTACGCAGGCGGGTCATCGGCACGCGTTTTTCGCTACGTGCGCCCAGAGCGGGCTGTGCCGCTGGTGCTTTCGCTTCCGCTTTCGCCTCAGAAGGCGCTTTTGCCAGATGCTTGTCGATGTCTTCGCGCGTCAGACGGCCACCCACGCCGGTGCCTTTGATGGCTGCCGGATCGAGGCTGTGCTCAGCCAGCAGGCGACGGATCGCCGGGCTGAGCGCGTCGTTGGTCTGATCGGACAGAGACGCCTGCTGGCGCTGGGCCGGGGTAGACGCTTTTTCTTCAGATTTGGCGCTGGACTCTTTGCCCGCGCTATTGCCTTCACGCAGGCGACCCAGGATCTGGCGAGAAGTGACGGTCGTACCTTCATCTTCCAGGACTGCATCCAGAATGCCATCCGCTGAAGCCGGTACTTCCAGTACCACTTTGTCAGTTTCGATTTCTACCAGCACTTCGTCACGGGTTACCGCGTCGCCTGGTTTTTTGTGCCAGGTGGCGACGGTTGCATCTGCTACGGACTCAGGCAGGTCGGGAACAAGAATATCTACGCTACTCATTATGTATCCTTTAATTAATCGACGTTCAGCGCGTCATTGACCAGATCTTGTTGCTGCTTCTGGTGAACGGACATATACCCTACCGCCGGAGAGGCGGAGGCCGGGCGACCTGCATAACGCAGGGCAGACCCAAATGGAATCACTTCACGGAAATGATGCTGGCTGCAATACCATGCGCCCTGGTTGAGCGGCTCTTCCTGGCACCAGACAAAATCATGAACGTGAGCGTACTGTTTCAGCACTTCCTGCATCGCCTGATGCGGGAACGGATAAAGCTGTTCGATACGCACGATGGCGACATCTTTCTGATCGTTCTTACGGCGCTGTTCCAGCAGGTCGTAATAAACCTTACCAGAACACATTACGACACGCTTAACGGCCTGCGGATCCAGCTCGTCAATTTCACCGATGGCCGGCAGGAAGGTGCCGTTTGCCAGCTCTTCCAGGCTGGAGACCGCCAGTGGATGGCGCAGCAGGGATTTTGGTGACATGACTACCAGCGGACGGCGCATACCGCGCAGCGCCTGACGACGCAGCATGTGGTAAACCTGAGCCGGAGTGGACGGCACGCAAACCTGCATATTCTGCTCGGCGCAGAGTTGCAGATAACGCTCCAGACGCGCGGAGGAGTGCTCCGGACCTTGTCCTTCGTAGCCGTGCGGCAGCAGCATCACCAGACCGCACATACGGCCCCACTTCTGCTCACCGGAGGAGATGAACTGGTCGATGACGACCTGCGCACCGTTGGCGAAGTCACCGAACTGCGCTTCCCAGATGGTCAGAGTGCGGGGTTCTGCGGTGGCGTAGCCGTATTCGAAGGCCAGAACTGCTTCTTCTGACAGCACGGAGTCCCAGACCTTGAACTGGCCCTGACCGTTATGCACGTGCTGAAGCGGAGTGTACGTTGAACCGTTAGACTGGTTGTGCACAACCGCATGACGGTGGAAGAAGGTGCCACGACCCGCATCTTCACCGGACAGACGAACCGGAATACCTTCGTCAACCAGCGTCGCATAGGCCAGCGTTTCCGCGCCGCCCCAGTCGAACAGCTTCTCACCCGCCGCCATTGCCTGGCGATCGCCATAGATCTTGGCCACGCGGGACTGCATCTCGATCGCTTCCGGCACGGTGCTGATGCGTTTAGCCAGTTCCTGCAAACGCTTCATCTCAACCTTGTTCGGGTAGCTCTCGTCCCACTCGTGGTTGAGATACGGCGACCAGGTAAAGGAGTGCATGTTCATTGGACGCAGCTCTTTCACTACGCATTCACCCGCATCCAGCGCGTCGCGGTAGAGGTTGACCATCTCGGTCGCATCTTCCAGCGTCGCCACTTTTTCGCTTTCCAGCTTGTCAGCGTAGATTTTACGCGGCGTCGGGTGTTTTTTGATTTTCTGGTACATCAGCGGCTGGGTTGCACTTGGCTCATCCGCTTCGTTGTGGCCGTGACGGCGGTAGCAGAAGAGGTCAATGAACACATCGCGCTTGAAGGTGTTACGGAAGTCCAGCGCCAGACGGGTAACGAAAGCAACGGCTTCAGGGTCATCCGCGTTAACGTGGAAAATTGGCGCCTGAACCATTTTACCGATGTCGGTGCAGTACGGGGTGGAACGCGCATCCAGCGGGTTAGAGGTGGTGAAGCCCACCTGGTTGTTGATTACGATGCGAACGGTACCGCCCACTTCATAACCACGCGCTTTCGACATGTTCAGGGTTTCCTGAACCACGCCCTGCCCTGTGACCGCCGCATCACCGTGAATGGTGATTGGCAGCACTTTATTGCTGCTCGGCTCGTCCAGACGATCCAGACGCGCACGCACGGAACCGATAACCACCGGGCTGACGATTTCCAGGTGCGACGGGTTAAACGCCAGCGCCAGGTGAACCTGACCGCCCTCGGTTTCGATATCTGACGAGAAGCCCATGTGGTACTTCACGTCACCGGTGCCGAGGTGCTCTTTATGTTTACCCGCAAATTCGTCGAACAGATCCTGCGGCTTTTTACCCAGCACGTTAACCAGCACGTTCAGGCGACCACGGTGCGCCATGCCCAGCACCACTTCGCGCGTGCCACTCTTACCGGCATGACGAATCAGCTCTTTCAGCATCGGGACTAACGCATCGCCGCCCTCCAGTGAGAAGCGTTTTGCGCCAGGGAATTTCGCGCCCAGATAGCGCTCAAGGCCTTCCGCTGCGGTCAATTCGCTGAGGAAACGTTTTTTCTCTTCTGCTGAGAAATTCGCGTGGCCTGCCACGGATTCGATACGCTGCTGGATCCAGCGTTTCTCTTCGGTGGAGGTAATGTGCATATATTCCGCGCCGATGGAGCCGCAGTAGGTTTGCTTGAGCGCGTCAATCAGATCGCCCAGCTTCATCGTGTCTTTGCCGATGGCAAAGGAACCTACGTTAAAGCTTTCCTGGAAATCGGCCTCGGTCAGATCGTGATAAGCCGGATCGAGATCCGCTACACGTTCCTGCTGCCACAGTCCCAGCGGATCGAGATTCGCATGCTGGTGACCACGGAAGCGATAAGCGTTGATAAGTTGCAGGACTTTAACCTGCTTCGCATTGGTGTCAGGGTCGGAAATCGCAGAAGAGTAACGTGAGGCATCCTTCGCCAGACGACGGAAATAATCACGTGTTTTTGAATGGAATTGATCCGGTTTGACCCCTGTACCAGGCAACTGCTGGAACATGGAACGCCAGTTTGCGTCCACTGAGTCAGGATCGGTTAAGAAGTCTTCATAGAGCTGTTCTATCCAGCTCTGGTTTGAACCAGAGAGGTAAGAAGAGTCCAGCCAGGCTTTCATTGCGCCGTTCTGCATCGTGATCCCTTAAGCATTTTTATGCTTACTTTCGCCGTAGAAACTACCACGCACACCACGTGTACGTGCCGGGGTTCACCTGCGAGCTCTTTTCATTTGGCCCGCGAAGGAACCTTTAGAAACTGTCTAAACTTCAGGGCAGTTTTTAAAGGTTTCTGCAATTTGCCCGGTGACGCTACGCTTACCGGGCCTACTGTTACGTAGGCCGGATAAGCGCAGCGCCATCCGGCGTTGTTACTTACGCACTGCGCTGCAACAACATCGACTTAATATGGCCGATGGCGCGCGTCGGGTTCAGCCCCTTAGGACACACACTGACGCAGTTCATGATGCTATGGCAGCGGAATACGCTGAAAGCGTCACTTAGCCCTTCCAGACGATTCTCGGTTTCGGTATCGCGGCTGTCGATCAGGAAGCGATAGGCAGCCAGCAGACCCGCAGGGCCGATAAATTTATCCGGGTTCCACCAGAATGACGGGCATGACGTTGAACAGCATGCACAGAGAATACACTCGTACAACCCATCGAGTTTTTCACGCTGCTCAGGAGACTGTAAGTGCTCGCGAGCGGGTGGATTTTGCCCATTATTCAATAAGTAAGGCTTAATCTTCTCATATTGTGCATAGAATTGCCCCATGTCCACCACCAAATCACGCACGACCGGCAGGCCAGGCAAAGGACGGATCACAATTTTCTGGCCAGAACGCTGTAGCGCTGAAATTGGCGTAATACAGGCCAGACCGTTTTTGCCGTTCATGTTTACACCGTCAGAGCCACACACCCCTTCACGGCAGGAGCGGCGGAACGACAGCGTAGGATCTTTCTCTTTCAGCTGGATTAAGGCATCCAGCAGCATCATGTCACGACCTTCTTCCGCTTCGAGGGTGTAATCCTGCATACGCGGAGCATCGTCTACATCCGGGTTATAACGATAAACTGAGAATTCGAGTTTCATTATCCTGTCTCCGCATTAGTAAGTACGAATCTTCGGCGGGAACGCCGGACGCAGTTTCGGTTCCATGTTAACGCTACGACGCGTCATGGTTTCCGACTCTGGCAGATACAGGGAATGGCACAGCCAGTTTTCGTCATCACGATCCGGGAAGTCGAAGCGGCTATGGGCGCCACGGCTTTCGGTACGGAAGTTTGCCGACATCGCAGTGGCGAACGCGGTTTCCATCAGGTTATCCAGCTCCAGGCACTCAACGCGCTGGGTGTTGAACTCGCTGGAGGTATCATCCAGACGGGCATTCTTCAGACGCTCGCGGATCGCTTTCAGCTGCTCAAGCCCTTTGGCCATCGCGTCACCTTCGCGGAATACCGAGAAGTTGTGCTGCATACACTCTTGCAGCGCTTTACGAATTTCCACCGGATCTTCGCCGTTACGGTTGCCGTTCCAGCGGTTGAGGCGCGCAAGAGAGGCATCGATTTCGTCGTCGGTCGCATCACGCAGCGCGCCCTGCTCGGCAATAGACTCCTGGAGATGCAGACCCACCGCACGACCAAATACCACCAGGTCCAGCAGGGAGTTGCCGCCCAGACGGTTTGCGCCGTGCACGGATACGCAGGCAATTTCGCCTACCGCGAACAGGCCAGGGATGACCACGTCTTCGCCCTGCTCGTTCACGGTCAGCGCCTGACCGGTCACTTTGGTCGGAATACCGCCCATCATGTAGTGACAGGTTGGGATAACCGGAATTGGCTCTTTCACCGGGTCGACGTGCGCGAAGGTGCGGGACAGCTCCAGAATGCCCGGCAGACGGGATTCCAGCACTTCTTTACCCAGATGGTCGAGTTTCAGCTTCGCGTGTGGACCCCAAGGGCCGTCACAGCCGCGGCCTTCACGGATTTCGATCATGATGGAACGCGCCACCACGTCACGGCCCGCAAGGTCTTTTGCGTTTGGCGCATAACGCTCCATGAAGCGCTCGCCATGTTTGTTCAGCAGGTAACCACCTTCACCACGGCAGCCTTCTGTCACCAGTACGCCCGCACCGGCGATACCGGTTGGGTGGAACTGCCACATCTCCATGTCCTGCACCGGCACGCCAGCGCGGATCGCCATCCCAACGCCGTCACCGGTGTTGATATGGGCGTTGGTAGTGGACTGATAGATACGGCCTGCGCCGCCGGTCGCCAGCACGGTTGCGCGGGCTTTGAAGTAGACCACTTCACCGGTTTCGATGCACAGGGCGGTACAACCCACCACGGCGCCATCGGCGTTTTTCACCAGATCCAGCGCATACCACTCGGAGAAGATGGTGGTGTGGTTTTTCAGGTTCTGCTGATACAGCGTGTGCAGCAGCGCGTGGCCGGTACGGTCAGCCGCCGCTGCGGTTCGTGCCGCCTGCTCGCCGCCGAAGTTTTTCGACTGGCCGCCAAACGGACGCTGATAGATGGTGCCATTTTCCAGACGAGAGAACGGCAGACCCATGTGGTCCAGCTCCAGAATCGCTTCCGGGCCGGTTTTACACATATATTCGATGGCATCCTGGTCACCGATGTAATCGGAACCTTTTACCGTATCGTACATATGCCATTCCCAGTTATCTTCATGGGAATTACCCAGCGCAACGGTGATACCGCCCTGCGCAGACACAGTGTGGGAACGGGTCGGGAATACTTTAGAGAGCAGCGCACAGGTCTGGCCGCTCTGGGAAATTTGTAGTGCGGCGCGCATACCTGCGCCACCCGCACCAATCACAACAGCATCAAATTCTCTGACTGGCAGTTTCATTACACACCCCACACCACAACAAATCCATAAATGACGTAAACCAGCAGAGCAACAACAATAATCAGTTGCAGCGGAAGGCGAATCGCCAGCGGTTTAACGTAATCGGTCAACACCTGCCACATGCCAATCCAGGCATGAATAAGGATGGAGAACAGGGCCAGCAGGGTGAACACTTTGGTGAAGGCCGATCCGAAGAAACCACTCCAGATTTCCCACGTCAGCGTGCCGCTGGTCGCGAAGAAACCGATCATATAGATGATGTAAAGGGTGAGAACGATGGCGGTAGCACGGACCAGGATGAAGTCATGTACGCCGTTGCGTCCTAATGCGGAGGCGTTGCTTACCATACGAGAACTCCTGCGAGAAGTGAAAGCACGACAGTGATCACAAATGAAATGTTAGCGGTACGTTTACCGGCCTCGAACGTCTCTTCCAGGTAGCCAAAGTCCATCAGCATATGGCGAACGCCGCCAACCACGTGATAGGCCAGCGCGGTCAGAATGCCCCACATGATAAATTTCACGAAGAAGCTGTTCATGATGGCTGAGGCCTGGAGGAATCCTTCAGGGGATGAGAGGCTGGTTCCCAGTAACCACAGCAAGATACCGACCGCCACAAACGTAATCACACCAGAAACACGGTGCAGAATGGACGCTATTGCTGTTACAGGGAATCGGATCGTTTTGAGATCCAGATTGACAGGTCTTTGTTTTTTCACATTTCTTATCATGAATAACGCCCACATGCTGTTCTTATTGTTTCCTTCCTCCGGACTGCGATGCGGGTCAGACAGCGTTCCTTTTCTATAACTGCGCGTCATGCAAAACATTGCTTCCAAATGCTAAAACGACACGTTACAACGCTGGGTGGCTCGGGATTGCAGGGTGTTCCGGAGACCTGGCGGCAGTATAGGCCGTTCACAAAATCATTACAATTAACCTACATACAGTTTGTTGGGTTTTCTCTGGAACAGTGATCGGGGTCACGATAACAACATCTTTTTAATTTTTAATCATCTGATTTGACAAATGTTAAACAATATTGTTACAAACGTCATCAGAAAAGGCATATAATGCGCAAAAGTTATGAGGTCTCTCTTTCACCTGACAAATAGTTATGTAACAGTGTGATGGTATTGACCGAAGTTATCAGGACAGTTATTAGTGATATACAGGTTTGAATAATTCGGACTGCAAAAACGCTGATTTGCTGTTGTTTCACTGATATTTCATTCGTTTACCTGCAAGGCGCCATAGCTCTGTACCCTGGTTTCTCCTCGTGAGCTGAGCGGTAAGCCAAATAACAATCTGGTAACGATGATTAACAGCTGAAAGCAAATCCGGTAAAGCGCAGTCTTAAGCATAAGGCGCTAAGGAGACCGTAAATGGCTGATACAAAGGCAAAACTCACCCTAAATGGTGATGATGCTATTGAACTGGATGTGCTAAAAGGCACGCTCGGTCAGGATGTTATTGATATCCGTACGCTGGGTTCCAAAGGGGTATTCACCTTTGACCCTGGATTCACCTCCACCGCATCTTGCGAATCCAAAATCACCTACATTGACGGTGACGAAGGTATCCTGCTCCATCGCGGCTTCCCCATCGATCAGTTAGCCACCGAATCCAACTATCTGGAAGTGTGCTACATCCTGCTGAACGGCGAAAAACCGACGCAGGCCCAGTACGATGAATTTAAAACCACCGTGACCCGTCACACCATGATCCATGAGCAGATTACCCGTCTGTTCCATGCGTTCCGTCGTGACTCTCATCCGATGGCGGTCATGTGCGGTATTACCGGTGCGCTGGCGGCGTTCTACCACGATTCTCTGGACGTGAATAACCCACGTCACCGTGATATCGCGGCGTTCCGTCTGCTGTCTAAAATGCCTACCATGGCGGCGATGTGTTACAAATACTCTATCGGTCAGCCGTTTGTGTACCCACGCAACGACCTCTCCTACGCGGGTAACTTCCTGCGTATGATGTTCTCCACGCCGTGCGAAGAGTACGAAGTGAACCCGGTGCTGGAACGCGCGATGGACCGTATTCTGATCCTGCACGCTGACCACGAACAAAACGCCTCGACCTCTACCGTCCGTACCGCGGGCTCTTCCGGCGCGAACCCGTTCGCCTGTATCGCTGCGGGCATCGCCTCCCTGTGGGGACCGGCGCACGGCGGCGCGAACGAAGCGGCACTGAAGATGCTGGAAGAGATCAGCTCCGTTGAGCACATTCCTGAGTTCGTGCGCCGCGCGAAAGACAAGAATGACTCCTTCCGTCTGATGGGCTTCGGTCACCGTGTTTACAAAAACTACGACCCGCGCGCGACCGTCATGCGTGAGACCTGCCACGAAGTGCTGAAAGAGCTGGGCACCAAAGATGATCTGCTGGAAGTAGCGATGGAGCTGGAACACATCGCGCTGAACGACCCGTACTTCATCGAGAAGAAACTCTACCCGAACGTCGATTTCTACTCTGGCATTATTCTGAAAGCGATGGGCATTCCGTCTTCCATGTTCACCGTAATCTTCGCCATGGCGCGTACCGTGGGCTGGATTGCGCACTGGAACGAAATGCACAGCGAAGGCATGAAAATCGCGCGTCCTCGTCAGCTGTATACCGGCTACGAGCAGCGTGATTTTAAGTCTGACATTAAGCGCTAAAAAACACGCCCGGCGGCGCTTCGCTTGCCGGGCCTACAAGTGCGAGATGTAGGCCGGGTAAGGCGTAGCCACCACCCGGCTTTTTTACATCTGGCACCCAGGACACCAGTAAAACGGCCTGGAAGAGATCGTCGCCTTCTCAATCACCCCGCCGCACCGCTCACACTTTTTACCTGCCCGATGAAACACCTTGAAGCGGAACAGCGCCCCGTGATGCTTGTTCTCATCCACCACGCCGCGCGTGTTGTACGACAGCCGTGGAAGATCCAGTAACGCGTGCGACAGCGCCTCCAGCTGTTCATCGCTCAGCTGCGACGCTTTGCGCTGCGGCGCCAGCCCCACTTCCCAGAGGATCTCCACCCGCAGGTAGTTTCCCAGCCCCGCCAGAAATGCCTGATCGAGCAACAGCCCGGAAAACTGCCGGTTGCGGAATGTGGCGGATAACAACCGGGCTTTCACATCGCTTGCCGTCAGACGCATGTCGAGCACGTCCGGCCCGACCCGCTGTAAGAACGGATGCGTCAGCAGCTGCTCCGGCGTTAACATTTCGATATCAGAGGCGCTGTAAAGCAGGATCGCCTTATCCGCCGTTTGTAGCCGCACGCGCAGCACGCGGGTCGTTTGCGGCTGCTCGTCCGCCTCCACCACCCGCCAGACACCGTAAAGCTGATTATGGCTGTATAACGTCAGGTTATGGGAAAAGTGGGTGAGTAACGCCTTGCCGCGCGTTTCAATGTGGGTCACCGTCTGCCCCACCAGCTGCGATTCAAACGGCTTGAGTTGAGGAAAGGCAAACCAGACGTGTGTCAAAGGTTTGCCCTTTATCGCCGCCTCCAGGCTATCCGCCGCGCGGCGGATCTCCGGACCTTCTGGCATGTTATTGTCCTTTCATGATTATTCTGCGCTGACAACAATGCCCTCTTCCGAGAACGCCGCCCGCAGGCGTCGCGCAAACTGGAGCGCATGCTCGCCGTCACCGTGTAAGCACACCGTATCAGCCTGAACGTTTGCCGTTGTCCCCTCCGTTGAGGTTACTCGCCCGAAGCGCACCATCTCCAGCGTCTGCGCCAGTGCTTTACCTTCGTCGGTGATCAGCGCACCGGCCTGCGTACGCGGAACCAGGCTACCGTCCGGCAGGTATCCCCGATCGGCAAACACTTCCTGCCGCGTAGTCAGCCCCAGCCGTTCTCCGGCACGAATAAGCTCGCTGCCCGCCAGGCCCACCAGAATCAGTTGCGGATTACAGTCCCGCACCGCGCGGGCAATGGCATCCGCCAGCACCGGATCTTTCGCCGCCTGGTTATAGAGCATGCCGTGCGGCTTGACGTGGCGCAACACGCCATTCTCAGCGCGCACTATCGCCTCCAGCGCGCCGATCTGGTAGAGCATTTGCGCGTAAACCGTCTCAGGGGGCAGATCCATCGCCGTGCGACCAAAGTTTTCCCGGTCGGGAAAGCTGGGGTGAGCGCCAATCGCCACGCGGTTTTTCATGGCATTGCGCACGCTCACCAGCATAGTCTGCGCATCGCCGGCATGAAACCCGCAGGCGATATTCACCGAAGAGACCAGCGTCATCAGCGCCGCATCGGCGCTGCTGCCCTCCCCCAGATCGGCGTTTAAATCAATCTTTACCATCGAGCCTCCACGCCAGTTGTTCGAGATAACGCTGCTGATCCTGCCGGGCTTTCAGCGCCTCCTCCAGCGAACACTGCACAAAATGAATGGGCTGACCGAGAGGAATTTGCGCCAGATGGTAGCGATCCGCTTCGATAATGCAGGCAATACGCGGATATCCCCCTGTGGTTTGCGCATCGTTCATCAGTACGATGGGCTGCCCGTTGCCCGGCACCTGAATCACCCCGGGCAACAGACCATGGGAAAGCAGCTCCCGGTCAGTCGTGCGGGTCAGCGGCTGGCCCTGAAGCCGGTAACCCATGCGGTTACTCTGCGGGCTGATCTTCCACGGCGAGCGCCAGAAAGACTCTTTCGCGGCTTCATCAAACTCATGGTATTCCGGTCCTGGTAAGGCGCGGATCACGTTTCCCCACAGCAGCTGTTTCACGCCCTGCGTGGTGGTGAAACGACGCGTTGAGGTCTTTATCCGCAGACGATCGCCGTCACGCAGCAGCCGTCCTTCATGGCCGCCCATTCCCGCTTTCTGGTCAGTGCTGGATGAGCCCAACACCTCCGGCACGTCGATCCCCCCCGCCACCGCAAGATAGCTGCGCACGCCGTGCAGAGGACGCTTGAGCGTCAGACGCTGCCCGGCCTTCGCCCGCAGGCGCCAGCCGGTCCACACCGCTTTGCCGTCCAGCGTCGCGTCACAGCCCGCGCCGGTTAAGGCAAACCAGGTTTCCTGACCAAACTCAATAACGCACTGACCCAGCGTAATTTCTAACGCCGCCGTGCTGCCTGCGTTACCTACCAGCAGGTTGGCAATCTCCAGCGAAGGGCGATCGAGCGCACCGCAGTAGCTCACGCCCGACTGACGCAGCCCAAAACGCCCGGCATCCTGTACCGAGGTGTAAAGCCCTGCGCGAATAAGCGTTAACATACCCCCTCCTTCTGCGGGATAAAGCGCAGGGTATCCCCCGGACGCAGGAGTATGGGCGCATCCTGGCCTGGTTCAAATAACGGCGTGGACGTGTGCCCAATCAGCTGCCAGCCTCCCGGTGAGGCGAGCGGATAAATTCCCGTTTGCTCGCCACCAATCGCCACGCTGCCCGCCGGTACGCTCAGGCGCGGCTCAGCCCGGCGCGGAGTATGCAGCTGGGGCGATAACCCGCCCAGATAGGGGAAACCCGGCTGAAATCCCAAAAACCAGACAACATAGTCGACTGAGCTATGCAGCTCCACAACCTGCTTCTCCGTTAATCCACAGTGTTCGGCCACCACGCCAAGGTCGGGACCTCCCTTGCCGCCATAGACAACCGGGATCTCAATCGTCCGCGATTCCGGCTCCAGCGCCTCGCTCTCCTCCCACCAGCGTTGCAGACGCTCAATGGCATCCAGCGCCCCCGTGTGCGGATCACGCAGCACCACGGTGATATTATTCATACCCGGAATAGCTTCAACCACGCCGGGTAGCTCGGGCAGTCGCTGAGCCAGACGCCAGATACGCTTTTGCGTAGCAAGCGTCACCGGAGGCTCAAGCTCCAGAACTACCGCGGTTTCACCCAGAAGATAACAACGCGCTCGCTGCACTTAACTACCTCTCATCAGGCCGGATTAGGGATATCAATAAACGTCACATCCAGACCGGTATTTTCCGTCAGCCACTCGCTGAGGGCGCGGATGCCGCCACGCTCGGTGGCGTGATGGCCCGCCGCGTAAAAATGCAGGCCTTGTTCACGGGCTGAGTGAATGGTCTGCTCGGAGACTTCGCCGGTAATGAAGGCGTCGACACCAAAACGCGCCGCGCTGTCAATAAAGCCCTGGCCGCCGCCGGTGCACCATGCCACGCGCTTCACGGTATCCGGCCCGGTGTCGCCGCACCACAGCGGACGACGCCCCAGGCGCGCTTCGATCCACGAAGCCAGCTCCAGACCCGGAACCGGCATCGACAGTTCGCCCCACGGCACCAGGGGTTCAATTTCACCCATCACGGTAATCCCCAGCAACTGCGCAAGCTGAACGTTGTTCCCCAGCTCAGGATGCGCATCGAGCGGCAGGTGATAGCCGTACAGGTTGATGTCATTCGCCAGCAGCGTTTTGAGTCGGTTGCGCTTCATGCCGCGAATAATCGGTGATTCGTTTTTCCAGAAATAACCGTGGTGGACTATCACCGCATCGGCTTCCTGGCGCACCGCCTCATCCAGCAGCGCCTGGCTTGCCGTGACGCCGGTGATGATTTTTTGCACCGTCTCGCGCCCCTCCACCTGCAAGCCATTCGGGCCGTAGTCGCTAAACGAAGCCGTATTGAGTTTTTCGTTAATCAGGCGTTCCAGTTCACTGTTTTTCATCATCATTCTCTCAAACTTTTCGGGCGGCTTCGTACGCCGCCAGCGTGGCGACGCGCGCCTGTTTATGGTCGACAATGGGACGGGGATAGTTCAGGGTAACACGCTGTTTATCCGCCCATACCCAGGGTTCATGAATGGCTTTGGCCGGGACATCCTTAAGCTCCGGCAGCCAGCGACGTATAAACTCGCCGTCGGCGTCAAATCGTTGTCCCTGCGTGGTCGGATTGAAGATCCGAAAATAGGGAGCCGCATCCGTTCCGGTGGAGGCCGCCCACTGCCAGCCGCCGTTATTCGCCGCCAGATCGCCATCGATCAGCTGAGAGATAAAATAACGTTCTCCGGTTCGCCAGTCGATAAGCAGATCCTTCACCAGGAAGCTGGCGGTAATCATACGCAGACGGTTATGCATCCACCCGGTTTCATTGAGCTGCCGCATAGCCGCATCAACAATCGGGAAGCCGGTGAGCCCACGCTGCCATGCTTTAAGCAGCTTCTCATTCGACTGCCACTGTACCTGTTCGGTCCAACGAATAAAGGGCCGATGTTTACACAAATCAGGATGATACGTCATCAGATGGCGATAAAACTCACGCCAGATCAGTTCGTTCAGCCACACTGCGCCCGCCCCCCCGTCTAAGGCCTGAGGCTGTTCCGCCAGCAGGCGATGTAAACACTGGCGCGGAGAGAGCGCGCCCAGCGCTAAACAGGCCGACAAGCGGCTGGTGCCTTCAGTCGCTGGAAAATCCCGTCGCGCCTCGTACTCCGCCGCCCCCTGCGTGCAGAACTGACGCAACCGGGCAATAGCTGCTTTCTCACTGGCGGGGAATAGTGTTTCATCGAACGACTGCTGGGGATAATTCAGCCTGATCGCCGGCAGATCCGTTATCGTTTCCCCTCTCACGGTCGGGGCGGTAACGCACTCAGGTAGTCCCTCTTTCAGGCGTTTGATAAAGGCATTTTTAAACGGCGTGAAAACTTTATACATCTCGTGGTTACCGGTCATTACGCTGCCCGGCGCGAGCATCACGCTGTCATCAAAGCCTTCACAGACCACGCCCGCAAGGGTTTTCTCCAGCTGACGATCCCGCTGTTGCTCGTTGAATTCATACTGATAGTTGTAATAAAGATGCGTTACTGCGTGCTGCTGGCAGATTGCCTGCACCGTCTGGCGCTGCGCGGCGAAATCATGGGCCTCTTTATAGATCAGCGGAATGCCTTTTTCAGCCAGTGAATGTTGCAGGTCATTCAGATACGCGCTGAGTAGTGCCACTTGCCGGGGCGCCATGTCATGCTGCCGCCACTGTTCAGGCGTGGCGATAAACAGTGCCAGCACATTCGCGTCTTTAGCGCGGCAGGCCGCCGCGAGAGCGAAGTTGTCGTGAATGCGTAAATCCGCGCGAAACCAAACCAGATGGGTGGGCATAAAACTCCTGGCAATTGTCCATTATGTCCGTAAGAGCATGCCGTAAAAGGAAAAAGGCACGCTTTGAACTACTTTGCCATGAAGTGTAGACGGGATGAAATAAAAAAGGCCGCCCAAGGCGGCCTTAACGCTACTTGTCCTGCGCTATCAGGGTAAAGGCAATAAACACATCCGGTTTATCACTCTTTACAACGAGTGCGCTGGCGACAATGAACGCGATGCATAAATAGCGTTTCACTATGCGGTCCCTGCTGCTAACCGCTCCACCTATCACCACCGGTGATAAATCGGTGGACACAAGCCCGGGTAGGTGGGCTGCTTTACGGCTATGGATACACCTTTCCCAGGACCGATGCCCATTTGCGAGATGGCGGAAAGGGACGTGGCATAATAATTAGCACCAACACCAAAAGTAAGTTATTTCAGTAAAATTAGGAATTTATAAAGGTGAAGTGGATTGTGAACTTTTTAAAGAAGGGTATGATAAAAATCCCGGGTAGGGGCTGCAAGATTACCCAACGGACCGCGAATCCCGAGGGACAAAAAAACCGCCACATTGCTGTAGGCGGTTTTTTTATGGCTACGATGTCACACCGTATCAGTAGAAATCGCAGGTCGCTTTCTCGGCCTGATCCATCCACACCGGCTTCTCGCTGGTTTTCGCCCAGACGCGGTGCAGGTAACTGTAGAAACGTGCGCGATCTTTCCAGAACAGCATCACCGGCAGGGCCAGCACGCCAGCCACTACGGCGAAAGTGCGACGCATGAAAATGATATGAGCCGGAAACTCTTTATAAAGATCCATAATTTTCTCCCCTGTAGTTGGCCGGAAACCGTCTCCGGAAAATGTGAAATCTGTGACCTGGTTAAAATAATACCGCTTTGTTTGTAATTTTACTACTCATCCGACCACTTATTTTCATTCATTTCGTGAATATTTACATTCCCGCCTGTAATTAAGTTACAAAAAAGTTAACGATTTACTTACAAATAGTTAAATTGTGGTCTTTCCCTTTTTATACTTTTTTTACACCTGCCCTTCTGATTTTTGCGAAATCTTTGCGCCATAAATCCTACCGTTTGTACAACAACAAAAGTCACCCGGAGGTGGATTGTGAGTGCAGGTCTGATTGCCGGCATCGTGCTGGTGTTCCTGTTATTGGGTTATCTGATTTATGCCCTGATTAATGCGGAGGCATTCTGATGGCTGCTCAGGCGTTTTTGCTTATTGCCAGCTTTTTACTGGTACTGTTTGTGCTCGCCAGGCCGCTGGGAACAGCGCTGGCGCGGCTGATAAACAACGTGCCATTGCCTGGCACGCGAAATATTGAAAACGTGCTCTGGCGCATTTCAGGTATCAGCGACCGGGAAATGAACTGGCGCCAGTACCTGATGGCGATACTGCTTCTGAATATCCTGGGACTTATTGCCCTCTTTACGCTGCTGATGCTCCAGGGCAGTCTGCCGTTGAACCCGCAGCAGTTACCGGGTTTATCCTGGCATCTGGCGCTGAACACGGCGGTCAGCTTTGTCACCAACACCAACTGGCAGTCTTACGCCGGTGAAACCACGCTCAGCTACTTCAGCCAGATGGCCGGGTTAACCGTGCAAAACTTTCTTTCTGCGGCCAGCGGTATCGCGGTGATCTTCGCCCTGACGCGCGCGTTTGCCCGTCAGAATGTCAGCACTCTCGGCAACGCCTGGGTTGATGTCACGCGCATCACTCTTTGGATCCTGGTGCCTGTTGCGCTGATTATTGCCCTGTTTTTTATTCAGCAAGGCACTCTGCAAAACCTGCTGCCTTATACCCCTTACACCTCGCTTGAAGGGGTCAGGGAACTCCTTCCTATGGGGCCGGTGGCGTCGCAGGAAGCGATCAAGATGCTGGGCACCAACGGCGGCGGCTTCTTCAACGCCAACTCATCGCATCCGTTTGAAAACCCAACGGCATTAACCAATTTTGTACAGATGCTGGCGATCTTCCTGATCCCCGCCGCGCTCTGCTTCGCCTTTGGCGATGTGGTTAACGATCGCCGCCAGGGACGTACGCTGCTGTGGGCGATGTCGTTGATCTTCGTGGTCTGTGTAGCACTGGTGATGTGGGCCGAATGGAACGGCAACAGCCACTTCATGCTGCTGGGGGCTAACAGCAATATCAACCTGGAAGGCAAAGAGAGCCGCTTCGGCATTCTTGCCAGCAGCCTCTATGCGGTGGTCACCACGGCGGCCTCCTGCGGGGCAGTGAACGCCATGCACGACTCTTTTACCGCGCTCGGCGGCATGATCCCGATGTGGCTGATGCAGATTGGCGAGGTAGTTTTCGGTGGGGTCGGTTCGGGGCTGTACGGCATGCTGTTGTTCGTTCTGCTCGCCGTGTTTATCGCCGGGCTAATGATCGGTCGCACGCCGGAGTATCTCGGCAAAAAAATCGACGTCCGCGAAATGAAATTAACCGCGCTGGCAATTCTGGTCACCCCCACCCTTGTGCTGCTCGGTACCGCGCTGGCGCTGATGACCGACGCCGGGCGCAACGGCATCTTTAACCCGGGCATTCACGGCTTTAGCGAAGTGCTTTACGCCGTTTCGTCTGCCGCCAACAACAACGGCAGCGCCTTTGCAGGATTAAGCGCCAACTCGCCGTTCTGGAACTGTTTGCTGGCGTTCTGCATGTTCATCGGACGTTTCGGCGTGATTATTCCCGTCATGGCGATCGCTGGAACACTGGTGAATAAGAAGATCCAGCCGACCACCACCGGTACGTTACCGACTCACGGCGCGCTGTTCGTCGGCCTGCTGATTGGCACCGTTTTGCTGGTGGGTGCCCTGACCTTTATCCCCGCCCTCGCGTTAGGCCCGGTTGCGGAATATCTCTCTTTACGCTGATTTTGCGGAGAATTTGTCATGAGTCGTAAACAACTGGCCCTGCTCGAACCGACGTTAGTTCGTCAGGCCCTCATGGATGCGGTAAAAAAACTGAGCCCGCGCGTGCAGTGGCACAACCCGGTGATGTTTATTGTCTGGACTGGAAGTTTACTCACCACCGCACTGGCGATTGCCATGGGAACGGGACACCTTTCAGGGAATGCAACCTTTACCGCCGCCATCAGCCTGTGGCTGTGGTTTACCGTGCTGTTCGCCAACTTCGCCGAAGCGTTAGCGGAAGGCCGCAGTAAGGCACAGGCCAACAGCCTGAAAGGGGTAAAAAAGACCGCCTTTGCGCGCAAATTACGCGAACCTAAATACGGCGCGCAGATGGACCACGTTCCGGCGGATGAACTGCGCAAAGGTGACGTGGTGCTGGTGGAAGCTGGCGACATCATCCCCTGCGACGGTGAGGTGATTGAGGGCGGCGCGTCGGTAGACGAAAGCGCCATTACCGGGGAATCCGCACCGGTGATCCGTGAGTCGGGCGGAGATTTCGCCTCAGTTACCGGCGGAACGCGCATTCTTTCCGACTGGCTGGTGATCCAGTGCAGCGTTAACCCGGGCGAAACCTTTCTCGACCGGATGATCGCCATGGTGGAAGGCGCACAGCGTCGTAAAACGCCGAACGAGATCGCCCTGACCATTCTGCTGGTGGCGCTCACCATTGTCTTCCTGCTGGCAACGGCGACCCTGTGGCCCTTCTCCGCCTACGGCGGTACAGCGGTTAGCATCACCGTACTGATCGCCCTGCTCGTCTGTCTGATCCCCACCACTATCGGCGGCCTGCTTTCCGCGATTGGCGTGGCGGGGATGAGCCGGATGCTGGGCGCGAACGTCATCGCCACCAGCGGACGCGCCGTTGAAGCGGCGGGTGACGTAGACGTGCTGCTGCTGGATAAAACCGGGACCATCACCCTGGGCAATCGTCAGGCCTCTGACTTTCTACCTGCTCCCGGCGTGGATGAAAAAACGCTGGCTGACGCGGCTCAGCTTTCCTCGCTGGCCGATGAAACGCCGGAAGGCCGCAGTATCGTGATCCTCGCCAAGCAGCACTTTAACCTGCGCCAGCGCGACGTTCAGAGCCTGCACGCCACGTTCGTGCCCTTTACGGCGCAAACCCGAATGAGCGGAATTAACATTCAGGACCGGATGATCCGTAAAGGGTCCGTTGATGCCATTCGCCGTCATATTGAAGCCAATAATGGACACTTCCCCCCGGAAGTCGACAACCTGGTGGAAAGCGTGGCGCGTCAGGGAGCAACCCCGCTGGTGGTGGCGGAAGGTGCAAGCGTTCTGGGGGTTATCGCCCTGAAGGATATCGTTAAAGGCGGTATTAAAGAGCGTTTCGCCCAGATGCGTAAGATGGGCATTAAAACAGTGATGATCACCGGGGATAACCGTCTGACTGCGGCGGCCATTGCCGCCGAAGCGGGCGTGGATGATTTCCTTTCCGAAGCGACGCCGGAAGCGAAGCTGGCACTCATTCGCCAGTATCAGGCGGAAGGCCGTCTGGTGGCGATGACCGGCGACGGCACCAACGACGCCCCGGCGCTGGCGCAGGCCGACGTGGCGGTGGCGATGAACTCCGGTACCCAGGCGGCAAAAGAGGCGGGCAACATGGTGGATCTCGACTCGAACCCGACCAAGCTGATCGAAGTGGTACATATCGGGAAGCAGATGCTGATGACGCGCGGCTCGCTGACCACGTTCAGTATCGCCAACGACGTGGCGAAGTATTTCGCCATCATTCCGGCGGCTTTTGCGGCAACCTACCCGCAGTTGAATGCCCTGAACGTGATGCACCTGCACTCTCCGGCCTCGGCCATTTTGAGCGCGGTGATCTTCAACGCGCTGATTATTGTCTTTCTTATTCCGCTGGCGCTGAAAGGGGTGAGCTATAAGCCGCTGACGGCCGCCGCCATGCTGCGCCGTAACCTGTGGATTTACGGTCTGGGTGGGCTGGTGGTGCCCTTTATTGGGATCAAGGTTATCGACATGCTGTTAACGCTGTTCGGGCTGGTTTAAAAGGTGGATCCAATGACGATGTTACGTCCCGCTATACTGTTGTTTATTCTGCTGTCTCTGATTACCGGCGGGCTTTACCCGCTGATGACTACCGCGCTGGGCCAGTGGTGGTTTAAAGATCAGGCCAACGGCTCGCTGATTATCCAGAACGGTGAAAACCGCGGCTCGCGTCTGATTGGGCAGAACTTTACGGACCCGCGCTACTTCCAGGGACGCCCTTCCGCCACTGCGGAAAGCCCGTATAATCCAATGGCCTCCGGCGGCAGCAATCTGGCTGGCAGTAATCCTGACCTGGACAAAGCCGTTGCTGAACGCGTTGCCGCCCTGCGCGCCGCGAATCCGCAGGCCAGCCGTGAGGTGCCGGTTGAGCTGATCACCGCTTCCGCGAGCGGGCTGGATTACAGCCTGACGCCGGATGCGGTGGTGTGGCAGATCCCACGCGTGGCAGCCGCCCGTCAGCTGACCGTCGAGCAGGTGAGCCAGCTGGTTGCAGAACATACGCAAAAGCCGCTGGTCAGCTTTATCGGCATGCCGGTAGTGAATATTGTTGAGCTGAATCTGGCGCTGGACGCGCTAAGGAAAAACTAAATGACCGACGAGCCCATGCGCCCGGATCCGGACAGGCTGCTTGAACAGACGGCTGAAGCCCACCGCGGCAAGCTGAAAATTTTCTTCGGCGCCTGCGCGGGCGTCGGGAAAACCTTCGCCATGCTGACGGAAGCCCAGCGGCTTCGGGCGCAGGGGCTTGATATTCTCATCGGCGTGGTGGAAACCCACGGTCGCAAAGAGACGGCTGCGCTGCTGACGGGGCTGGCGACGCAGCCGCCCCAGCGTATCAGCCATCGCGGGCGGCTGGTCACGGAGTTTGATCTTGATGCCGCCCTCGCCCGCCGCCCTGCCCTGATCCTGATGGACGAACTGGCGCACAGCAATGCGCCAGGCTCCCGCCATCCGAAGCGCTGGCAGGATGTTGAGGAGCTGCTTGAGGCAGGCATTGACGTCTTCACCACGGTGAATGTTCAGCATCTGGAAAGCCTGAACGACGTAGTGAGCGGCGTAACCGGTATCCAGGTGCGGGAAACCGTCCCCGATCCGTTTTTTGATTCTGCCGATGAAGTCGTACTGGTTGACCTGCCGCCGGACGATCTACGCCAGCGCCTGCACGAAGGCAAAGTGTATATTGCCGGCCAGGCCGAACGCGCCATCGAACATTTTTTCCGCAAAGGAAACCTGATTGCCCTGCGCGAGCTGGCCCTGCGCCGCACCGCCGATCGCGTTGATGACCAGATGCGCGCCTGGCGAGACCTACAGGGACAAGAGCGCGTCTGGCACACGCGGGACGCCATTCTGTTATGCATTGGTCACGGCAGCGGCAACGAAAAACTGGTTCGCACCGCCGCCCGGCTGGCAGCGAAATTTGGCAGCGTCTGGCACGCGGTCTACGTCGAAACGCCGCAGCTGCATGGTCTGCCAGAAAATCAGCGTCGCGCCATTTTGAGCGCGCTGCGGCTGGCGCAGGAGCTGGGTGCCGAAACCGCCACCCTTTCCGAACCGCAGGAAGATAAAGCCATTCTGCGCTACGCGCGCGAGCACAACCTGGGCAAGATTGTCATTGGACGTCGACAGCATCGCCGCTGGTTTAGCCGCGAATCTTTTGCCGACAGGCTGGCCCGCCGCGCGCCGGATCTTGATTTAGTCATCGTCGCGCTGGATGACAAGCCCGCCCCTCTGCCCAACCGTACGCCGGATGCTCGCACCTTTGGCGATAAATGGCGCATTCAGATCCGGGGTTGCCTGGTGGCCGTGGTCCTTTGCGCCCTGATTACGGTGATTGCCAGCCAGTGGCTCATCGCCTTCGACGCCGCCAATCTGGTCATGATTTATCTGCTCGGCGTCGTTGTGGTCGCGCTCTTTTATGGCCGCTGGCCGTCGGTGCTGGCAACGGTGATCAACGTCATCAGCTTCGACCTTTTTTTTATCGCTCCGCGCGGGACGCTTGCTGTCTCGGACGTGCAGTACATTCTGACCTTTGCCGTGATGCTTACCGTCGGGCTGGTGATCGGGAATCTGACGGCAGGCGTACGCTACCAGGCACGCATTGCCCGCTATCGCGAGCAGCGCACGCGCCATCTGTATGAAATGTCAAAATCGCTGGCGGTTGGCCGCACGCAGCGGGATATCGTGCAGACCAGCGAGCAGTTTATTCGTTCGACCTTTCATGCCAGTAACCTGATTTTGCTCCCCGACGAACAGGGGCGCCTTCGCCCGCTGACCTCCCCTTCGGGGATGACGCCCTGGGATGAAGCGATTGCCCGCTGGAGTTTCGATAAGGGGTTACCTGCCGGCGCCGGCACCGACACGCTGCCCGGCGTGCCTTACCAGATCCTGCCGCTGCGCAGCGCGGATAAAAATCACGGGCTGGTCATCGTCGAGCCGTCTAACCTGCGTCAGCTGATGATCCCAGAGCAGCAGCGCCTGCTGGAAACCTTCACCCTGCTGGTCGCCAGCGCCCTTGAACGGCTGGCGCTCACCGCCAGCGAAGAGCAGGCGCGGCTGGCAAGCGAGCGCGAAAGTATTCGCAATTCGCTGCTGGCAGCGCTGTCTCACGATTTGCGCACCCCGCTTACCGTGCTGTTTGGCCAGTCCGAAATTCTGACGCTGGATCTGGCGGCGGAAGGATCAAAGCACGCGATGCAGGCCAGCGAAATTCGCCAGCACGTGCTGAATACCACGCGCCTGGTGAACAACCTGCTGGACATGGCGCGCATTCAGTCCGGCGGGTTTAACCTCAAAAAAGAGTGGCTCACCCTTGAGGAGGTTGTCGGCAGTGCGCTGAAGATGCTGGAGCCGGGTCTCGGCGGGCGCCATATTGAGCTGGACATGCCGGAACCCCTGACGTTAATCCATGTGGATGGCCCGCTGTTTGAGCGCGTGCTGATTAATCTGCTGGAAAACGCGGCTAAATACGCCGGGACAAAGGCCCGGCTGGGGATTGCTGCCAGGGTGGATAAACGTGTGCTGCGGCTCGACGTCTGGGATAACGGGCCGGGTATTCCGGCCGGTCAGGAGCGCGCCATATTCGAAAAATTTGCGCGCGGTAATAAGGAATCCGCCATTCCGGGCGTTGGGCTGGGTCTGGCGATCTGCCAGGCGATTGTCGACGTGCATGGTGGCACCATTTCCGCAGAGAACCGCCCGGAAGGTGGGGCACGCTTTTGTGTTACACTTCCTCTTGAAACCCCACCAGAACTTGATGAATTACCAGAGGATTTGTGATTAACGTTCTGATTGTTGAAGATGAGCTCGCTATCAGCCGATTTCTGCGTACCGCGCTGGAAGGCGACGGTTTGCGCGTGCATGAAGCCGGAACGCTTCAACGGGGGTTAATTGAAGCCGCCACCCGCAAGCCAGATCTGGTGATCCTGGATCTGGGACTTCCGGATGGCGACGGCATCGATTTTATTCGTGAGGTGCGTCAGTGGAGCCAGATGCCCATTCTGGTGCTCTCTGCCCGCACCGAAGAGACGGATAAAATCGCCGCGCTGGATGCCGGAGCGGATGATTATCTGATCAAACCGTTTGGCATTGGCGAGTTACAGGCCCGGCTTCGTGTGGCGCTGCGTCGACACAGTGCCACGTCCCCTTCCGATCCGGTGTACGCCTTTAGCGATATCCGCGTCGATCTTGCCGCCCGCCGCATCGTGCGAGGGGAAGAAGAGATCCACCTTACGCCTATCGAATTTCGTCTGCTGGCCGTGCTGCTCAATAACCACGGAAAAGTGTTAACGCAGCGACAGCTGTTAAGCCAGGTCTGGGGACCGAATGCTGTCGAGCATAGTCACTATTTACGCATTTATATGGGACACCTTCGCCAGAAACTTGAAGCCGATCCCGCGCGTCCTCGTCATTTATTAACAGAAACCGGTATCGGATATCGGTTTATGATATGAATAAGTATTCAATTTAATTTTAAATAAAAAACATACCAGCCTGAATATAGCCATGAAAATAACGATGAGATTATTTTCATGGCTATATTCGCCCTTTTTTAAACACAATTAAAACATCAATTTAACACCAAACCAACAAAACAGCATTTTGATCTGCGTTATTCACTCAAAACGACTAATTATTTCTGAAATGATCGGTTATTGGTGATCTGTTTCACAGTTAATCCCTTTTTCCTGGATAAAATGACCATGCTTTCAATTACTGAAAGGAAACTGAACATGGAAAACAATAATCGTTTAATGCCCCATATAAGGCGGACAACACATATCATGATGTTTGCCCACCGTAACTGTTTTGACTTTCATCTCTTTAACGCCCGGTAGTCCTTCGACTTCTGGCGCATCTGCTTACAGGTTATCCTGAAAAACGCTATTTTACAGGCTGTTGCCTGTGAACACCTGCGCTCACTCCTTGTGATTCAGATTCTCCGCAACCGGGCGGACTGAATTCTACTCAGCAAAAAAGCAATTAACTGATTTCGTATCAGCGGACACGCTTTGCTTTTTTTTCCGGAAATAATCGATTTCTTTACCGCAAGAAGTCGAGGGCCCAATATTGCCTGAAATAAAGAGATAAAGATGAAAACGTTAAAAATTGCCGTCAGCCGTGCCTGCCCTGAATGCTTTACCACTTCGCGCGACATCGTGGATATCACCGCATCGGATTATATTGATGTGGCAGCCGTGGTTCTGGCCGTCAGCGATATTTTCAATGGCGCCATAGAAGAAATAGAAGCCACGGGATTCGGTATCCCGGTGTTTATTGCCACGCATAAAGAAGAAAGGGTTCCGGCTGAATTTCTGTCGCGTATTCACGGCGTTTTTGAGTACTCCGACACCAGCAATGCGTACTACGGACGCCAGCTTGAAGCGGCTGCGCAGAAGTACGAAACCCAGCTCCGCCCGCCGTTCTTCCGCGCGCTGGTCGATTACGTCCAGCAGGGGAACAGCGCGTTTGACTGCCCCGGACATCAGGGAGGCCAGTTCTTCCGCCGCCATCCGGCCGGAAACCAGTTTGTCGATTTCTTTGGCGAAACGCTTTTCCGCGCCGATCTGTGCAATGCCGACGTGGCAATGGGCGATCTGCTGATCCACGAAGGCGCGCCATGCATCGCCCAGCAGCATGCGGCAAAAGTCTTTAATGCGGATAAAACCTACTTCGTGCTGAACGGCACCTCCTCTTCCAACAAGGTGGTGCTCAATGCCCTGCTCACGCCAGGCGATCTGGTGCTGTTCGATCGCAATAACCATAAATCTAATCACCACGGGGCGCTGTTACAGGCGGGCGCGACGCCGGTGTATCTGGAAACGGCGCGCAACCCGTACGGGTTTATCGGCGGTATCGACGCACACTGTTTCGACGAGAGCTACCTGCGGGAGCTGGTGTCAGAGGTCGCGCCTGGCCGTGCGCGGGATGAACGTCCGTTCCGTCTGGCGGTGATCCAGCTGGGCACCTACGACGGTACCATTTATAACGCCCGTCAGGTGGTGGATAAGATTGGTCACCTGTGCGATTACATTCTGTTTGACTCCGCCTGGGTGGGTTACGAGCAGTTTATCCCGATGATGGCCGACTGCTCGCCGCTGCTGCTGGAGCTGAACGAAAACGATCCGGGCATTCTGGTGACCCAGTCGGTGCATAAGCAGCAGGCGGGCTTCTCGCAAACCTCGCAAATCCATAAGAAGGACAGCCACATAAAAGGCCAGCCGCGCTATGTCCCGCATAAACGCCTCAACAACGCCTTTATGATGCACGCCTCCACCAGCCCGTTTTATCCGCTGTTTGCCGCCCTGGATATCAACGCCCGCATGCACGAGGGGCAAAGTGGGCGCAACATGTGGATGGACTGCGTGGTGACGGGTATCGAAGCGCGGAAACTGATCCTTCAGAACTGTCAGTTTATTCGTCCGTTCGTGCCGGAGACGGTGGATGGCCGTCCATGGGAAAGCTGGGATACGGCCGAGATTGCTACCGATCTGCGCTTCTTCCATTTCGTTCCGGGCGAACGCTGGCACGCCTTTGAGGGATATGCCGAGCATCAGTATTTTATCGATCCCTGCAAACTGCTGCTGACTACGCCGGGCATCAACGCCCGCACCGGTGAGTACGATGATTTCGGCGTGCCCGCGACCATCCTCGCCAACTTCCTGCGTGAAAACGGCATCGTGCCGGAAAAATGCGACCTCAATTCCATTCTGTTCCTGCTCACCCCGGCGGAGGACATGGGCAAATTGCAGCAGCTCGTCGCCCAGCTGGTGCGCTTCGAAAAACTGCTCCAGAGCGATGTGCCGCTGAAAGAGGTTCTGCCCTCTCTTTATAAGCAACATCCGGAACGTTATGCGGATTATACCCTGCGTCAGATTTGTCAGGAGATGCATGACCTCTACGCCCGCCATAACGTGAAGCAACTGCAAAAAGAGATGTTCCGCAAGTCTCACTTCCCACGCGTCATGATGAACCCGCAGGAGGCGAACTATGCCTATCTGCGCGGTGAGGTCGAGCTGGTGTCCCTGCGCGACGCGGAAGGCCGTATCGCCGCGGAAGGCGCGCTGCCTTACCCACCGGGGGTGTTGTGCGTGGTGCCGGGAGAAGTCTGGGGCGGTTCCGTGCTGCGCTATTTCGCCGCGCTGGAAGACGGGATCAATCTGCTGCCGGGTTTTGCGCCGGAGTTACAGGGGGTTTACGTCGAGGAGTGTGACGGTCGCAAACAGGTGCGCTGCTACGTCATCAAACAACCTGCCGCTCAGCCATCGCTGCTGAAAGGAGAAAAATTATGAGTAAGGCCAACAAGATGGGCGTGGTGCAGCTCACTATTCTCACCATGGTGAATATGATGGGTTCGGGGATCATCATGCTCCCCACCAAGCTCGCTGAAGTGGGGACGATTTCGATTATCTCCTGGCTTGTTACCGCCGTGGGTTCGATGGCGCTGGCGTGGGCGTTTGCCAAGTGCGGCATGTTCAGCCGCAAGTCCGGCGGGATGGGCGGCTATGCCGAATATGCGTTTGGTAAGTCCGGTAACTTTATGGCGAACTATACCTATGGCGTGTCGCTGCTGATCGCCAATGTGGCGATTGCCATTTCCGCTGTCGGTTACGGCACAGAGCTGTTTGGCGCGACGCTGACCCCGGTGCAAATTGGGCTGGCGACCATCGGCGTGCTCTGGATCTGCACCGTCGCTAACTTTGGCGGCGCGCGCATCACCGGACAGCTCAGCAGCATCACCGTCTGGGGCGTCATCATCCCGGTTGTCGGCCTGTGCATCATCGGCTGGTTCTGGTTCAGCCCGACGCTGTACGCCAATTCCTGGAATCCGCATCACGTACCGTTCTTCACCGCCGTGGGATCGTCCATCGCCATGACGCTGTGGGCCTTCCTCGGGCTGGAGTCGGCCTGTGCGAATGCGGAAGTGGTGGAAAACCCGGAGAAAAATGTGCCGATCGCGGTACTCGGCGGGACGCTGGGGGCGGCGGTGATCTATATCGTCTCAACCAACGTGATTGCGGGAATTGTGCCCAACATGGATCTGGCTAACTCCACGGCGCCGTTCGGACTGGCGTTTGCGCAGATGTTTACGCCGGAGGTAGGGAAAGTGATCATGGGACTGATGGTGATGTCCTGCTGCGGCTCGCTGCTGGGCTGGCAGTTCACCATCGCCCAGGTATTCAAATCTTCCGCTGACGAAGGTTATTTCCCGAAAATCTTCTCCCGCGTCACCAAAGCGGATGCACCGGTGCAGGGCATGCTGGCGATTGTCATCTTCCAGAGCGGATTGTCGCTGATGACCATCAGCCCGTCACTGAACAGCCAGTTTAACGTGCTGGTCAACCTGGCGGTGGTGACGAACATCATTCCGTACATTCTGTCGATGGCGGCGCTGGTGATTATTCAGAAGGTGGCGAAGGTGGATCCGCGCAAAGCCCGGGCGGCCAATATCGTGGCGCTGATTGGGGCGATTTACAGCTTCTATGCGCTCTACTCGTCCGGTCAGGAGGCGATGCTGTATGGGGCGATGGTGACATTCATGGGCTGGACGCTGTACGGTCTGGTCTCACCACGGTTTGAACTGAAGAATAAACATAGTTAAAAAAGAAGCCCGGTGGCACTGGCGCTTACCGGGCCTACGAGGTCAATGCAAAACGGCAACCCTGAGGTTGCCGTTTTTTATGTTTTCTCCCTCTCCCAGTGGGAGAGGGCCGGGGTGAGGGCATCAGCCCGCACCAGATCACGACTTACGCGTTTTTCAGCACTTCGCTGACAATCTCTACCGCTTCTTTCTCAATCTGCTGACGATGCTCAGCGCCGAGGAAACTTTCGCAATAGATTTTGTACGCATCTTCCGTACCGGATGGACGCGCGGCGAACCAGCCGTTTTCGGTCATCACTTTCAGGCCGCCGATGGATGCGCCGTTACCCGGCGCCGCCGTCAGACGCGCGGTGATCGGGTCACCTGCCAGGGTACTGGCACTGACCATCTCCGGAGAGAGTTTTGACAGAGCTGCTTTTTGCGCAGACGTGGCGCCAGCCTGAATACGGTTATAGCTTGGCGCACCAAAACGTTCCGCCAGCTCGTTGTAATGTTCCTGCGGGTTCTTACCGGTGACCGCGGTGATTTCCGCCGCCAGCAGGCACATGATGATGCCGTCTTTATCGGTTGACCATGGGGTGCCGTCGAAGCGCAGGAAGGATGCCCCCGCGCTCTCTTCACCGCCAAAGCCGAAGCTGCCGTCGTGCAGACCATCAACAAACCACTTAAAGCCCACCGGCACTTCCACCAGCTTGCGACCCAGCGCGTCGACCACACGGTCAATCATAGCGGAAGAGACCAGCGTTTTACCCACCGCGACCTCTTTGCCCCACTGCGGACGGTGCTGGAAGAGATAATTGATTGCAACAGCCAGGTAGTGGTTCGGGTTCATCAGCCCTGCCGGGGTGACGATACCGTGGCGGTCGTAGTCCGGGTCGTTGGCAAACGCCAGATCGAACTTGTCGCGCAGCGCCAGCAGGCCAGCCATTGCGCATTCGGAGGAGCAGTCCATACGGATCGCGCCGTCTTTGTCCAGGTGCATAAAGCGGAAGGTCTGATCGACGTGATCGTTCACGATGGTCAGATCCAGCTTGTAGTGCTCGGCAATGCGTTTCCAGTATTCAATACCGGAGCCGCCCAGTGGATCCACGCCCAGCTTCAGACCGGCTTTCTGGATAGCGGCCATATCGACGATATCCGCCAGCCCTTCCACGAACGGCTGCACCAGATCCTGCTCTTTCACGTGGCCGGAGGCCATGGCTTCATCCAGCGAGATGCGTTTCACACCGTTCAGACCGTTAGCCAGTAACGCGTTGGCACGATCTTCCACCACTTTCGTGACGTTGGTATCCGCCGGGCCACCGTTAGGTGGGTTGTACTTGATGCCGCCATCTTCCGGTGGGTTGTGGGACGGGGTGATCACAATGCCGTCAGCCTGCGCGCCACCTTTTTTGTTGTGTACCAGAATAGCGTTAGAAACCGCTGGCGTTGGCGTAAAACCGTTGTTCTCCTGAACAATCACGTCTACGCCGTTCGCCGCCAGCACTTCCAGCACGGAGATAAAAGCAGGTTCAGACAGGGCGTGGGTATCTTTCCCTACATAGCACGGACCGGTGACGCCATTTTTGGCGCGCTCTTCCGCGATGGCCTGAGCAATGGCCAGAATGTGCGGTTCGTTAAAGCTGTGGCGCGCCGCACTACCGCGGTGGCCAGATGTACCAAACTTCACTGCGTGTTCTGCGTTGCCCACCACCGGCTTCAGCACGTAGTACTGCGCGGTCAGTTGAGCGACGTTAATCAAATCGCGTTGTTGTGCAGGTTGTCCTGCACGGCTGTGATTTGCCATTGCCTGGTCCTTCTGATGCAAGGGTTAAATTGTACCGCAAACCTTTTCGATCAATTCCGCCGGGAACTGCATGGACTGCATGATATGTTCGATCATGCTGCACTTACGGCCCGTATTGGTGTTGGTGATCACCCAGTATGGTGTACCAGGAACGTGTTTGGGTTTGGTTTGGTTGCCATTTTGCAGCAGGGTCTGCTCGTCGCCTGCGAAGTAAACGCGCGTGCGACCGTGCAGCGACTCTGTCGCTTCTGCAAATGCGTTGTTATCCAGTGAGTAAAGTGTAGACAGCACCAGCATAAAGCGGTTAACCGCCTTTTTCTGCTCGGCATATTCATCGGACAGCAGCAGCTCGCGCATCGCTCGCACTTTGTCTTTTGCCGGCATGACGGCAGGTTTTACTTGTGCAACAACGCTCGGCTGAGACACGACATCTTTAGTGACAGGAGTGGGCTGTGAGGCGGCGGAAATTTTGAGCATGCGCCGTAAAATGTCGGACGCGCTCTCCCCAATATGCCGCGTCTGGCTGGCAATATACTGATAGAGTTCGTCATCAACTTCGATTGTTTTCATCTTAATCCAGTGCGATATCTTATCTGAATACAAGTCGTTGAGATTATAAGGTCAAATCCCAACAGCGGATAGCGTCAAACCAGGTTGGCGGCAAAAGTCAGATTAAACTGGATCCTTGCCCCCGGGCGGCAGAATGGTCAACATGATACCCTAACCTGACAAACCTAAAAAAAGAACTTTGCCATGAAATTGAATACCCGAGCGCAAACTGCACAATCGCCGAACAATAATTCTCCCATCGTACTGGTTCACGGCCTGTTTGGTAGTCTGGATAATCTGGGTGTGCTGGCGCGCGATTTAGTGACCGATCACGCGATCCTCCAGGTTGATATGCGCAATCACGGTCTTTCTGGGCGCTCGGAGGAGATGACCTACGCAGCCATGGCGCAGGATCTGCGGGACACCCTCGATGCGAATAATATCCAGAAAGCGACGCTTATCGGGCATTCAATGGGCGGCAAAGCGGTGATGGCGCTCACTGCGCTGGCCCCTGAGCGAATTTCCGGGCTGGTGGTCATCGACGTTGCGCCCGTCAATTACGACGTTCGCCGTCACGATGAGATTTTTGCCGCCATCAATGCGGTCACCGAAGCGGGTGTCGCAACCCGCCAGCAGGCGGCTGCCGTTATGCGTGAGCATCTTGATGAGGAAGGCGTAGTTCAGTTCCTGCTGAAATCGTTTGTTGACGGACAATGGCGCTTTAACGTCCCGGTATTGTGGGATCAGTATTCGCATATTGTGGGCTGGGAAACCGTCCCCGCCTGGCCGCACCCTACCCTTTTTATTCGCGGCGGCAACTCCCCTTACGTCACTGATGCGTACCGTGACACGCTGCTGGCGCAATTCCCGCAGGCTCGCGCTCACGTTATTGCGGGTGCCGGGCACTGGGTACACGCGGAAAAACCGGATGCCGTCCTGCGCGCCATTCGCCGCTATCTTACTGATACAGCGAATTGATTAAAAAGCCAGCGACCGGAAGACGACGGGCTTCCAGTCGTTGGCGTGTGGATTTGGGTGATGTATGATGGCGCGCTTATCGCCCGGGCATTAGCAGGGCGGCGTGTTTCCCCCGAAGTCTCAGAATCATGGCCAAAGAACAAACGGACCGTACGACACTAGATCTGTTCGCGAATGAGCGTCGACCGGGACGACCGAAAACGAATCCGCTTTCGCGCGATGAACAGCTGCGTATCAATAAACGCAACCAGCTTAAACGCGATAAAAATCGTGGGCTTAAGCGTGTCGAACTGAAGCTTAATGCCGATGCCGTCGATGCGCTTAACGAGTTAGCTGACGCGCGCAACATCAGCCGCAGCGAACTGATCGAAGAGATGCTGATCGCCCAGCTTGAGACGTTACGCGGCAAGGCGTGAGTCAGAAAATCCCCAATATTACCTTTTTCATGTAGCACAGAGTGCAGTCCTGCGTGATAGCTGTTTCCGCAGGGTTGCCTGTTCTGCTATTATTGCCCTTATCCGTGGACAATTTGCGCCACCATACCATTAAGTTTCAAGAGGTTATTTTACTCATGGCAATCATCGGCATTTTCTTTGGCAGTGATACCGGCAATACTGAAAATATCGCAAAAAACATTCAAAAACAGCTCGGTAAAGACGTTGCTGATGTGCATGACATCGCCAAGAGCAGCAAAGAAGATCTCGAGGGCTATGACATCCTGCTGCTGGGCATCCCGACCTGGTACTACGGTGAAGCACAGTGTGACTGGGACGATTTCTTCCCGACGCTGGAAGAAGTAGACTTCAACGGCAAGCTGGTTGCCCTGTTTGGCTGTGGCGATCAGGAAGACTATGCTGAGTATTTCTGTGATGCGCTGGGCACTATTCGCGACATCATTGAGCCACGCGGTGCGGCGATCGTCGGTCACTGGCCAACGGCGGGTTACCATTTCGAAGCGTCCAAAGGTCTGGCAGATGACGATCACTTCGTTGGCCTGGCCATTGATGAAGACCGTCAGCCAGAGCTGACCGCTGAGCGTGTAGAAAAATGGGTTAAGCAGGTTCGTGAAGAGCTGAACCTGGACGATATCCTTAACGCCTGATATCCCTGCGGCGCAACTCCGGTTGCGCCCGTTTTCCAGGTAAAACCGATTAAATTAATTGCTACAAACTTTTAACTTTTTCGCCCAGACCTGTACAATATCCCCCTGGTAAAAAGTGGGTGCCATCGAACAAGTTTGTTGGTGATACCACGTTTTTATAAGCATACTTTGCTTGAGACTTGCAGTTTTCATTTAGCCATGGCAGTTCTATAATGAGACGCATTATCCCAAGTGCATTTTCTGTCACTTCTTCTTTTGAAGTGAATCGTTTAGCAACAGGACAGATTCCGCATGACTGACAACAATACCGCATTAAAGAAAGCTGGCCTGAAAGTAACGCTTCCTCGGTTAAAAATCCTTGAAGTGCTTCAGGGGCCAGACAATCACCATGTCAGTGCGGAAGACCTTTATAAGCGTCTTATCGATATGGGTGAAGAGATTGGGCTGGCAACCGTCTATCGTGTGCTGAACCAGTTTGATGACGCGGGCATTGTTACTCGTCATAATTTCGAAGGCGGTAAATCCGTGTTCGAGCTGACTCAGCAGCATCACCACGATCACCTGATCTGCCTCGACTGTGGCAAGGTCATTGAATTTAGCGATGATTCCATTGAATCACGCCAGCGTGAAATCGCCGCCCGTCATGGCATCCGCCTGACCAACCACAGCCTGTACCTGTACGGTCACTGCGCTGAAGGCGATTGCCGCGAAGACGACCACGCGCACGACGCGAAATAATATCGTGTTCATACTCTGAGCCAGCCGTAAGGTTGGCTTTTTTTTGCCTGAAAAAAGTCCGGTGGCGCTGCGCTTACCGGGCCTACGGGCTGTGACACCGTTGTAGGCCCGGTAAGCGCAGCGCCACCGGGCATAAAGCAACTTATTTATTGTTATTGCGAATCTCGTCCCAGATCTTATCGCAACGCTTCGCCACTTCCTGATCGTTACCGCTTTTCCGCGCCTGGATACAGGCCTGGTAATCCATCACGCGAACATTTTCCTGCGTCGCAAACTGCTCATGCGCTTTCTCTTTTTTCAGCACATTCAGCACGCTCTGGCAGGCTTCAATCTTCTCTGGCGATCCTTGTGCTGTATTGATGCAGGCGCTATACGCCTCCTTCAGACGGGAGTCTTCTTTCTGCGCCTGATCCTGCGCACACGCCACCAGCCCCGATGCCAGCAGCGCAACGATTACCATTTTTTTCATCATATGCAGTCTCCATGCAGGCGGGATTTCGCCCGCCTGCGTATTCATCAGAAGATTGTGAATGGCGCAATGACCATGAATTTCACGTCACGTTCATCCTGGAAGATGTTGCCGTAACCGCCCGCGTAGCTCGGGATATCGGAGTGGTTGTCATACTGGGTGAAGTGCAGTTTGAACATCGTGCCTTTCGCACGGCCCTCCTGAAGGGTGTAAATCGCATCCAGACTGTATGAAGACTCTTTCAGACGGTAATTCGGATCGTAGTAGGCGTCTGGCGTAGCCATATCTGCTGGCTTCGCGTCCCAGGCGTACGCGTAGGACGCACCCACTGCCCAGCCAGGCAGGTTCCAGTTCTTCAGGTCATACATTGCGCCGAAGAAGACCGCCTTTTCGCCGTCGGCGTTGAAGTCAGAGCGGTTATCCCACCAGATATCCAGACGACCATTGGAAGAGGCGTAGGTTGGCGTCATACGTTGCAGGAAGTAGCCCTGCTGCCCTTCTGCCTTGACCCATGTTCCCTCCAGACGTAAATCAACCTGACCTACCTTGTAGCCGAAGGTCAGCGCCTGTAACCACGCGGTGCCGTCATAGATATCATTTACGCTGCCATCACTGACTTTGTCGCGCGTACCGTAGAACTGATAGCTGGTGCTCAGCGGGCTACCCGCGATATCAAATTTGTAGCTGGCTTTAGCAAAGTACTGATCGATATAGCCTTCAGCCTGACCAAAAGCAGCTTCCAGCACCAGATCGTTTTTGAAGTCGTACTTCGCCCCCAGCGAGTGGAGATAATCAACTTTGGTTTTTTTATCGTTCTGATAGAACTTGTCCATCTCAATGTGCCACGGCGCTTTGTACTCGTTGGTCCACATATAGGAGAAGCTCAACGCCCCCGCATCGCCGTAGTCAAAATTAGCACCGGCTTCCGCACCCTGATAGGTACCTGGCATAAAGCTCCAGTGCGGTGCTAACAGCGTCTGGCCGGTTGGCTGGATATAACCTCCACGCGCCCAGACCGGACCATATTTGAATTTTGCAGCCGCTTTATACAGGCTGATTCCGCTTTTATCGCCGGACCAGTCTTCGTCGTAGGCTTTATTGCTGGAGGAGAACGCAATTTCGTTCGGATGGCCGCTGTCGCCATTTTCGGCCATTTCAATTGCGGTGAACGCTGCAATATCGATCCCGAACATATCGGCGGCATATCCCGACTGGAAATCAAGGTTAGCGTTCCAGGTCGAGTGAGAAAGGTTGGTTTTGTATTTATCTTCAGTGACGTCTTTACGGTCACGCTCACGCTGCCAGTAATAAATACCGCCCGTGAGGGTGGAATCTTCGATGAAACCTGCTGCTTTTGCCTCTGGCGCAACCACCAGGCCCGACATTGCTGTCACACCGGCGATAGCCAGCGCCAGCGCACTACGTTTGCCACTGAACGTACGCATAGATTATTCCTCTTTGACGAATTAAAACGCCTTAAACGGCGAAAAACAGAAAAGACCAAGTGGTCAGGGGTAGTCAGAAATACCCTCGAATTAACTACCGTCTTTAGGTTATTTTTCGCGACGCGAATTATCAATGCTTTTAATCAGGCAAAACTCAGGATTATGACGAAGAGCACATATTTCGTAGTGCTTTGTAACATTTACCGGGAAGCAAGTACTGGCGGGGGAATACGCTAATTTTCAGTAAGTAACATTGATATTGTGAATATATTTTTCAGCGTTTCTGTTTTTGGAAAACAACAAACTTTTTTAAATAAAATAAGTAGCACCACATTGACCTGGAATGTTGGCTTTAATTCATCATCCCGATGCTTAACGACATGATCGTTAAATAAAAAAACGCCGCATTACGCGGCGTTTGTTTCTCATTGACCATGCCAGCGTGATTATTCGCCGATCTTAGTCCAGGTATCACGCAGACCGACGGTACGGTTAAATACCGGTTTTTCCACCGTGCTGTAACGGCTGTCCAGGCAGAAGTAACCCTCACGTTCAAACTGGAACGCTTTACCGGCTTCAGCGGCTTTCAGAGACGGCTCGGCATACCCCTGCTTGATAATCAGCGACTCAGGGTTGATAACCGCCAGGAAGTCCTCCGCAGCGCCTGGGTTAGGTACGCTGAACAGACGATCGTAGAGACGGATCTCAACCGGCAGCGCATGCTGCGCACTCACCCAGTGGATCACACCTTTCACTTTACGGCCATCCGCCGGATCTTTACTCAGCGTCTCTGCGTCGTACGTACAGAAGATGGTCGTGATGTTACCTTCCGCATCTTTCTCTACGCGCTCGGCTTTGATCACATAGGCGTTACGAAGACGCACTTCTTTGCCCAGCACCAGACGCTTGTACTGCTTGTTCGCTTCTTCGCGGAAGTCGGCGCGATCGATCCAGATTTCACCGCTGAACGGCACGTCGCGGGTGCCCATTTCCGGTTTGTTCGGATGGTTAGGCATCGAGACCAGTTCGCTTCCGCCCTGCGGATAGTTTTCGATGACCAGTTTCACTGGATCGATCACTGCCATCGCGCGCGGCGCGTTTTCGTTCAGGTCTTCGCGAATGCAGGATTCCAGAGACGCCATTTCGATGGTGTTGTCCTGCTTGGTAACGCCAATACGTTTGCAGAACTCACGAATGGACGCCGAGGTATAGCCACGACGACGCAGGCCAGAGATGGTCGGCATACGCGGGTCGTCCCAGCCTTCAACGTGCTTGTCGGTGACCAGCAGGTTCAGCTTACGCTTGGACATCACGGTGTATTCCAGGTTCAGACGAGAGAACTCGTACTGACGCGGATGCACAGGAATGGTGATGTTATCCAGCACCCAGTCGTACAGACGACGGTTGTCCTGGAATTCCAGCGTGCACAGAGAGTGCGTAATGCCTTCCAGCGCATCGCTGATGCAGTGGGTGAAGTCGTACATCGGGTAGATGCACCACTTGTTACCGGTCTGGTGGTGTTCAGCGAACTTAATGCGGTACAGCACCGGATCGCGCATCACGATGAACGGAGACGCCATATCGATTTTGGCACGCAGACACGCTTTACCTTCTTCGAAGCCACCGGCACGCATTTTTTCAAACAGCGCCAGGTTCTCTTCCACGCTACGATCGCGGAACGGGCTGTTTTTACCAGGCTGAGTCAGCGTACCGCGGTATTCACGGATTTCGTCAGCAGACAATTCGTCGACGTATGCCAGACCTTTGTTAATCAGTTCAACCGCATAGGCATACAGCTGATCGAAGTAGTCTGAGGAGTAGCAGATATCGCCAGACCAGTTGAAGCCCAGCCATTGCACGTCGTTTTTAATCGACTCAACGTATTCGATGTCTTCTTTTACTGGGTTGGTGTCATCGAAACGCAGGTTGCACTGCCCCTGGTAATCTTGCGCAATACCAAAGTTCAGGCAGATCGATTTGGCGTGACCAATGTGCAGGTAGCCATTTGGCTCCGGCGGGAAACGCGTGTGGACTGTGGTGTGCTTACCACTGGCCAGATCTTCATCGATGATCTGACGAATAAAGTTACTCGGGCGGGCTTCTGCCTCACTCATCGTGGATTCCTCAAAGCGTAAACAACGTATAACGGCATATGATCTTATAAGCCGGACGTAGTGACAACCCTTAAAACGTCCCGGAAGAAAATAATGGGGGCAATTGCTGCAAAAAAAAGCGGCGGAGGATATCCCCCGCCGCTAAAGGCATAACTCTACTCAGGAGCGATTACTTGCCTTTAATCTCATACAGTGGCGTCTGGCCTGCAACCACCTGACCCTGCGCCTGGATCACCAGACCGCTGAAGTCGTCGATGTTGCTGCACACGACCGGGCTTATCATGGAGCGCGCGTTGGCATTCAGGAAGTCCAGATCCATTTCCAGAATCGGCTGACCTGCCGCCACTTCAGCCCCCTCTTCCACCAGACGAGTAAAGCCCTGACCGTTCAGCGCAACGGTATCGATACCCATATGGACAACGATCTCCGCGCCTTTTTCCGTTTCCAGGCAGAACGCGTGGTTGGTGTTGAAGATTTTCACGATAGTACCGGCAGCCGGAGAGACCACGGTTTTGTCCGTTGGTTTCACCGCCACGCCGTCACCGACCGCTTTGCTGGCGAAGGCTTCGTCAGGCACCTGCTCAAGCGCAACAACGTCACCTGTCACCGGAGAAACCAGCGCAGCGATGGTCACCGCGTTTGGCACAGCCTGCGGTTTTGCAACCGGCGCGTCAGCCACTGCCGCGTTATCCGTTGAGGCGGCAGCGACCGGCCCACGGGCAACCACTTTTTTCATTTCATCGCCGATAGATTCGGCTTTCGCACCCACGATTACCTGGATGGTTTGTTTGTTCAGTTTCACCACACCAGACGCACCCAGGCGTTTGCACATTGCATCGCTCACGCGCGCGGAGTCACCTACGGTCAGACGCAGACGGGTAATACAGGCATCGATCGCTTTCAGGTTGTCGGTGCCACCCACAGCGGCAATGTAGTTGGTTGCCAGCTGGGTTAAACCCTCTTCGGTATTGCTGTTGGCTTCACTGGTCACAACATCATCTTTCGTATCTTCGCGGCCCGGCGTCTTCAGGTTAAACATACGAATAACCGCGCTGAACAGAACGAAGTAGATAACGAAGAAGATCAGGCCCATCACCATCAGGATCCAGACGTTGCTGCTTGCCGCCGGCAGGTTGTACATCAACACATAGTCGATGGCGCCTGCGGAGAAGGAGAAGCCAGCATGGATACCCAGAAGGGTGGCGACGAACAGGCTGATACCGGTCAGGATCGCGTGCATCAGATACAGCAGCGGAGCCAGGAACATGAACAGGAATTCCAGTGGCTCGGTCACGCCGGTCAGGAAGGCGGTGATCGCAACGGACAGCAGCATCCCGCCAACCATTGGGCGACGCGCTTTCGGCGCAGCCAGGTACATTGCCAGCGCCGCGCCAGGCAGACCAAACATCATGATTGGGAAGAAGCCAGACATGAACATGCCCGCGGTACCGTCGCCTGCGTAGAAGCGGTTGATATCACCGTGGAATACCGCGCCGGCCGCGTTGGTGAACTCACCAATCTGGAACCAGGCGATGGTGTTCAGTACCTGATGCAGACCGGTTGGGATCAGCAGACGGTTAATGAAACCGAAGATGCCCGCGCCCATTGCGCCCGCAGACACGATCCACTCGCCACCCGCATGGATAGCATGCTGCACCGGTGGCCAAACGTAGCCAAAGATGGCGGCGAGGATCAGACAGAAAAAGCCCGTCGCAATCGGCACAAAACGTTTACCGCCGAAGAAGCTCAGGAAGTCAGGAAGTTTGATACCTGCCCAACGGTTGTACACGGCGCCACCCACCAGGCCGGTAATGATACCTGCCAGCACACCCATATTGATTTCAGGGTTGATGGTTACCATCGCTTTCGTGAGGATGAAGTAACCGACAGCCCCTGCCAGTGCCGCGGCACCAGCGCTGTCTTTTGACCAGCTTGACGCCACACCGATGGCGAAAATCAGCGCCAGGTTGTCAAAAATTGCGCCGCCTGCCTGGGCGATAAACGGCACGTTAAGAAGATCGGGTTGCCCGAATCGCAGCAGCAACGCTGCAACCGGTAGCACGGCGATAGGGAGCTGCAAAGCCCTACCGAGGCGCTGGAAAAAACCTAAAATATTCATCCTATTCCCCCTACGAGACCCTTTGTTAAGACTCGCGCATAAACTATGTTTTTATTGTGTCACGAACGATAGATACAGTTGATGATTCACTGGCAGTGTGAGTGTGTGAAAAATTAATTCGTATCGCAAATTAAACACCTATTTTTTGTGATTATTGTCACCAAATATCGTATTAAACCCTCCCTTTCACTGGCTAACGACGAAAACTTATTTTATCATTCAAAAAATCAAGACGGATTGATCCGGCCTGAAAGGTTCCAGGTTACGCTTAGTTCAGGTTGCACTAATCATCCGCCCACTTTTACTTAAACTTTAGAGGTGAATAATGAGACTGATTCCCCTGGCAACAGCTGAACAAGTCGGAAAATGGGCTGCTCGTCATATCGTTAACCGCATCAACGCATTCAAACCAACAGCCGATCGTCCTTTCGTTCTCGGTCTTCCAACCGGTGGCACGCCCCTGACCGCGTATAAAGCTCTGGTTGAAATGCACAAAGCGGGCCAGGTTAGCTTTAAACACGTTGTGACCTTCAACATGGACGAATATGTCGGCCTGCCGAAGGAACATCCGGAAAGTTACCACAGCTTTATGCACCGTAATTTCTTCGATCACGTTGATATTCCGGCTGAAAACATTAACCTGCTGAATGGAAACGCGCCTGATATTGACGCAGAATGCCGTCAGTATGAAGAAAAAATCCGTTCCTACGGTAAAATCCACCTGTTTATGGGCGGCGTAGGCAACGATGGTCATATCGCGTTCAACGAACCGGCATCTTCACTGGCTTCCCGTACCCGTATTAAAACGCTGACCCATGATACGCGCGTGGCTAACTCCCGCTTCTTTGACGGCGACGTCAATCAGGTGCCTAAATACGCGCTGACCGTGGGCGTGGGCACGCTGCTGGATGCCGAAGAAGTGATGATTCTGGTGCTGGGCGCGGTGAAAGCGCAAGCGCTTCAGGCTGCCGTTGAAGGCAACGTGAACCATATGTGGACGATCAGCTGCTTACAGCTGCATCCAAAAGCGGTTGTCGTGTGTGACGAACCGTCCACCATGGAGCTGAAAGTGAAAACGCTGAAATACTTCAACGAGCTGGAAGCTGAGAACATCAAAGGTCTGTAATTGAATAACCGCCTCTTTATATCCGGGGCGGTCGCTTTTTTAACCGGGGGTCGATATGTACGCTTTAACCCACGGTCGGATTTATACCGGCCATGAAATTCTGGATGACCATGCGATTGTAATCGCCAATGGCCTGATTGAACGTGTTTGCCCGCTGGCGGAACTGCCGCCGGAGATCGAACAGCGTTCCCTCAATGGAGCAGTAATCTCCCCCGGTTTCATCGACGTACAGCTCAACGGCTGCGGCGGTGTCCAGTTTAACGATACCGCAGAGGCGGTATCGGTTGAAACGCTGGAAATCATGCAAAAAGCCAACGAGAAATCGGGCTGCACCAGCTATCTGCCAACGCTGATCACCAGCAGCGATGACCTGATGAAACAGGGTATCCGCGTCATGCGCGAATACCTGGCAAAACATCCGAATCAGGCGCTGGGCCTGCACCTGGAAGGACCATGGCTGAATATGGTCAAGAAAGGCACCCATAACCCAAACTACGTGCGCAAACCGGATGCCGAGCTGGTGGATTACATGTGCGCCAATGCCGATGTGATCACCAAAGTAACGCTGGCCCCGGAAATGACCGGCACGGACGTTATCAGCAAACTGGCCGCCGCCGGGATTGTGGTGTCTGCGGGCCATTCGAACGCGACGCTGAAAGAGGCGAAGGCCGGTTTCCGCGCAGGCATTACGTTTGCCACACACCTTTATAACGCGATGCCCTATATTACTGGCCGCGAACCGGGACTGGTTGGCGCCATTCTGGATGAACCAGACGTCTACTGCGGCATTATCGCCGACGGCTTGCATGTCGATTACACCAACATCCGCAACGCCAAGCGTCTGAAAGGCGACAAGCTCTGCCTGGTAACGGATGCTACCGCTCCGGCAGGAGCGAATATTGAGCAGTTCATTTTTGCTGGTAAAACAATATACTACCGGAATGGACTGTGTGTGGATGAGAACGGCACGCTGAGCGGTTCTTCTCTGACGATGATCGAAGGGGTACGTAACCTCGTTGAACATTGCGGCATCGCGCTTGAGGAAGTGCTGCGCATGGCCACGCTTTATCCGGCGCGCGCCATTGGCGTCGATAAACAGCTCGGCGGTATTGCGCCAGGTATGGTTGCAAACCTGACGGCGTTCACACACGATTATAAAATTATTAAGACCATCGTTAATGGTAACGAGGTCGTCACTGAGTAAGTAAAAGTATGACACCAGGCGGACAAGCTCAAATCGGTAATGTCGATCTCGTTAAACAACTTAACAGCGCGGCGGTTTATCGCCTGATTGACCAGCACGGGCCAATCTCACGCATTCAGATAGCCGAACAAAGCCAGCTTGCTCCCGCCAGCGTGACAAAAATTACACGTCAGCTTATTGAGCGCGGCCTGATCAAAGAAGTCGATCAGCAGGCCTCCACCGGGGGCCGCCGCGCGATTTCCATCGTCACGGAAACCCGCAATTTTCAGGCCATTGGCGTTCGCTTAGGACGTCATGACACCACGCTTACGCTCTACGATCTGAGCAGCAAGGCCATTGCCGAAGAACACTACCCCCTTCCTGAGCGCACGCAGGAGACGCTTGAACATGCGTTGCTGAATACCATTGCGCAGTTTATCGAAAGCTGTCAGCGCAAGATCCGTGAACTCATCGCCATCTCGGTGATTTTGCCCGGCCTGGTTGACCCGGAAAGCGGCGTTATTCGCTACATGCCGCATATTAAGGTAGAGAACTGGGGGCTGGTTGAGGCGCTGGAAAAGCGCTTCAAGCTGACCTGCTTTGTTGGTCACGATATTCGCTCGCTGGCGCTGGCGGAGCACTACTTTGGTGCGAGCCAGGACTGCGAAGACTCTATTCTGGTGCGCGTTCACCGTGGTACAGGTGCGGGCATCATCTCGAATGGCCGCATTTTTATTGGCCGTAACGGTAACGTAGGCGAGATTGGTCATATCCAGGTGGAACCGCTTGGCGAGCGCTGCCACTGCGGTAACTTTGGCTGTCTTGAAACCGTTGCCGCCAATGCCGCCATTGAACATCGCGTTCGCCATCTGCTGGAGCAGGGTTACCAGAGCCGCGTCACGCTGGAAGATTGTAAGATCGGCGCCATCTGCAAAGCGGCAAACAAAGGCGATGCGCTGGCCTGCGAAGTGATCGAACAGGTAGGACGCCACCTGGGTAAGACCATCGCCATTGCCATCAACCTGTTTAATCCGCAGAAAGTGGTGATTGCCGGCGAGATCGTTGAAGCCGAAAAAGTGTTACTGCCCGCCATTGAAGGCTGCATCAATACCCAGGCGCTGAAGGCATTTCGCCAGAATTTGCCGGTGGTGCGATCTACGCTCGATCACCGCTCGGCAATTGGCGCATTCGCCCTGGTAAAACGTGCCATGCTCAACGGGATCCTGCTGCAACATTTGCTGGAATCCTGATCGGACCTTATAGTAACGCCTTCTTTTTTTGATGTCGGATTGTCCATGACCATTAAGAATGTAATTTGTGATATCGACGGCGTGCTGATGCACGACAACGTTGCCGTGCCGGGTGCTGCGGAGTTTCTTCACCGCATCATCGACAAAGGAATGCCACTGGTTCTTCTCACGAACTACCCTTCACAGACTGGTCAGGATCTGGCAAACCGCTTTGCTACCGCAGGCGTCAACGTCCCGGACAGCGTGTTCTATACCTCTGCGATGGCGACCGCGGATTTCCTGAAGCGTCAGGAAGGCAAAAAAGCCTATGTCGTTGGTGAAGGTGCGCTGATCCACGAGCTGTATAAAGCGGGCTTCACCATCACCGACGTAAACCCGGATTTTGTCATCGTGGGCGAGACGCGCTCCTTTAACTGGGAGATGATGCATAAGGCAGCCTACTTTGTCGCCAACGGTGCGCGTTTTATCGCCACCAACCCGGACACGCACGGTCGTGGTTTTTATCCCGCCTGCGGTGCGCTGTGCGCCGGTATCGAAAAAATCTCGGGTCGTAAGCCGTTTGTTGTCGGTAAACCGAGCCCGTGGATTATCCGCGCCGCACTGAATACGATGCAGGCACACTCAGAAGAAACCGTCATTGTGGGCGACAACCTGCGCACCGATATTCTGGCTGGCTTCCAGGCGGGGCTTGAAACCATCCTGGTGCTTTCTGGCGTTTCACAGCTTGATGACATTGATACGATGCCGTTCCGACCAAGCTGGATTTACCCTTCTGTCGACGAAATCGACGTTATTTGATTCAGAACCACGCCTAAGGGCGTGGTTTTTCATTTCTGCCGTCTGAAAACATCACTTCATCTAACGAAATCAGCCCTTCATTGAGAAATCATCAATAGAATTGCTTAAGACATACTCTTTTTTTAAGATTCGGCAATCGCCATTGCACTTTTTACGTTTTCATCGGTAAAACGCTTGCGCCCCCTCCCCCTTTTGCGGCATTTTCATAAGCAAGCAACATCACAACGCAACAGGGTTAACGGAGAAGGTTATGTGTTCTATTTTTGGCGTACTGGATATTAAAACTGACGCGGGCGAACTGCGTAAAAAAGCACTCGAATTGTCCCGCCTGATGCGCCATCGCGGTCCGGACTGGTCAGGCGTATACGCCAGCGATAAAGCGATTCTGGCTCATGAACGTCTCTCCATTGTTGATGTCAACGCTGGCGCACAGCCGCTATATAACGAGAAAAAAACGCACGCGCTGGCTGTTAACGGTGAAATTTACAACCATCAGGCGCTGCGCGCCGAGTACGGCGATCGCTACGCGTTTCAGACCGGCTCAGACTGCGAAGTGATCCTGGCGCTGTATCAGGAGAAAGGCCCGGAGTTCCTCGACGATCTGCAAGGGATGTTCGCCTTCGCCCTGTACGACAGCGAAAAAGACGCTTACCTGATTGGCCGCGACCATATTGGAATTATCCCGCTGTACATGGGACACGATGAGCACGGCAACTTCTACGTTGCCTCAGAGATGAAAGCCCTGGTACCGGTGTGCCGCACCATCAAAGAGTTCCCGGCAGGTAGCTACCTGTGGAGTAAAGACGGCGAGATCCGCCCGTACTACCAGCGCGACTGGTTTGATTATGAGGCGGTGAAAGACAACGTGACGGACAAAGCCGAACTGCGTCAGGCCCTGGAAGAGTCAGTGAAAAGCCACCTGATGTCAGACGTACCTTACGGCGTACTGCTCTCCGGCGGTCTTGACTCCTCCGTGATCTCCGCGATCACCAAGAAATTCGCCGCACGTCGCGTGGAAGATCAGGAGCGCTCTGAAGCCTGGTGGCCGCAGCTGCACTCCTTTGCCGTGGGTCTGGAAGGGGCACCTGACCTGAAAGCCGCCCAGGAAGTGGCAAATCATCTCGGCACGGTGCACCATGAAATTCACTTCACCGTACAGGAAGGTCTGGATGCGATCCGCGATGTGATCTATCACATTGAAACCTATGATGTGACCACCATTCGCGCCTCCACACCGATGTATTTGATGTCGCGGAAGATCAAAGCGATGGGCATCAAGATGGTGCTCTCCGGCGAGGGTTCTGACGAAGTGTTTGGCGGTTACCTCTATTTCCACAAAGCGCCAAACGCCAAAGAGCTGCATGAAGAAACGGTGCGTAAGCTACAGGCGCTGCACATGTTTGACTGCGCGCGCGCCAACAAAGCGATGTCCGCCTGGGGTGTGGAAGCCCGCGTGCCGTTCCTCGATAAGAAATTCCTTGATGTGGCGATGCGCATCAACCCGCAGGACAAAATGTGCGGCAACGGCAAAATGGAGAAACATATCCTGCGAGAATGTTTTGAATCCTACCTGCCGGCGAGCGTGGCGTGGCGTCAGAAAGAGCAGTTCTCGGATGGCGTGGGTTACAGCTGGATCGACACCCTGAAAGAGGTGGCGGCGAAACAGGTTTCTGATCAACAACTGGAAACTGCGAGCTTCCGTTTCACGTACAACACGCCAGCCTCGAAAGAAGCGTATTTGTACCGTGAGATCTTTGAGGAGCTGTTCCCGGTTCCAAGCGCAGCAGAGTGCGTACCGGGTGGCCCATCGGTCGCCTGCTCTTCTGCTAAAGCCATTGAATGGGATGAATCATTCAAAGCGATGAACGATCCGTCAGGACGCGCGGTGGGCGTTCACCAGTCTGCCTATAAATAATGTTCAGAGTATCATCAGGCCCTCCGGGGCCTGATTTTTTTGTCTCTCTTTTCTCCGCATAAAATCGATTAATAACCAATAATTGTCGAATATTCGGCCTCGCTGTTCGCAACCTAACCAAACAGTCACATTCCGGCTATTTTCATTGAAAAAGGTGTTGACGCTGCAAGGGTCTATACGCATAATGCGCCCCGCAACGCCGATAAGGTAACGCGAAAAAAAGATGGCTACGTAGCTCAGTTGGTTAGAGCACATCACTCATAATGATGGGGTCACAGGTTCGAATCCCGTCGTAGCCACCATCTTTTTTGCGGGAGTGGCGAAATTGGTAGACGCACCAGATTTAGGTTCTGGCGCCGCAAGGTGTGCGAGTTCAAGTCTCGCCTCCCGCACCATTCCCAGGTAAGCGTTGCACGGATGGGGTATCGCCAAGCGGTAAGGCACCGGTTTTTGATACCGGCATTCCCTGGTTCGAATCCAGGTACCCCAGCCATATTTCTTCGATTATGCGGTTCTCCGCGGTATTGGGGTATCGCCAAGCGGTAAGGCACCGGTTTTTGATACCGGCATTCCCTGGTTCGAATCCAGGTACCCCAGCCATCGAAGATTGCAGTACTGGCTACGTAGCTCAGTTGGTTAGAGCACATCACTCATAATGATGGGGTCACAGGTTCGAATCCCGTCGTAGCCACCATATTTATGTTATCGAATACGATTCGGTAAACTGAACATTGTTGGGGTATCGCCAAGCGGTAAGGCACCGGATTCTGATTCCGGCATTCCGAGGTTCGAATCCTCGTACCCCAGCCACTTTAAAGTCGTTAAGCAGTTTGTTTAACGCAATTGGGGTGTCGCCAAGCGGTAAGGCTCTGGTTTCTGATACCAGCATTCCGGGGTTCGAATCCCTGCACCCCAGCCACTTAAAACAAACAAGCCCGCTCTGCGGGCTTTTTTGTTTTTGTTGTTCAGAATAGTGCGGCCTGATGCCCTCACCCTCTCCCACGGGGAGAGGGAATAAAGATCAGAGTCCGAGGGCGTATTTCAGGGCCTGACGCTTCAGCCCACCGGCACGCTCCGCCGCCATCAATCCAATATTGCGCACTATACGCACCGGACCAACATTATTGCTGAACCCGGCATAGAACAGATCCATCCCCGACTGCATAATGAAGTTATCCGCCATACGGCGCGTCTGGTAGCGCTTCAGTACCTGATGGCTGGCCCAGGCTTCCGCGTGGGCGCGAGCGTTACCCAGCACATCCAGTAACGCATCGACGTCACGGTATCCCAGATTCACCCCCTGCCCCGCCAGCGGATGAATGGTGTGCGCCGCATCTCCCACCAGCACCAGTCCTTCACGGGCATACTGTAACGCATGGCGTCGCATCAGCGGGAATGCGCCGGCGGCAACCGGGGTCACGTTACCCAGACGACTCGGGAAGTGCTGGCGAATTTCGCGCTGCAACTGATCCATGGACAGCCCCTGCAACTGTCGAATGCGCGCCGGTTTGTCGTACCACACCAGCGAAGCCCAGTTATCAAACAGCGGTAAGAATGCATGCGGGCCGTTCGGCGTAAAATGCTGCCAGGTGCTTTCGCCCGGCGCGTTTTCTGACTGCACGGTGATCAGCATGCAGGACTGCTGGTACTGCCAGGCATGGATCCCAATGCCTGCCATCTGCCTGACCTGCGAGTTCGCGCCATCCGCCCCCACCACCAGCTTCACGGCCAGCTCATCGTCGTTGTCCAGCGTCAGGAGATACCCGCCCTCATGACGATGCAGGCCTTTCAGCGAGTCCGGAACGCGCAGCGTCACCTTCGGGTGCGCCTCCAGCGCCTGCCAGAGTGCCTGCTGGAGCACGTTGTTTTCCACCATATAGCCCAGGCGCGGCAGTTTCAGCTCGGCGGCATCAAACGACACGTGAGCATTTTCCCACTCCCAGGTTTCAAGACGGCTGTATGGGTGCGCGCGCATCGCCAGCACCGCCTCCCAGACGCCCAGCCCGCGAAGCAGATCAACAGAGGCCGCGCTGATGGCGGAAATACGCACGTCCGGTTGGCTGGCAGGATCGAATGCCGGCGGAGCCGCCTGTTCAATAACGGTTACGTCAAATCCCTGCTGCGCCAGCCCCAGCGCCAGTGCGCCGCCGACCATACCGCCGCCAACAACGGCAACTTCGGTGTTCAGGAGTGTCATGGTCACTATTCCTTATTGGAGAATACCTTAAGTTTACCGGATTTTTGCGGCCCTGAGGTTGACAACCTTCATACTGGTCACAACCGCACCAAAGCATTACAATACGCGGCTTGCAATCCTGAGCTGAGCAAGTCGATGACTAAAAAACTCCATATAAAAACCTGGGGCTGTCAGATGAACGAATACGATTCATCGAAGATGGCCGATCTGCTGGATACCACCCACGGATACCAGCTGACTGAAAATGCGAAAGAAGCCGATGTGCTGCTGCTGAACACCTGTTCAATTCGTGAAAAAGCACAGGAAAAAGTTTTTCATGTGTTAGGCCGCTGGAAGCTTCTCAAACGGAAAAATCCGGACCTGATTATTGGCGTGGGTGGCTGCGTCGCATCGCAGGAAGGTAAGCTGATCCGCCAGAGAGCCCCCTATGTGGATATCGTTTTTGGCCCTCAGACCCTGCACCGCCTGCCAGAGATGATTAATCAGGTTCGCGGCAGCCGTAGCCCGGTGGTTGACGTGAGCTTCCCGGAGATCGAGAAATTTGACCGTCTGCCTGAGCCGCGCGCTGATGGCCCGACCGCCTTCGTCTCCATCATGGAAGGCTGCAACAAATACTGTACTTACTGCGTGGTGCCTTACACCCGCGGTGAAGAAGTGAGCCGCCCGGCAGACGATATCCTGTTTGAAATCGCGCAGCTTGCCGCGCAGGGCGTTCGTGAAGTGAACCTGCTGGGTCAGAACGTGAACGCCTGGCGCGGGGAAAACTACGACGGTACCACCGGCAGCTTTGCTGAACTGCTACGTCTGGTGGCGGCGATTGACGGCATCGACCGCATTCGCTTTACCACCAGCCATCCGATGGAATTTACCGACGACATTATTGACGTCTATCGCGATACGCCAGAGCTGGTGAGCTTCCTGCACCTGCCGATCCAGTGCGGTTCTGATCGCGTGCTGAACCTGATGGGTCGTCCACATACGGTGCTCGAGTATAAGTCCACCATCCGCAAGCTGCGTGAAGCGCGCCCGGATATCCAGATTAGCTCCGACTTTATCGTCGGCTTCCCTGGCGAAACCGCTGATGACTTTGAGCGCACCATGAAGCTCATCGGCGAGGTGAATTTCGACGTCAGCTACAGCTTTATCTTCTCTGCGCGCCCGGGCACCCCTGCGGCCGATATGGTTGACGATGTGCCGGAAGAAGAGAAAAAGCAGCGTCTGTATATTCTACAGGAGCGTATCAACCAGCAGGCCAACGCCTGGAGTCGTCGTATGCTCGGTACTGTCCAGCGTATTCTGGTGGAAGGCACCTCCCGTAAGAGCGTCATGGAACTGTCTGGTCGAACCGAAAATAACCGCGTGGTGAATTTTGAAGGCACCCCGGACATGATCGGTAAGTTTGTGGACGTCGAGATTGTCGAAGTACTCACGAACTCGCTGCGCGGGAAGGTGGTACGCACTGAGGACGAAATGGGTCTGCGTATTGCCGAGACGCCGGAATCTGTTATCTCTCGCACCCGCAAAGTCAACGACTCTGGCGTAGGTATTTACCAGCCTTGATCCTTCTGGCCTGCCTGTCCGGCAGGCCTTGTATTTCCTCTCATCACCCCCAATATCTACCGCAACGCTTGCGCCTTTATTGTGTGGCGTGAATAATTTCGGTAATGACCGTTTTATTACGCCGTGTGGCGGCGAGTCAGTTAACTACTCAAAGAGGAACAGTTTGAACATAGATACGCGTGAAATTAGCCTTGAGCCAGCAGACAACGCTCGCCTGCTGAGCCTGTGCGGGCCGTTTGATGACAACATCAAACAACTTGAGCGACGTCTGGGTATCGAAATCAATCGTCGCGATAACCATTTCAAACTCACCGGACGCCCAATCTGCGTCAACGCCGCGGCGGATATTCTCCGCAGCCTGTATGTTGATACCGCCCCGATGCGCGGTGAGATCCAGGATATTGAACCTGAACAGATCCACCTGGCCATTAAAGAGGCGCGCGTGCTTGAGCAGAGCGCGGAGAGCGTGCCGGACTATGGCAAAGCCATCAACATCAAAACTAAACGCGGCGTGATTAAGCCTCGTACCCCGAACCAGGCGCAGTACATCGCCAACATTCTCGACCACGACATCACCTTCGGTGTAGGCCCGGCGGGTACGGGTAAAACCTATCTGGCGGTTGCCGCTGCGGTTGATGCGCTCGAGCGTCAGGAGATCCGCCGTATCCTGCTGACCCGCCCTGCTGTTGAAGCCGGTGAAAAACTGGGCTTCCTGCCGGGCGATTTGAGTCAGAAAGTAGATCCCTACCTGCGCCCGCTGTATGACGCGCTGTTCGAAATGCTCGGCTTCGAGAAAGTTGAAAAGCTCATCGAGCGTAACGTGATTGAAGTTGCTCCGCTGGCCTACATGCGTGGCCGTACGCTTAACGACGCGTTCATCATTCTGGATGAGAGCCAGAACACCACCATCGAACAGATGAAGATGTTCCTGACGCGTATTGGCTTTAACTCGAAAGCGGTTATCACCGGTGACGTCACCCAGATTGACCTGCCGCGTAACACCAAATCGGGTCTGCGTCACGCCATCGAAGTCCTGGCCGAGGTAGAGGAAATCAGCTTTAACTTCTTCCACAGTGAAGACGTGGTACGCCATCCGGTCGTCGCGCGTATCGTTAACGCTTATGAGGCCTGGGAAGAGGCAGATCAGAAGCGCAGGGCCGAACTGGCCGCAGAACGTAAGCGCGAAGCGCAGGAGCATGAACAGAAATGAGTCAGGTGATCCTCGATTTACAGCTGGCCTGTGATGATAATTCCGGCATGCCAGAAGAGGCACAGTTTCAGAAATGGCTGGATGCCGTTATCCCCCAGTTTCAGGAAGAATCAGAGGTCACGATTCGCCTGGTGGATGAAGCAGAAAGCCATGAGCTCAACCTGACCTACCGCGGGAAAGATAAGCCGACCAACGTGCTCTCTTTCCCGTTCGAAGCCCCTCCGGGCATTGAGATGCCGCTGCTGGGCGATCTGATCATCTGCCGTCAGGTGGTTGAGCAGGAAGCCAAAGAGCAGCAAAAGCCGCTGGAAGCGCACTGGGCACACATGGTGGTGCACGGTAGCCTGCATCTTCTGGGTTACGACCATATTGAAGATGACGAAGCGGAAGAGATGGAATCCCTCGAGACAGAGATAATGCTTGCTCTGGGCTATGAGGATCCGTACATTGCCGAGAAAGAATAGTCAGTCACTGACTACCATGCCGCCGCGCAGGGACATAGCGCGGCGGTTAACATTGAACTAACAAGAGAACCCTTAACAAACGCCATGAGCGACGACAATTCACACAGTAGCGACACGACAACCACTAAAAAGGGATTTTTCTCCCTCATTCTGAACCAGCTTTTCCACGGCGAACCGAAAAACCGTGATGAACTGCTGGAGCTGATTCGTGATTCCGGGCAGAACGACCTTATCGACGAAGATACGCGCGAAATGCTCGAAGGGGTGATGGACATCGCCGACCAGCGCGTCCGCGACATCATGATCCCCCGCTCGCAGATGATTACCCTGAAACGCAACCAGACGCTGGACGAGTGCCTCGATGTGATTATCGAATCGGCTCACTCACGTTTCCCGGTCATCAGCGAAGACAAAGATCACATTGAAGGGATTTTGATGGCGAAAGATCTGCTGCCGTTTATGCGCAGCGATGCCGAAGCCTTCAGTATGGAAAAGGTGTTACGCCCGGCCGTGGTTGTGCCGGAAAGTAAACGTGTGGATCGGATGCTGAAGGAGTTTCGCTCCCAGCGCTATCACATGGCGATTGTTATTGATGAATTTGGTGGCGTTTCCGGTCTGGTCACAATCGAAGACATCCTTGAGCTGATCGTGGGCGAAATCGAAGATGAGTATGACGAAGAAGAGGATATCGACTTCCGTCAGCTGAGCCGCCACACCTGGACCGTGCGCGCGCTGGCCTCCATTGAAGACTTCAACGATACCTTTGGCACCAGCTTCAGCGATGAAGAAGTGGACACCATTGGTGGTCTGGTGATGCAGGCCTTCGGCCATCTTCCGGCCCGCGGTGAAACCGTTGACATCGATGGTTACCAGTTCAAGGTCGCAATGGCTGACAGCCGACGTATTATTCAGGTTCACGTCAGAATGCCGGACGACTCACCGGTGCCAAAACTGGAAGATTAATGTAAATGGCATTTGCCCCACTCTTTGAACGCCAGCGCGTCCGTTTGCTGCTGGCGCTGTTACTCGGAGCCAGCGGTACGCTGGCTTTTTCTCCTTACGATATCTGGCCGGCCGCTATTCTCTCCCTGATGGGGCTACAGGGTCTTACCCTGAACCGTCGTCCGGTACAGGCCGCGGCCATTGGCTACTTCTGGGGGCTGGGGCTGTTCGGCTCTGGTATCAACTGGGTCTACGTCAGTATCGCGCAATTTGGCGGAATGCCGGGGCCGGTTAACGTCTTCCTGGTTGTGCTGCTCGCCGCCTATCTCTCGCTCTACACCGGCCTGTTCGCGGGCATCCTGTCTCGCCTGTGGCCAAAAACGACCTGGCTGCGCGTGGCGATAGCGGCACCCGTTGTCTGGCAAATCACCGAATTTCTGCGCGGCTGGGTACTAACCGGTTTCCCGTGGTTGCAGTTCGGCTATAGCCAGGTAGACGGCCCGCTGAAAGGCCTGGCCCCGGTCATGGGCGTGGAAGCCATCAATTTCCTGTTGATGATCGTCAGCGGCCTGCTGGTGCTGGCACTGGTGACACGTAACTGGAAGCCGCTGGTTGCCGCGTTGATCCTGTTTGCCCTGCCCTTCCCGCTGCGTTATATCCAGTGGTTTACGCTGGAGCCCGCGCGCGCCACGCAGGTTTCACTGGTACAGGGCGATATCCCGCAGTCCCTGAAATGGGATGAGAATCAGCTGCTGAACACGCTGAAAATCTACGCCAACGCCACTGAAAAGGTGATGGGCAAATCGCAGCTCATCATCTGGCCTGAGTCTGCGATCCCGGACCTGGAGATCAATCAGCAGCCCTTCCTGAAGATGATGGACGATCTGCTGCGCGCGCGCGGCAGTACGCTGATCACCGGAATTGTGGATGCGCGTCTCAATCAGCAGAACCGCTATGACACGTACAACACGATCATTACGCTCGGTAAGGACAGCGAATACAGCTATACCTCCACCAATCGCTACAACAAAAACCACCTTGTACCGTTTGGCGAATTTGTTCCGCTGGAGTCTATTCTGCGCCCACTGGCACCGTTCTTTGATTTGCCGATGTCCTCATTCAGCCGGGGCCCTTACGTTCAGCCGCAGCTGCATGCGCACGGTTTTGCCCTGACGGCCGCCATTTGCTACGAGATTATCCTCGGCGAGCAGGTGCGCGATAATTTCCGCCCGGACACCGACTATCTGCTGACCATCTCAAACGATGCGTGGTTCGGTAAATCGATTGGCCCGTGGCAGCACTTCCAGATGGCGCGAATGCGTTCTCTGGAGCTGGCGCGTCCGTTGCTGCGCAGCACCAATAACGGCATTACCGCCGTGATTGGTCCGCAGGGTGAAATCCAGGCCATGATCCCGCAATTTACCCGTGAGGTGCTGACTACTAACGTCACGCCAACTACCGGGCTTACGCCTTACGCGCGCACCGGGAACTGGCCGCTGTGGATTTTGACCTTGCTCTTCGGCTTTGGCGCAGTACTGATGAGCCTGCGTCAGCGTCGTAAATAACCTTACCTTCTGTTGCCGGGTGGCGGCTACGCCTTACCCGGCCTACTCTCCGCCGCCCCCACCCGACAATTTCCTCCCAAACTTCAATTCTGGCACGCCTGTTGCTTTGTTTATTCATATCAACGCTGTCTGGCTTAACGTGCAACTTTGTCGCACCAGCGTAGATCATCGGTAGCACCGAAACGGTGCAACGAGGGATTATTGCCTCTGAATGGTGCGGCGCGCTTCGCAAAAATAAACAATAACGCAGCAAAATCTTTACATTAAGCCAGACTAAATGTTAACAAGCTTGCATAACACTGCACTCGCATTGCGCGAGATATAACAACATCACAATGGGTATCTATGCGTCACTGGCGCTGATAAGAAAGGAGTTGGGTATGCAATTACGTAAACTGGCCACAGCAATGCTGGTTATGGGAATGTCTGCGGGGGTTGTCCACGCTGAAGACGCTCCGGCAGCAGGAAGCACTCTCGACAAGATTGCCAAAAACGGCGTGATCGTGGTCGGCCACCGTGAATCTTCTGTCCCGTTCTCTTACTACGACAACACGCAAAAAGTCGTGGGCTATTCACAGGATTACTCCAACGCCATCGTTGAAGCCGTGAAGAAAAAGCTGAACAAACCTGACCTGCAAGTGAAGCTGATCCCCATCACTTCACAGAACCGTATTCCTCTGCTGCAAAACGGCACATTTGATTTTGAATGTGGCTCAACCACCAACAACCTTGAGCGTCAGAAACAGGCCGCTTTCTCGGACACCATCTTCGTTGTAGGCACCCGCCTGCTGACGAAGAAAGGCGGCGACATCAAAGATTTTGCTGACCTGAAAGGCAAAGCGGTTGTCGTGACCTCCGGTACCACGTCCGAAGTGCTGCTGCACAAGCTGAACGACGAGAAGAAAATGGACATGCGCATCATCAGCGCGAAAGATCATGGCGACTCCTTCCGTACCCTGGAAAGCGGCCGTGCTGTCGCGTTTATGATGGATGACGCCCTGCTGGCGGGCGAACGCGCGAAAGCGAAGAAACCAGACAACTGGGAAATCGTCGGTACCGCCCAGTCGAAAGAAGCCTACGGCTGTATGCTGCGTAAAGGTGACGAGGACTTCAAGAAACTGATCGATGACACCATCGCTCAGGCGCAAACCTCCGGCGAAGCGGCAAAATGGTTCGACAAATGGTTCAAGAACCCAATTCCACCAAAAAACCTGAACATGAACTTTGAACTGTCTGACGACATGAAAGCGCTGTTCAAATCACCAAACGACAAAGCTCTTAACTAATTAGAACGACAGGGGCGGGATCTCCTGCCCTCTCGATTGTCGGGAAGCATGGACAGACTATACGTTGAGTGGTCGTTCCCCACTCAGCGCAAAAATTGAGCTTCTCACCAATCTTCGAGGGTAGCGCTGCTACCCTTTTTTTTCTGGAGTTTACTATGTCAATTGACTGGAACTGGGGCATCTTTCTGCAACAAGCCCCGTTCGGCAACACCACCTATCTCGGCTGGCTGTGGAGCGGCTTTCAGGTTACCGTTGCGTTATCGATAACGGCGTGGATTATCGCGTTTCTTGTCGGTTCGCTGTTCGGTATTCTGCGTACCGTCCCTAACCGTTTTCTCTCTTTGATTGGCACGCTCTATGTGGAACTGTTCCGTAACGTTCCGCTGATCGTGCAGTTCTTTACCTGGTATCTGGTGATCCCGGAACTGCTGCCGGAAGATCTCGGCATGTGGTTTAAGGCCGAGCTGGATCCTAACGTACAATTTTTTGTCTCCTCTATGCTGTGTCTGGGGCTGTTCACCGCTGCGCGCGTCTGCGAGCAGGTACGTGCCGCCATACAGTCACTGCCGCGCGGGCAAAAGAATGCGGCACTGGCAATGGGCCTGACTCTGCCCCAGGCCTACCGTTACGTACTGCTGCCTAACGCTTACCGCGTCATCGTTCCGCCGATGACGTCCGAGATGATGAACCTGGTAAAAAACTCGGCTATCGCCTCAACCATCGGTCTGGTGGATATGGCGGCACAGGCGGGCAAACTGCTGGATTACTCCGCTCACGCCTGGGAATCCTTCACGGCGATCACGCTCGCCTATGTTCTGATTAACGCTTTCATCATGCTGGTGATGAACCTGGTTGAACGCAAAGTACGCCTGCCGGGCAATCTGGGGGGCAAATAAATGTACGATTTTGACTGGAGTTCCATTGTTCCCTCCATGCCCTATCTGCTGGATGGACTGGCAATCACCTTAAAGATCACCGTTATCGCCATTATCGTCGGTATCGTCTGGGGCACCCTGCTTGCAGTGATGCGCCTGTCGAGCTTTAAGCCGCTCGCCTGGTTTGCCACGGCTTACGTTAACGTGTTCCGCTCCATTCCACTGGTCATGGTGCTGCTGTGGTTTTATCTGATTGTTCCCGGCTTTTTACAGAACGTACTGGGACTGTCGCCAAAGACCGATATCCGCCTGATCTCTGCCATGGTGGCGTTTTCCATGTTTGAAGCCGCCTACTACTCAGAGATCATCCGCGCAGGTATTCAGAGTATCTCTCGCGGGCAGTCCAGCGCTGCGCTGGCGCTCGGTATGACGCACTGGCAGTCCATGAAGCTCATTATTTTGCCGCAGGCGTTTCGCGCCATGGTTCCGCTGCTGCTGACGCAGGGCATCGTCCTGTTCCAGGATACCTCCCTGGTCTACGTGCTGAGTCTGGCAGACTTCTTCCGTACCGCCTCCACCATTGGCGAACGTGACGGAACGCAGGTTGAGATGATCCTCTTCGCGGGCGGGGTCTATTTTGTGATTAGTTTAAGCGCATCGCTGTTGGTCAGCTGGCTGAAGAAAAGGACGGTATAATGATTTCCCTGAAAAATGTTTCTAAATGGTATGGGCACTTTCAGGTGCTGACCGACTGCTCAACAGAAGTAAAAAAAGGCGATGTGGTAGTGGTATGCGGCCCGTCCGGTTCCGGTAAGTCCACGCTTATCAAAACCGTTAATGGGCTGGAACCTGTCCAGCAGGGCGAGATTGTCGTTAACGGCACCAAAGTAAATGACCGCAAAACCAACCTTGCCCAGCTTCGCTCCCACGTAGGGATGGTGTTCCAGCATTTTGAGCTGTTCCCTCACCTGTCCATCATTGAGAACCTGACGCTGGCGCAGGTCAAAGTGCTGAAGCGCGACAAAAAAGCGGCGCGCGAAAAGGGGCTGAAGCTGCTGGAACGCGTCGGGCTGTCTGCGCATGCGAATAAGTTCCCGGCCCAGCTTTCGGGCGGCCAACAGCAGCGTGTGGCAATCGCGCGTGCGCTGTGCATGGATCCGGTGGCAATGCTGTTTGATGAGCCGACGTCCGCGCTCGACCCTGAGATGATCAACGAAGTGCTGGACGTCATGGTGGAGCTGGCGCACGAAGGGATGACCATGATGGTGGTGACGCATGAAATGGGCTTCGCCCGTAAAGTGGCCAACCGCGTGATCTTCATGGATGAAGGGAAAATTGTTGAAGACTCACCAAAAGAAGAGTTCTTCGCAAATCCTAAATCTGAACGTGCAAAAGACTTCCTCGCCAAAATCCTGCATTAATCTTTTTAGTGCGCAATCTGCGGATTGCGCACTGCTTCACGCTTTAGATCTCTTTTTCTATTCGGTGTCACATCGCAGCGTTAACCTTGTCACAAATAATGCTGAGAATGGAGAACGCTATGGCACAGCCAATTATTCTCGACTGCGATCCGGGTCATGATGACGCGATCGCACTCGTCCTTGCTCTTGCTTCCCCTGAACTGGACGTAAAAGCTGTCACCTCCTCCGCCGGGAACCAGACGCCGGATAAAACCTTGCGAAACGTGTTGCGCATGTTGACGCTGCTGAAACGCACCGATATTCCGGTCGCAGGTGGCGCCGTTAAACCACTGATGCGCGAGCTGATCATTGCGGATAATGTTCACGGTGAAAGTGGGCTGGATGGCCCGGCGCTACCGGAGCCGAATTTCACACCGCAAAACTGCACTGCCGTCGAGCTCATGGCGAAGGTGCTACGTGAGAGCGCAGAGCCCGTGACGCTGGTGGCGACCGGCCCGCAGACCAACGTAGCGCTGCTGCTGAACAGCCATCCTGAACTGCACAGCAACATCGCCCGTATCGTCATCATGGGCGGGGCAATGGGGCTGGGGAACTGGACGCCAGCAGCAGAGTTCAACATCTTCGTTGACCCGGAAGCCGCGGAAATCGTCTTCCAGTCGGGCCTGCCGATTGTGATGGCGGGGCTGGACGTGACGCATCGGGCACAGATTATGACAGACGATATTGAACGCTTCCGCGCCGTGGGCAACCCGGTTGCAACGACCGTGGCCGAGCTGCTCGACTTCTTTATGGAGTATCACAAAGCCGAGAAGTGGGGCTTCCACGGCGCCCCGCTGCATGACCCATGCACCATCGCCTGGCTGCTGAAGCCGGAAATGTTTACCACGGTCGAGCGTTGGGCTGGTGTGGAAACACAGGGGAAATATACCCAGGGAATGACAGTGGTGGACTATTACTCGCTGACGGGAAACAAGCCGAATACCACGGTGATGGTGGATATCGATCGGGAAGCGTTTGTGGATTTACTGGCGGAGCGGCTGGCTTATTATTCTGCGGCCTGATGCCCTCACCCCGGCCCTCTCCCACAGGGAGAGGGTGCAAACAGTTTTGCTTTTACCTACGGCTCAAACGGCCGACGCTGGAACTGGTCGTGCCCGCACTTCGGACACAGCGACAGCACCTCCGGCGTATAAACGGCGATATGGTGGTGGCACTTCTCACACACCAGGTTCCCCAACCCCACTACTTCGCCGCTGTGATAGACACCGTGGTGGTTTAAATCCTGAAACACCTCACGCCATTCCAGCTGCGTTTTGTCGGTGATATCCGCCAGCTCCTGCCACAGGCTCTCTTTGATGACCCGCATAAAAACGCTGTCGGCGATCTCGTCCTGGCTCTCTTCATAGCTTCGCGCGAACTCCTCCAGGTCACGGCGTACGGCGCGCGTCACCTCTTCCACTTCGGTTCGCGTTAACTCACCCGTTTGCGTCACGCGTGCGCGTGCCTGTTCGACCAGCGCGTCGATATCACGCTCGCCGTTACGCAGCCGTTCCGTCAGAGTCGCTACCAGTTCACGGTAAAATTGAGCAACCTTGTTCATCATTTTGCCTCCCGGGTAAGTAACTGTCTCTAATAATAGACCTTATTTCGCCGCCGCTTTGTCAGGTGAAGCACAGACCCGGTAAATTCCTGCAAAGTGCATTTGCGTGAAAGGCTGTTTTGACGCGGGCGTTTGGGCTATGCTATGCGGATCTGAATTACCACATCCATTGGCTACATTTGTAGCTGTATTGAACACAGGACCACTGGCTGCCATGCAAGAGCAATACCGCCCGGAAGAGATAGAATCAAAAGTCCAGCAACACTGGGACGAGAAGCGCACCTTTGAAGTAACCGAAGACGAGAGCAAAGAGAAGTATTACTGCCTGTCGATGCTTCCCTATCCTTCTGGTCGACTACACATGGGCCACGTGCGTAACTACACCATCGGTGACGTGATTGCGCGCTACCAGCGTATGCTGGGCAAAAACGTTCTTCAGCCTATCGGCTGGGATGCGTTCGGCCTGCCTGCTGAAGGCGCGGCGGTGAAAAACAACACGGCACCGGCTCCGTGGACGTACGACAACATTGCGTACATGAAAAACCAGCTGAAAATGCTGGGCTTTGGCTATGACTGGAGTCGCGAGCTGGCAACCTGTACCCCGGAATACTACCGCTGGGAGCAGAAATTCTTCACCGAGCTGTATAAAAAAGGCCTGGTGTACAAGAAGACCTCTGCCGTTAACTGGTGTCCGAATGACCAGACCGTTCTCGCGAACGAGCAGGTTATCGACGGCTGCTGCTGGCGCTGCGACACCAAAGTAGAGCGTAAAGAGATCCCGCAGTGGTTTATCAAAATCACTGCCTACGCTGACGAACTGCTGAACGATCTGGATAATCTGGACCACTGGCCAGATACCGTTAAGACCATGCAGCGCAACTGGATCGGCCGTTCCGAAGGTGTGGAAATTACCTTCAACGTTGAGAACTACGACCAGACCCTGACCGTCTATACCACCCGTCCGGACACCTTCATGGGCGCGACCTACCTGGCCGTGGCCGCAGGTCACCCGCTGGCGCAGAAAGCGGCAGAAAACAATCCGGAACTGGCGACCTTCATCGACGAATGCCGCAATACTAAAGTGGCCGAAGCCGACATGGCGACGATGGAGAAAAAAGGCGTTGATACCGGCTTTAAAGCCATTCACCCGCTGACGGGCGAAGCGATCCCTGTCTGGGCAGCCAACTTCGTACTGATGGAATACGGCACAGGCGCAGTGATGGCCGTGCCGGGTCACGACCAGCGCGACTACGAATTTGCCACCAAATACGGCCTGACCATCAAGCCTGTTATTCTTGCCGCTGACGGCTCTGAGCCCGATCTCTCTGAGCAAGCGCTGACTGAAAAAGGCACCCTGTTTAACTCCGGTGAGTTCAGCGGCCTGAGCTTCGAAGAAGGCTTCAACGCCATCGCCGACAAGCTGGCCTCCCTGGGCGTGGGCGAGCGTAAAGTGAACTACCGTCTGCGCGACTGGGGCGTTTCCCGTCAGCGTTACTGGGGTGCGCCAATCCCAATGGTGACTCTGGAAGATGGCACCGTGATGCCAACGCCGGAAGATCAGCTGCCGGTGATCCTGCCGGAAGACGTGGTCATGGACGGCATCACCAGCCCGATCAAAGCCGATCCTGAGTGGGCGAAAACCACCGTCAACGGTCAGCCAGCGCTGCGTGAAACCGACACCTTCGACACCTTTATGGAATCCTCCTGGTACTATGCGCGCTACACCTGCCCGCAGTACAAAGAAGGCATGCTGGATTCCGATGCAGCAAACTACTGGCTGCCGGTAGACATCTACATCGGTGGCATTGAACACGCCATCATGCACCTGCTCTACTTCCGCTTCTTCCACAAACTGATGCGTGACGCAGGCCTCGTCAACTCCGACGAGCCGGCAAAACAGCTGCTGTGTCAGGGTATGGTGCTGGCAGATGCGTTCTACTACGTTGGCGCGAACGGCGAGCGTAACTGGGTTTCTCCGGTTGATGCGATTGTGGAGCGCGACGAGAAAGGCCGTATCGTGAAGGCGAAAGACGCCGAAGGTCATGAACTGGTGTATACCGGCATGAGCAAGATGTCCAAGTCGAAAAATAACGGTATCGACCCGCAGGTAATGGTTGAGCGTTACGGCGCTGACACCGTGCGTCTGTTCATGATGTTCGCCTCCCCGGCAGATATGACGCTGGAATGGCAGGAATCTGGCGTTGAAGGGGCAAACCGCTTCCTGAAACGCGTCTGGAAACTGGTGTACGAGCACACCTCTCAGGGTGATGCGCCAGCGCTGAACGTGGCTGCACTGAGCGAAGATCAGCAGGCGCTGCGTCGTGATGTTCATAAAACCATTGCGAAAGTCACCGATGATATTGGTCGTCGTCAGACCTTCAATACCGCAATTGCGGCTATTATGGAACTGATGAACAAGCTGGCGAAAGCCCCGCAGGACGGCGAGCAGGATCGCGCCTTAATGCGTGAAGCGCTGCTGGCGGTCGTTCGCATGCTTAACCCGTTCACGCCGCACGTTAGCTTCACCCTGTGGCAGGAGCTGAAAGGCGAAGGCGATATCGACAACGCGCCGTGGCCAGTGGCGGATGAATCCGCTATGGTGGAAAACACCACGCTGGTGGTGGTGCAGGTTAACGGTAAAGTGCGCGGTAAAATTACCGTCGCGGTCGACGCAACCGAAGAACAGGTTCGCGAGCGCGCAGGCCAGGAGCATCTGGTCGCGAAATACCTTGAGGGCGTTACCGTACGTAAAGTGATCTACGTACCTGGTAAACTGCTGAATCTGGTCGTTGGCTAAGCGCGGGAGGAAACGTGCGACAACTGGCAACAATACTCTTATCTCTGGCGGTGCTGGTCACCGCTGGCTGTGGCTGGCACCTGCGCAACACCACGGCAGTGCCTGCTCAGATGAAAACAATGATCTTCGACTCATCCGATCCGAACGGACCGCTGAGCCGGGCCATTCGTAACCAGCTGCGTTTGAACGATGTTGAGCTGATCGAGAAGGGAACCCTGCGTCAGGATGTTCCTTCGCTTCGCGTCCTGAAATCAACGCTGTCACAAGATACGGCCTCGATCTTCCAGGATGGGCGGACGGCGGAATATCAGATGGTGCTTACCGTTGATGCGGCCGTCTTGATGCCAGGTAAAGATATTTACCCTATCAATACCAAAGTCTACCGCTCGTTCTTCGATAACCCGCAGACGGCGCTGGCAAAAGACGCCGAACAGCAGATTATCATCAAAGAGATGTACGATAAGGCCGCGGAACAGCTGATCCGCAGACTGCCTGCCATTGCCGCGTCGACGAAAAAAGGCGCTGACGTCATCGAAACACCGGATGCCAGCACGCCGGATATGCCAACGTCTCTGGGTAACTGATGATCAGGTTGTATCCTGAACAACTCCGCGCGCAGCTCAACGAAGGGCTGCGCGCGGCCTATCTGCTACTCGGCAATGACCCCCTGTTACTTCAGGAAAGCCTTGATGCGGTTCGCCATGCGGCAGCCGCGCAGGGTTTCGATGAGCATCATACGTTCCAGATCGATAACAGTACCGACTGGAACGCTATCTTCTCGCTTTGTCAGGCCATGAGCCTGTTTGCCTCTCGTCAGACAATCCAGATCCTGCTGCCAGAGAATGGACCTAACGCTGCTATCAATGAACAGCTGGCCATGCTGGTAAGTTTGTTACACGACGATCTGCTGCTTATCGTACGCGGCAACAAACTCACAAAAGCGCAGGAAAACGCGGCCTGGTTTACCCGGCTAGCCCCCAGTGCGGTGCTGGTCACCTGCCAGACGCCAGAGCAGGCGCATCTGCCAAAATGGGTTGCCGCGCGAGCAAAGCAGCACAATTTGCAGCTGGATGAGGCCGCCAGTCAGCTCCTATGCTACTGCTACGAAGGCAACCTTCTGGCACTGGCGCAGGCGCTGGACAGGCTCGCCCTGCTGTGGCCCGATGGTAAGCTGACGCTGCCGCGCGTGGAACAGGCGGTGAATGATGCCGCGCACTTTACCCCCTTCCACTGGGTTGATGCGCTGCTGTCGGCGAAAAGTAAGCGTGCTCTGCACATCCTGCAACAGCTGCGCCTGGAAGGGAGTGAGCCGGTCATTCTGCTCCGTACGCTCCAGCGCGAATTACTGCTGCTGAACAACCTTAAACGCCAGTCAGCACACACGCCCCTGCGCGCCTTATTCGACAAACATCGCGTCTGGCAAAACCGTCGGGCGATGACCACGGAGGCGATAAACCGCCTGAGCCAGGAGCAGTTGCGTCAGGCAGTACAACTTCTGATGCGCGCCGAACTGACGTTAAAACAGGATTACGGCCAGTCTGTCTGGGCGGAGCTGGAGAGCCTCTCTTTGCTGCTCTGCCATAAGGCGCTGGCAGACGTATTTATCGATGGGTGATATGCATTCTTTACAGGCAATGTATGGCGGGACCTTCGACCCGGTACACTATGGGCATCTTAAGCCGGTAGAAATCCTCGCGAATTTGATTGGGTTGCAGCGGGTAATCATCATGCCCAACAATGTTCCGCCGCACCGTCCTCAGCCAGAAGCAACCAGCGAGCAGCGTAAAGCGATGCTCGCGCTGGCTATCGCCGATAAGCCTCTCTTCACGCTTGATGAGCGTGAACTGCGCAGGGATACCCCTTCCTGGACATCGCAAACGCTGCGGGAGTGGCGCGATGAGCAGGGGCCCATGAAACCGCTGGCGTTCATCATCGGCCAGGATTCCTTGCTCAACTTTTCCAGCTGGTACCAGTACGAAACCATTCTGGAAAACAGTCATCTGCTGGTCTGCCGCCGTCCGGGCTACCCGCTGACCATGCGCGACGCACAGCATCAGCAGTGGCTTGACGCACATCTGACGGACAATATAGAAGACCTGCACAGTCTCCCCGCCGGGAAAATTTACCTCGCTGAAACGCCGTGGTTTGATATTTCCGCAACCCTCATCCGCGAGCGTCTCCAGCAGGGTTTAGACTGTGACGATCTCCTCCCCTCGCCCGTGCTGGCCTATATCCATGCGCACGGTCTGTATCAGAAAAGTACAGATGTCTGAGCATCGCCGGCGAAATTGTCCGTTAATGATTATCCTGCCTTGACAGGCTAAGCCATACTGATATCCTCCGCTGCCAGACTTTCCCGCCGATCGCTGCTTTACAGAAATTGTTTTACAAAAATGGCGATGCAATATCAGGCGGAGGGTGGGATGATACCCGCCTTCAAAAGCCGGGCGGTGACATTTGTCCCGCGACTGGCGTCAGTTCAGGTATACTGACTGACCACGAATTCATAGTTGTACAATCTCATTCACCCAGGGGGAAAACTTGCAGGGTAAAGCACTCCAGGATTTTGTTATCGACAAAATTGATGACCTGAAAGGTCAGGACATCATCGCTATCGACGTTAAGGGTAAATCCAGCATCACCGACTGCATGATCATCTGCACCGGGACCTCAACTCGTCACGTTGTTTCGATTGCTGACCATGTTGTTCAGGAATCGCGCGCGGCAGGGCTGCTTCCGCTGGGCGTTGAAGGTGAAGCGACCGCTGACTGGGTGGTTGTCGATCTCGGCGATGTGATTGTCCACGTCATGCAGGAAGAGAGCCGTCGCCTGTATGAGCTGGAAAAACTCTGGGGTTAATGCGTGAAGTTGCAACTGGTCGCCGTCGGCACCAAAATGCCGGACTGGGTACAAACCGGTTTTACTGAGTATCTGCGTCGTTTCCCAAAAGATATGCCGTTCGAACTGGTGGAGATCCCAGCAGGAAAGCGCGGCAAGAACGCAGATATCAAACGTATTCTCGATAAAGAGGGAGAGCTGATGCTGGCTGCCGCAGGCAAAAACCGCATCGTGACCCTCGATATCCCGGGCAAACCCTGGGATACGCCGCAGCTGGCGCACGAACTGGAGCGCTGGAAGCAGGATGGTCGGGACGTCAGTCTGTTGATTGGCGGACCAGAGGGGTTATCTCCCGCCTGCAAAGCGGCAGCAGAACAAAGTTGGTCACTCTCGGCGCTGACGCTGCCCCACCCGCTTGTACGGGTTCTCGTGGCAGAAAGTTTGTATCGCGCATGGAGCATCACTACCAACCACCCTTATCACCGCGAGTAATGACTGACCAGGGTAATTTAAGCAGCGGATGAAACTACAGAATTCTTTTCGCGACTATACGGCTGAGTCCGCGCTGTTTGTGCGCCGGGCGCTGGTCGCCTTTACGGGGATTTTGCTGCTTACCGGCGTGCTGATCGCCAACCTCTATAATCTGCAAATTGTCCGCTATACCGATTACCAGACCCGCTCAAACGAAAACCGTATCAAGCTGGTGCCCATCGCGCCCAGCCGCGGCATTATCTACGATCGTAACGGCACGCCGCTGGCGCTTAATCGCACCATCTACCAGATAGAGATGATGCCCGAGAAAGTGGATAACGTGCAGGATACGCTGAACGCGCTGAGAAGCGTTGTCGACCTGACTGATGACGATATCGCTGCGTTCAAAAAAGAGCGCGCACGTTCTCACCGCTTCACCTCCATTCCGGTAAAAACCAACCTGACGGAAGTGCAGGTCGCCCGTTTTGCCGTTAACCAGTACCGTTTCCCCGGTGTGGAAGTCAAAGGCTATAAACGCCGCTACTATCCTTACGGCTCCGCGCTGACGCACGTCATTGGTTACGTCTCCAAAATCAACGATAAAGACGTCGAACGCCTTGATAAAGACGGCAAGCTGGCTAACTACGCCGCAACCCATGATATTGGCAAGCTGGGGATCGAACGTTATTACGAAGATGTGCTGCACGGTCAGACCGGGTATGAAGAGGTTGAAGTTAACAACCGTGGCCGCGTGATCCGTCAGCTGAAAGAGGTTCCCCCGCAGGCGGGACATGACGTCTATCTGACGCTCGACCTGAAGCTCCAGCAGTATATCGAAACGCTGCTGGCGGGTAGCCGTGCTGCGGTTATTGTGACCGACCCGCGTACCGGCGGCATTCTGGCGATGGTTTCCATGCCAAGCTACGATCCGAACCTCTTCGTGGATGGCATCTCCAGCAAGGATTACTCCGGCCTGCTCAACGATCCAAACACGCCGCTGGTGAACCGCGCGACGCAGGGGGTTTATCCTCCAGCTTCAACGGTTAAACCGTACGTCGCCGTGTCTGCGCTGAGCGCGGGCGTCATCACCCGTAATACCAGTCTGTTTGACCCCGGCTGGTGGCAGTTGCCTGGCTCTGAGAAACGCTACCGCGACTGGAAAAAATGGGGCCACGGCCATCTGAACGTGACCAAATCACTGGAAGAGTCGGCGGATACCTTCTTCTATCAGGTCGCCTACGACATGGGTATTGACCGTCTGTCTGAATGGATGAGCAAGTTCGGCTATGGGCATTACACCGGCATAGATTTGGCGGAAGAACGTTCCGGCAACATGCCAACCCGCGAATGGAAGCTGAAGCGCTTTAAAAAACCCTGGTATCAGGGTGACACCATTCCGGTGGGGATCGGCCAGGGCTACTGGACGGCAACCCCGCTGCAAATGAACAAGGCGATGATGATCCTCATCAACGATGGCGTCGTGAAAGTGCCGCACCTGCTGCAAAGCACCGTTGAAGACGGCAAAAAAGTGCCGTGGATACAGCCGCACGAGCCGCCGGTGGGTGACATTCATTCCGGGTACTGGGAAATCGCGAAAGACGGCATGTACGGTGTAGCCAACCGCCCTAACGGGACGGCGCACAAATATTTCGCTGGCGCACCGTATAAGGTAGCCGCGAAATCAGGTACGGCTCAGGTCTTCGGTCTGAAAGCGAATGAAACCTATAACGCACATAAAATTGCCGAACGTCTGCGTGACCACAAGCTCATGACGGCGTTTGCCCCTTATGATAACCCGCAGGTTGCGGTGGCGATGATTCTTGAGAACGGCGGCGCAGGCCCGGCGGTGGGTACCATCATGCGTCAAATTCTCGACCACATCATGCTGGGTGACAACAACACCGAACTGCCAGCTGAAAACCCGGCAGCCGCTGCGGCGGAGGACCAATAATCATGACAGATAATCCGAATAAAAAATCGCTGTGGGACAAGATCCACATCGACCCTGCCATGCTGCTGATCCTGCTGGCTCTGCTGGTCTATAGCGCCCTCGTTATCTGGAGCGCCAGCGGCCAGGATATCGGCATGATGGAGCGTAAAATCGGCCAGATCGCCATGGGTCTGGTCATTATGGTGGTGATGGCGCAAATACCGCCGCGCGTGTACGAGGGCTGGGCGCCCTATCTCTATATTTTCTGTATCATTTTGTTGGTGGCAGTAGATGCTTTCGGCGCCATCTCGAAAGGGGCTCAACGCTGGCTGGATCTGGGGATTGTCCGCTTCCAGCCGTCGGAAATCGCCAAAATCGCCGTCCCGCTGATGGTGGCGCGCTTTATTAACCGCGACGTCTGCCCGCCGTCGTTGAAAAATACCGCCATTGCGCTGGTGCTGATTTTCCTGCCGACGCTGCTCGTGGCCGCACAGCCGGACCTCGGTACTTCAATTCTTATCGCCCTCTCCGGCCTGTTCGTCCTGTTCCTGTCCGGCCTGAGCTGGCGTCTGATTGGTATCGCCGTGGTGCTGGTTGCCGCGTTTATCCCCATCCTCTGGTTCTTCCTGATGCATGATTACCAGCGTCAGCGCGTTATGATGCTGCTCGATCCCGAGACCGATCCGCTGGGCGCAGGCTATCATATTATTCAGTCGAAGATTGCGATTGGCTCCGGAGGCCTGCGTGGTAAAGGCTGGCTGCACGGTACGCAGTCGCAGCTCGAATTTTTACCGGAACGCCACACCGACTTTATCTTTGCCGTTCTGGCTGAGGAGTTAGGGCTGGTTGGCATCCTGGTGCTGCTTGCACTCTACGTGCTGCTGATCATGCGAGGTTTGTGGATTGCCGCGCGCGCGCAAACCACCTTTGGTCGCGTGATGGCAGGCGGATTAATGTTGATTTTGTTCGTTTATGTCTTCGTAAATATTGGTATGGTGAGTGGTATTCTGCCGGTTGTTGGCGTACCGCTGCCGCTGGTGAGTTACGGGGGCTCGGCACTGATCGTGTTGATGGCCGGGTTTGGTATCGTCATGTCGATCCATACCCACAGGAAAATGTTGTCCAAAAGCGTATAAAAATAAGGGGATCGCAATGCGTAAGCAGTGGCTGGGGATCTGCATCGCAGCAAGTTTACTTGCCGCCTGTACAAGTGATGATGGTCAGCAACAGGCAACCGTCGCGCCGCCGCAGCCTGCGGTCTGTAATGGCCCGATTGTTGAGATTAGCGGTGCCGATCCCGTTTATGAACCGCTGAACGCCAGCGTGAATCAGGATTATCAGCGCGACGGTAAAAGCTATAAAATCGTTCAGGATCCTTCCCGTTTCAGCCAGGCTGGCTTTGCTGCCATCTATGACGCTGAGCCCGGCAGCAATCTGACCGCGTCGGGTGAAACCTTCGATCCGATGCAGATCACGGCGGCACACCCGACGTTGCCTGTCCCGAGCTATGCACGCATCACTAACCTGGCGAATGGCCGAATGATCGTGGTGCGTATCAACGATCGCGGTCCTTACGGCACCGATCGCGTGATCTCCCTGTCCCGTGCGGCGGCCGACCGTCTGAACACCTCAAACAATACTAAAGTGCGTATCGACCCGATTATCGTGGCGCAGGATGGTTCACTGTCTGGCCCGGGCACGGCCTGTACCACGGTCGCGAAACAGACCTATGCCCTGCCCGCTCGCCCGGATCTGAGCGGTGGTATGGGGGGCGCTTCAACGCCGGCAGAGCCCGCACAGCCGCAGGGTGAAGTGCGCGCTATCAGCAACGATACGCTGCAAAGTGAAGACGCGACAGGCGCCCCGGTGAAAAGCAGTGGTTTCCTTGGCGCACCCACCACGTTAGCGCCGGGCGTGATTGAATCAAATGAACCTGCCCCAGCGCCTGCGCCCGTCGCTGCTGCACCCGCTACACAACCCGCCCTGGTGACCGCGCCTGCTGCTACGCAGACGGCGGCGCCTGCGACGGCGAGCGGCAGCTACGTGGTTCAGGTTGGCGCCGTCAGCGATCGGACCCGTGCAGAGCAATATCAGCAGCGTTTAAGCAAGCAGTTTGGCGTGCCAGGCCGCGTTGAGCAAAACGGTGCGGTATGGCGTATCCAGATGGGTCCATTTGCCAGCAAATCGCAGGCAGCGTCCCTGCAACAGCGTTTGCAGAGCGAGGCGCAGCTCCAGTCGTTTATCGCTGTTGCAAAATAATTATTCGGTGGTATCCGAAATGTCAGTTTGTGTAAAGCACGTTAACACTCTCATGATGAAAGTCGGATGCCTGCCCGTATAGCATTTGCTATAGTAAGGCACTTTTTTTAATTCCATCACGGATGTCGTAGTTCTGACCATGAAGACCACTTTTTCTGCTCGTTTTGTGCAGCGCATGGCGCTGACCACGGCCCTTTGCGCTGCTGCGTTCTCCGCAGCTCACGCGGACGACCTGAACATCAAGACCATGATCCCTGGCGTTCCGCAGATCGACGCGGAATCCTACATCCTGATTGATTACAACTCCGGCAAAGTTCTGGCAGAACAGAACGCCGATGCCCGCCGCGATCCGGCCAGCCTGACCAAAATGATGACCAGCTATGTTATCGGCCAGGCCATGAAAGCAGGCAAATTCAAAGAAACCGACCTGGTGACCATCGGTAACGATGCGTGGGCAACCGGCAACCCGGTGTTCAAAGGTTCATCGCTGATGTTCCTGAAGCCAGGCATGCAGGTTCCGGTCTCTCAGCTTATCCGTGGCATCAACTTGCAGTCCGGTAACGACGCCTGCGTGGCCATGGCCGATTTTGCAGCGGGCAGCCAGGACGCGTTCGTGGGCCTGATGAACAGCTACGTCTCCGCCCTGGGCCTGAAAAACAGCCACTTCCAGACCGTTCACGGCCTGGACGCCGAAGGTCAGTACAGTTCCGCGCGTGACATGGCGCTGATCGGTCAGGCGCTGATCCGCGATGTGCCAAACGAGTACTCTATCTACAAAGAGAAAGAGTTCACCTTCAACGGCATTCGTCAGACCAACCGTAACGGCCTGCTGTGGGACAACAGCCTGAACGTCGACGGCATCAAAACTGGCCACACCGATAAAGCCGGCTATAACCTGGTGGCCTCCGCCACTGAAGGCCAGATGCGTCTGATCTCTGCCGTGATGGGGGGGCGTACGTTTAAAGGCCGCGAAACGGAAAGCAAAAAGCTGTTGACCTGGGGCTTCCGCTTCTTCGAAACCGTGAACCCGCTGAAAGCCGGTAAAGAATTTGCCTCTGAACCTGTCTGGTTTGGCGATAACGATCGCGCTTCCCTGGGCGTGGACAAAGATCTCTATCTGACGATCCCACGCGGTCGTATGAAAGATCTGAAAGCCAGCTACGTGCTGAATACCACCGAGCTGCACGCCCCGCTGCAAAAGAATCAGGTCGTGGGTACGATTAACTTCCAGCTGGATGGCAAAACCATCGATCAGCGCCCGCTGGTGGTGCTGGAGGAAATTCCTGAAGGCAATTTCTTCGGCAAAATCATTGATTACATTAAGCTGATGTTCCATCACTGGTTTGGTTAAAAATTGAACACTTGAAAGTGTGATTTTGATCCCCATATACTACGTATCAGTAAAACTCCCGCCCCGTGGCGGGAGTTATTATTTTTTACACACACGCCGGAGCTGACATGAAAACCAAACTTAACGAACTGCTTGAATTCCCTACCCCTTTTACTTACAAAGTAATGGGTCTGGCGAAACCTGAGCTGGTTGATCAGGTGGTTGAAGTGGTACAGCGCCATGCGCCGGGCGACTACTCTCCATCAGTCAAACCGAGCAGCAAAGGTAACTACCACTCGGTCTCAATCACCATCACTGCGACACACATTGAGCAGGTTGAGACGCTGTACGAAGAGCTCGGCAATATCGAAATTGTTCGTATGGTGCTGTAGTCCCTCAGCGGTTACCCGGTTTGCCGGGTAACCCACTCCCCCGCTGTGATATACTCCCCGTTACCTATTCTCCCTTGTCTTCGGAGACGTCCTTTTGTACCAGGATAAAATTCTTGTCCGCCATCTTGGGCTACAGCCTTACGAGCCAGTCTCTCAGGCTATGCATGACTTTACCGATATGCGCGATGACACTACCCCTGATGAAATCTGGCTGGTTGAACACCTGCCGGTGTTTACTCAAGGCCAGGCAGGAAAAGCCGAACATTTATTGATGACGGGTGATATCCCGGTGATCCAGAGCGATCGCGGTGGACAGGTAACCTACCACGGCCCGGGCCAGCAGGTAATGTATGTCCTGCTTAACCTGAAACGCAGAAAGCTGGGCGTGCGTGAGCTCGTGACCTTACTGGAACAAACCGTGGTGAACACGCTCGCTGAGTACGGTATCGATGCTCACCCTCGCGCCGATGCCCCGGGCGTCTATGTTGGAGAGATGAAGATCTGTTCGCTGGGGCTGCGTATCCGTAAAGGCTGCTCGTTCCACGGGCTGGCGCTGAATATCAATATGGATCTGACCCCTTTCCAGCGGATCAACCCATGCGGGTATGCCGGTATGGAAATGACGCAAATGCGCCAGTGGGTCGATACCGCCACCCCTGAGAATATCCGCCCCGTGCTTCTGAAGAAGTTTTTAGCGCTGCTTAACAATCCTGACTACGAATATATTGCTGCTTAACACACTTCCGGCAGTGGTTCGGTTATTTGACCAGCCACTGCTTAATTGCCGCATTTACGCTTTACAATAAACCGCATATTCTATATTTTCGAGTCGCCCATATATTAGCGTCCCATATTAATTAGAACCTTAATAGTACCATCACCGGGTATCGTGTAACGTGCGTGATAATCATCCAACTGCTTGTTTTCGATAAACAAGGGAAACTTGCGAAACACTTTACGAATCTCTGCAAGCATAATAAATAAATTCAACTATCATTCATATTGTGAATGGATACGGAGTAAGAGCGTGGAGCCTACTAATTTACCAGCCAAACGCCTGAATGAAACCAGCGGCGAAGATAAGCCGCAAATTTTCCGGACTTTACGTAATATTGATCTCAATTTATTGACTATTTTTGAGGCGGTATATGTCCACAAAGGTATCGTTAATGCTGCGAAAATTCTTAATCTCACGCCCTCCGCTATTAGCCAGTCAATTCAAAAATTGCGCGCGATATTTCCCGATCCCTTATTTATTCGTAAAGGCCAGGGCGTAACCCCCACCGCGTACGCCACCCATCTGCATGAGTACATCAGCCAGGGTCTGGAATCGATTCTGGGCGCGCTGGATCTCACCGGCAGTTACGATAAGCAACGAACCATCACCATAGGCACCTCTCCCTCTGTGGGCGTTCTGGTCATGCCCGCTATTTACCAGGCTGTTAAACAGCATGCGCCACAGCTGCTGATCCGCAACGTGCCCGTTAACGATCCGGAAACTCAGCTGGCACAATTCCAGACGGACCTGATCATCGATAGCAACAGCTTCGCGGCCAGGGCATTAGGGCATAACGTTCTCTATACCGACTCTCTGGCGCTCGTTTGTCGTCAGAATCATCCTGCTTTGGGCGCAGCTTTGACGCCTGAAAATTTGCGTCATTACGAACATGCAACCTTTATGTCCGAGGGGCAGGGTCCGGATCCGCTGCGCCAGCGTATTGACGAACTGTTCCCGGACCGTCTGATCAGCTTCAGCAGTTACAATATGTTTACCCTCGCGGCCCTGATTGGCAGCAGCGATTTGCTCTGTATTATGCCTGTGCGTCTCTTCACTCTGCTTCAAAAGTGCTGGCCGCTGGAGAGCATTCCATTGAGTCAACTTACGACGGAATCTGTTGAAATCTCACTGCATTACAACAAGCTAAGCCTGCGCGATCCGGTGCTGGAAAACGTCATTAACGTGATCCGCCAGACATTCTGATCCCGCCTTTCAGCACAAGCCCCTGCCGCAAGCGGGGCAAAAGGCACAAAACAACAACTATTTTACAAATTGGCGACCTGGCAGGCTGCTTTATCGCCCCTTTAAATGATATACTGCCTGTCGTTCGTTCAAAAATAGTTGATAATTACAACATTCCCTTGAATTGAAACGCTTTCCTTCGATATTCGCAACTGGAACACGCACGCTATGAGTAAACCCATTGTGATGGAACGCGGTGTTAAATACCGCGATGCCGATAAAATGGCCCTTATCCCGGTTAAAAACGTGGCTACAGAGCGCGAGGCGCTGTTAAGAAAACCGGAATGGATGAAAATCAAACTTCCGGCCGACTCTTCGCGTATCCAGGGGATCAAAGCGGCGATGCGCAAAAATGGCCTTCACTCTGTCTGTGAAGAGGCCTCCTGCCCTAACCTTGCTGAATGTTTCAATCACGGTACCGCGACATTTATGATTCTGGGTGCCATCTGCACCCGCCGCTGTCCGTTCTGTGACGTTGCCCATGGCCGTCCTGTTGCGCCTGACGCAAACGAACCGCAAAAACTGGCGCAGACGATTGCCGATATGGCGCTGCGTTATGTTGTTATCACCTCCGTTGACCGTGACGATCTGCGCGATGGCGGTGCTCAGCATTTTGCTGACTGTATTACCGCCATCCGCGAAAAAAGCCCGAACATTAAGATTGAGACGCTGGTGCCGGACTTCCGTGGCCGTATGGATCGCGCGCTTGATATCCTGACCGCGACGCCACCAGACGTGTTCAACCACAACCTGGAGAACGTACCGCGCATCTACCGTCAGGTACGTCCCGGTGCAGACTACAACTGGTCGCTGAAGCTGCTGGAACGCTTTAAAGAAGCCCATCCGCATATTCCAACCAAGTCTGGCTTGATGGTCGGCCTGGGTGAAACCAACGCTGAGATCATTGAAGTGATGCGCGATCTGCGCCGCCACGGCGTCACCATGCTGACGCTGGGCCAGTACCTCCAGCCAAGCCGTCACCACCTGCCTGTACAGCGTTACGTGAGCCCGGATGAGTTCGATGAAATGAAAGCCGAAGCGATGGCGATGGGCTTTACCCATGCCGCGTGCGGTCCGTTTGTTCGCTCCTCTTATCACGCCGATATGCAGGCGAAGGGCGAAGAAGTGAAATAAAGCTGTAAAATTTATTTACAGTAAAACAAAAAACCGGCCTCGTGAGCCGGTTTTTTTATGCAAGCCTTGCAGCATTGCCATTACTCTTTGTGTGAAAGCTTCTGCGCAGTGATGTCATCTTCGGCGCTTTTCTTTGCTGCCGCGTCGTCATCGTTCATTGCTTTCTTAAAGCCCTTAATGGCAGCACCCAGGTCTCCACCCAGCGTGCGTAACTTCTTGGTACCGAACAGCAGGACGACCAGTGCGGCAACCACCAGCAGTTTGGTAATACTAATCTCACCCATAAATACCTTCTTTACATGAAACAGGCTGCATTCCGCCAAAAAACCTGAACGTATTAACGGTCATTTGGCGCGTGCACACAATAGCAATCTGTAACAAGGTGAATCAAGCATTGTTGAAAAAAACATCACATTAATTGCGGTGGCGCAAACCTGCGGTTGCGCAGAACAGGTAATTGCTGACGCGCAAGCGCTATTCGGGCTGAAATTATCTCCGTCAGCAATAAAGCAGGCGTCTCTGCCGCCGCCGCAACCGTCACCCCCAGCGGATCGACAACCCTGCTCTGCCCGATATTTTTGTTACCACATTCACCCGCGGCTACTACGTAACAGGTGGTATCCAGCGCGCGTGCTGCCAGCAGCGTCGCCCAGTGATGCTCCTTAAGCGGTCCTTTGACCCACGCGGCGGGCAGAACCAGCACCTCGGCCCCCTGCAATGCCAGGTTTAGCGCCAGCTCGGGAAAACGGATATCGTAGCAGGTCATCAGGCCAACCTTAAAACCCGCCACCTCAATCAACGGCGGAATGACACTCCCCGGATCGACCAGGCGCGACTCCTGAACGCTGAACGCATCATACAGATGAAGTTTGGCGTAACTCGCGACGATGGCACCCTCACGTATCGCCACCAGCGTGTTTACCGCGCGCCCCGGCGAGGACGGAACATGGACCGTCAAGATGGTGGTGAGCGTGTTGCCAACGCTTTCGGCCAGCAGTCGTTTCAGAAACGCCCCTTCCAGCGTTTGCGCAGACTTTACCGACAGGTCTGGATCGCCATCATCACGGGCCAGTAACGCCTCGGGAAGTACCAGCAACGACGCCCCTTTTTGCTTCGCCTGATGCATCAGGGAGACGCATTTTTCCGCGTTTTCATTCCAGTCCGGCGTCACCGCGAACTGCCCTACTGCAACATACATAATTGTCTCCCGGTTAAAAACAGCGTTACACTCGACGCACTTACACAGCAAATAGCAGGTATTGACAGTGTTACAACTACTTATAGCCGTTTTTATTGGTGGAGGCACGGGTAGCGTTGCGCGGTGGCTCTTAAGCATGCGGTTTAACCCCCTGCATCAGGCCATTCCGATGGGGACACTGGCGGCAAATCTGATCGGGGCGTTTATTATTGGGATGGGGCTGGCCTGGTTTAATCGCATGACCAACATCGACCCTATGTGGAAGGTTCTGATTACAACTGGTTTCTGCGGCGGTTTAACAACGTTTTCTACCTTCTCTGCGGAGGTGGTCTTTCTGTTTCAGGAAGGCCGGATGGGCTGGGCGCTGACCAACATTGCCGTTAACATGCTTGGCTCGTTTGCGATGACTGCGATCGCATTCTGGTTATTTTCCTCCGCCAGCGGACATTAAGCGCGGCAACCTTAATGTTGGCTTAATTTTTCTCTGTCACTCTTGGCTCAATATTGAACGAGGGTGATAGCATGAAAGAAACTCTGTCAGGCGTGGGTATGGTATTGCTAAGCGTCGCGATTGTGGCCAGCTTCCTGAAGATCTATCTTATTGGTTGATTCAGAACGAAAAAAACCCGCTCATTGAGCGGGTTTTGAAATTCTTGCTGACGCGTCTGAATTACAGAGCAATTACGTTAGCAGCAGAAGGGCCTTTGGCACCGTTAGTGATTTCGAACTCTACGCGCTGACCTTCAGCCAGAGTTTTGAAACCATTAGACTGGATTGCAGAGAAGTGTACGAACACGTCTTTGCTGCCATCTTCAGGAGTAATGAAACCGAATCCTTTGGACTCATTAAACCACTTAACGTTACCTTTAATCTTAGACATCAAAATTACCTTTACATTAAAAAACGACACAAATGCTGTGTCGGGTATCAGTACAACAATTGTGAGGCGTTTTGTCCAGCGGATCTTTGATAAAAAGTGACAAAAGTCGCGTTAATTTTCGCTGTTCGATTTTTATCCTTTACATTTCAATGTCTGTGCGTTTTTTGGCCGATTTAGCAGAAAAATTCAGTTAAAACTGAAACCGCATCCAGGCAAAGTAAACGTTACCGTTGTTATAGGTACCCGGTATGTAGGTCATCTGAAACGTTGCCGGACCATAGCCGATGGAGGCAAGCGGCAGCAGTACCGGAACAGGAATGTATTTCCAGTTATCACGCGCCGTGAACCCTGCCGTATAGCCCAGCCCCAGACGGAAGTTGTCGTCTGATAACGGACGCCAGGTTTTTTCCCAGCCGTAGCCACCAATAGGCTCCCATTTATTGTAGGAGTCCTTAAACGCCATCAGGTACAGGCCATGCCAGTTACCTTTTTCATCCCAGCGAGACTGACCGAAGCCGGCCCCCCACGGACGCTCGTTATAACGGTCAGTTTTTTCTTTATCGTAGGCAAAACGTGCATGCCACGTAATGGCCGGAATATAGAGATCGTAATGCTCAGGTTCATTCCATGTTTGCGCAACGTTATCCGTGAAGGTGGTGAACCAGCCTTTATCCGCTGTATTGCTGTCTGCATTAACCGCAGACGCAAACGATAACTGCCCAATAATAAACAACAAAATCAGGGGGAATTTAATTCGTACAATCACAATGCCATTACCATATTTAGTATTCGGTGCAGACCTTAACACAGAATACTTGAATGAACGCTTAACAGCATGGGTGTTATTCCTAATTACCATCCCGTTCCTGGGAATAATCTGAGGATACATAAACTGCATGCCTGAATAAGCACATGCAGTTGACATATTTAACGTTGATGTAACAATTTGTAGAGTGCGGGAATAACTAACATCGATAATAACGGTGCCGTTACCATGCCACCAATCATCGGCGCGGCAATACGTTGCATCACCTCCGAACCACTCCCACTCCCCCACATAATGGGCAGCAGTCCTGCCATAATAGTGGCGACCGTCATCACCTTCGGACGCACGCGCAGCACGGCACCTTCGTGGATCGCCCGCATCAGCACCGTATTTCCCCCTTCTGGCTCCAGCCTGTGATATTTATCGAGCGCATGATTCAAATAAAGAACCATAATTACGCCGAATTCTGCCGCCACTCCGGAAAGGGCGATAAAGCCAACGGCCCCCGCCACTGACAAATTATATTCAAGCAGCCACAGTAACCACACGCCCCCAATAAGCGCGAACGGCAATGTCCCCATTATTATCAGGACATTTGATATCCGCCTGAAGGTTAACCATAAAAGGACGAATATAATCATCAGCGTGACAGGTAAAACTATTTTGAGCGTCGCGGTCGCCCGTTCCAGATATTCAAACTGCCCGGACCAGGAGAGAGACACGCCCTGCGGCAATACCACCTTCTCCTCCACCCGTTTTTGCATTTCATCCACGGCGGACTTCAGATCGCGCCCGCGCAAGTCCACGTAGATCCAGCTGGAAAGGCGCGCGTTTTCACTTTTGAGCATCGGTGGGCCTTCCGTCACGACGATATCGGCCAATTCCCCCAGCGCCACCTGGCTACCGCTGGCGGTCACTACCGGCAACACCCGCAACGTGTCGACGTTATCACGCAAATCGCGGGGATAACGCAGGTTGATGGGATACCGCTCGCGTCCCTGGATCACCTCACCAATGTTATCGCCCCCGACCAGCGTGGAGACCAGGCTTTGCAGTTCATCGACGGAAACGCCGTAGCGCGCGGCTTTTTGCCGATCGATACGAATATCCACGTAGCGCCCGCCTTCCAGACGCTCCGCCAGCGCAGAGGAGACGCCAGGAACGTCCTTCACCACCTGCTCAATCTGCCGGGCCACGCGCTCAATGTCGGCAATATTATTGCCGTTCACCTTAATGCCGACAGGGCTTTTGATCCCGGTTGCCAGCATGTCCAGGCGGTTACGGACAGGCGGCACCCACACATTGGCAATACCCGGCAGCGACACGGTTTTATCAAGCTCCTCCACCAGCTTTTGCGGCGTCATTCCTGGCCGCCACTGCTCGCGGGGCTTAAAGTGAATGGTTGTTTCCAGCATGGTTAATGGCGCGGGATCGGTTGCCGACTCCGCGCGACCGGCTTTGCCAAACACGCTCGCGACCTCCGGTACGCTTTTGATCAAGCGGTCCGTCTGCTGAAGCAGCCGCGATGCCTCGCGAGCAGAGATCCCCGGCAGCGTGGAGGGCATATAGAGTAAATCCCCTTCATCCAGCGGCGGCATAAATTCGCTTCCCAGGCGGCTCAGCGGCCAGAGCGTGGCGATCAGCAGCAGACATGCCAGCGCCAGGGTCGTTTTCGGGAAGGTCAGCACCTTGTCCAGCAGCGGCTCATACAGGCGGATCAGGAGGCGGTTGATCGGGTTTGCCTTCTCATCCGGGATTTTCCCGCGAATGAAAAAGCCCATTAGCACCGGCACCAGGGTGATCCCAAGCCCGGCGGCCACGGCCATCGACCAGGTTTTGGTGAACGCCAGCGGCGAGAACATTCGTCCCTCCTGCGCTTCCAGCGAAAAAACCGGTATAAATGACAGCGTGATGATTAACAGGCTGCAAAACAGCGCTGGTCCCACTTCAACCGCCGCCTTTTCCGCCAGACGCCAGTACTCTCCCGTCGCGGGCTCCTTGCCCGGATTATCATGCCGCCACTGCTCCAGCACCTTGTGCATATTTTCAATCATCACAATTGCCGCATCCACCATCGCCCCGATGGCAATGGCGATCCCGCCGAGCGACATCATATTCGCGTTAATGCCCTGATAGTGCATCACCACAAAAGCCCCGAGGATCCCCAGCGGCAGAGAGACCATTGCTACCAGCGCGGAGCGCAGGTGGAACAGGAACAGCGCGCACACCAGTACCACCACGGCAAACTCTTCGAGCAGCTTGTGCGTCAGCGTTTTGACCGAGTCCTCAATCAGCGTGGAGCGATCGTAGACCGGAACAATCTCGACGCCCTGCGGCAGCGTTTTTTGCAGCTCGCTCAGTTTCGCTTTTACCGCACGAAGCGTTTCCAGCGCATTCTGCCCGTAGCGCATCACGATCACGCCGCCAGCGACCTCCCCTTCACCGTTAAGCTCCGCCACGCCCCGGCGGATCTCCGGGCCAATACCAATGGTGGCGACATCTTTCAGCAGGACAGGCACGCCATTGCGGGTGGCGATCACCACATTGCGAAAATCTTCCAGCGAGCGCACATAGCCCGTTGTCCGCACCATATACTCCGCTTCGCCCATCTCCAGCAGGGCGCCGCCGCTCTCTTTATTGGCGGCCTGCACCGCGCCGGATAGCTGGCTATGGGTAATATTCAGCGCGCGCATTTTCGCCGGGTCCGCCACGATCTGATACTGACGCACCATTCCGCCAATACTTGCCACTTCAGATACATTCGGTACCGCCTTAAGCTCGAACTTAAGCGTCCAGTCCTGAAGGGCCCGCAGATCTGCCAGGCTGTGTTTTCCACTACGGTCGATCAGCGCATATTCGTAGATCCAGCCCACGCCCGTCGCATCCGGCCCCAGCGACACCTTAACGCCCGGCGGAAACTGCGCCTGTACCTGGCTTAAATATTCCAGCACCCGGGATCGCGCCCAGTAGAGATCGGTGCCATCCTCAAACAGCACATACACATAAGCGTCACCAAACATTGAAAAACCACGCACGGTTTTAGCTCCCGGCACAGACAACATGGACGTTGTCAGGGGCCAGGTCACCTGATCTTCAATCACCTGCGGCGCTTTTCCGGGGTAACTCGCTTTGATAATGACCTGCACATCAGACAGATCGGGCAACGCGTCCAGCGGCGCGCGCTGCACCGCCCACCAGCCCCAGCCGGCCATCATCAGCGCGGCCAGGATCACCAGCAGGCGGTTACGCAACGAGGCGCGAATCACAGCGGCAATCATGGCGTCACCTCCGGCATCACGCTACGCAGGCTGGCTTCGGAATCAATGAGGAATTGCCCGGACGTCACCACCTTATCGCCCTCTTTGACCCCGGACAGGATCGCCGTCCAGCCCTGCGCCGTCAGGCCGGTTGTCACCGTCACAGGCTGGAAATAACCGTCCCCGCTGGCCAGCAGCAGACGCGCAGACTCTCCGCTGTTAATCACCGCCTCTTCCGGCACCGCCAGCACCGGCGGGCCTTTCATCTCTTCCGCACGCCTGACGGAGAGGTACATGCCTGGCTTCAGCTTATGTGCGGTATTTTCCAGCACGATACGGGCTTTCAGGGTTCGCGTGGTCGCCTCCATCTGCGGCAGCAATTCGCTGACCGTGCCGTGGAATTGCTCCCCCGGCCAGCTTTCTGACGTTGCTACCACGTTGCTGCCCACTGCCAGAGACTGCGCCTGCGTTTGCGGGTAGTCGACCACCAGCCAGACAGGATCGAGGCTGGCGATCTCAAACAGCGGCGCCGTTGCGGTGATTTGCGCCCCTTCCCGCACGTCCAGCTTCACCACATAGCCCGCCCGGTCAGCGCGCAGGGTGAGCGTGGTCTGCGGTTTACCGCTACGCTCCAGCAAACGAATGACCTCTTCCGGCATAAACTGCAACGCCAGCCGCTCGCGTGCGGCGCGGGTCAATGCGGCATCGCCAAGCTGACGAACCGCGAGGTACTCCTGCTGGGCGGTGGTCCATTGCGGGATCCACAGTTGCGCCAGCGCCTCTCCGGCTTTCACCTGCTGCTGTGGCGCATTAACAAACAATTTTGACACCACGCCATTGGCCGGGGCTGACACCACCGAGACGTTACGTTCATCCGTTGCAACCGTGGCAAAGGCCGAGAACGGCGAAACCAGCTGGCGCATCTCAACGTTGGCGGTTTTCATCCCCAGGTTTTGCTGCTGTTGAGTGCTGATGACCACGCCTGACGCCGCCTGTGCTTCATCGGCGTAGCGCGGGACCAGATCCATATCCATAAAGGGGGATTTACCCGGCTTATCGAAGCGCTGACCGGGCACCATAGGGTCGTACCAGTAAAGCAGCTTACGTTCAGAGGGTTGTGCAGCCGCAGCCGGCTGATGCGTCTGCTTCTTTCCGACAAAATAGCCGCCAGCGGCAGCTATCGCGATGGCAATCGCCATTAACGTTGTTTTTTTCATTGCGCCAGCTCCTGCGGGATCAGCCAGTTCACGGCAGCCCAGGTTCGCGCCATTTCGCGCTCCGCCTGGTTCACCGCCAGTTCCGTATCCAGTACGCCACGACGCGCCTCCAGCAGGGCCGGAAGCGCCGACTGTCCAGAGCGATATTGCGCCGTCAGCACCGCCAGCCGTTGACGTTGCAACGGCAGTACCTCGTCCCGCTGACGCTGCCACACCGTTTGCGCAGCCTGATACTGCGCCACCAGCGTTTGCACCTGGGCAATGTGTTCGCGTTTGAGCAGCGTGAGTTGATCCACCGCCTGCATTGAGCGGGAAACATCGGCGGCGTAATCCTTGTCCTGACGTTTTGACTGGAACAGAGGCAGATCCACGCTGAACATCACGCCAGCCATATCGTCGTAGCCTTCGGCGCGGTGGGCGTAATAGACCTCCACATCCACATCGGGTATCGCCGCCACGGCAGATTGCGCTGAACGCGCTTTCGCGGTCTCGGCTTCACGTCGTGCGGCCTCCACTTCCGGGTGCCTGACGATCCCCTCCTGCAACGTTTTTTCATCGGCAGGAAGACGCTGATAGCGCGGCAACGGACCGCGAACCGCCGTAATCGCGTGCCCCGTAAGCTCCAGCAGACGGCTTTGCGCCAGCTGCACATCCCGCTGCGCCAGCGTCTCTTTGTCGCGCATGGCGCTGAGGATCATTTGCAGGGCCAGTACGCTGTCCGGCGTGGCGCTTCCCGCCCCGACGCTCGCCTTCTGCACGCCCCGCTGGCGTTCGGTTTCACGGACCAGCGTTCTGGCCGTGTTCAGCGCCTGCTGGGCCAGCGCCAGATCCAGCCAGGCCTGGGCGGTATCACGCTGAAGCGCGGCGCGGACGGCTTCGGATTTTGCCAGCACGCTTCGCGCCTGCGCCTGAAAGGTCTGCGCTTTACGTTCCCGCTTCTCTGAGCTGACGTAGCTTTGCATGATGCCAACCTTCTGCATGGTCATCCCTTCGCGCGTCAGCCGCCGATCGTTGCTGCCCTGTACCGGCACGTTTTCGATGCCGAATTTCAGTTTTGGGTCAGGTAATTGCCTGGCGGAATCCGCCATCGCATCCAGCGCCTGCGCTTCGTTACGGCTGGCGGAGAGTTCTGCTGAGTAGCGCTGGGCTTCGGTGAGGGTGTGTTCGAGCGTCCACGGCTCCGCCTGCGCGGCGGAGGTTAACAGGCCGAACAACACCCCACCGAGCCACAGGCTCAGTGTGTGTTGTTTCATGGTGACCTCGCTTAGCGTGCTGGCGTCAGCGAGATAATCTGGAAACCGTCACCCGCACACTCAAGCGTGAAGGTCACTTCATCCCCTGGTTTGGCGTCACTCAGCGTGGCGCCGGCAGATAAAGTAAACGGCATGGTCATTGCTGGCCATTTTAGTTCCGGTATGGCCTCGTGCCGGAGCATGACGGCGCTGTCAGAGATCGACTGAACCACGCCGTGGCCCTGCCAGGTCTGGTTTGCCTGAACGGTATAAGAAGCGAAAGAGACGGACGCGCCAACCAGCGCGGAAAGGAATATAGTACGCATGAAAAAAACTCCTGTTAAACGTTAAGTAAATAAAATCAACGAATTAACAGGTTTTTACTCCCGAAACCGGCAGTAGCGGATCGTTGCCGGCGGCCCCACAGCAGGGGGGGTAACGGACCACGCAGAATGGCTTGCAGACGAGCACTCTGGGGTCGTTAAGGTCAGGGTCATGGCGGCAGGCAGCGCCACCAGATGCGGCTGGGCAGGATCTTTTTGTACCTGATCCGGCACACAATGCTTTTCACACAGCGGTGAAGCACCGGCAGCATAATGCGGCCCCGGTTGCGCCATCATCTCCATATGCTGGATAGTGGCCACCTCACCGCGCAAATCCATTGAACATTGATGGGAGGCGACGGCCACCTGACTCTGGATCAACAGCCAGCCAAACGCCAGCAAAAACATCAGCAGATGTTTTTTTATAAAGCGCAGGCGATATGTCCAGCTGGCGTGCATATTCAGATCGTCGGATAGGGTAAAAGTGAACCGAGTATAAGCAGGCAAAAGAATGAAAGAGAAGTGGTTTTAAAGAGATTTACGTTTTAAATCGATTCTCGGCAAGTAATACTCAAAACCTTAACACTTCACCATCAATTTAATGACATATAATATCTATTCATCAGGTCAATAACGTCTTAATATAAATGACGCAGGGTTAGCAAAAATATCGTCATCAGTGCCTTTAGTAGTCTCTTTCTTGATTTTAATCAGCAAGGACTGGACATTTATTCGGCACATTTCAGCTTCTTTTTTATTGATTATTTGTCTCTCGGGCAGCAAGGATACAGGGGAAATCATGCTTACTTTTCTCGAACTCCTCATTGGAGTCGTGGTCATTGTTGGTGTAGCACGCTACATCATTAAAGGTTACTCAGCCACCGGCGTGCTATTTGTCGGCGGCCTGACGCTGCTGATCATTAGCGCGCTAATGGGTCATCAGGTTTTACCCGCCAGCGAAGCCAGCACCGGATATACCGCTACCGATATTGTGGAATATATAAAAATTCTGCTGATGAGCCGCGGCGGCGATCTGGGCATGATGATCATGATGCTCTGCGGATTTGCTGCCTATATGACCCATATCGGCGCGAATGATATGGTGGTAAAGCTGGCTTCTAAGCCGCTGCAATATATTAATTCCCCCTATCTGCTGATGGTCGCGGCCTATTTCCTGGCCTGTCTGATGTCATTAGCCGTTTCCTCAGCAACGGGTCTTGGTGTGCTGTTAATGGCAACGTTGTTCCCGGTAATGGTTAACGTCGGGATCAGCCGTGGCGCAGCGGCGGCTATTTGCGCCTCTCCGGCGGCGATTATTCTCTCCCCGACTTCCGGTGACGTAGTGCTGGCCGCAAAAGCCGCGGAAATGTCGTTGATTGACTTCGCCTTCAAAACCACACTACCGATCTCCATCACCGCTATTCTCGGCATGGGCGTGGCGCATTTCTTCTGGCAGCGCTATCTCGATAAGAAAGAGAACGTCAGCCACGAAATGATGGACGTCAGCGAAATCACCACTACCGCCCCGGCGTTTTATTCCATCCTGCCCTTCACGCCGATTATTGGCGTGCTTATTTTCGACGGCAAATGGGGCCCGCAGCTGCACATCATCACTATCCTGGTGATCTGTATGCTGCTGGCGGCCATCCTGGAATTCGTTCGTGGTTTTAACACCCAGAAAGTGTTCACGGGTCTGGAAGTTGCCTTCCGCGGTATGGCGGATGCCTTCGCGGGCGTGGTGATGCTGCTGGTTGCCGCGGGGGTGTTTGCCCAGGGGTTGAGCACCATCGGCTTTATTCAGAGCCTGATCTCTATCGCCACCTCGTTCGGCTCGGCCAGCATTATCCTGATGCTGGTGCTGGTGGTGCTGACCATGCTGGCGGCGATGACAACCGGCTCCGGTAACGCGCCGTTCTACGCCTTTGTTGAGATGATCCCTAAGCTGGCGCACTCCTCCGGCATCAACCCGGCTTACCTGTCCATTCCAATGCTTCAGGCTTCCAACCTGGGTCGTACCATTTCTCCGGTATCGGGCGTGGTGGTTGCGGTTGCGGGGATGGCGAAAATCTCTCCGTTTGAAGTGGTAAAACGCACGTCAGTGCCAGTGCTGGTTGGCCTGATTATCGTTATTATCGCCACCGAAGTGCTGGTTCCCGGCGCTGCCTAAGCGAAATTCCTGATTTCCAAAAAGCGCCTGTGGGCGCTTTTTGTGCTTTAATAACCCCCAGAAATTAATCGCGCCCAACCAATCAGGAAAGCAAATGTTCAGGAAGGATATCGTTATCCCGTCTGGCGCAGTAGCGCTTGCACTCTGTGTCTTCTCAATTCAGGCAGATCCGCTTAAGCCAACCCAGTACGGCGATTTCGATCGCTACGTTCTGGCCCTTTCCTGGCAAACCGGATTTTGCCAGAGCATGGTCGAACGTAACCGTGACGAACCGGAAGAGTGTCGCCTGCAAAAAGAGAGCAGCAACAAAACCGATTTTCTGACCGTCCACGGCTTATGGCCCGCGCTGCCGAAATCTATTGCCGCTCGCGGAGTGGATGAACGCCGCTGGATGCGCTTCGGCTGTGCCACTCGTCCGGTTCCAAATATGCCGGAAGCAAAAGCCAGCCGCAAATGTGACGCCGCAGAGACCGGACTATCGCTAACCGGCGCGGCGAAGCTGAACAGCGTGATGCCCGGCGCGGGCGGCAACTCCTGCCTTGAACGTTATGAATACGCGAAACACGGCGTCTGCTTTGGTTTTGATCCCGACGCTTACTTCGGCACCATGGTGCGCATGAACCAGGAAGTGAAGCACAGCGCGGCAGGAAAATTTCTGGCAGAAAACTATGGCAAAACCGTCCGCCGCAGCGACTTCGATGCCGCCGTGGCCAAAAGCTGGGGGAAACAGAGCGTAAAAGCGTTCAAGCTTACCTGCCACGGCAATCCGGCTTATCTGACCGAGATGCAGATCTCGCTGAACGCCAGCACCATCAACAACCCGCTCTCTGCCGGCTCCTTTGCGCCACAGCCGCATCCGGGCAACTGCGGCAAACAGTTTGTCATTGATAAAGCCGGTTACTGATACTGCGCCGGGCACCTTTTTGCCCGGTTTTTCATTGATTTCCGTGATATGACGATTAACCTCACACTTCCGCTCACACGCATCATTTTTCCAGCTAAAGCATTATTAATCCGGTAAACATCACTGAAACCTCCCCGCCATAATCATGGCGTTATCTACAGGAGGAATTTCACATGGCTAAAAAACTGATTGCACTGTGCGCCTGCCCGATGGGCCTGGCACATACCTTCATGGCAGCCCAGGCGCTGGAAGACGCGGCGACGGAAGCCGGTTATGAGGTAAAAATTGAAACCCAGGGCGCGGACGGGATCCAGAATCGCCTGACCCCACAGGATATTGCCGACGCTGACATTATTATCCACGCCATCGCGATCACCCCGGAAGACAATGAGCGCTTCGAAACGCGCGACGTGTATGAGATTACGCTTCAGGACGCTATTAAAAACGCGGCAGGCACCCTGAAAGAGATCGAAGAGATGATTGCAGCAGAACAATAATAATCCTCACACCCAGGGGTTTTCGTCATGGCTATTAAAAAACGCAGCGCGGTTCGCCCGGACAGTCACGAGGGTGACACACTTGCCATCAAATCCGCACCGGTTGCCGCCGGTGCGTCTTTCTGGAAAGAGCTTCCACAGCACATTATGTCGGGGATATCCCGCATGGTGCCAACGCTTATCATGGGCGGGGTTATCCTCGCCATTTCACAGCTCATCGCCTACGTCTGGCTGGAGATCCCGCCTGACACCGGTATTCTCGACGCGCTTAACTCTGGCAAATTCACCGGTTTCAATCTCTCGGTATTGAAATTTGGCTATCTGACCGAATCGTTCGGCGGGCTGCTGTTCAGCTTCGCCATCCCGATGTTTGCCGCCTTTGTCGCCAACTCTATCGGCGGAAAGCTGGCCTTCCCGGCCGGGTTTATCGGTGGCCTTGTCGCCACGCAGCCGACGCTGGTGCTGAACTTTGATGCGGAAAAACTGACCTGGCTTGCCACCAAACCCGTGCCCTCCACGTTTATTGGCGCGCTGATTATCGCCATAGCCGCAGGCTATCTGGTCAAATGGCTGAATAGCCGTATTAACGTACCGCAGTACCTGCTGGCCTTTAAAAGCACCTTTCTGATCCCAATCCTCTCGGCGCTGTTTGTGATGCTGGCGATGTATTACATCATCACGCCGATTGGCGGCTGGCTGAATGCAGGTATGCGGACCGTACTGCTGGCGGCGGGTCAGGCGGGCTCCATGATGTACGCCATCGGGATGGCGGCGGCCACGGCGATTGATCTTGGCGGCCCCATTAACAAAGCGGCGGGATTTGTTGGCCTAGGGCTGACAACCGATCATGTCCTGCCCATCACCTCCCGCGCCGTGGCGATTGTTATTCCGCCCATTGGTCTGGGGCTGGCCACGCTGATTGACCATCGTCTGACCGGCAAACGGCTGTTTAGTCCGCAGCTTTATCCGCAAGGCAAAACGGCCATGTTCCTCGCCTTTATGGGCATCAGTGAAGGGGCCATCCCGTTCCTGCTGGAAAATCCGCTTGCGACGCTGCCGGCGTATATGGCGGGTGCGATCGCGGGTGCGATGACCGCCACCGCGCTCGGTGCCGTGCAGTGGTTCCCTGAATCGGCGATCTGGGCGTGGCCGCTGGTCACCAATCTGGGGGCGTACATGCTCAGTATTGTGGTCGGGGCGGCGATCACCGCGCTGTTGGTCGTGATTATTCGTAACAGTTTGCACAAGCGCGGAAAACTCGCTATCGACACGCTGTAACGGGGTGAACCATGGAATTACTGAGAAGGCTTCATGCCTGGCTGGCTGCGGAAAAACTGGACGGCGTGCTCATCTCTTCGCGCCAGAATAAACAGCCGCACCTGGGCATTTCAACCGGTTCGGGATATGTGCTGGTGACACAAACCGCGGCACATATCCTGGTGGATTTCCGTTACTACAGCGATATCGCTTCACGAGCGGCGGGCTATGAGATGCACCTGCTTAACACGGAGAACCCGTTTGCGCAGGCGGTGAACCAGATTATTGCGAAGGACAATCTCGCCCGTCTTGGCTTTGAGGGTGAATACGTGAGCTGGCAAACAGGCGTGCTGTGGCGCGATACGCTGAATACTACCCTTTGCAGCACCTCGCTCGACGCGCTGCGGCAGATAAAAAGCGCTGACGAAATCGACCGTATCCGTGCAGCATGCGGCATTGCCGACCGCGCCGCACGACACATCCGGCGTTTCATTCAGCCCGGTATGCGCGAGCGTGAAGTCGCTGCCGAGCTGGAGTGGTTTATGAAGCAGGAGGGTGCGGACAAGCCCTCTTTCGACACCATTGTCGCCAGCGGGCCGCGCGGTGCGCTGCCCCACGGCAAAGCCTCTGACAAAGTGATTATGCCTGGCGAGATGATCACCCTTGATTTCGGCGCCCAACACCAGGGGTATTGCTCGGATATGACAAGGACCTTTCTTGTCGCCGGGCAAAACACGCCGCCGGAGGAGCACCCTCTCTATGCGGTGTACCAGATCGTTCTGGCGGCACAACAGGCGGCCATTGATGCCATCCGCCCCGGCGTTTCCTGTCATCAGATCGATAGCGCCGCACGTTCCGTGATTGAACGTGCAGGTTACGGCCCGCAGTTCGGGCATAACACCGGCCATGCCATTGGTATTGATGTCCATGAAAATCCACGTTTTTCCCCTACCGACCGCACCCCGTTGCAGCCCGGCATGGTGCTGACCGTTGAGCCGGGGATCTACCTTGAACACCAGGGCGGGGTACGAATTGAAGATGTGGTGCTGGTGACGGAAACGGGCGCCGAGGTGCTTTATACCCTCGACAAACGGCTATTGCTGACGGGAGAACAAGAGTGGACAGAGATTTACTGCGCGCCCTGAGCGAAGCAGACGCCATTGCGGCCTCAGAGCAAGAGGTGCGCGACATCCTGCTCAGTGAGGCGCAAAAATACCATAAAGAGGTTCAGTTTGATGGGCTGGGTTCCGTGCTTATCCGCGTCAACCAAAGCCGGGGCCCGAAGGTGATGGTCTGCGCCCATATGGATGAAGTCGGTTTTATGGTGCGTAGCGTCTCGCGCGAAGGGGCCATTGATGTCCTGCCCATCGGCAACGTGCGCATGATGGCCCGTACCCTTCAGCCGGTGCGCATCACCACGCGTAACGGGGAAAAAATACCGGGACTGCTGGATGGGGATCTGAAAGGAGAAAACGTTGACAATTTACGTGTCGACATTGGCGCGACGTCGGCGGAGGAGGTGTTCGCCGCCGGTATCGACGCAGGCGACCGCGTGGCGTTCGATACACCCTTTCAGACCCTTCCCCACAATCGGGTGATGGGTAAAGCCTTCGACGATCGTCTCGGCTGTTACCTGCTGATCGCGCTGCTGCGTGAGCTGCACCAGACGCCGCTCGACTGCGAGCTTTGGCTGGTGGCCAGCTCAAGTGAAGAGGTCGGCCTGCGCGGCGGCCAGACCGCCACGCGCGCCATTCATCCTGATATCGCGCTGGTGCTGGATACCGCCTGCTGGTCAAAAAATTTCGATTATGGCAGCGCCAACCATCGCCAGATCGGTGCGGGCCCGATGCTGGTGCTGTACGACAAAACGCTCATCGCCCCAGCCAAACTGACTGCGCTGGCTGAGACGATCGCGCGCTCGCAAGGGATCCCGCTGCAAAAAGACATGTTCAGCAACGGCGGAACGGACGGCGGGGCGATCCATCTCTCCGGCACTGGCGTGCCGACTCTTGTGCTTGGTCCCCCGACCCGACACGGGCACTGCGCGGCATCCATTGCCGACGAAAAAGACATTCATCACACCCAACAACTGCTTGTCGCGCTTGTGGCATGCATGAACCGTGAGACCGTGGATCATCTGACGGACTTCAGATGCTGATCTCACGCGGCCAGGAGGAAGTATGCTTTCAATTGAATTTTTCTGCCCACTGCCCAACGGCCTGCATGCGCGTCCGGCCTGGGCGTTAAAAGAGCAGTGCAGCGCATGGCGCAGCGACATCCGTTTTATCAACAGACGGCTTAACACTCACGCGGATGCCAAAAGCTCGCTGGCGCTGATCAGTACCGGTACGCTGTTTAATGACAGCTGCGTGCTGGAAATTAACGGCAGCGACGAGGAGCAGGCCCGACGCGTGCTGGAGGCGTATCTCACCGGCGCGTTTATCGACAGCGACAGTATTCCCTCCGGCGACGCGCCGCACGTTGCGCATCCCCTACCCCGTTCGCTTGTAAGGCTTGCTCCCCACCTTCAGCACGGCATTACGCTCGCCAGTGGCATCGGGGCTGGCACTCTGCGAGGCTGGCAGAGCGATAACCTCAAACGTTATTGTCAGATCCCCGCCTCGCCGGAAGATATTACCCGCCTGGAACACAGCCTGGCGACGCTGGCTGAACAGCTCAACCACCGTCTGCGCGGGCTGGACGGCGAGAGTAAAACCATTCTCAGCGCGCATCTTTCGCTGATCCAGGATGAGGAGTTTGGCGGCACCATACGCCGACTGATCGCCGAGGAGCGGCTAAGCCTTGCGGAGGCGATCATTCGTAATATGGAGCTGATCTGCGACAAGCTGTCGCTCTCCGCCAGCGACTACCTGCGTGAACGCGTCAGCGATATTCGAGACATCAGCGAGCAGCTTCTTAACATTACCTGGCCGGAGTTGCAGCAAACCTCCGCATTAACCCTCAGCGCTCCCACTATTCTGGTGGCGGAAGATCTGACGCCCAGCCAGTTTCTCAGCCTCGACACGCAGTATCTGAAAGGAATGGTGCTTGAAAAAACAGGCCGGACGTCGCATACGCTGATACTGGCACGCGCGGCCTCCGTGCCTGTGCTGAGTGGTTTAACGGTCGCCTCGCTGGCGCCGTTGATGGGAAAAGAGGTCATTCTGGACGGCATCTGTAGCGTGCTGGTCGTTGAACCCAACGACGCGGTGAATGATTACTATAGCGTGGCGCAGCGCCTTGCCGACCGACGCCACCAGCAGCAGATCAAAGATGCGGGTCTTCCAGCACTCACCCGCGACAACGTACCGGTAGAGATTGCCGCTAACATCGGCAGCGCGCTGGAAGCGCCCGGGGCGTTTACCTGCGGCGCGCAGGGTATCGGGCTGTTTCGCACTGAAATGCTGTATATGGACAGAGACTCCGCGCCGGACGAGCAGGAGCAATTCGAAGCCTATCAGCAGGTGCTGCTCTCCGCGCAGGGCAAGCCGGTCATCTTTCGCACAATGGACATCGGCGGCGATAAGCAGCTCTCTTACCTGAACATTCCCCAGGAAGAAAACCCGTTCCTCGGCTATCGTGCCGTTCGTATTTATCCCGAATTTGCCGATCTCTTCCGCACCCAACTGCGCGCGATCTTACGCGCAGGCGCCAGCGGCAATGCGCTGTTGATGATCCCGATGGTGCACAGTCTCGATCAGATTTTATGGATCAAACAGGAGCTGCAAAACGTTCGTGACGCCCTGGCCTCACAGGGGTTACGTCACACCGCACACCTGCCGCTGGGGATCATGGTTGAAGTGCCTTCAGTCTGCTTTATCATCGATCACTTCTGCGAAGAGGTGGATTTCTTCAGTATCGGCTCGAACGATATGACTCAGTATCTCTACGCTGTCGATCGCAACAACCCGCGCGTTTCGGGGCTGTATAACCCCATCACACCGTCTTTTTTACGCATGGTTCGCCAGATTGTCGCCGCAGCGCATCGTCACGGGAAATGGGTCGGCATTTGCGGGGAACTTGGCGGAGAGCAGCGCTACCTCCCTCTTCTGCTTGGTCTGGGCTTAGATGAGTTCAGCATGAGCGGGCCGCGCATCCCTGCGGTAAAAACCCAGCTGCGTCAGCTGGACATGGCGGCCTGCCGGGCGCTGGCAGATAAGGTCTGCGACAGCCGCAGCGCAGAGGAAATTGAAGCCCTGCTGGCGGATTTCACACCGGAAGCGCCGCCGCGTCCCTTGCTGGCGCTGGAGACTATCGTGGTCAATGAGCCGCTGACCTCAAAAGAGCAGGTGCTTCAGTTCTTATGCGGAAATCTTGCGATTCATGGCAGGACCGAAAACCCGCTCGAACTTGAAGAAGATCTCTGGCAGCGCGAAGAGATTGTCACCACCGCCGTCGGGTTTGGCGTGGCGATCCCTCACACCAAATCGCAATGGATACGCCACTCCAGCATCAGCATTGCACGCCTGGACAAGGCGATTGACTGGGAGTCGGATTTGGGCGACGTCGAGCTGGTGATCATGCTGACGCTCGGCGCTCAGGAAGGGATTAATCACGTGAAGGTCTTTTCCCAGCTGGCGCGGAAGCTGGTCAATAAAACGTTTCGCGAGTCGCTGTTTGCAGCAACGACGCCGCAAAGTATCCTGGATCTGCTGAACGCTGAAATCACGTTCTGACTGTCACTGAAAGCGTGCGCGATACTCCCCCGGCGTCAGGCCAAACTGGCGCCGGAACAGACGGCTAAAATAGTCGCTATCGGCATAGCCGCAGCGCTTCGCCACTTCCCCCACCGGCAGGTGGTATTTTTGCAGGATGGTTCTCGCCTTCGCCATACGCACCCAACGAACGTAATCCACAAAACTCATCGTCCCCTGTTGGGAGAACAGGCGTGACAGATGGTTAGCCGAAATATTAAAAAGCGCGGCGACGCTGTCCCGCGACAGGGATTCAGCATAGTTTTCCTGCACCCAGTTACAAATGCTCTGATAGAGAAAATCCCCGCGCGACAGTCCCGGTTCAGGCAGCGACGACACCACTTTCCGGCACCAGTGCAGCAGGCTCAGCACCAGCGGTTGAATAATGGCCTGATCCTGCGGGGAAGCGCTCAGGTGCGTCAGGGCCATCAGCATCGCAGCACATTCGCCTCGTTCAGGGTGAGGAAGCTCAACGTGTCGCTGCGCAGGCACGGAGCGCCCGTGACGGGTATCATGAAACACCAGCCCCAGCCACGACGGCGCAAAAAGAATGCTCAGCAGCATGACCGGTCGTTCAAACACCGGGACGCTGGCGGCCTGGGCGGGAAGAAACAGCATTTCCCCCTGGCAGAGGGTCTGCTGCCCGGTAACCAGTCTGTTGCCATATTCCCCGCGAAGAACGACATCAAGCCGTGGCCAGTCGCGGCTCACGCTTCCGACAGCGTCAGACGCGCCACGTTGAGCAAACCAGACTCGCCCCAGCTGCTGTGGGTTGAGCACCAGGCCGCTCAACAGATCGGCAAAAAACTGCTGATCGGCGGGCAACAGGGTTGCGCGCATATCACCCCCTGCGCGCATCCGGGCGTACCAGATCGAAGCGATGGCTGTCACTGATGGCGTAGTAGGCTGTAGGTCCACCCGCACGCAGAATGGGCTGCGCTTTCGCGGTCTGGTAAATCCCCTCTTCCAGCAAACTCTCGGCGATATGGACGCCCACGACTTCGCCGAGCACCAGCCAGGTATCAATCGGTGTCCCATCCGCGCCGGTAAGCTGAATGCACTGTGACAATCGACACTCGAAATTCACCGGGCTTTCCGCCACGCGCGGCGAGCTCACAAGCTGGCTGGCTACGGGCGTCAGGCCGGCAAAGGTAAATTCATCCTCGCCATGAGGGAGCGTGGCGGAGGTTTCATTCATCGCCTCGGCGAGATCGCGCGTTGCGAGGTTCCAGACAAACTCCCCCGTTTCGGTAATATTCCGCACGCTATCCTTCCAGCCGTTGCTTGAAAAACCAATGATCGGTGGGCGATAGTTAAAGCAGTTAAAGAAGCTGTACGGGGCAAGGTTCAGTTGACCGGCCTTATCACAGGATGAGATCCAGCCAATCGGACGTGGACCGATAATGGCGTTCAGAGGGTCGTGCGGCAGGCCGTGCCCCTGAGACGGTTGGTAAAAGTACATATCGCTCTCTCTACGCTGGGGCTGCAACGCGCATTGCCCGGGTTCAGTCTTTCCAGCGTAACGAAATTTCCGTTCAGCGTGAATCGGGACGCCGGGTTTATTGCCAAAAATTCATATGGCGCATGATTGTGACCTTCATCACTTCAAACTTACGGTTTCAGACAGTATCATCAGATAAGTTAAACCCTCGCTGCCAGACGGCGAGGGTTTTCTTTTGGATTGGTTTCTGCGTTACACGCAGCATTAACGACATGGAGTAAAAATGTCCAGACCTACGATTATCATCAATGAACTCGACGCAGAACGTATTGACCGACTGTTGGAGAAACCAGAATTCGCCTCGCTGCCGGTAGCCGATGCGCTGAACGAAGAGCTCGACCGGGCGCAGATGTGTACGCCTGAAACCATGCCGCATGATGTGGTCACCATGAACAGCCAGGTGAAGTTCCGCAACCTGACCACCGGAGAGGAGCTCACCCGTACGCTGGTCTATCCGGCGCAGATGACCGACAGCAGCACGCAACTGTCGGTGCTGGCACCCGTGGGCGCAGCGCTGCTTGGACTGCGCACGGGCGATACCATCCACTGGGAACTCCCGGGCGGCGCCTCAGCTCACCTGGAAGTGCTTGAGCTGCTCTACCAGCCCGAAGCCGCTGGCGATTACCTGCGTTAATCCCTTCTGAACAAGCGACCCCGCTTTGCACAGAGGATGCACCCGCATCCTCTTTCCGCAAATTCACCCTATTGTGCTATACCGGACAAAAACCGCTTAATCCACGCTTAGTCTGTTGTAGTGCCGTGGGGACGGTCATGGGTGAGATACTTGTTATCACACTGGTTTTTCTCATCATCCTGGCGATCCTCGTCGTGGCGGTGCTGTATCTTGAGCGCCACTGGTGAGTGAGGAACCTCACACAACGCCGCCGGGGAAGGCATTCACCAGTCCCTTTACTTTCTGCTGCGCTGCCTCCGGGGTGTCTGCGCCAGGCACCAGGATCACCTTGCGGCACTCCTCCTCCCGTTTTTCGAAGATCTTATAGGCGCGTTCCGCATCAGCCAGCGGAAGATAGTGGGTCACAATATCTTCTGGGGTAAGCAGCCCTTTTTCGATGAGCGGCAGCAGCTCTCCCAGCCAGGCATGGACGTGGGTCTGCCCCATCTTAAAGCTCAGCCCTTTATCGAAGGCATCGCCAAACAGGAAGCCGTGAATAAAACCGGCGTACACGCCCGGCACGCTGACCACGCCGCCGCGTCGCACCGCAGCAATGCACTGGCGCAGGGCTTTGCCGCTGCTGCCTTCAATTTTCAGGTTACTGAGGATCGTTTCCGTGGTGCTGCCTTTGGCCTCAAACCCGACGGCATCAATCACCGCATCCACTCCGCGCTGTCCGGCCGTTTGCTCAATGATTTTCTCCGCCGCGTCGTTATCGTCATCAAAGTTAATCGGGATCGCGCCGTAGCGCTCCTGGGCAAACCGCAGTCGATAGGGATGATGGTCAACCACGAAAATCTGCTCTGCGCCGAGAAGCCGCGCGCAGGCAATGGTCAGTAACCCCACCGGCCCGGCCCCGAATACGGCGACGCTGGAGCCTTTCTGGATCTGCGCATTTTTTGCCGCCTGCCAGGCGGTAGGCAGAATATCTGACAGGAAAAGCGCTTTGTCGTCAGACAGCAGCTGGGGCACTTTAAACGGCCCCACGTTGCCTTTCGGGACGCGCACATACTCCGCCTGTCCGCCCGGCACGCCGCCGTAAAGATGGCTGTAGCCAAACAGCGCGGCAGGGGCGGGAATTTGCTTTTTGTTCAGCGCCGCGCCCTGCCCGCGGTTCGTGTTTTCGCAGGCCGCGTACTGTTGCATCTGGCAAAAGAAGCAGTCACCGCAGGCAATCACAAACGGGATCACCACCCGGTCACCTTTCTGCACGTTTTTCACTTCGCTCCCGCACTCCACCACCTCGCCCATAAATTCATGACCAAAGATATCGCCGTGCTGGACCTTGGGAATTTTTCCGCGATAAAGATGCAAATCAGAACCACAGATCGCCGTGGCCGTTACGCGCAGGATGATATCGTCAGGCTGTTCGATGCCCGGATCGGGGACATTATCGACCCGAACATGATGTGGACCGTGATAGGTGAGAGCTTTCATGCAACCTCCGAAAGGGTGTGGGTAAGCTTATAAAAGGGTAGCTACCTCTCGGGATCTGCCCCGGAATCCGGCTGTTTTGAGATTTATCCTGGCGAGATAAAAAAGTGCTGTCGGGATTACAGAAACCTTTTATATTTTGTGGTTGAATGATTTCAGCGTTTATAAACAAGGAGAAACGGTTATGTATCAAACAATCATTATGCCGGTTGATGTTTTCGAAATGGAACTGAGTGATAAGGCTGTACGTCACGCGGAATTTCTCGCGCAGCAGGACGGAGTTATTCATCTTCTGCATGTTTTACCGGGCTCTGCCAGCCTGAGCCTGCATCGTTTCGCTGCTGATGTGCGTCGTTTTGAAGAGCATTTACAGCATGAAGCCGAGACACGCCTGCAAACCATGGTCGGGCACTTCAGCATCGATCCTTCCCGCATCAAAACCCACGTCCGGTTCGGTAGCGTGCGCGACGCCGTTAATGAGCTGGCGGGGGAATTAAATGCCGACGTGGTAGTGATTGGTTCACGTAACCCTTCCATCACCACTCACCTGCTGGGGTCGAACGCCTCCAGCGTGATCCGCCACACCCACATTCCGGTGATGGTCGTGAGATAAAAAAAGAGGCCACCTTTTGGTGGCCTCTGGCATTGCAGGTGTCGTCTTGCTTTCTTTTATTATGCGGTTTTGGTGCGGATCAGATAATCAAACGAGCTCAGCGACGCTTTCGCACCTTCGCCAGTGGCGATGATGATCTGTTTGTACGGCACGGTGGTGCAGTCGCCCGCCGCAAATACGCCCTTCACGCTGGTTTCGCATTTCGCATCAATGATGATCTCGCCCATGCGGTTGCGCTCAATCGCGCCTTCCAGCCAGGTGGTGTTTGGCAGCAGGCCAATCTGAACAAAGATCCCTGCCAGCGCCACGCTGTGGATATCGCCACTCACGCGGTCACGGTATTCCAGACCGGTCACTTTGCTGCCGTCGCCTTTCACTTCTGTCGTCTGGGCATTGAGCACAATATCGACGTTATTCAGGCTACGCACCTTATCCTGCAACACCTGGTCCGCTTTCATCTCCGGGGCGAACTCCAGCAGGGTAACGTGTTCAACAATTCCCGCCAGATCGATAGCCGCTTCCACGCCGGAGTTACCGCCGCCGATCACCGCTACGCGTTTACCTTTGAATAGCGGGCCGTCACAGTGCGGGCAATAGGTCACGCCTTTGGTGCGATACTGATCTTCGCCCGGGACGTTCATGTTGCGCCATTTCGCGCCGGTGGCAATGATCACGCTGCGCGCCTTCAGCACCGCGCCGGACGCCGTTTCAATCTGGTGCAAACCACCCTCGACCGCGGCCGGAACCAGTTTGCTGGCGCTCTGGCTGTCAATGACATCCACGTCGTAGTCGCTGACGTGCGCTTTCAACGCCCCGGCCAGCTTCTGGCCTTCGGTTTTCGGCACGGAAATGTAGTTTTCAATGTCAACGGTATCCAGAACCTGACCACCGAAACGCTCCCCCATCAGACCGGTACGGATCCCTTTACGTGCGGAGTAGACCGCTGCCGCCGCGCCCGCCGGGCCGGAGCCAACAATCAGTACGTCGTACGCATCGCGTTGGTTCAACTCTTCCGCCGCACGTTTTTCTGCGCCGGTATCCACTTTGGCGACGATTTCGGTCAAGGTCATACGCCCCTGGCCGAACTCCTGACCATTCAGGTAAACCGCCGGAACGCCCATCACGTTGCGCTCGGTGATTTCGTTCTGGAACGTACCGCCGTCAATCGCCGTGTGCTTAATGCGTGGGTTGAGGACTGACATCAGGTTCAGCGCCTGCACCACGTCCGGACAGTTATGGCAGGAGAGTGAGTAATAGGTTTCAAACTCAAAATCACCATCGATATCGCGGATCTGCTCCAGCAGCGCCTGCGCTTCTTTTGACGGATGACCACCGGTCCACAGCAGCGCCAGCACCAGGGACGTAAATTCGTGCCCCAGCGGAGAGCCCGCGAAACGCGGCCCCTGGTCAGACCCTGGGTTGGCGATCAGGAAAGAAGGCTTACGGACTGCCAGCGTGTTGTCTTCTTTGAAGGTCACCTTCGGCGACAGCTCAGCAATCTCTGTCAGCAGCGCTTTGATTTCTGCCGATTTCGCGCTGTCGTCCAGCGTGGCAATCAGCTCAACAGGTTTGGTCAGTTTCTCAAGGTAGGCCTTGAGCTGGGTTTTCATGTTAGCGTCGAGCATTATTCTTCCCTCTCTTAAAACGTCATCATGCAAGCCGCCTTATACGGGCTGCCTGAATGCAACTTGCATCATGGTGCTGGAATGAAATGGGCGCGGGGAGCGCCCATTGATTGCCGGGTGGCACTTCGTTTACCCGGCCTACGATACTGTAGGCCTGTGCAAGCGTAGCGCCGCCAGGCTTTACAGACTTAGATCTTGCCAACCAGGTCCAGAGATGGCGCCAGCGTCGCTTCGCCTTCTTTCCATTTCGCCGGGCACACTTCGCCTGGGTGAGAAGCAACGTACTGAGCCGCTTTCACTTTGCGCAGCAGGTCAGATGCATCACGGCCGATACCTTCAGCGGTAACTTCGATAGCCTGGATAATGCCCTGCGGGTCAACAACGAAGGTCGCACGGTCAGCCAGGCCTTCATCTTCACGCATGTTGTCGAAGTTACGGGTCAGGGCGCCAGTCGGGTCGCCGATCATCGCGTATTTGATTTTCGCGATAGTTTCAGAACTGCTGTGCCACGCTTTGTGGGTAAAGTGGGTATCGGTAGAAACAGAGTAAACGTCTACGCCCAGCTTTTGCAGTTCTTCGTAGTGGTCTGCCACGTCACCCAGTTCGGTCGGGCAAACGAAGGTGAAGTCAGCCGGATAGAAGAAGAACACGCTCCAGCGGCCTTCGGTATCTTTCTCGGTCACTTCGATGAACTCACCGTTTTTGAACGCCTGGTTTTTGAAAGGTTTAATTTTGGTGTTAATCAAGGACATCTGTACTTCCTCCGTGTTTTCGTTGAGATGTAAGGTAACCAACTTTGTTCATCGGGGCTAATGCGTATGCTTTATCAAATCAATCAGCCAAACCTTACAACAGCAACAAGACAGCAAGGTGAACCTTTTACAGGAAAGCCTGAAAGTAAAAAGGCCGCCTCAACGGGCGGCCCTGATACCTGAATTCCCCGCAGGTACATTCAGTGCCAGCCGAAGCTGGCGTTGCGTTGCGCTCTACATACCTTGTATCAAGGCCGTAACAGCGCTTTGATTACAGCATCCGTGCGCGCATTGAGCAATGCATAAGAGGGATAGTCCTGCCTATGGTTGTGATAGGCAGAATCGAACAGATCTCAGAAACGTTATAAATTTAATTTCATTATAAATTTCGCGCTATATATAAATGCCAGTTGTCATTCAAATAATTCAATCACACTTTAAAGATAAAATTATCTTAATAAATCTTGAAGTTGTGTTTCAATAATCCAAAGCCGTGATATATTAAGATCACTTAATTTTTAAATTAAGCGAGTTACCCCCACGGATTGTTAAAGGTAACTTCCCTCTGTCGTACTCCATGATGTGATAACGACAGCAAACACAGCACACTCAGGACGAAACATGGCCAACCTCTACGACCTAAAAAAATTCGATCTCAATCTGTTAGTCATCTTCGAATGCATTTACCAACATCTCAGTATCAGTAAGGCTGCCGAGACACTTTATATCACGCCATCCGCCGTGAGCCAGTCGCTGCAACGTCTGCGTGGCCAGCTCAATGACCCCCTGTTCATCCGCTCAGGTAAGGGAATTACGCCGACCACGGTGGGCACCAACCTGCATCATCATCTTGAACAGAATCTCAACCAAATTGAGCAGACGATCAACATGATGCATCACTCGGACATCAAGAAAAAGTTCGTTATCTATTGCTCTCAAATGATGTCGCCCGGCTATATGCTCGAACCAATGAAGCTGCTAATGTCAGAGGAAAATTACGAGATAGAACAACGAGATATGCTTATCTCTCCGGAATCCGCAGAGGACCTGCTCGCCTACCGTAAAGCCGACCTGATCTTTACTATTGCCCCAATTAAGAATCGCTCTGTGGTGTGTTCTCACTTTGCCACGGTGCCAATAGCGTTAATCTGCCGAGAAAACCATCCAAGACTCGCCGATACGGTCAGTCTTGAAGCGTTATACCGGGAAAAATTCACCTTTTACCAGAGTGCGCACCCGGGCGTTAAAGAGTTCCAGAATCGCGCCAATGACCTTTTCCCGGAAAGAGATATTGCTTTTCGCACGGACTCCATCATTTCGCTTATCTCCATGGTCAGTTCATCTGATCTGTTAGGCTTTATACCCGTATCAATCTATGAAGCCTATAAAGAGACGTTAAAATTAAAACGGATCGCCGCCCCATTTGAATTGCCCGAAATACATGTCTATATGCTTTACAGCCGTTCATCGCTGAACAGCAGTGTTTTTTCAACGTTCATTGAGAAAATGCATAAACTCTGTCTTTCCGCTCCGTCTGCGTAAAATCATTTATATGATGAATATAAAAATCGCAAACTGAAAAAATGATCCCGTGAAAATAATGAAAAATGATTTCATAATATCGTCTTAATTTTTTCCAGACATTTAACACGCAGGATGCGATTAACCATGTCGATCTATAAAATCCCTTTACAGGAAAATGTTTTAGACGCTTCAGCGGAACGCATAGACTGGACGCTAAACAATTTCTCCAGGGTATGCGTTTCCTTTTCCGGTGGAAAAGATTCTACCGTGATGCTGCATCTCGTTGCCCAGCAAGCACGGCAATTAAAGCGAAAAATAGATGTCATCTTTCTGGACTGGGAAGCGCAATTCTCCTCAACCATTCAGCATGTTGACACGATGAGAACGCTGTATCGGGATGTTATCCATCAGTTCTGGTGGGTAGCGCTTCCGCTCACGACCCAGAACGCCCTGTCACAGTTTCAACCTGAATGGCAGTGCTGGGAACCCGGGACAAACTGGGTTCGCCAGCCACCGGAAGATGCCATTACCGATTATCACTATTTCGATTTTTATCAGCAGGGAATGACGTTTGAAGTCTTCGTGCGAGAGTTTGCCGAATGGTATGCGCAAAAACGTCCTGCCGCCGTTATGGTGGGGATCCGCGCCGATGAATCCTACAACCGCTTTCTGGCTATCGCGTCGGCACGTAAGCAGCGCTTTTCTGACGATAAACCCTGGACGACCGTCGCACCGGGCGGGCACACCTGGTACATCTACCCTCTGTACGACTGGAAAACCGCCGACATCTGGACGTGGTTCGCGAAATCAAAATGTTGCTATAACCCGTTATACGACCTGATGTACAAGGCGGGGGTGCCGCCGCGTTATATGCGCATCTGCGAACCGTTTGGCCCGGAACAGCGTCAGGGCTTGTGGCTCTATCATGTCATTGAACCCGAACGCTGGGCGGCGATGTGTGAGCGTGCCTGCGGGGTGCGCAGCGGCGGTATTTATGCCGGGCACGATAACCATTTTTATGGCCACCGGAAGATCCTGAAACCAGACCATCTTGGCTGGCGCGAATACGCCATGCTGCTACTCGACAGCATGCCGCAAAATACGGCGGAACATTACCGCAATAAAATCGCGGTTTATCTCCACTGGTATCAAAAGCGAGGCATGAACGATATTCCCGATACGCAGGAGGGTGACATTGGTGCAAAAGATATCCCCTCCTGGCGACGCATTTGTAAGGTTTTACTCAACAATGACTATTGGTGCCGGGCACTTTCGTTTAGCCCAAATAAGCCCAAACACTATCAGCGCTACAGCGACAGAGTGAAAGCAAAACGCAAGGAATGGGGGATTTTATGCAACAACGAATAATCACCGAAATGGAAACGTACCTTCAGGCACTTTCTGAGGAAGAGCGAATAGCCGCTATTAATGCGTTTCGTCAGGCATTACATGAAATCAGCCCTTTTCGCGATCAGCCCGTCGATTGCGTATTGTGGATAAAAAAGACAAACATCAGCGCTAACGATTACAACCCAAATAACGTCGCGCCACCGGAAAAGCGGCTGCTCAGCAAGTCACTGGAGCTGGATGGATTCACACAGCCTATCGTGGTGACGGAAAATGCGCCACAGCACTACGAAATTGTCGATGGTTTTCACCGCCATGATATCGGCAGTAACCGGGCGCCCCTGAAGCGCCAGCTTAAGGGTTACCTTCCTGTCACCTGCCTGCGTAAAGCGCGGCAGGAAAAGTTCGACCGCATGGCGGCGACCATTCGCCACAACCGCGCGCGCGGACGCCACCAGATCAACGCCATGTCAGAAATCGTGCGCGAGCTGGTGCTTATGGGCTGGAGTGAGCAGAAAATTGGCCAGGAGTTGGGTATGGACAGCGATGAAGTACTGCGTCTGAAGCAGATCAACGGTCTGCTCGAACTCTTCGCAGACCGTCGTTTTTCTGAAGCCTGGACGGTGAAATAGTCAGAGCGCGTTTAACCGCGCTGCCGCTGCCAGCAGCGTCGATTCCTGCTTCGCAAAGCAAAGTCGGATCAGCTTATGCGGGAAGGGATCGGCGCAGAACACCGACAGCGGAATGGCCGCCACGCCCACCTCTTTCGTCAGCCACTGGCAGAAACTCACGTCGTCCAGATCGGAAATCGCGCTGTAGTCGGCCAGCAGGAAATAGGTCCCTTCACAGGGTAAAATCTCCAGACGGCTTTTGCTCAACGCAGCCACAAACCGATCCCGACGCGCACGGTAGAAATCCGGTAGCTCACGGTAGTGTCCGGGTTCGCTGCGCAGCATATCCGCCAGCGCCAGCTGAGCGGGTGTGTTCACCGCAAACGTCAGATACTGGTGCACTTTACGCAGCTCAGCGCTGATGGCGGCGGGCGCCACGCAGTACCCGACCTTCCAGCCGGTCATATGGTAGGTTTTGCCAAATGACGATACCGCGATTGCACGCTCACGAAGCTGCGGATGCGCCAGCACGCTGGCATGTCCCTCTTCGGCGAAGCAGATATGCTCATACACCTCGTCGCTCAGAACATAGATTTCACGTTCGGCGATGGCCTGCCACAGGGCGGCAAAATCGCTCTTCTGCCACACCGTCGCCGATGGGTTGTGCGGCGTATTCAGGATCACCAGCCGGGTTTTATCGCTCAGCAGCGCGGCAAACGCCTGCCAGTCCGGACGAAAATGCGGCGGCTGGAGCGCCACGCGTTTCACTACGCCGCCGGCCAGTTCAATCGCCGGGGCGTAGCTATCGTAGCTTGGGTCAAAACAAATAACCTCGTCGCCGGTACGCACCAGGGCGGTTATCGCCGCATACAGCGCTTCGGTCGCCCCTGCGGTTACCGTGACATCGCTGTTCGCATCAGGTTTATAGCCATACAGCTCAGCCGTTTTATCCGCAATGGCTTCACGCAACGCCTGCACGCCGGTCATCGGCGCGTACTGGTTTGCCCCCTGCGCCACGTGGTACGCCAGACGCTCCTGCAAATAGCGCGGGCCGTCAAAATCCGGGAACCCCTGCGAGAGGTTAATGGCGTTATGCTGCTGCGCCAGAGCGCTCATCCGGGTAAAAATCGTCGTGCCGAGATTTGGAAGTTTACTCTGCGGGATCAACGGGTTATTGCTCATTGTAGTGTGCCTGCCTGTAATACTTATGTTGCTGACACTATAACACGATGTTAGTCTTTGGCAATCAAGACGCTTAGACGTCTAAACGATATAAATATTCCTGACCGAGAGGGTAAAAGGAAATGACAGACAACCTGCAACTCACACACCTGGTCGAGGCCTGCCGCTGGATTGGCGCTAAAGGCTGGGCGCCCGCTACCGGCGGCAATATGTCCTTGCGTCAGGATGAACACCTGTGCTGGCTGAGCGAATCCGGAAAAGACAAAGGCAGCCTGACCACCGCCGATTTTCTACAGGTTGAAATCGCCACCAACCGTGCGCCGTCTGGCCGTAAACCATCGGCAGAGACCGGGCTGCATACCCTCATCTATCGCCTGTTTCCCGAGGCTAACGCCGTCCTGCACGTTCACACTGTCAATGCCACGGTGCTGTCGCGTCTGGTCAACGAGGCCGAGCTGAAGATCACCGGTTTCGAGATGCAAAAATCCCTTACCGGGCAGACCACGCACCAGGATACGGTGGCCATCCCGGTGTTTGATAACGACCAGGACATCGACGCCCTCGCCTCGCGCATCGCCCATTACGCGCAGGCACGCCCGCTTAATTATGGTTTTCTTCTGCGCGGCCATGGCTTAACCTGCTGGGGACGCGACGTGGCCGAAGCCCGCCGTCATCTGGAAGGTTTAGAATTCTTATTTGAATGCGAAATGCGTTTACGACAATGGGAGAGAGTATGATTCGCGCGATTGTGACGGATATTGAAGGGACCACCAGCGATATCCGTTTTGTCCATGATGTTTTGTTCCCCTACGCGCGTGAGCGGCTGGCGGCCTTCGTGACCGCGCAGCAGTACGCCGAGCCGGTCAAATCGATTCTGGACAACCTGCGCGATGAAATCAGCGCTCCGCATGCCAGCGTCAGCGATCTCATCAACGTACTGTTTACCTTTATGGATGAAGACCGCAAATCGACGGCGCTCAAAGCCCTGCAAGGCATCATCTGGCAGGACGGTTACGTCAACGGTGACTTTACCGGACACCTCTATCCTGACGTACTGCCCGCGCTGGAAAAATGGAAGGCGCAAGGGATTGATCTCTATGTTTATTCCTCTGGCTCTGTCGCCGCGCAGAAACTGTTATTTGGCTACAGCGACGAAGGTGATATTACTCATCTGTTCAGCGGCTATTTTGATACCCACATTGGCGCCAAGCGCGAGGTGCAGTCTTATCAAAATATTGCGGCGCAAACGGGCATTGCCCCGTCGCAGATCCTGTTTCTGTCGGATATTCATCAGGAGCTGGACGCGGCTGAACAGGCGGGTTTTCGCACCCTGCAACTGATTCGCGGTGAAGATGACGGCGCAAGCCATCATCATCAGATCCACCAGTTTGACGAGATTAATCCGGAGCAGATCCCTTCATGAGCGCATTGACCATTTATTCCGATAAAGACGCCAGTCAGCATCAGTGGCACAGCACCGACGCCGCCGAGATTGCCCAACAGCTGAACGCGAAAGGCGTGCGTTTTGAACGCTGGGCGGCGGATCGCGATTTAGGCCACGATCCTGCGCCCGAAGCCGTGATCGAAGCGTATCAGCATGCGATCGACAAGCTGGTGGCAGAGAAAGGTTACCAGAGCTGGGACGTGATTAGCCTGCGCGCCGACAATCCGCAGAAAGAGGCGCTGCGCGCGAAGTTTCTGAACGAACACACCCACGGCGAAGACGAAGTGCGCTTTTTCGTGGAAGGTGCCGGGCTGTTCTGCCTGCATATTGGCGATGAGGTGTATCAGGTGCTGTGCGAGAAAAACGACCTGATTTCAGTCCCTGCGGGCACGCCGCACTGGTTTGATATGGGCTCAGAGCCGAACTTTACGGCGATCCGTATTTTCGATAACCCGGAGGGTTGGGTGGCGCAGTTTACGGGTGATGCGATTGCGGATGCGTATCCAAGGCTGGCATAGGTATTTACATTTCTAGTGCCATTAACGTTAATCAATGGCACTTTTAACGAATCAAAATGGAATATCATCTATAAAAGCTATTTTTTTATTCACTTTCATGTTAAAAACGTCTTCAATATAAATTCGAAGTTGCTCTTTTATTTTTTCGCTACCCTCCAACAGCTCGTTAAGCTGCGAACTCTTAGTAGTTATCTCAACTATTAGCGAATCATCAGAAGGCCAGATGTCATCTATGCTAAAACGATCATATACTTTAAAACCCCTCATTACTTCGAGCGATAACTTTGCCCCATACTTATGCCATAGTTCTTTTGTTAAAATCTTACGTTTATCAATATTAGAAAAAGCATCATTGTAAAAATTCGAAAAGCATTTATTGATATAAGTTACATAATATTCGTGAAGTTTTTGATAATAAATTTCATTAGTTAAAAAACCATTAAGTGTCATGAAATTTATTTTTGAAGCAGTCGATTCACCATTTATAATATAATTACTTATGATAGTATGCGATTCCGTTTCGCTTGGATGTATTTCATCTCCTTCACAATCCAGTAGTATCATCTCACTATCAATTAATGACATTAGATGGAAAAAATAAACACTACGTTCTTTTTTTCTTGATGATAAAGAGGTTAACTCATAAAACTGCGCTTTCATCAATGACGTTATCGAATTGAATATATTTTTATCATTATTTGATCTTCCACTTTTCTTACTCATTTCTTGAAAAGCAAAAACATTTTTTGTTACGTTGAAAATTTTTTCATAAACAATACCATCCGGCACGCCGATTTTCTCTTTGTTATTAAAATTCAATTCATAGTTTAGTACTGGGTGATTACTCCAGTTTTTCAATGGCTCATAATCTATATTAGGATCATTGGGCTTAATGTTTTTCACTAATAACGCCCAAACATTTTCTTCATTTTTCTTACAACTAATTATGAGAGTTGTATAAACTAATACATCTCTAACTTTTGTCGCTTTGTAAGCAATAATATCTATTTCTCGCGCAACACTTTGAACATCATCTATATAATATTTATTATTAATAACCCCCCAACCATGATTATTTAAAAAATCAGAAACTTTACTTTCTAAAATAAATCCAGTACTTTTAATATTATCAGCATAAATTTGTAATTTATCATTCATTTTAGCCCCTTGAGCACGATGTTTTATCATTTACCATATAATTAACTTTGCTATTTTCTTATCTATATTATTTCATTCAAAATCAACGATATATTCACATCAACCAACCTCGCCAGATGCACAAACTCCACCACATCTAACCTGCGTTCACCACTTTCCACTTTAGCGATAAACGATTGGGGTTTCCCTAAAGCCTCCGCAAGCTGGGCCTGAGTAATCCCCTTCTCTTTACGAGCTTTCTTCAACGCATTGATAACACGCTGGTATTCATCCGAGTAAACTGAGGCCATTGTTCCGATTCCATACAAATATCCTGAAATCGAATATCCTCCCGTTGTGTTTTTATCCCAAAACAGGATAATTGAGTGCGTAACAAACACACCTAAGGAGGACAAAATGCGTCAGCAGAACTGGCACTCAGCCGATATTATCGCCGCACTAAAGAAACATGGAACAAGCCTCGCAGCCTTGTCTCGAAAGGCTGGGCTTTCATCATCCACACTGGCAAATGCGCTTACCCGACCATGGCCTAAAGGTGAATTGCTTATCGCTCAGGCGCTAGACATTCCGCCTGATGTGATATGGCCGGAAAGATATTTTGATGAAAAGGGAGCGCCAGTATTTCGTCAGATGAGGAATACAAAAAAGAGAAATCTGTCTTCAACATGATCAACGCCTTCTCCCCCTCACCCCAACCCTCTCCCTCAAGGGAGAGGGGGTTGAAGAGACTTCACATACCCCACCAGCTGATCCAGCACCACGCCCCACCCCTCGTGGAAGCCCATTTGCTCATGCTGCTCACGGATTTCCTTCGTCGGATGACGCGCAATCGCCGTGTAGCGGGTTTTGCCCTCCCCAACGTCCTCCAGCAGCAGGATCGCCGTCATAAACGGCTTTTCGGCAGGCTTCCAGCCCTCGGTATAACCGTCGGTAAAGACCAGCTTGTTCCCCGGGTCGATTTCAAGAAACACGCCCCGGTTATCCATCCGCTGCCCATCCACCTCAAATATGGTATTGAACCGCCCACCCACGCGCAGATCGAGGTCGCAGTCGATCACCTTATGCGGTGCAGGGATGAAGAAGTTTTTGATGTGGTCCGGCGTGGTCCAGCAGAGCCACAGCAGGTCGCGCGGTGCATCCACCACGCGCTCCAGTTTTAAGTCTGTGTCAGGATCGAGCGTCACGATGTTGTCCTCTCAGGGCCCCCCTTAAAGGATAGCCGGACTCAGGCAAATTTCCCTTTCGCTACCTCGTCCGGCGTGACCACGCCAGTATCCAGCACCCAGCCGCTAATCAGCGAGGCAGGCGTGACGTCAAACGCCGGGTTATAGACCTGCGCCTCTTGCGGCGCCCACTGCACCGCGCCAAAGCTCCCCGCCACGCCCGTCACTTCACTGGCCGCGCGCTGCTCAATCGGGATTGCGTCACCGTTCGGGCAGTCCGGGTCGAGGGTCGTTTGCGGGGCAGCGACGTAGAACGGAATGCCGTGAAACTTCGCCAGCACCGCCAGGGAATAGGTGCCGATTTTGTTCGCCACGTCGCCGTTGGCGGCAATGCGGTCTGCACCCACCCACACGGCGTCCACCTGCCCTTTTGCCATCAGGCTGGCGGCCATGGAGTCGGTAATCAGCTGATACGGTACGCCCAGCTCGCCGAGTTCCCACGCGGTCAGCCTGCCGCCCTGCAATAGCGGACGGGTTTCATCCACCCAGACGTTGCTTACCTTGCCTTCCTGATGCGCGCGAGCAATCACCCCCAGCGCGGTACCGACGCCCGCCGTCGCCAGCCCGCCGGTGTTGCAGTGGGTCAGCAGACGGCTGCCGGGCTTCACCAGCGCGCTGCCCGCACTGGCAATAGCGTCACAGAGCCGTTTGTCTTCGTCAATCAGCCGCAGCGCTTCAGCCACCAGCGCCGGAACATAATCTTCCTGCCACAGCGCCAGCTTCATGCGGTCGAGATTGTTCATCAGGTTCACCGCCGTCGGGCGGGAGGCGCGCAGGGTTTCCAGCGCCACCGCCAGCTCGTCGCGGCTTTTGCCGCTTTCCGCTAACAGCGCCAGCAGCAGGCTTGCAGAGAGACCAATCAGCGGCGCGCCGCGCACCCGCAGGGTGTGGATGTGCCCGACCAGCGCCTCGACCGTCGAGGCATCCAGCCAGCGTTTCTCCTGTGGAAGCGCCTGCTGGTCGAGAATAAAGAGCTGATTATCCGCCACCCGCAGGCTGGTCGTCTGTAATGTCTGCATGTCGTTAATTCCCTGTTGCGTTGTTGTAGCACATTGTGTCAGGATGAATTCCAGATGTATAGACGTCTACATGTCTTAATTAGCAAAACTGAGGAGCAGGCCATGTCGCAATACCGTACCTTTACCGCTCAGGACGCCGTGGAGTATGCCAGGCAGTTTGGCGGACTTGACGATCCTTCATCGCTGGTAGAGGCGCAGGAAATCGGCGACGGCAACCTCAACCTGGTCTTTAAAATTTTCGACCGCGCGGGCGTGAGCCGCATCGTCGTTAAGCAGGCGCTGCCCTATGTACGCTGCGTCGGCGAATCCTGGCCGCTGACGCTGGATCGTGCCCGTCTTGAAGCGCAAACCCTGGTCGAGCATTACCAGCACAGCCCGCAGCACACGGTGAAAATCCACCACTTTGACCCGGAACTGGCGGTGATGGTGATGGAAGATCTCTCCAGCCATCGCATCTGGCGCGGCGAGCTGATTAACAACATTTACTACCCCCAGGCGGCGCGTCAGCTGGGGGAATATCTGGCTCACACCCTGTTCCACACCAGCGATTTTTATCTGCATCCGCACGATAAAAAAGCGCAGGTAGCGAAATTCATCAACCCGGAGATGTGCGAGATCACCGAAGATCTGTTCTTTAACGATCCGTACCAGATCCACGCGCGCAACAGCTACCCGGCCGAGCTGGAAAACGATGTTGCCGCCCTGCGCGACGACGCCCAGCTTAAAATCGCCGTGGCCTCCCTCAAGCACCGCTTTTTCTCGCACGCCGAAGCCCTGCTGCACGGAGACATTCACAGCGGTTCGATTTTTGTGGCCGACGGCAGCCTGAAGGCCATCGACGCTGAGTTCGGCTATTTTGGGCCGATTGGCTTTGACGTTGGCACCGCCATCGGCAACCTGCTGCTGAACTTCTGCGGCCTGCCTGGGCACCTCGGCATTCGCGATGCCGCCGCCGCGCGCGAGCAGCGCCTGAACGATATTCAGGAACTGTGGAACACCTTCGCGGAGCGCTTCCAGGCGCTGGCAAACGAGAAAGCCCGCGACGCCGCACTCAGCGCGCCGGGCTATGCCTCCGCGTTCCTGAAAAAGGTCTGGCATGACGCCATCGGGTTCTGCGGCACCGAGCTGATTCGCCGCAGCGTCGGGCTTTCACACGTGGCGGATATCGATACCATCCAGGATGAAGCCATGCGCCACGAATGCCTCCGCCATGCAATATCCCTCGGTAAAGCGCTGATTGTCATTGCCGACCGCATCGACAGCGCGGAAGAGCTGGTGGCGCGAGTGCGGCAGTACAGCTGATTTTCTCCCTCTCCCTGTGGGAGAGGGCCGGGGTGAGGGCATCAAACCGCACTCACCCCAGATACTCAATCACCGACATCCCGCCGTTATAGTCCGTGCTGTAAATAATCCCCTGCGCATCCACAAACACGTCGCACGACTGGATCACCTGCGGGCGGTTGGGCCGCGTATCCATCATCCTCTCCGGCGCCGCGGGCACCAGCGCTCCCGTTTCTACCGGGCGATACGGATTGGAAATGTCATACGCGCGCACGCCCGCGTTCTGATACGTCGCAAAAATTAGCGTTGAGCTGACGAAGCTTCCCGGCCGGTTCTCGTGCAGGTTGTGCGGGCCGAAATGCGCCCCTTTCGCCACGTAGTCGGTTTCATCCGGCTGCGGGAAGGTCGAGATGCTGACCGGGTTCGACGGCTCGCGGATATCAAACAGCCAGATCAGCTTTTCGCCGTCTTCCTGATTGTCGAGCACCGCTTCGTCCAGCACCACCAGCAGGTCGCGGTCCGGCAGCGGCAGCGCGGTGTGCGTTCCGCCGCCAAACGGCGGGCTCCAGTTGCGATGGCTAATCAGCTTCGGCTGCGCGCGGTCCTTCACGTCCAGCAGCGTCAGGCCGCCGTCGCGCCAGCTGCCGTAGGCGGTGTCGCCGGCAATAATCGCATGGTGCAGGGCGTAACGTTTTCCTTCCGGCCAGTCCGGCTTCTCACCTTCGGCCTGGTTCATCCCGGGCAGCCACCAGCGCCCCGCGACTTCAGGCTTACGCGGGTCCGCAAGATCGATGGTCAGAAAGATGTAGTCGGTAAAGCCGTCGATCAGCGCTGAAACGTAGGCCCAGCGGCCGCCGACGTACCAGATGCGGTGAATGCCGATGCCGCTCAGCGACAGAAAGCCGATTTCGCGCGGCCTGTCTGGCGTGGAGATATCAAAGACGCGAAGCCCGGCGCTCCAGCCTTTATCCTGCACGTCGCTGACGGTCTCCCCCACCTGGCGGGTGTAGTAGACCTTCTCATCGGCAAAACGCGTATCGGCAAACAGATCCCGGGCGTTAATCACCAGCAGCAAATCGTCGTGCGCCTGGAGGTGTACGTTCCAGGTACCCGGCGGCGCGGGCACGTAACCTGCGGCTTTTGGTTTTTTCGGATCGCGCACGTCGACAATGGAAAAGCCCTGCGACACCATATGACCGATATAGGCGAAACCACGGTGCACCATCAGCTGTACACCGTCCGGACGACCGCCCTGGTCGCTATGGCCAATCAGCCGCATATTGCGGCTGTATTCGGGAGGGGGTAATTGAGACACCTTATGCTCCTTACGCCCGGTGGCGCTACGCTTACCGGGCCTACGGGTACGAAATGTAGGCCGGGTAAGGCGCAGCCGCCACCCGGCTTGGTTTACTTGTTTTTAGCGGCAAGCGTCGCAAACCACGGCGCGATAAAATCTTCCGTCTGGCCCCAGCCTGGAATGATTTTCCCCAGAGACGCCACGTTCACCGCGCCCGGCTGGGCGATCAGCAGCGCCTGCGGAATAGCCGCCGCCTTGAAATCGTAGGTGGCAGGCGTCGCTTCTCCGGCAATCTTATTGGCGATCAGGCGTACGTTGGTCGCGCCAATCAGCTTCGGATCTACCGCCACGCTCACCTTCCACGGGCTACCCGGCTCGCGCATCAGCTGGAGATCCTGGTTGGAGATGTCGATGCTGTAGAGCTTGATCTCGGTGCGGCCATTCTCTTTCAGCGCCTTATACGCGCCCTGACTGAAGGCATCCCAGGTCCCCCAGATGGCGTCGATTTTACCTTTCGGGTATTTCGCGAGGATCGCCCCCACCTTGTTGGCGGTGTCGCCCTGCACGTCAGAGGAGACCGCGCCGATGGACTCCAGCTCTTTAATCTCCGGATACTGCTTTTGCAGTTCTTTATACGCCGCCTGACGGCGCTCCATTGGCGGGAAGCCCGCGACCCACAGCTTGACGATATTGGCCCTGCCGTTGAAATCTTTCGCCAGTTGACCAAAAGAGAGGTTGGTCAGGGAGGCATCGTCCTGCTGGGTAACGGTTACGCCCGGGATCTCGCCGTTCACGGCGGTATCAAACACCGAAACTTTGATCCCGGCATCCACCGCCTTCTTCACCAGCGCGGTGGAGTACGGATCGCGCCCCTGAGAGAGAATAATCCCGTCGTATTTCTGGCTGATGGCCTGGTTAACGAAGTCCTGGAATCTGGCGTCGTCCCCGTTACTTAAAAACGTGCTGACCTTAAAGCCGAGCTTTTTCCCTTCCTGAATCGCCCCGGCAACAAACTGCGTGGTGTTGTCGTCCGAGCCCAGGTTGCGGATCACCGCGATGCGAATGGGGCCGTCATGGTTCGCAATGGCGGCCGGAACCGGCGCGGGGGTAGCCGCCAGGCCCGGCAGAGCAGTGAGTAACCCAAGAGCCACTAAAGAGAGTGCAATCTTTTTCATTTATTATCCCGTTGTGTTGTCAGCGTTTTTGTATGTAAGTAATCGCCAGCGCCACCGCGAGCACCAGCCCTTTTATAATGTCCATGGCGTAATACGGCACGGAGAGCATCACCAGCCCGTTGGAGAGCACGCCGAGGATCACCGCCCCCACCAGCGTGCCCAGCGCGTTCGGCTTGCCGGACCCGGCCAGCGAGAAGCCAATCCATGCCGCCGCCACCGCATCCATCAGGTAGCCGCCGCCCGCATTCACCTGCGACGACCCAATGCGCGAGGCCAGCAGAATGCCGCCCAGCCCCGCCAGCAGCGAGGCAATCACGTAGGCCGCCACCTTGTAGCGCGTGGTGCGAATGCCGGAAAGTCGCGCGGCTTCCGGGTTGCCGCCAATGGCGTACATCCGGCGTCCGTGGGTGGTCAGCGACAGGCCAAGCTGCGCCAGAATCGTCACCACCAGCATGACGATCACAATGGTCGGCACCTGTCCCAGCAGGCTGAACGCCGCCGGAATGGTCCCTTCCGCCATGTCGCCGCTCGGCAGCACCATGTTCTCGGTAATCGACCCGCCGTAGCTGTAGGTCATCGCCACGCCCTGGATGACAAACAGGCTGGCAAGGGTCGCGAGCATGTCCGGAATGCGCAGGATGACGATCAGAAAGGCGTTAAACAGGCCGACCAGCGTGCAGAGCGCTAGGGTCAGCAGAATCGACTCGGTGGTGCCGAAGCCGTGCCAGACGAAAAGCGAAATCACCAGCGCGTTCGCCAGCGACGCGGTTGACCCCACCGAGAGATCGAACCCGCCGACGGTCAGCGAAATCGAGACGCCGATGGCAATCACCGTCACGATGGCAATCGAGCGCAGAATGTTGATGATGTTGTTCGGATCGAGGAAGCTGTCCGACGCCAGGCCAAACACCGCCACCAGCGCGACGACGGTCAACAGCATGCCCCACCTGTAGAGAAAATCGAAAACCTGCTGACGGCCAGACGCCGCCGCGTTCACTGAAAGGGCCTTGCTCACGACGCCGTTCCTCCGGTTGAATAATAAAGTAGTGTCTCTTCCCGGGCCTCGGCTCCGGCGATTTCCGCCACGATGCGCCCGTCCCACAGTACGCAGATGCGGTCGCACAGCCCGACCAGTTCGGCAAACTCGCCCGAGGCGTAAATCACCCCTTTGCCCTCGCGCGCCAGGCCGTCGATCAGCTGAAACAGATCGGTTTTGGCCTTCACGTCCACGCCTTTGGTCGGCTCGTCGAATATCAGCACGCTGGCGTCATTGCGCAGCCATTTGCCGATGGCGACCTTCTGCTGGTTACCGCCGGAAAGCCGACGCAGCACCTGCCCCGGCCCGCGCGTGCGCACACCGACGCGGGCAATCACCTCTTCTGCCCAGCGCCACGCCTGACGATGACCAAACAGGCTCCAGCGCGAGAAGCTGTTATCGGCACACACGGCAAGGTTCATGCTCACCGGCTCGTCGATAAAAATGCCCTCTTTGCGCCGCTCCTCCGGCACCAGCGCCAGACCGCGCAGTACCGAGTCTGCCGGATCGCGCGGTTTCCAGGCCTGATGGTTCAGCTCGCCGCGCGCGACGCGGCTTTTGCTGGCGCCAAACAGCGCCTTGCAGAGTTCCGTTTTCCCCGCCCCCGCCAGCCCGGCAATGCCGAGGATTTCACCTTTGCGCAGGTGCAGGGAGATATCTTTCAGCAGCGCATCGTCGTGCAGCCCTTCCACCCGCAGCAGCGTCTCCTCACCGTGCGGCGGGCGCGGGGGCGGATAGATATCGCTCAGCTCGTGGCCGAGCATCTTCTCAACAATCGCTTCGCCGCTCAGATCCGCCATCGGGCCGGACTCAATCAGCCTGCCGTCGCGCAGCACCGTCAGGGTGTCGCAGATGGCCTTCAGCTCGTGAATGCGGTGAGAGATAAACACCACGCCGATACCCTGCTGTTGCAGACGTCTTACTACCGCAAACAGACGCTCACTCTCGTGCGCGTCCAGCGGCGCGGTGGGCTCATCAAGAATGAGAAAACGGCAGTGGTGCGAGAGCGCCCGCGCCAGCAAAATCTGCTGTTTTTCAGCCAGCGTGCAACTGTCGATGGAGCGGCGTACGTCGAGCGAAACATCCAGCTGCGCCAGCGCCTGCCGCGCCTGCTGACGAACCGCGCGCCAGCTGTAGCGGTGCCCCGGATGCGCCAACTGGTCGAGCATGATGTTTTCGGCAATGCTTAACCCGGGTATGAGCGCCACATCCACCTCCTGCTGCACAAGGTGGATACCCAGCCGTTTGGCGTCCAGCGGCTCGCGGATACTTACCGGCTGGTTGTTAATGCAGATTTCGCCTTCATAACGATCGTGCGTCCCGCACAGCACCGCCATCAGCGTCGATTTCCCCGCGCCGTTGGCGCCGGTCAGCGCATGCACCGACCCGCCGTTCAGGGTGAAATCCACGCGCGACAGGGCCTGAAAGCCGGAAAAGGCCAGGCTGATACCGCGCATCTCAAGGCGACTGGAAACCATCCGCGTAAATCCTTCATTACTCTTCTGATTTAGCGAATTTTTCACAGCTCTTGTTGACTGACAACGACGTAAAAGGCATAAGTTAAAGCAAAATATTATTAGCCATCCGGATGTCCAGACATAACATCGGGTTAGCGCTTGCTAAAAAAGGACAACTTCATGAGCAACACCGATATCCGCGTAGTGCCCGGCCCGGCGAACTACTTCTCTCATCCGGGAAGCTTTGCCCACCTGGATGATTTCTTTACTCCGGAACAGCTTTCCCGCGCGGTGTGGATCTACGGCGAGCGGGCAATCGAGGGCGCACGCCCTTATCTGCCGCAGAGTTTTAACGCGACGGGGGCAAAACATCTGCTGTTTAAGGGCCATTGCAGCGAGAGTGACGTCACCCATCTGGTGAACGAGTCTGGTAGTGAAACCAGCGTGGTGATTGGCGTGGGCGGCGGTGCGGTAATGGATACCGTCAAGGCCGTGGCGCGTCGTCTGGGCGTGCCGTTCGTAGGCATTCCCACTATCGCCGCCACCTGCGCGGCGTGGACCCCGCTCTCCGTCTGGTACAACGATGCCGGTCAGGCGCTACAGTTTGAGATTTTTGACGACGCCAACTTTCTGGTGCTGGTGGAGCCGCAGATCATCCTTAACGCCCCGGCGGAATATCTGCTGGCGGGCATCGGCGATACGCTGGCGAAGTGGTACGAAGCGGCGGTGCTCGCCCCTCAACCTGAGAGTCTGCCGCTGACCGTGCGTCTTGGCCTGAACGGTGCGCTGGCGATCCGTGACGTGCTGCTGGAACGCAGCGAAGAGGCGCTTGCGGATCAGCAGCGCGGCGAACAGACGCAGGCGTTCCGGGACGTGGTGGATGCGATTATTGCCGGAGGCGGAATGGTCGGCGGTCTGGGTGAGCGCTATACCCGCGTGGCGGCGGCGCACGCGGTGCACAACGGCTTAACCGTGCTGCCGCAGACGGAAAAATACCTGCACGGCACCAAGGTGGCCTACGGCATTCTGGTGCAGAGCGCCCTGCTCGGTCAGGACGACGTGCTGGCGCAGCTGGTGGCAGCGTACCAGCGCTTCAATCTGCCGACCACGCTTCGCGAGCTGGACGTCGATATTCACAACCGCGACGAGCTGGATAAGGTCATTGCCCACACCCTGCGCCCGGTGGAGTCGATTCACTATCTGCCGGTGACGTTAACGCCTGAGGTGCTGCGCGCCGCGTTTGAGAAGGTGGAATCCTTCAGCCGTTAATCGCGCCGACGGGCTATACCTAATGATGATTCTCTCCACTCTTGCAACGAGGTCATCATGCAGATCGATTTAACAGGTAAAAAGGCGCTGGTTACTGGCGCCAGTCGTGGGCTGGGTCGGGCGATTGCGCTGTCGCTGGCACGCGCCGGTGCCGATGTGGTTATCACCTACGAAAAATCCGTCGATAAAGCCCAGCAGGTTGTCGATGAGATCAACGCGCTGGGGCGACACGGCGAGGCGATTCAGGCCGACAGCGCCAGCGCGCAGGCGATTCAGGATGCGGTCACGCAGGCGGCGCGCTCCCTCGGCGGGCTGGATATTCTGGTCAATAACGCCGGGATTGCGCGCGGCGGCCCGCTGGAGTCCATGACCCTGGCGGACATCGACGCTCTGATCAACGTCAACATCCGCGGCGTGGTGATCGCCATTCAGGAAGCGCTGGTGCATATGTCTGACGGCGGACGCATCATCAACATCGGTAGCTGTCTGGCGAACCGCGTGGCACAGCCGGGGATCGCCGTCTACTCGATGACCAAGTCTGCCCTTAACTCCCTCACCCGAGGTCTGGCCCGCGATTTAGGCCCGCGCGGCATTACCGTCAACCTGGTCCACCCCGGCCCGACCAACAGCGATATGAACCCGGAAGACGGCGAGCAGGCTGACTCTCAGCGTCAGCTTATTGCCCTGGGCCATTACGGCCAGCCGGAGGATATCGCAGCGGCGGTCACCTTCCTCGCCAGCCCGTCTGCGGGGCAAATTTCCGGCACCGGTCTGGATGTCGACGGCGGTCTGAACGCCTGATCGCAAATTTACTGTATGCCTCTGTCGCCCGGCAGAGGCCTGTTCGAGCCGCCTCGACGATTCGCGTTTTGCCGCTTTCTCGCGGTTTTTCTCCGCTCTACAGTACCCCATAAGAAATTCGGAATTTATCTAATAGTCTTATTATTTCCTTATAATTTGTGTGGTCGTACAGTGGAGGTACGGATGAAGATTGTCTGGTCAAAGAATGCAAAGAAAGAGTTTTCCAAAATCGATGGCCGATATCAGCGAAGAATCAAAGCAAAACTTGCTGAGCTGGACGATCGCTCAGCTCCCCGGCCCGATATCAAAAAAATATCGGCAACAGAAAATCATTTCCGGCTACGCGTTGGCGATTACCGCATTCTGATTACACTTCGGGACGATCCCGATAACCATTGTTATGTTTTGGCCGTCAAGCGCAGAACATCAACGACCTACCTTCACGAGGAGAAAGCCCCCTATGGCTGTTCAGCTAATTAAGGACGATGACGGAAAAGCGCAGTACGTCGTTATTCCCTATGATGAATACTTTCGTATGTGCTTACAGATGGCAGAAATTGACGACGAAACCGATGATGATCTAGAGGATATTGAAGTCGAACACGATTGTTATGATGACGTAGGATTACCTGGTGAAGTATGCGACATCATGCATAGCGAGAACGTCAGCCTACAGGCCGCCTGGCGCATTTTACGCGGCATGTCCCAGCAGGAGGTGGCGGAGAAGCTTGACATCAGCCAGTCCGCCGTATCACAGCTTGAGGCGCTGGACTCCCGACCGCAAAAGCGCACCCGCGAAAAGCTGGCGGCAATTTACGGCTGTAAACAGGAGCAGATCAGCCTCTATTTACCAAAAGAGGGTTAACAGCACTTCGCCCCGCCCTTGCCGCCGTAGCGGGCGTCCTGACGGTCGCGGAAAAATTCTTCGTAGGTCATGGGCGTCTGGTCCGGGTGGTTGACGCGCATATGCTCGACGTAGTTGTCGTAATCCGGCACGCCAATCATCATTTTAGCGGCCTGGCCCAGGTATTTACCTGCTTTGGAAAGGGTGTCGAACATAGTTCTGATCTCACAGGAAATGTAGGCCGGGTAAGGCGAAGCCGCCACCCGGCACACGGGTTAATGCGCCCCTTTCGCCTGGGTGACAATCTCGTCCAGGTTCTCAGGCATTGGCTCATACGGCGTCTCTTTCGCCGTCGGTTTGTCGACTTTCAACGCCGCCAGCGCGGTTTTCAGAGAATACAACGCCAGCACCACAACCACCACCATAAAGAAGATGGTCAGCCCGGCGTCCAGACGGTTGTTAAACACCAGCTGCGACAGTTGAGATTCGGTGTACTGTGCCGGGATCTTACCGCTGTCGATCATCGCCTGGAACTTGTTGGCGATCGCCAGGAAGCCCACCTTATTGTCCGGGCTGAAGGCTTTCTGCCAGCCCGCGGTCAGGGTACAGATCAGCAGCCACGCCGTTGGCACCAGCGCCACCCATGCGTAACGCTGGCGCTTCATCTTGAACAGGACTACGGCACAGAGCATCAGGGCCATGCCCGCCAGCATCTGGTTGGCGATACCGAACAGCGGCCACAGGGTGTTAATCCCGCCGAGCGGATCGACCACGCCCTGATGCAGGAAGTAGCCCCACGCCAGCACGCACAGCGCCGTCGCCAGCAGGTTAGCCGGGAGTGAATCGGTACGCTTCAGGTTCGGGGAGATCACCCCCAGCAGATCCTGCAACATAAAGCGCGCCGCACGCGTACCGGCATCCACCGCCGTCAGAATAAACAGCGCCTCGAACAGAATGGCGAAGTGATACCAGAACGAGACATCCATCAGCCCGCCCAGCGCGCCGTGCAGAATGTAGGCCATGCCCACCGCCAGCGTTGGCGCCCCGCCTGCGCGGGAGATAATTGACTGCTCGCCGACCTCATTAGCGATATGCGTCAACGTTTCAGGGGTAATCGCAAAGCCCCAGCCGCTGACCACCTGCGCGGCAGAGGCAACCACGTCAACGGTGCCGGCCGGGGCCAGTACCGCCATTGGGCTGTTCATCGCAAAGTAAACGCCCGGGTCAATAATACAGGCCGAAACCAGCGCCATAATCGCCACGAAGGATTCCATCAGCATGCCGCCGTAGCCAATCAGGCAGGCCTGATTTTCATTCGCCAGCATCTTCGGCGTGGTTCCGGAGGCGATCAGCGCGTGGAAGCCCGACACCGCGCCGCAGGCGATGGTGATAAACAGGAACGGGAACAGGTTGCCGGTCCAGACCGGGCCGGTGCCGTCAATAAATTTGGTCAGCGCAGGCATGGTCAGGGTCGGGCGCATAATCAGAATGCCGATCGCCAGCCCGACGATGGTGCCGATTTTCAGGAAGGTGGAGAGGTAGTCACGCGGGGCCAGCAGCAGCCACACCGGCAGCACCGCCGCCACAAAGCCGTAGCCCACCAGCATCCAGGTCAGTTGCACGCCGGTGAAGTCGAAGAACGGCGCCCAGGTCGGGCTTTCCGCTACCCAGCCGCCGGAGATAATGGCAAACACCAGGAACACCAGGCCAATAACTGAAACTTCACCAATGCGCCCCGGACGCAGATAGCGGATATAGATCCCCATAAACAGCGCCAGCGGAATGGTGAAGGCGACGGTATAGGTTCCCCACGGGCTGTGGGTCAAGGCTTTCACCACGATCATCGCCAGCACCGCGAGGATGATCACCATGATCATAAAGGTCGCCACCAGCGCAATCACCCCGGCGGTTGCGCCCATCTCCTCTTTCACCAGCTCACCCAGCGAACGACCGTCGCGGCGGGTGGAGACGAACAGCACCATGAAGTCCTGCACCGCGCCCGCCAGCACCACCCCCGCGAGGATCCAGATCATCCCTGGCAGGTAGCCCATCTGCGCGGCCAGTACCGGCCCCACCAGCGGGCCTGCCCCGGCAATCGCCGCGAAATGGTGACCGAACAGCACTTTTTTATCGGTCGGCACGTAGTCCAGCCCGTCGTTATGACGCACGGCCGGCGTCATGCGCGTGCCGTCTACGCCCAGTACCGTCTTAGCGATATAGCGGCCATAAAAACGGTATGCGATTAGATAAATGCAGACGGAGGCGACGACGATCCACAGCGCGTTGATCTGCTCCCCCCGGTTGAGGGCGATATAGCCCAGGGCAAAGGCTCCCACCACGGAGAGCACCGCCCACGTAAGGTATTTCCCTGAGTTGTTCATAGTTGTTGTCCGTTGTTGTGAAACAGTGAGATGTTACATTTTGTTTCTAGAACAACGGATAAAATTTAACAACTTTGAAACGCAATAATGCGTGGTCAAACCAGAGATTTACACCACAGTGTTAAGCCGATCACTTTCAGCTGAATGACTTACCCCAACACCATCGTACTCAACCGACAGGTACAGCACCGCCGCCCCTGCTCGTCGAACACCACGATCTCCCAGCTCTGGCTGGAACGGCCCAGATGCAGCGGCTGACACACGCCGCGTACCTTACCGTGAGAGACCGCGCGGTGGTGCGTGGCATTCAGTTCCGTGCCCACCACGTTCTGCCCGTCACGGGTCATCAGAAAACCGGCCATTGAGCCCAGCGTTTCCGCCAGCGCCGCCGAGGCGCCGCCATGCAGCAGGCCAAACGGCTGGTGGGTGCGGGCATCCACCGGCATCTCTGCTTCCAGCGTATCGTCCCCGAGGCGGGTATAGACGATGCCAAGGTGCCCCACCATCGTATTCAGGCTGGTGGCGTTCAGCTCCTCGAGCGTTAAATGACGTTTCCAGATCATTACGCCCCCAGCGTGGAGCCGCCGTCCACCACGATATCCTGCAAGGTGATATGGCTGGCGGCATCGGATGCCAGGAACAGCACGGTCGCAGCAATCTCCTGTGGACGGGCAATTTTACCGAGCGGAATGCCGAGCTTGAACTGCTCACCAAAGCCGCGAATGCGCCGCTGTTCCGCATCATCGCTGGTCCACAGGGTGCGCTGCATGTCGGTATCCGTTGAACCCGGCGACACCAGGTTACAGCGTACGCCGCTGCCCGCCAGTTCCAGCCCGACGGTCAGCGCCAGGCTTTTCAGCGCCGCTTTCGACGCGCCGTAGGCGCTCATGCCGATGCGCGGCGTGTGCGCCGCGTCAGAGGCCACCGTCACAATCGCCCCCCCCTGCTGATGACGGAACTGGCCCATCGTCTGCTGGAACAGGTTGAACGCGCCGCCGACGTTGACCGCAAAGGTCTGCTGCCAGTCCTCCTGCGAGAGCTGATCCGTCGCGCCCATACGCAGAATGCCCGCCGCGTTAACCAGCACATCGAGCCGCTCAAGGCTGCTGAGCAAACGCCCGCAGACGTCACTCGCCTGCGCCGCATCCGCCACGTCCAGCGTTTCGGTGGCAAACGGATATTCGCCGTGAGGGAAAGCCAGATCGAACCCGGTCACCTGCGCCCCGGCCTCCACAAATGCCAGCGCGGTCGCATAACCAATGCCCTTACCCGCGCCCGTCACCCAGACCGTTTTACCGGTGAAATCAAAAGCCATCACTTCACCTCGCGGGAGAGCAGCGCCCACCAGGCATCGAGGGTCGGATTTTTTGCCAGCATCACGAAATCAATGTCGCCGTGCACTTTGCGCCAGCGGGCGGCCAGCGCCATCATGCGCACTGAATCCAGACCGTAGTCGATCAGGTTTTCGTCATCCATCGGCTCGTCGGACTCGTCCAGCAGCGGCAGGATCAGCTCACGCAGCGCGGCTTTCGTTGTCGGAACGGACGGCAGCAGTTCGTCGGTCATCACCACGCGGCCCGAACGTCCTGCCACGTATTTCAGCGACATCAGGTGCTCGTCGCGGGTGAAATCCGCCAGCGCGTCGGCGATAAAGAACGGTTTGATGTCGCGCATAAAGGCGTCGGTGGCGGTGGTCATGCAGCCGATGTGGGCGTACACGCCGGTGATCAAAAGCTGGTTGCGCCCGGTCTCTTTAAGCATCTGCTCCAGCGGCGAGCGGTGAAACGCGCTGTAGCGCCACTTCACCAGCACGGTGTCCGCTTCGTCCGGGGTCAGCTCAGCGACGATGCGCTGCTGCTCCGGCGAGCGAGTCAGGCCCGGCCCCCACATATCGTTCAGCAGGGCGCGGTCTTCATCGCTCTGATCTTTCGGCTGCGCGGTGTAGTACACCGGAATATTGTGCTCTTTGCAGTACGCGCGCAGTTTAGCGATGTTCGCCACTACCTGCTGCATCATGTCGCTATTTTCGCCCCAGAAGTTCAGGAAGTACTCCTGCATATCGTGGATCAGCAGCGCGGCGCGCTCCGGTTCAAACGCCCAGTTCACTTTACTGGTCGGCAGTTCGGCGGCGGTTGGCAGCGCGTATGCGGTTAATTTTGGAATGGCCATTATCTGTTCCTCAGCCCTGGGCGCGTTCAGCAAGCCACAGGCGCAACTGTTTCTTATCAACTTTGCCGACCGGCGTGAGCGGAAGCGCATCCACGCTCTCCACGCGGTCCGGCAGCTTAAATTCGGCGACGCCCTGCTCGCGCAGGAAGCGGCGCACCTCCACCGCGCGCAGGGGCTGTTTCACCACCAGGTACGCGCAGCTTTTTTCGCCCAGCAGGCTGTCTTCCATGCTCACCAGCGCGGCGTGGATCACCGCGTCGTGGCGCAGCAGCAGGTTTTCGATCTCTTCGGCGGCGATCTTCTCGCCACCGCGGTTGATCTGATCTTTCTCGCGCCCCTGCACGGTGATGTAACCCTGCTCATCGATGGCGATCAGATCGCCCGAGCAGTAGAAACCGTTGGCATCAAAGGCGCTGGCGTTGTGTTCCGGGCTATTGAAATAGCCGCGGAAGGTGTAAGGGCCGCGCGTCATCAGACGCCCGACTTCCCCGCGCGGCAGCGGGTTGCCGTCCTCGTCCGCCACCCACACTTCATCGTCCGGGCACATCGGGCGGCCCTGGGTATTGATGATGCGCTCCGGCGCATCGTCGAGGGCGGTGTAGTTCACCAGCCCTTCCGCCATGCCAAACACCTGCTGAAGCTGGCAGCCAATTTCCGCCGGAATACGTGCCGCAAGCGTGGCGGAGAGACGTGCGCCGCCTACCTGGAGCAGTTCGAGGGATTTCAGCTGGGCGTTCCCCGCGCCGTCGGCAATCGCCTGCAACCACAGGCTGACCGCGGGCGGCACCAGTGAGGTGACGTTTATCTGATGCTGCTCAATCAGCGGGAAGCAGAGCGTGGCGCTCGGATCGTTAGCCAGCACCACGCAGCCGCCCGCCGTGAAAACGCCTAACGATCCCGGCGAGCTCATGGCGTAGTTATGCGCCGCAGGAAGCGCGTTCAGATAGCGGGTGTGCGCAGTGATACCGCAGATTTCGTTGCTGCGACGGATGCTGTAGTCGTAGTCGTTGTGCGTACGCGGGATCAGCTTCGGCGTGCCGGTGCTGCCGCCGGAGAGCTGGAAGAACGCCACTTCGTCGGCGGGCGTCGGGTTCGGGATGAAATTGTCCGCCGGGCGTGCAATCGCCGCCTCCAGCGCGTGTTCGCCCTTATCGCCGCGTAGCAGCACAACGCGTACCGAGCGATGCGCATCCACAAAGGTATTGAGAAAATCATCACCCGCGAACAGCGTGTGGTCGCGATCGGCAATCAGCACGGCGGGTTTGATCTGCTCCGCGTAGGCGTTGAGTTCGCTGCGCTGATGGCTAAAGAGCGCGTTGACCGGTGCGACGCCGATTTGCAGCAGCGCGAAGAAGGTGATGTAGAACTCGGCCACGTTGCCGAGCTGCACCAGCGCTGTCTCGCCGCGATGCAGCCCCTGCGCCTGAAGGACAGACGCCAGATTCGTCACCGCCTGATTAAACGCGCGGTAGGTGATGCGGCGATCGCCGTCAATTATCGCGACCGCATCGTTGTCCGCATGGTCCGTCAGGATGTGGGTCAGCGGCAGATCCTGCCAGTAGCCTTTTTCACGGTAGCGGCGGGCAAAATCCTCAGGCCAGCGGGTAAAAGGGATGGTCATGAGTATTCCTTAGTGCAAACCAAACACGTTGAGCATGGTGGAGAGCTTCACGCCCGTCTCGCGCCACTCGCCCACCGGGGAGGAAGCAGGCACAATGCCCGCGCCGGCAAACAGGCGAACGGTATTTTGATGCAGCCGCGCGCAGCGGATAGTTACCACCCACTCGCCGTTACCTTCGCTGTCGCACCAGCCGACGATGCCGCCGAACAGCTCACGATCGAACGGCTCCAGCTCGGCAATCAGCTCTTTTGCCGCCTGATGCGGGAAGCCGCTTAGCGCTGGCGTCGGGTGCAGCAGACAGGCCAGCGTCAGGGCGTTCTCGTTTTCACGCGCGTCACCTTCTACCGGCGTCGCCAGATGCCACAGCGTCGGGGTGGTGATGAGCTGCGGGGAAGCCGGCATGGTCAGATGATGGCTGCGCGGTTCCAGAATGGTTTTCATCGCCTGCGTTACCAGGTCGTGCTCGTGACGGTCTTTTTCGGAGGCCAGCAGCTTAGTGCCCGCTTCGCGATCCAGCACATCGTCCGGCTGACGGCGCGCAGAGCCCGCCAGCGGCAGCGAGCTAAAGTGCGCGCCCTCTTTACGCAGCAGCAGTTCCGGGCTGGCGCCCAGCAGCACGCCGCCGTCTTCCAGCGGTACGTGGAAGTTAAAGCTCGCCGGGTTCTGGGCGATAAGACGCTCCATCAGCGCGCTGCTATCAATCTGTTTGTCGGTGGCGATATCAATCAGGCGCGACAGTACCACCTTATTCACCTGCGGCGTGGCGGTGAGCGACGCGGCGCGGGCGACCATCTCCTCGAAAACCGGCTGCGGCGGGATCTCGGTGCGTTGTTGCACGTTCAGCGTCTGCGCGCCGGAGGCGTAGCGTGCGGACTGCTGACGCGCCGGGCGGGAGAAGGTTTGCCAGCGTTGCGGAATAAACAGCGATGACGGTTTGCGGGTATCGAAGGGGATCGCCCCTACCATCACCGGATGGGCAATGCCGCTATTTTTCGCATTCTGGAAAGCCTGAGCTAATTTCTGCTGAAAGGGGCCCGCCGGATCGTCACCGCCGACGGCGGGTTCAGAAAAACGGGCAAAACAGCCTGACGTGGTAAAACTGCGATAGGGCGACATAAAGAAAAAGCTGTCTGATTGCAGCGTGGTCGCGGTGTGCTGAAGGTCCTCAGCCAATGACGTATCCATATCATCCTCCTAAAATGATAAAAGCAGTAATAATGATTATCATTTATATTTTCGTCGGCTAACCTAATCCCACATCGCCCTGGTGTCAACCGCAGAGCAAACAACTTGTGCGACTAACGCTTGCATACCTTCCCCGCATTCATGAAAATGAGAAGCATTAACTTCAACAAAAACAGGATGCCGCTCTGTGAAACTCCCTGCCGTTTGCCGTAATGCCTTTCTTTTAACAGGACTTTTTGTTTTAGGACTAACCTCAGCGACGGCCGCCGACTGGCCGCGTCAGGTCACAGACAGCCGCGGCGTACATACGCTTGAGAGCAAACCGACGCGCATTGTCTCCACCAGCGTGACCCTAACCGGCTCCCTGCTGGCCATTGACGCCCCGGTTATTGCCAGCGGAGCCACCACGCCAAACAACCGCGTGGCGGATGCACAGGGCTTTTTACGTCAGTGGGGCGATATCGCGAAACAGCGTAAGGTTGCCCGGCTGTACATCGGCGAGCCGAGCGCCGAAGCGGTCGCGGCCCAGATGCCGGACCTGATTTTGATCAGCGCCACTGGCGGGGATTCCGCGCTGGCGCTCTACGATCAGCTTTCCGCCATCGCCCCGACGCTTATCATTAACTACGACGACAAAAGCTGGCAGGAACTGCTGACCCAGCTGGGGACGATCACCGGGCAGGAAACACAGGCCGCAGAGCGCATCGCTGCCTTCGATAAACAGCTCGCCCAGGTGAAGCAGCAGATGAAGCTGCCGCCGCAGCCGGTGAACGCCATCGTCTACACCGCCGCGGCGCACACGGCGAACCTGTGGACGACAGACTCGGCTCAGGGCAAGCTGCTGCACCAGCTGGGCTTCACGCTGGCGGCGTTACCTGATGGATTGCACACCTCGCAAAGCCAGGGCAAGCGTCACGACATTATTCAGCTGGGCGGGGAAAACCTGGCGACGGGGCTGAACGGCGAAGGGCTGTTCGTGTTTGCCGGCGACCAGAAAGACGTGGACGCGATTTACGCCAATCCGCTGCTGGCGCATCTGCCGTCGGTCAAGAACAAGCGCGTCTGGGCGCTGGGAACGGAGACGTTCCGCCTGGATTATTACAGCGCGTTGTTGGTGTTGCAGCGTTTGAATTCAATTTTTAAATAAGTGGCACGTTTCCCGTAGGCCCGGTAAGCGCAGCGCCACCGGGCGTTTTGTCGGGTGGCGGCTACGCCTTACCCGACCTACAGGTTCTGCCTGAACCGACGCAACTCCACCAAAACCGCCAATAAAATTACGCCAACCACGGCTAACACAAACCCGCTGCTGCTCGCCGACGCCACCGGGGTCATTATCGCCCCCAGCCCGCCGAGGATCGCTGCGCCAATCGCATCGCCCGTGACGTTCTGCGCCGTCCACAGGCCGTTAATGCGCCCGAGCATCCCTTCCGGCGTCTGGGTCTGGATCAGGGTGTACTGTAAAAGAGAGCTGACCGCGCTCAGCCAGCCAAAAATCACCAGACACATCACCCCCAGCGCCCACACCGGCATCAGGCTGAAGAAACCAATCGCGATAAACGAGGCCAGCGTCGCCACCAGCATGATTAACCCCGGTCTCGCGCTCTGCGCCAGATTTCCGCTGGTCAGCGCCCCGCACGCGGCGCCGAGCGGAATGGCGGCGTACAGCACCCCAATCTCTGAGGCGCTCATCTGCCACTCGCCCGCCAGCGCCGGGTACAACACGCGCACGGCGCTCGCCATCGTCAGCAGGCCGCCGAGCAGCGCAATGCCGCCAATCAGCGGGTTGCTGAACAGAAAACGAATCGCGGCCATCAGGGACTTCAGCGGATGCTCGCGCGGCTGCGGCGGCGGTGGCAGGAGCGGCAGACGCAGCAGCGTCAGGGTGGTGATAAAGGTTCCCGCCGCGGCAAGGCCGTAGTTCCACGCCACGTTGCCGGTCGCCAGCAGCAGGCCGCCGACCATCGGCGAAATCACCGATCCCAGACGCACGGTGAGCATGGTGATCGCCCCCGCCTGCATCAGGTTCTCGCGCCCGACCAGCGCGGGCGTGGCCGCCAGCAGCGCCGTCACGCCTAACGAGGCAAAAAAGCCGTCCCACAGGCCCAGGGCATAAATCGCCATCAGCGACGGCTCCGGCAGCATTGCGTTCAGACACAGCCCGACAAAGCCCACCCCGCAGGTGCCGCGCGCCAGCAGGATCAGTTTTTTACGCTCGTAGCGGTCCGCCAGCACGCCGCCCACCATCAGGCCGATAAACATCGCCCCGCCGGTTAAGGTGACGGATAACCCCACCAGCCAGCTGGAGTGGGTCATGGTCTGGATCTGTACCGGCACGGCGACCCCGAGCAGGCCGAGGGATAAAATGGAGATAAAGCGGGCGATAAAAACCGCTCGAAACGCCGGGTGCGTTTTCAGCAGGCTGAGGTTGAGCAGCCAGGATTTTTGATTCATGACAAGGCCTTGAGGTATCGGTCTACCATTTCCATGGGCGCACATGCTAACATAGCCAAATAAGATAGATAACGATAATTACTATCATTATCACATCATGGACGTTGCTATGTCGTTTTCCTCTTCCGCGGTGCGCGCCGTAGCCGTGCCCGTTTTATTGCTGCTGTTGATCCTTGCGATTGCACTCAGTTTGCTGGTTGGCGCGAAGCCGCTGCCCGCGTCCGTTATTGTCGATGCACTCTCCGGTACCTGCCAGAGCGCCGACTGCATTATCGTGCTCGACGCCCGGCTGCCCCGCACCCTTGCCGGCCTGCTGGCCGGTGGCGCACTCGGGCTTGCCGGTGCCCTGATGCAAACCCTCACCCGCAACCCGCTGGCGGACCCTGGCATTCTCGGCGTGAACTCTGGTGCCAGTTTCGCCATTGTGCTCGGCGCGGCGCTGTTTGGTTTCACCTCTCCGTCTGAACAGCTGGTGATGGCCTTCTGCGGCGCGCTGGCCGCCTCGCTGGTGGTGGCCTTTACCGGCAGCCAGGGCGGCGGACAGCTCAGCCCGGTACGTCTGACACTGGCGGGCGTGGCGCTCGCGGCGGTGCTGGAAGGCTTATCGAACGGCATCGCCCTGCTCAACCCGGACGTGTATGACCAGCTGCGCTTCTGGCAGGCCGGTTCGCTGGATATCCGTACCCTTGATACCCTGAAAGTGGTGGCATTCCCGGTGTTTATCTCTGCCGCCGTAGCGCTGTGTTTAAGCCGGGCGCTCAACAGCCTGAGCCTCGGCAGCGACACCGCGACCGCCCTCGGCAACCGCGTGGCGCGCACGCAGCTGACGGGCCTGCTTGTCATCACCGTGCTGTGCGGCAGCGCGACCGCCGTCGTCGGGCCGATTGCCTTTATCGGCCTGATGATGCCGCACATGGCGCGCTGGCTGGTGGGGGCGGATCACCGCTGGTCACTGCCGGTCACGCTGCTGGCGACCCCTGCCCTGCTGCTGTTTGCCGACGTACTGGGCCGCCTGCTGGTGCCGGGTGAATTGCGCGTCTCGGTGGTCAGCGCCTTTATCGGCGCGCCGGTGCTGATCTTCCTGGTACGACGCAGACGCGGGGGTGGCGCATGATGGCCCCGTCCCGTCGATTACTCACCAGCGTCGCCCTGCTGGTCGTCGCCAGTCTGCTGCTGGCGGTCTGGAGCCTGCAAAGCGGTGCCGTAACGCTTGATTTCGCGCAGGTCTTTCACGCTCTCACCGGCAGCGCGCCACGTAACATCACCATGGTGGTCACCGAATGGCGACTGCCGCGTGTGGCGATGGCGATCCTGGTTGGCGCAGCGCTTGGCGTCAGCGGCGCAATATTCCAGTCGCTGATGCGTAACCCCCTCGGCAGCCCGGACGTGATGGGCCTGAATACCGGCGCGTGGAGCGGCGTGCTGGTGGCGATGGTGCTGTTCGGGCAGCATCTCATGGCCATTACCTTTACGGCGATGGCGGGCGGCATTCTCACCTCCCTGCTTATCTGGGCCCTGGCCTGGCGCAACGGCATCGACACCTTCCGCCTGATCATCATCGGGATCGGCATCCGCGCGATGCTGATGGCGTTTAACACCTGGCTTCTGCTACAGGCGTCGCTGGAAACCGCACTCTCCGCCGGGCTGTGGTACGCCGGTTCCCTCAACGGTCTGACGTGGGGAAAAACCTGGCCCGCCGCGCCGCTGATTATCCTGATGTTTATTGGCGCGCTGCTGCTGGTCAGGCGCATGCGGCTGCTGGAGATGGGCGACGACAGCGCCTGCGCGCTGGGCGTGAGCGTAGAGCGCTCGCGCCTGATGCTGATGCTGGTGGCGGTCTTGCTGACCGCAGCGTCTACCGCCATCGCCGGGCCGATCTCGTTTATTGCCCTTGTCGCGCCGCATATCGCGCGGCGACTTAGCGGCACCGCGCGCTGGGGATTAACCCAGGCAGCGCTGTGCGGCGCAGTATTACTGCTGGCCGCCGATCTCTGCGCTCAGCGGCTGTTTACGCCTTATCAACTGCCGGTGGGCGTGGTGACCGTCAGCCTCGGCGGGATTTACCTCATCGTCTTGCTCGTTCAGGAGTCACGCAAGAAATGACAGATTCAACACCCCGCTTGCGCGGCGAAAACTTGACCCTCGGCTACGGTAAAAAAATCATTGCCCGGGACTTATCCGTTGCCATTCCGGACGGCCACTTCACCGCCATTATCGGGCCAAACGGCTGCGGCAAATCGACATTGCTGCGCACGCTGAGCCGCCTGATGTCGCCGGTTGAGGGCAGCGTGTTCCTCGACGGGGAGCAGATCCAGCGCTTCGCCAGCAAAGAGGTGGCGCGCCGAATTGGGCTGCTGGCGCAAAACGCCACCACGCCGGGGGATATTACCGTGCAGGAGCTGGTCTCCCGCGGGCGCTACCCGCACCAGCCGCTGTTTACCCGCTGGCGCAAGGAGGACGACGAGGCCGTGAAGCGCGCGATGCAGGCGACGGGCATCACCGATCTGGCCCAGCAAAGCGTCGATACCCTCTCCGGCGGACAGCGCCAGCGCGCGTGGATCGCGATGGTGCTGGCGCAGGAGACCTCCATCATGCTGCTGGACGAGCCGACGACCTGGCTGGATATCAGCCATCAGATTGACCTGCTGGAACTGCTGAGCGAACTGAACCGTACGCAGGGGTACACCCTGGCGGCAGTGCTGCACGACTTAAACCAGGCGTGCCGCTACGCGACGCATCTGATTGCGTTGCGCGACGGCGAGATTGTGGCGCAGGGCGCGCCGAAAGAGATTGTGACGCCGGATCTGATCGCGCGGATCTACGGCATGCGCTGCATGATTATTGAGGATCCGGTGGCGGGTACGCCGTTGGTGGTGCCGTTGGGTCGGCGGTAATTGCCGGGTGGCGGCTACGCCTTACCCGGCCTACATTTCGCTCCCGTAGGCCCGGTAAGCGCAGCGCCACCGGGCATTTGCACTATCCAAAAATTTCCTTCAGTACCGGCCCAATCTTTTCAAACGCCTGCGGTGAAATGATATCCACGTGGGCGCAGTCCTGGCTGTACACCTCCAGCTCATCCACCCACGGCGCCCACGCGGCCTGCGGATCCAGGGTTCGCGTTCGCTCGGCGACAAACAGCGTCGCTTTACCGTCAAACCGCGCGCTGTGCGCCGTGGTGAGCAGCCGCACCGCGTCCGCATAGTTGCCTTCAATGGCGTTAAACAACTCGCTGGAGCCCTGCCCCTGCTGGGCAGCGATAAACGCCTGGCGTTCGCGCTCAATTTCCGCCAGCACCTCCGGATCGAGGCCGTTGGCCTCTTTCTCCGCCCAGTTCTGGGTTTCCGGCGGCCAGGTATCCAGCAGGCCGAGGAACGCTACGTCTTCACCCTGCTCGCGCAGACGCGCCGCAATGCCCTGCGCCAGCGTGCCGCCGAGGGAATAGCCGAACAGATAATACGGCCCCTGCGGCTGTTGCTTACGCAACGTGTTCAGATGATGTTCGATCACCGCATCGAGATCCGCACACTGCTGCATCGGCCCCTCAGGCCGGGGAGACTGAATGCCGACGATTGACCAGCGCGGGCTGAGGTAGCGCGCCAGGACGCTAAACTGCCAGGCAAAGCCGGACGCCGGATGGAAGCAAAACAGCGTGGGGCCGTTGCTTTCACGCAGCGGGAGAACGGTTTCATACCCCAGACGCTGCGCCTGCTCGTCGCTCATCTGCGAGTCCAGCAGGGCGCTAAGCTTGCTCACCGTCGAGGCGACCATAATCTGCCCCGGCGTGACCTTGCGGCTGAACGCACGGCTGAGCTGAGCCGCGAGGCGCATCGCCAGCAGCGAGTGGCCGCCGAGGGCAAAGAAATCGGCTTCGATATCGTTCACCGCGCAGCCCAGCAGGGCAGAAAACGCCTGCGCCACGGCGACTTCGGTTTGCGTCTCGGGCGCGCGACCGGAAGTTTTGCTGGTCAGCTCCGGCATCGGCAGCGCCTTGCGATCCAGCTTGCCGTTGGCGCTTAACGGCAGCGCGCTGATTTGCAGCAGCACCACCGGCACCATATGCGGTGGCAGCTGGGCTTTAAGTGATGCAAGCAGCGCGTCGCGATCCAGCGGTAAGCCGGATTCAGAGACAACGTATCCCACCAGCTGGCGGGCATCGCCGCCCGTGGCAGCCGCCTGGTTGAACACGCAGGCGTGCGCCACCGCCTGGGCCACATCCGGCAACGCGAGCATCGCCCGGTCGATTTCGCCCAGCTCGATGCGCTGGCCGCGGATTTTCAGCTGATCGTCGCTGCGGCCCAGATATTCCACCGCGCCGTTGTCCAGCCAGCGGGCAACGTCCCCGGTGCGGTACATTCGCTCGCCGGGGGCAAAAGGATCGGCGATAAAGCGGCTGGCGGTAAGGTCGGGGCGTCCCAGGTACCCCTGCGCCAGCTGAATGCCGGTGAGATACAGATCCCCCGCCACGCCGAACGGCACCGGGCGCATCATCGCGTCCAGAATGCGCAGCCCCGTATTCCACACCGGGAAGCCGATCGGCACGCTGTTGCCTTCCACCGCCGCCAGCTCGGGGCCGTACGCCGGATACCAGCTGACATCCACCGCCGCTTCGGTCGGGCCATAGAGGTTGTGCAGCGGCGCATGGGTGAGCTGTTCCCACTCGCGACACAGCGCAGTCGGCAACGCCTCGCCGCTACAGAACACCTGCTTCAGCGTCCTGCAACAGTCGACGTTTTCCGGCGTCAGCGAGGCGACGAACGCCGCCAGCATCGACGGCACGAAGTGGGTGGTGGTCACGCCGTACTGCGCAAAGAAACTCTGCATTGCCTGCGGATCGCGGTGCGCGTCCGGCTCGGCCATCACCAGCTTCGCCCCGGCGATAAACGGCCACCAGAACTCCCACACCGATACGTCAAAGCTGCACGGCGTTTTCTGCGCCACCACGTCATGCGCCGCCAGTGGATAATGATCCTGCATCCACTTCAGGCGGTTAACGATGGCGGTATGGCCGACCATCACCCCTTTTGGACGCCCCGTCGAACCGGAGGTAAAGATGATGTACGCGGTCTGCTCCGGCTTCGCCAGGCGCAGAGGTTCAGCATCGGTGGCCGGTAATAGTGTGTTGTAACTAAAGGTGGCGATCGGCAGATTGTTAAAGCGCGGAAGCTGCTCGTCGGTGGTAATGAGCAGCGACGGCTTCGCGTCCTCCAGCATCATCCGCAGACGGTCATCCGGGTAACCGGTATCCAGCGGCAGCCAGGCGGCGCCAGCTTCAACAATCCCGTGCAGCGCCAGGGTCAGGAACACCGAGCGCGGAAGCGCCACCGCCACGCTGTCGCCCGGCTTCACGCCGCGCGCGCGCAGCAGGTTTGCCAGCGCGACCACCTGCTCGCGCATCTGGCGGTAGTTCAGTTCAGTATGGGCATCCGCCAGCGCGGGGGCGTCCGGCGTTTTGCTCGCCTGCTCCGCCACAAGATCCGCCAGCGTGGTGGACGGCAGCGCCAGCCCGGTATCGTTGATGCGCGCCAGCCGGGCGTATTCCTGCTCTGATACGGTTTCCACGTCGCCACAGCGCAGGTCCGGATTGGCGGCAAACTGCGTCAGCATTGCGTTCAGGCGCGCCGCGTGTCCCTTCAGCGTCGCCTCGTCGTAACGCTGCCTGTTGGCGAGGATCTCAATACTCAGTCCGCCCTGCTCGTCCGGGAACAGCGCCAGCTCCAGATCGTTCACCGGACCGGTCGCCAGCGTGTGGGTAATGGCCTCCACGGCGTCGATATCCAGCTGATAATCGAACACCTTGACGTTCAGCACCGGACCAAACAGGGCTTCATCGCCTGCGGCACGCCCGCTGTCGCGCACGATCTGCTCGGCGTCGTAACGCTGATGGCGGCGCATCTTTTTCAGCTGGTTCGCCAGGCGCAGCGCCAGCGTCGGCAGGTTCTCCTGTGGGTTAATATTCACCGCCAGCGGCAGGACATTGAGCACAGGCCCGGTCGCGGTCAGCGCGGCGGAGCCCATGCGGCGCATAAAGATAAACCCGGCAGCGTAGTCCAGCCGTCCGGTCAGGCGGCCCAGCCACAGCGCCACCAGCGCAAGCGCCAGATCGGTACGCTGCGCCTGGCCTGCCATCTGTGCAAGCTGACTGAACGCATGGCTGTCCATCGCAATTTTCAGGCGCAGGATATCGGTAGTGGCGGCGCGTCCCGGCAGCGGCGCGGAAGAGAGCGAGACCGGAGAAGGAAGCTGTTTGCGTTGTTCGGCCCAGAAAGCACCGTCGCGCTGATACGCCTCGCTGTCGCGATAGCGCTGATACTCCTCCACCACCTCGGCGAACGGGGTAAACGGCGAGGCCGGCGTGGATTCACCTTTCTGCCACGCAGCGTAAATGGCGGTGATCTGACGGGTAATAGCAGGGAAGCTGAAGCCATCTACCACCAGATGATGATACCGCTGATACCAGTACCAGTGGCTTTCTCCCACCTGGATCAGCTGGTGAAACGCCAGCGGCTGACCGCTGTCGACGCGCAGGTTCTGGTTGAGATCGGCCTCCATCAGCGCCACGGCGGCGTCGTGGGAGTCAACGCGCACGATGGACGGCTCCGGCAGGAGCATGGCCTCATCGATCCACTGCCACACCTCACCGTTATCTTCGGCAAAACGCATCCGCAGGGTGTCGGCCTGCATCATGCCTTCAGCGATGGCTTTTGCCAGCAATGGCGCATCGATAGCGCCTTTCAGCTCGGTGTAGTGCGCGACGCTCCAGGCGTTTGGCAGGGAGGAAAGCTGCTCTGCCATCCAGATCCCCGGCTGGGCGGCGACAAGAGGGAGACGGTTCATGCGCGCTCCCCCGCAAAACATGACGGCTCAAGCGTCTGCCACTGTTCCGCCAGCCACTGCTGGCACGCCTCCTGAGATTGCGGTTCGCAGACCACGCGCCAGCCCGCGGGCAACTCGCACTGCTGCGGCCACAGGCTGTACTGCCCCTGGTCATTTTGCAAAATGGCGAACTGTCCCTGCGGATTATCGAAAGGATTGCTGAATTCCATACAGACTCCGTTATTGAATAAGCGGCTGCCAGAGGGTCATCAGCCCCTGCGTCAGCCCACCGCGCCAGCAAAGCGCATCGTGTCCGCCGTCAACCTGACGCCAGAAAACCGGTTGCTGAGTGTGTAGTTCGGCGAGGATCGCCTGGTTTGCGCGCAAAATAAGCGACTCGTTGCGCCCGGCCTCAAGGACGATGCGCAGCCCGCGAGCGGTTTTGTCACCCGCTTTGAGTTGTTCGATGAGCAGCCCGTCCTGCTGCGCGCCGCGGTGCGGCCACCAGTAGGATCCGGACTGGCTGAGGATGCAGCCAAAACGCTGCGGCCAGTTGAGGCCCGCATAGAGGGAAGAGAGCCCGCCGAAGCTCTGACCCGCCACCACGGTATGGTCGGCGCGGTCGCTGAACGGGGCCATGCTTTTCACCTGCGGGAGAAGTTCGTCCTGCACCGCCAGCCAGAAATCAGGGTTACACGGCAGCTCGCGGCTGCGGTGTGCGGTGTCAATCACGTCGATTAAGACATAGACCGCAGGCGGCAGTTTGCCTTCATGGGTGAGCGACGCCAGCGCAGGCCAGACGGGCATGCTTTCGGCCCAGAACTGCCCGTCGAGCAGCACCGCCAGCGGGCGCTCGGGGCTTTCATCCCCGGTGGTAAAAACCCACACGCGGCGACGGTTCTTCAGACGCGCGCTGTGCCACTCAATGCAGACAGGCTTTTTGTAAGGGGTATCGGGATGGTTCCAGCCGGGCTGTACGGGCGCCTCCGGCATCTCCAGCGCCGAGACGGCGTGCCCGCGCCCGCCGCGCCAGCTCTGGGCATTCAGCGGGTCGGACACCGCGTGCGGCAATAGTTTGCGCCAGCCTTCGCGCAGCGCCATGCGGTCCGGCTGATCGCCTTCAAACACTGCGCTGGCAAAATCGTTTTCATTGTCGGAGGGGATAAAACAGTAGCTGCCGCGCCATTCCGGGCTGAACTCGCCCTGCCACTGCCAGACGTCGGTATCCGGGATACGTTCAAGGGACTGCGGACGGGCATTTTGATGGTGATCGGTCACACCGGTGACGTAGAGCCAGACGCGTTTAACCGTCGACGTTTTCTGCGTTCCCGCCGGGTCCCGCCACCAGAATGTCACGCGATAGTTTTCCTGATGACGTTCCCGTTCCGGCCCGTCTTTCGCCTGCCACCACGCTTCACTTCCGGTTGTTAACGCCGTCACCCTTATAACCCCATGTTTAACAGTCTTTTTTGTTTCAGAGCAAATTTTATTGATAATATTATTGATAACTATTTGCATTTGCAATAGCGTAATGCCCGCGCTGTGGGAAGCGCGCTCATTAAATAACCATAAAAGCGGGACGTACAATGAATAAGAAGATTCACTCTCTGGCCTTGCTGGTCAATTTAGGGATTTATGGTGTCGCGCTGCCCGTCATGGCAGACGACAACACCGCCACCGCCGCGCAGCACGAAGACACCATGGTGATCACCGCCGCCGAGCAGAATTTGCAGGCGCCGGGCGTGTCGACCATCACCGCCGACGAGATCCGCAAAAACCCGCCCGCGCGCGACGTGGCGGAAATCATCCGCACCATGCCGGGCGTTAACCTGACCGGCAACTCCACCAGCGGCCAGCGCGGGAATAACCGTCAGATTGACATTCGCGGCATGGGCCCGGAAAACACCCTGATCCTGATCGACGGCAAGCCGGTCACCAGCCGCAACTCCATCCGTCTGGGCTGGCGTGGCGAGCGTGACACCCGCGGCGATACCGGCTGGGTCCCGCCGGAGATGATCGAGCGCATCGAAGTGATCCGTGGCCCGGCTGCTGCCCGCTACGGTAATGGTGCGGCGGGCGGCGTGGTGAACATCATTACCAAAAAATTTGACGACCAGTGGCACGGCTCCTGGAACACCTACCTGAATGCGCCAGAGCATAAAGACGAAGGTTCCACCAAACGCACTAACTTCAGCCTGAGCGGCCCGCTGGGCGGGGATTTCAGCTTCCGCATGTACGGTAACCTGGATAAAACTCAGGCCGACGCCTGGGACATTAACCAGGGCCATCAGTCTGACCGTACCGGCACATATGCCGACACGCTGCCGGCAGGCCGTGAAGGGGTCGAGAATAAAGACATCAACGGCGTGGTGCGCTGGGACTTTGCGCCTATGCAGTCCCTGGAGTTTGAGGCGGGATACAGCCGCCAGAACAACCTTTACGCGGGCGATACCCAGAATACCAACAACGACAACAGCTCCAGCGGGCTGGTGAAGAAGAACTACGGTAAAGAGACTAACCGTATCTATCGTCAGAACTTCGCCGTGACCTGGAACGGCGGCTGGGATAACGGCATTACCACCAGCAACTGGGCGCAGTACGAGCACACCCGCAACTCACGTCTGGGCGAAGGCCTGGCGGGCGGTCTGGAAGGCCTGTTCAACAGCAATAAATTCACCGATACCGACCTGGCCGACGTGATGCTGCACAGCGAAATCAACCTGCCGATTGATTTCATTGTGAATCAAAACCTGACGCTCGGCACCGAGTGGAACCAGCAGCGCATGAAGGACTCGACCTCCTTCACGCAAACCCAGCAGGGCGGCACCATTCCGGGCATGAGCGAAGACCGTAGCCCGTACACTTCAGCGGAGATCTTCTCCCTGTTTGCCGAAAACAACATGGAGTTGACCGACAGCACCATGCTGACCCCTGCCCTGCGCTTCGACCACCACACCATTGTGGGTAATAACTGGAGCCCGTCCCTGAACCTGTCGCAGGGTCTGGGGGATGACTTCACCCTGAAGATGGGCATCGCGCGCGCCTATAAAGCGCCAAGCCTGTACCAGACCAACCCTAACTACCTGTTGTACAGTAAAGGCCAGGGCTGCTACGCCAGTTCCGACGGCGTGGGCTGCTACATGATGGGTAACGACGATCTGAAAGCGGAAACCAGCATCAACAAAGAGATTGGCCTGGAGTGGAAACGCGACGGCTGGCTGGCGGGCGTGACCTGGTTCCGCAACGACTACCGCAACAAGATTGAAGCGGGCTACGCGCCGATTGGCCAGACGTCCACCGGCAAAGTCACCACCGATATCTACCAGTGGGAAAACGTGCCGAAGGCGGTAGTAGAAGGTCTGGAAGGCTCCCTGAACGTGCCGGTCAGCGACACCATCAACTGGACCAACAACATCACCTACATGCTGCAAAGCAAGAACAAGGAGACCGGCGATCGTCTGTCGATCATCCCGGAGTATACGCTGAACTCTACCCTGAGCTGGCAGGTGCATCAGGACGTATCGCTCCAGTCGACCTTCACCTGGTACGGCAAGCAGCAGCCGAAGAAGTACAACTACAAAGGTCAGCCGGTCACCGGGTCTGAGAAAGACGAAGTCAGCCCGTACAGCATCGTGGGCCTGAGCGCGACCTGGGACGTGACCAAAAACGTCAGCCTGACCGGCGGCGTGGACAACGTCTTCGACAAGCGCCAGTGGCGTGCGGGTAACGCCCAGACCACGGGTAATACCACCACCGGCGCGTATATGTACGGTGCGGGCGCGTATACGTATAATGAACCGGGCCGTACCTGGTATATGAGCGTGAATACGCGTTTTTAAGGCACTGAAGTCAATCCTTCCCTCTCCCCTCCGGGGAGAGGGTCAGGGTGAGGGGAAAAACCATGCACACCACCCACAGCACATTTTCTCTCGCCGGCCACACCCTCCACCGCATCACTTTCGACCCCGCCACCTTTACCGACGCCGATCTCCTCTGGCTCCCCCATCACGCGCAGCTTGCTGACGCTGGACGCAAACGCAAGGCCGACCACCTGGCAGGCCGCATCGCCGCCGCGCACGCCTTACCTGACCACACCATGCCCGCCATCGGCCCCAGCGGGGAACCGCTCTGGCCGCAAGGTATTTCCGGCAGCATCACCCACAGCGGCACGCAGGCGATAGCCGTCGTCACGCAATACCCGGCGCTTATCGGCATCGATTGTGAAACGATCCTCTTCGAAAACGAAGCCAGGGAAATCAAAGACGGCATTATTGATACGCAGGAAGAACCTGTGCTTTCCCGCCAGGGATACCCGTTCGCCCTCGCCCTGACGCTGGTCTTCAGCGCCAAAGAGAGCCTGTTTAAGGCCCTCTTTCCGCAGGTACAGGCCTGGATGGGTTTTGACTGCGCCCGCGTTACCAAGCTCGACGACAAGACGCTCACGCTGGCGTTGACCCGTCAACTGGCAGGCTTTGAAGAAGGCACCGCCTTCCGCCTGCACTGGCAGCAGCACGGCGAACAGGTCATCACCCTGCTGTCACACGCTCCTGGCGACGAGCCTTCACGCTGGTCACCACAAACGTCACGATAAACACCATCGCGAACAGGACCACAATGGTCGGCGCAGGCGCGCTGTCGAGATAAAACGAGGCATAAACGCCGCTTACCGACACCAGCGCTGAAACGGCGACCGCCACCAGCAGCGCCATGTGAAAGCGTCGGGTAATCAACACCGCCACGGCGCCGGGCGCAATCAGCAGGGAAATCGACAGAATGATCCCCACCGCTTTCAGCGTCGCAACGATGGTCAGCGAAACCATGCACAGTAAGCCGTAGTGCAGCCAGCGGGTGCGCAGGCCACTCGCCTGCGCCTGCTGATAGTCAAAGCAGAACAGCAGAAAATCGCGCCACTTCAGGCCAATCACCAGCGCAATCAGCCCCGCGACGAGACCGCTTTGCAGAATGTCCATCCCGTTAATACCCAACATATCGCCGAACAGAATGTGGTCGAGATGCACCTCAGGTTTGACGGCGATATAGAGGATCAGGCCCGCGCCGAACATGCCGGAAAAGACGATCCCCATGACCGTATCCTGTTTGATGCGACTGTTATCCTTCAGATATCCGGTGGCGACCGCGCAGAAAAGACCGGCCACGAACGCGCCCAGCGCCAGCGGCAGGCCCATCATCCAGGCCAGCACGACGCCGGGAAACACCGCGTGGCTCATGGCGTCGCCCATCAGCGCCCAGCCTTTCAGCACCAGAAAAACCGACAGCAGCGCGCAGGGCACGGCCACCAGGAGTGAAATCAGCAGCGCGTTGTTCATAAACGCAAACTGGAAGGGTTCGAGAAGCAGCGTCAACATGGGTGTGCCTCCCGCGCCCGACGGCGGCTGGCAAGCAGTCCGTGCTTCGGCGCAAAGACGAACGCCATCAGGAACAGCAGCGTCTGGGCGACCACGATAATGCCGCCGGTGGCGCCGTCCAGGTAATAGCTGGCCCACGCGCCGAGGAAGCTGGTGATGCTGCCAATGGCGACCGCAATCATCAGCAGGCGCGGGAAGCGGTCGGTCAGCAGCCACGCGGTCGCGCCGGGCGTGACCACCAGACAGATCACCAGAAATGCGCCGACGGTTTGCAGCGCCGCCACGGTAGAGACCGCCAGCAGCGTGAAGAAGAGAATTTTCAGGCGTTCAGGACGCAGGCCGATGGCGCGGGCGTGGTTCTCATCAAAAAAGGTCACCATCAGATCTTTCCATTTGAACAGCAGGATAACTATCGACACCACGCCGATAATCGCCAGCTGGACGATATCTTCCGGGGCGATAGCCAGAATATTGCCGAGGACGATGGTCTGAATGTTCACCGAGGTCGGGTTGAGCGAGACCATAAACAGCCCCAGCCCGAAAAACGAGGAGAAGATCAGCCCGATAATGGCGTCCTCCTTCAGGCGGCTGCGCTGGTTGAGAAACAGCATGCTGCCCGCCGCCAGCCCGCCCGATAAAAACGCCCCCAGCGAGAACGGCAGCCCGAGCATGTAGGCCCCCGCTACGCCCGGCACGATGGAGTGCGACAGCGCATCGCCGATCAGCGACCAGCCTTTGAGCATCAGATAGCAGGAGAGAAACGCGCACAGCCCGCCCACCATCGCCGAGACCCACATCGCGTTGAGCATGTACTCGTAGCCGAAGGGTTCGAGAAGCACGTTCATTTGGCCTCCTGACGGTGCGTGACGAAGGGGCGTTCGTCGTCGGTAATAATGCGATCTTCCGAGCCGCTGAGCACCACGTGGCGCAGCACGCCGCTAAAGGCGCGCTCGAGATTCTCGGCGGTAAAGGTGGTTTCCGTCGGGCCGCTCGCCAGCACGGTGCCTTTGACCATCACCGTGTAATCGCAGAATTCCGTGACCGAGCCCAGGTTATGGGTCGAGACCAGCATCGTTTTGCCCTCGTCGCGCAGCTCCCGCAGCAGGCTGATGATCCTGGCTTCGGTTTTGACGTCCACGCCGGTAAACGGCTCGTCGAGCAGGATCACCTCGCCCTGCTGGGCAATCGCCCGCGCCAGAAACACGCGCTTCTTCTGCCCGCCGGACAGCTCGCCAATCTGCCGATGGCGCAGCTCGAGCATATCTACACGCTTCAGGGCGTCGGTGACGATCTGCTTATCGCATTCTTTGGGACGACGCAGAAACCCCATATGCCCGTAGCGGCCCATCATCACCACGTCCTCGACGAGCACCGGAAACGACCAGTCGACCTCTTCCGACTGCGGCACGTAGGCGACCAGGTTCTGACGCAGCGCCCGGTGAGGCGGCAGCCCCAGAATGGAGATAGTGCCGCTCGCCGCCCGCACAAACCCCATCACCGCCTTAAACAGCGTGGACTTGCCGGAACCGTTCACCCCCACCAGGGCGGCAATCGATCCGCCCGGCACGCTGAACGATGCGTCGCGCAGCGCCGTGTGGCCGTTGCGGTAGGTCACGGTCACGTCGGTTACAACAATCCCCTCGTGCATGGTTACTCCTTCATGCCGTCACGGATGCCCTGCACCAGCGTGCGGGTGGTGACGTTCAGCAGATCGATATAGGTCGGCACCGGGCCGTTTTCCGCGCTCAGAGAGTCGACGTACAGCACGCCGCCATAGTGGGCGCCGGTTTCACGCGCCACCTGACGGGCGGGCTTATCCGAGACCGTACTTTCGCTAAACACCGCCGGAATGTGATGTTTTTTCACCATGTCGATAACCTTGCGCACCTGCTGGGGCGTGCCCTGCTGATCGGCGTTGATCGGCCACAGGTAAAGCTCCTTCAGGCCCAAATCCCGCGCCAGATAGGAGAACGCCCCTTCGCTGGTTACCATCCAGCGTTTGTCTTCAGGTATCTCCGCGACCTGCTTGCGCAGCGGTTCGAGAGTGGCGGTGATCTTCTGCTTGTAGGCTTCCGCATTGCGCTGATAGGTCTGTGCGTTGGCCGGATCGTACTTCACCAGCGCGTCGCGGATGTTATCGACGTAAATCAGGGCGTTGTCCGGCGACATCCACGCGTGCGGATTGGGCTTGCCGTTATAGGGCCCTTCGCTGATGCCCATCGGGGTGATGCCTTTGGTGACAATCACCTCCGGCACGCCGTTCAGATGCTGATAAAAGCGCTGGAACCACAGTTCCAGATTCATGCCGTTCGCCAGGATCAGCTGTGCCTTCTGCGCGCGTTTGATATCGCCCGGGGTGGGCTGGTATTCGTGAATTTCCGCGCCCGGTTTGGTAATGGAGGTGACCTCTGCGGCATCCCCCGCCACGTTTTTCGCCATATCAGCAATAACGGTAAAAGTGGTGATGACCTGGAACTTTTCAGCCGCCAGCGCGCCGGTCGTGGTCGCAGTCATGAGCAGCGCGCCGAGCAACAGACGCTTCAATCCTTGCCGTGGATGCATCGCAGAAGTCTCCTGAGGTGATTAAATTCAAAGCAAAATTAGCCTGTGCTATAAGGTATAGCACAGGCTATGTTTAAATGAAAATAATTATCATTAAAGTTGTGTCAACCTGGACTGTCAGGCGGAATTTTTAGGAAATGTGCTTTCTTTTTTCTCTCACGGTCAGGAGTATTATTTACGGCCAATACCCATATTAATAAAAGGGAATTGACATGCCGGTTAATGAAAGAATTCACCCCACTTCGGGAACCCCGATTAATCCGGGCGGGATCCGACAGCTCACAATTGGTGAAATCGCCCTTGCGAAGACGCTTTACGGTTACAGCATCCGTTATCATCTGGTGTGGGTACACAGGGAAAGCTATCTTCCTTTTAATTTACAACCTGTAAATGTTGCTATGACTCCCAACGGGGAAATGTGGTTTAGAGAAGACACATATTCTCCGGATTTTTCATTAGAAAAATTGTTAGATAAAAAACATCTATTCATGCATGAAATGATGCATGTCTGGCAAGCCCAAAAAGGGATGTTTGTCAGAACAAGGGGATTATTCTCTGGTATTGCTGACTACACCTATAGCTTTGATAAAGCAGATCTATTGCATTACGGATTAGAACAGCAAGCATCGATCGTAAGTGACTACTGGTTATTACAGTTTTATGGGTTTGAAAAATATACATTCCTGCCAAAATATCGAGATATTAATTCGAATGAACCCGTTTATTCTATGCTGCAAAAATATAAAAATATTCTGAAAGGATTCCCAGGATGAAAACTATAACGCTCATCTCACCATTATGTATTCTCCTGACGGGGTGCCCTGGTTGCCCGCCGTTGTCTCATTCCAGAGCTACTTTTATTGATGGTAACCATGTTTGCTTTAGTATTGATAAAAAAGATGTCGTGAACTATTACACCATTGATTCCAGCAAAGGTCCCGACATTACAACTATCACAAGTTCAGGAAGTAATAAACTCAGTTGGTCTTATCCTAACAATTGCATAGATGTGAAATGGGAGTATGGCTATACGTATGTTATTAGCTATGGTTTAAATAATAAAAATTATCATCACGAATTCTTTATTGATAATGACGGACAGCTTACTAATTTAGGAGGATTATAATGTCATTACCCGCTTACTTATTTCTCTACGATGAGAACGGAATGCTCATTCAGGGCGACTGTATGATGCCAGGCCGGGAAGGTGCTATCGAAATTATGAACAGCAGTTACGGCATAAAACAGGCAGTGGACAGCCATACCGGGAATATGACCGGAACACGGCAGCATAGTCCGGTTACCGTGCATAAGCAATTAGATAAAGTGAGCCCTTATCTTGCCGTTGCCGCCTGCGAGGGCAGACGGCTGCAAAAAGCCATTATCAAATATTATGAAATTGTTGAAGCGGGAGCAGAAAGAGAGATCTACACCATTACGCTTGACAGCGTGGTGATCTCATCTCTGGATTTCACGCATGTTTATTACCCGGGCAGTTCAGCCCCGAATATGCATGAAGTGGTGGGGCTTCGATTCCGGGGCATTCAGTGGAATTATGTGAAAGGCAATATTCTTTATGGCGATGCATGGTTGAAACCTGCACAGAAAGAGAAGAGTAACGCATAATTTACCTGGCTCATAAAGATCAATGCATGCTGGCGCTCAGAAACGGCGATCCTGGCATTCCCAGGATCGCCTGGTTAATCTTAAGCGCTACCCTTTTCCACTTTCATTCACGGGCAAATCCCCCGTATCAATTAACGCTCCCGGAAACGTCTCCAGCCACTTCATCATCTTCAGTTTGTTGGTATACGTTGCACTGACGCCTTCCAGACAGCCCCACAGCTCACGGGAATTTTGCGGCGTAATCACAATACAATCCGGCATCACGCGGATCTTCACGGCTATTCCTGCTTTAAACCCTGCGCGGGTTAACCACACGCCGGTTAACGGCAGATAGTTGCGCTCCATTCGAGTATAAAGTTCCACACAGGCGGAACCCGCCTCTCCTCTTTCATGAAGATACGCAGAGTTAACCGGTTCGTCATGTAACGCCCGGATGCGTTTTTTGCGTAGCTTCTCGCGATTTTCTTGCTGAATCTCTAAATCTGCATTTTCTGTTTGGGCAATAGCTCGCTCTGGCATAGAATTCTTCGCAGCCATAATCAACTCCTGTTTAGTTGTTTGTGGTTAGCGGTATGGAGGTGGTCGCACACCTTTGTACCGCGATTCCTTTTCTTACCTTTTTACCTATTCTTTCAAGATCTCAGTGCTGGCTTAACTGCCGCTATTACACTGCCATGGATAAATGTACAGGGGTCGAATATTAGGGAAATGCGAGGCGGCTCGAGTAAATAAAGAAAAATAAAATGGTGAATATAAAGAAAGGAAATATTGCCCTTCAGATCCAATGCTCATTAAACGCCTGATGGCGCTTCGCTAATCAGGCCTACGATAAACCGGTTTTGTAGGCCGGGTAAGGCATCGCCGCCACCCGGCATGAGGGCAGCGGCGCTGCCTTTGTAGGTTCTTCAGATCAAGCCTCAAACATCCGGGAACATCACGCTATTCCCCGGTGCTTCCCTGTGCAGATGGATAAAGTTAAGGTGCCGTTCATACTGGTCCAGAATGTCCGTGATCACCTGCTCCTTGCTGTAATCCATCAAATCATTCCCCTGGCTGCCTTCCAGCAGGAAGGTCTCCAGCCGGTAGTAGGTCGACTTCCCGCTGCGCGCCCGGTAGGTAAAGCCGGGAACCGAATACTGCTGCGGCCAGATCTGATAGACAAAGTTCTGCTCGTCGCCCATGTGCACCAGCAGATCCAGGTGCCCCAGATTTTCGCCCTCTTCCGGGGGCAGGTTTTTCAGCTCCACGTAGGCGCCACGCAGCTTCAGCTCCTGGGCCACCTCTTCCATCGCCGGGAAACAGACCGTCTCCATCATCTGGCTGGTGTAGCGCGTGCCGGGGTAGTTCATCAGGCGCGAGAGGCGTTTCTTCCAGCTCAGCCTGTCCTGCGCGCCCAGCGGACGCGGGGCGGTGTCGCGGCTGGCGCTGACGCGGCGGTAGTCTTCCACCTTAAGCGATTTATACAGCCCGGCCATCACGAAGAAGATCACGAAGCTGAACGGCAGGCCCATGATCACCGTGGTGTTCTGCAACGCCGAGATACCGTTGGTCATCAGCATGCCGAGCGTCAGCAGGCCGATGGCGACGGACCAGAAGATGCGCAGCCAGTTCGGCGCGTCGCTGTTAATGTCCTTGAGCTTCGAGGTGAAGTTCCCCAGCACCAGCGCGCCGGAGTCCGCCGAGGTGACGTAGAACAGCAGGCCGGTAATGGTCGCTACGGACGCGCTAAAGGTAAACGCCGGATACTGCGCCAGCAGGCTGTAGAAGCCGCGCTCCGGGTGCGCCATCGCTTCCTGGGCAAAAGTCGCATTGCCGTGGATGATCTCGTGCAGCGCGCTGTTGCCGAAAATCGACAGCCACAGCAGGGTAAAGGTGAACGGGATGATCAGCGTGCCCATCACGAACTGACGGATGGTGCGCCCACGCGAAATACGCGCCAGGAACAGGCCGACAAACGGCGACCACGCCACCCACCACGCCCAGAAGAAGAGCGTCCAGTTGTTCATCCACTCTGTCGGACGGTCAAAGGCGAAGCTGTTCAGCGTCATGCCCATAAAGCGATTTACGTAATCACCTACGTTCAGCACTAACGCATTCAGCAGGAACGAGGTGTCGCCCATAAACAGCACGAACAGGATCAGCCCCAGCGCCAGCGCGACGTTCAGCTCGGAGAGCACGCGAATCCCTTTATCCACGCCGGAGGTCACCGAGATGGTGGCGATAATCACCGACAGCGCAATCAGTGCCGCCTTCGCCGCCATCGAATCCGGGATGTCAAACAGCACGCTCAACCCGTAGTTAAGCTGCACCACGCCAATCCCGAGCGTGGTGGCAATGCCGAAGATGGTGCCGATCACCGCCGCAATGTCGACGCTGTGGCCAATCGGACCGTTGATCTTTTTGCCGAAAATCGGGTACAGCGCGGAGCGGATGGTAAGGGGCAAATTATAACGATAGCTAAAGTATCCGAGCGCCATGCCCATCAGGGCGTACATCGACCAGCCCGTCAGGCCGTAGTGGAACAGCGTCCAGACCATCGCCTGGCGCGCGGCCTCCATCGTCTGCCCTGCCCCTTCCGGCGGCTGCATATACTGCGTGACCGGTTCCGCCACGGAGAAGAACATCAGGTCGATGCCGATACCCGCGGCAAACAGCATTGCGGCCCAGCTCAGCAGGCTGAACTCGGGTTTAGACTGCTCCGGCCCGAGCTTCACCGACCCAAAGCGCGAGCAGGCAATGCATACCACGAACACGATATAGAGCGTCGCCGCCAGCAGATAGTACCAGCCGAAGGTCTTCGACACCCAGTTCAGGGTGCGCCCAATCCACTCGGCAGAAAAATCACGAAAGAAGATCGTCGTCAGGGAAAACAACAAAATCAGCCCGGCGGACGTATAAAAAACGACCGGGTTGATTTTGTCTTTTTCTCTGTCCTGTGAAAGGTCTGTCATCCAGTATCCCCACTGTTTTTGTAACTATTAAAATCCAAAATCGCAACAATTAAGACACATTTTATATTGAACGTCCAATCAAAAACCGCTTTAATAGTTAACCAACGCTGATGAATGGAGTGGCAAAAATGCCCAAAGTGGGGATGCAGCCGATCCGGCGCAGGCAGCTAATCGATGCCACGCTGGAAGCAATTAATGAAGTGGGAATGCATGACGCAACCATTGCGCAGATCGCCCGTCGGGCGGGCGTGTCCACGGGGATCATCAGCCACTATTTCAAAGATAAAAATGGTCTGCTGGAAGCAACCATGCGCGACATTACCGGTCAGCTGCGCGACGCGGTATTAAGCCGTTTACGCGCCCTGCCGGACGGCAGCGCAGAGCAGCGTTTGCAGGCGATTGTCGGCGGCAATTTTGATGAAACCCAGGTCAGCGGCGCGGCGATGAAGGCCTGGCTGGCCTTCTGGGCGAGCAGCATGCATCAGCCGATGCTCTACCGTTTGCAGCAGGTCAGCAGCCGTCGGTTGCTCTCAAACCTGGTGTACGAGTTCCGCCGCGAGCTGCCGCGTGAACAGGCTGAAGAGGCGGGCTACGGGCTCGCCGCACTGATTGACGGGCTGTGGCTGCGCGCTGCGCTCAGCGGCAAACCGCTGGATAAAACCCTGGCCCAGTCGCTTACCAGCCACTTTATCAGCCAGCATTTACCGACCGATTAACCGAGGAGAATTTATGTCCCGAATGGCAGAACAGCAGCTTTATATCAATGGTGGTTATACATCCGCCACCAGCGGTCGTACCTTCGAGACCATCAACCCGGCGAACGGTGAAGTTCTGGCGACCGTGCAGGCGGCCGGGCGCGAAGACGTCGACCGCGCCGTCGAAAGCGCAAAACGCGGGCAAAAAATCTGGGCGGCGATGACCGCCATGGAGCGCTCGCGCATCCTGCGTCGCGCCGTCGATATCCTGCGCGAGCGCAACGATGTGCTGGCGAAGCTGGAAACCCTCGACACCGGTAAAGCGTATTCCGAAACCTCGACCGTCGACATCGTCACCGGTGCAGACGTGCTGGAGTACTACGCGGGGCTGATCCCGGCGCTGGAAGGCAGCCAGATCCCGCTGCGCGGCACCTCGTTCGTCTACACCCGCCGCGAGCCGCTGGGCGTGGTGGCGGGCATCGGCGCGTGGAACTACCCGATCCAGATCGCCCTGTGGAAATCCGCCCCGGCGCTGGCGGCGGGCAACGCGATGATCTTCAAGCCGAGCGAAGTGACCCCGCTCACCGCCCTGAAGCTGGCGGAAATCTACACCGAAGCAGGCGTGCCGGACGGCGTGTTTAACGTCCTGCCGGGCGTGGGCGCAGAGACCGGCCAGTTCCTGACCGAGCATCCGGGCATCGCCAAAGTCTCCTTCACCGGTGGCGTGGCCAGCGGCAAAAAGGTGATGGCGAACTCGGCGGCCTCGTCCCTGAAAGAGGTGACGATGGAGCTGGGCGGTAAATCCCCGCTAATAGTGTTTGACGACGCGGATCTGGATCTCGCGGCAGATATCGCCATGATGGCGAACTTCTTCAGCTCCGGCCAGGTGTGCACCAACGGCACCCGCGTGTTCGTGCCCGCGAAGGTCAAAGCCGCGTTTGAGCAAAAAATCGTCGAGCGCGTGGGCCGCATCCGCGCGGGCGACCTGTTCGATGAAAACACCAACTTTGGCCCGATGGTCAGCTTCCCGCATCGCGACAGCGTGCTGCGCTACATCACCAAAGGCAAAGAGGAAGGCGCGCGCGTGCTGTGCGGCGGCGACGTACTGAAGGGCGACGGCTTTGATAACGGCGCGTGGGTGGCCCCGACCGTGTTCACCGACTGCACCGACGAAATGACCATCGTGCGCGAAGAGATCTTCGGCCCGGTGATGTCCATCCTTACCTATGACACTGACGAAGAAGCCATTCGCCGCGCCAATGATACCGACTACGGTCTGGCGGCAGGCATCGTCACTGCCGATCTGAACCGCGCCCACGGCGCCATTCATCAGCTCGAAGCGGGCATCTGCTGGATCAACACCTGGGGCGAATCCGCCGCAGAGATGCCGGTCGGTGGCTACAAACACTCCGGCATTGGCCGTGAGAACGGCGTCATGACGCTTCAGAGTTACACCCAGGTGAAGTCCATCCAGGTTGAGATGGGTAAATTCCAGTCCATATTTTAACCGGGAGGTTTATTTGCAATTTGACTACATCATTATCGGAGCCGGCTCTGCCGGCAACGTACTGGCAACACGACTGACTGAAGATCCGAACACCACCGTCCTGCTGCTTGAGGCGGGCGGGCCGGACTACCGCTTTGACTTCCGCACCCAGATGCCTGCCGCGCTGGCCTTCCCGTTGCAGGGCAAGCGCTACAACTGGGCGTATGAAACCGAGCCTGAGCCTTTCATGAACAATCGCCGCATGGAATGCGGACGGGGTAAAGGGCTGGGCGGCTCGTCGCTGATCAACGGCATGTGCTACGTGCGCGGTAACGCGATGGATCTGGACAACTGGGCGAAACAATCGGGTCTGGAGCACTGGAGCTACCTCAACTGCCTGCCCTACTACCGCAAGGCAGAGACCCGCGACGTGGGGCCGAACGACTACCACGGCGGCGACGGTCCGGTGAGCGTCACCACCTCTAAGCCGGGCGTGAACCCGCTGTTTGAAGCGATGGTAGAGGCGGGCGTGCAGGCGGGCTACCCGCGCACCGACGACCTTAACGGCTATCAGCAGGAAGGCTTTGGCCCGATGGACCGTACGGTCACGCCGCAGGGCCGACGCGCCAGCACCGCGCGCGGCTATCTGGACCAGGCCAAACCGCGCCCGAATCTGACCATCCGCACCCACGCCATGACCGATCACATTATCTTTGACGGCAAGCGCGCGGTTGGCGTCGAGTGGCTGGAAGGCGAAAGCACCATTCCGTCAAAAGCGACGGCGAAGAAAGAGGTGCTGCTGTGCGCGGGCGCCATCGCGTCTCCGCAGATCCTCCAGCGCTCCGGCGTGGGCAACGCTGAACTGCTGAAGCAGTTTGATATCCCGCTGGTACATGATTTACCCGGGGTGGGTGAAAACTTGCAGGATCACCTGGAGATGTACCTTCAGTATGAATGTAAGGAGCCGGTCTCACTCTACCCTGCCCTGCAATGGTGGAACCAGCCGAAGATTGGCGCGGAGTGGCTGTTTGGCGGCACAGGCGTGGGCGCGAGCAACCACTTCGAAGCGGGCGGATTTATCCGCAGCCGCGAGGAGTTTGAGTGGCCGAACATCCAGTACCACTTCCTGCCGGTGGCGATTAACTACAACGGCTCCAACGCGGTGAAAGAACATGGCTTCCAGTGCCACGTTGGCTCCATGCGCTCGCCGAGCCGCGGCCACGTACGCATCAAGTCGCGCGATCCGCACCAGCATCCGGCGATCCTGTTCAACTACATGTCCCACGAGCAGGACTGGCAGGAGTTCCGCGACGCGATCCGCATCACCCGCGAGATCATGCACCAGCCGGCGCTGGACAAGTATCGCGGTCGTGAAATCAGCCCGGGCATCGAATGCCAGACCGACGAACAGCTGGACGAGTTTGTGCGCAACCACGCCGAAACCGCCTTCCACCCGTGCGGCACCTGCAAAATGGGCTACGACGAAATGGCGGTGGTTGACGGCGAAGGCCGGGTTCACGGGCTGGAAGGGTTACGCGTAGTGGATGCGTCGATTATGCCGCAGATTATCACCGGCAACCTGAACGCCACCACCATCATGATTGGCGAAAAGATTGCCGACGCCATTCGCGGGCGCGAGCCGCTGGCGAAGAGCACGGCGGCGTATTATGTGGCGGATGGGGCGCCGGTTCGCCGCTGAGTGCGAACTTCTCCCCTCACCCCGGCCCTCTCCCAGAGGGAGAGGGTTAGGGTGAGGGGAAATTATTGCCGAAATGCTTCAAGCCGCTTAACCTGCCGTCCTTCCCCGTCAAAATTCTCCGCCGCCAGCCAGGCGCGCAGCTCTGCATCGCGCTGCGGCCATTCCCCGTCAATAATCGAAAGCATATCGCTGTCGCGGTTGCGTCCTTTACGCACCAGCTTCTGGCGCAGGCGCCCTTCCAGGACAAACCCCAGCCGCTCCGCCGCGTTGCGTGAGGCGATGTTCATCGAATCGCACTTCCACTCCAGCCGGCGATATTGATGCTCAAAGGCATTTTTCAGCAGCAGCCACACCGCTTCGGTACCCACGCGGGTGCCCTTCATCCTGCGCGACCAGGTGACGTGGCCGATCTCAACCGAGCCCTGAAAGCGTTCTATCGCCATATAGCTGACCAGCCCTACCGCCTTTTCGGTGCGCAGATCGATGACGGCAAAGGGCACCAGGTCGTCATCCAGCACCTTTCCGAGCACCCAGTGCGCAGTGGCCTCAACGCTCCCAGGCTGGGTGCTGGCAAGCCACGTCCAGTCGCTGTCGTCACCCAGCGCATAGGCTTCAAACAAATCAGCCGAATGGCGGTCGGCATCCAGCGGCTCCAGGCGGCAATACTGGCCGGTGAGCAGGGTACGGGTTAACGCGCGGGCGCATTTCCAGTCCGGGACAATATCGTTAACGGTTTGACCATGTTGATTGATTTCGGGCACGGCGGTGACTCCCTGAAAGGTAAGGAGTTTGTTATAGCAGGTTAAAAAGCGAACGCAAAGAGAGGTGACTCATAACCAGACCGAATGCGTTATTCCCGGATGGCATAAGTAAAGCAGAATTTCGACTTTGAGGAAATCCTCAGCCAGCCTACCGTAACGGTGCATAAAACAATCACAATATATTTTCTTCAGGGATCGCTATGACTAAAAAACTGCTGCCGTTACTGGTGCTGGCTGCGCTCTCCAGCGCTGCTCACGCCGCTACCCCACCCAACACGCTGGTTGTCGCCCAGGGTCTGGATGATATCGTGAGCCTTGACCCGGCCGAAGCCAACGAACTTTCCAGCATCCAGACCGTACCGAGTTTGTATCAGCGTCTGGTACAGCCGGACCGCGATAACCCGGAAAAAATCACCCCGGTTCTGGCCGAAAGCTGGGAAGCGGACGCGGCAGCAAAAACCCTGACCATCAAACTTAAGCCCGATGCGAAATTCGCCTCCGGCAACCCGCTGCGCCCGGAAGATGTGATCTTCTCATATACCCGCGCCGTGACGCTGAACAAATCTCCGGCGTTTATCCTCAACGTACTGGGCTGGGACGCCAGCAACATCACCAGCCAGCTGAAGAAAGTGGACGACCATACCCTCACGCTTCACTGGACGGCGGACGTCAGCCCGTCGGTAGCGCTGAATATTCTCTCCACGCCGATTGCCTCCATCGTCGATGAAAAGCAGGTTGCGGCGAACGTGAAGGATAACGACTTCGGCAACGCGTGGTTAAAAATGCACTCTGCGGGCAGCGGCGCGTTCAAAATGCGCGTTTACCAGCCGCATCAGGCCATCGTGCTGGAAGCCAACGAATCCGCGCCCGGCGGTGCGCCGAAGCTTAAAAGCATCATCATTAAAAACGTCCCCGATCCCGCTTCCCGCCGCCTGCTGATCCAGCAGGGTGATGCGGACGTGGCGCGCGATCTGGGGGCAGACCAGATAAGCGCCCTCAGCGGCAAGCCGGGCGTGAAGGTGCTAAGCATTCCTTCTGCCGAGCAAAACTATCTGGTGTTTAACACCGGCAACAGCGCCAACCCGCTGCTGAATAATCCTGCGTTCTGGGAAGCCTCGCGCTGGCTGGTGGATTATGAAGGCATCACCAAAGACCTGCTGAAAGGCCAGTATTTTGTTCATCAGAGCTTCCTGCCGGTCGGCCTGCCGGGCGCGCTGGAGGACAATCCGTTCACGTTTGACCCGGCAAAAGCAAAAGCGATCCTCGCCAAAGCGGGCATCAAAGACGCGCATTTCACGCTGGACGTAGAGAATAAACCGCCGTTCATCACCATCGCGCAATCCATGCAGGCGAGCTTCGCTCAGGGCGGCGTGAAGGTGGATCTGCTGCCCGCTGCGGGTAGCCAGGTGTACGCCCGCGTGCGTGCGAAACAGCATCAGGCAGCCATACGTCTGTGGATCCCGGACTACTTCGATGCGCACTCCAACGCCAGCGCCTTCGCATGGAATGACGGGAAATCCAGCACCGTGGCCGGGCTTAACGGCTGGAAAATTCCGGAGCTGAACAACGCTACGCTGGCGGCGGTTGCCGAGCCGGATCCGGCAAAACGTCTGGATCTGTATAAGAAGATGCAGGAACAGTTACAGCATAACTCGCCGTATGTGTTCGTTGACCAGGGCAAAACCCAGATCGTGGTGCGCGATAACGTGAAGGGGTATCAGCAGGGGCTGAACGCGGATATGGTCTGGTACGATCGCGTTACGAAGTAGCCCTTGTTGCCGGGTGGCGCTGCGCTTACCCGGCCTACGTTCCTGGTTTTTGCAGGCCGGGTAAGGCGAAGCCGCCACCCGGCATAAAGAGATTTCCCATGCCACATCTTTCCACCCGCGTGCTTCAGGGTCTGCTGACTCTCCTGCTCACGCTGTTCGGGCTACTGCTGGTCACGTTTGCGCTCTCTGCCTTTTCCCCGGTCGATCGCGTATTGCAGATCGTCGGCGATCACGCCAGCCAGTCCACTTACGATCAGGTTCGCCACCAGCTTGGGCTGGATCGGCCCCTGCCGGTGCAGTTCTGGCACTACCTGCAAAACCTCGCTCACGGGGATTTAGGCACCGCCAGCGCTACCGGTCAGCCGGTATTGCAGGACCTGCTGCACGCCTTTCCCGCCACGCTGGAACTGGCAACGCTGGCGCTAATTATCGGCACGGTACTCGGCGTGATTGCGGGTGTGCTGTGCGCCCGCTACGCCGGTTCGCCACTGGACTTAGCGATCAGAACGCTCACCCTGCTCGGCAATTCGGTGCCGATATTCTGGCTCGGACTGCTGATGCTGGCTCTGTTCTACGCGAAACTACAGTGGAGCGCCGGCCCCGGCAGGCTGGACGACATCTGGCAATTCACCGTTGAGCCACGAACCGGATTTGCGCTGGTTGATACCTGGCTTTCCGGCGACCGCGAGGCGTTCCGCAACGCCATCAGCCACCTGGTGCTGCCGGTGCTGCTGCTGGCCTACTACTCGCTGGCAAGTATCACCCGACTGACGCGCTCCGCCTGTCTGAGCGAGATGAACAAAGAGTATATATTGCTCGCCCGCGCCAAAGGCGCCGGAGAGATGACCATCCTGCTGCGTCACGTTCTGCCGAACATTCGCAGTACGCTGCTGACTGTCATCGCACTGGCCTACACCAGCATGCTGGAGGGCGCAGTATTAACCGAAACCGTCTTTTCGTGGCCGGGTATCGGGCGCTATCTCACCACCGCCCTGTTCGCCGGTGACACCACCGCCGTGATGGGCGGTACGCTGCTGATTGGCGTCTGCTTTGTTCTGATCAATAACCTTACCGACCTGCTTGTGCGGGCGACCGATCCCAGGGTGCGCTAATGCCGTTTTATCTCTTCTTACGCCGCCTGCGCCGCTCCCCTGCCGCGTTTTGCGGGCTGATCGCCATCGCGCTGCTGGTGCTCATTGCCCTGTTCGCGCCGTGGCTTGCGCCGCATGATCCCAACTGGCAGGACGCCGCCGCGCGTCTGAAACCGCCCAACGCGCAGCACTGGCTGGGTACCGACAGCTATGGGCGGGATCTGCTCTCCCGATTAATCTACGGCACTCGTCCGGCACTGGGGCTGGTGGCCTTAGTCACCGTTATTACCCTCCCCGCCGGTCTGCTGGTGGGGATTTTGTCAGGCTACTACGGCGGCTGGATGGAGCGCATCCTGATGCGCTTTACCGACGTGGTGATGTCGATGCCGCGCCTGATCCTCGCCTTCGCGTTTGTCGCGATGCTCGGCCCCGGTCTGGTGAACGGCGCGCTGGCGCTGGCCTTAACGACCTGGCCTGCCTATGCGCGCCAGGCGCGCAGTGAAATCCAGCGTCTGCGCCACAGCGATTATCTGGCCGCCGCGGAGATGATGGGCATTCGCGGCCCGCGCCTGCTGGTCGGCCATATTCTGCCCCTGTGCCTGCCCTCCGCGATTGTGCGGCTGGCGCTGGATCTGGCCGGGATTATTCTGGCCGCCGCCGGGCTGGGTTTCCTTGGCCTGGGCGCACGTCCACCGATGGCGGAATGGGGCGCGATGATTGCCGACGGCATGCAGGTCATTTTTGACCAGTGGTGGATTGCCGCCATTCCAGGCGGGGCGATTCTGTTTGCCAGCCTGGCCTTTAACCTGCTGGGCGATGGCCTGCGCGACGTACTGGAGCCACAGCATGACTGAACACCGCGTCATCGTCGATGCGCTGAATATCGACTACCCCGCCGCGCGCGTGGTCCACAACCTGAGCTTTACGCTTGGCAACGAGCGGCTGGCGCTGGTGGGAGAATCCGGCTCCGGCAAGTCCATGTCTGCCCGCGCCCTGATGGGGCTGGTGCGCAAGCCCGGCATCGTGAGCGCTAAGCGGCTTAACGTGCTTGGCAACGACCTGCTGACCCTGAACAGCCGCCGCTGGCAGGCGCTGCGCGGCAACGGCATTGCGATGGTTCTACAGGACCCGCGCTACGCGCTGAACCCGGTGAAAACCGTCGCCGCCCAGCTTGATGAGGCGCTGACCCTGCATCAGCGCCTGCCCCGCGCCGAACGCCTGGCGCGCATTCACGATATCATCCGCGCCGTGGGGCTGAACGAGCACGTGCTCCAGCGCTATCCCGGCGAACTCTCCGGCGGCATGGGCCAGCGCGTGATGATCGCCATTGCGCTCGTCAACAACCCGCAGGTGCTGATCGCCGACGAACCGACTTCCGCGCTGGACGCACGCCTGCGCAACCAGATCCTGGAGCTGCTCGTACAGCAGTGCGAGGCGCGGCAGATGGCGATGCTGTTAATCAGCCACGACTTGCCGCTCGTCGCGGAACACTGCGACCGCGTGCTGGTGATGTATCAGGGTGAGAAAGTTGATGAAATGGCGGCGAACCGGCTGCCGCAGGCGACGCACCCGTATACGCGCACCCTGTGGACCTGCCGGCCCAATGCGGAAACCTTTGGCCAGATGCTGCCGACGCTGGACCGCTCGCAGCCGTGGAAGGAGGTGAACAATGGCCCTCGTTGAGGTAAATCAGCTCCAGGTGAGCTTCGGTGAAAAAACGGCGGTGTCCGCCGCCAGTTTTGCGATCGAAAAAGGCGAAACCTTCAGCCTGATCGGTGAATCCGGCTGCGGCAAATCGACTCTTCTGCGCGTGCTGGCGGGGCTGCTGCGCGAGTGGAATGGCCACATTTCCGTCCTCGGGGAAAATTTACGGCCAGGACGACGTTTTGAAGGCGCGCTTCGACGTAACGTGCAGATGGTGTTCCAGGATCCGTGGGCGTCTTTGCACCCGAACCACACCATTGCCCGCACCCTGTCGGAGCCGTTAAACATCCACGGCGAAACCCAGGTTGCCGAAAAGGTGGCGGATGCGCTGCAACAGGTGGGTCTGGCTGCCGACGCGGGCAGGCGTTACCCGCATCAGCTTTCCGGCGGACAGCGTCAGCGCGTGGCCATTGCCCGCGCGCTGCTGCTGCGCCCGCAGCTTCTGCTGCTGGATGAACCGACCTCGGCGCTGGATATGTCGGTACAGGCGGAGATCCTGAACCTGCTCAACCGCCTGAAGGCGCAGCACGGCATGACCTACCTGCTGGTGAGCCACGATGCGGACGTGATTGCGCATATGTCCGACCGGGCGGCATTTATGGCGCACGGGGAGATCCAGCGGGTATTTGACCGTGAAGCAATGTTGCGGGGGGAGCACAGGATGGGGTAAGTGCGCGCGGCGGTGCCCGGTGGCGCTGCGCTTACCGGGCCTACGTTTCGTGCCGCGTTGATGGTTTTTCGTAGGCCGGGTAAGGCGTAGCCGCCACCCGGCAAAACGTTACTTCAGCAGCTTCACCGTGGCATCAATGTCGATCTCATCTTCAGTGAAGATCAGCGTCGTGTTCTGGAAGGTGGTGATCGCCAGCTTCTTCACCGTGCGCATTTCGCCCGGCTTTTTCTCGGTTTTGGGTTTGATGCTGTTCATCAGCAACCCCACCGACAGCACCGCATTCTCTTTGTCGATTTTGGTCTCAACGGGCTCTTCCTCGCTGAACACCACGAAGGATTTAATTGAGGTGAGCTTCACGCGCTCGCCCGCAATATAGAGATGCTTACTCTCCGGGATCACCTTCACCGCATACGCGGAAAGGCCTTTGCTGTTGGTGGTTGGCTCGAAGGTCACCGCCGCATCTTTTTTAATCAGATCAGGGTTGGCGACTTTAATCACATGAAAATAGCGGTTGTCGCCGTTTTCATCTTTGATAAATCCAAAGCCTTTATCTTTAAACCACGTTGTGATTGTACCGTTCATCGCTGTTACCGCCTGTCAGATCTTAAGACTAAAGTTTTGCAGCGCGCAGTGTAATGCACAATGGCTGACGAGACAAAAAAAAGCCCCTGCACGGGAGCAGGGGAAAGTTCATGTCAGAGCTTTTTAGTATTGTGTATTTAGTTGAACACCATCCCACCATCAATCAGCAGCGACTGACCGGTCATGTAGTCGGAATCCGGCCCGGCGAGGTAAGAGACGCAGGCGGCCACGTCTTCTGGCTCGGACAAACGGCCAAGCGTGATGCGTTTGGCAAAGGTTTCCGTCCCGTAGCCAAGCGGTTTACCCGCCGCCTCGGAGACCTGACGGTCGATTTCCGCCCACATCGGCGTTTTGACGATCCCCGGGCAGTAGGCGTTAACGGTGATCCCCAGCGGCGCGAGATCCCGCGCGGCGGTCTGGGTTAAGCCGCGCACCGCGAATTTACTGGAACTGTAGACGGCCAGCTCCGGGTTACCGGTGTGGCCCGCCTGGGAGCAGGCGTTGATGATCTTGCCGCCGTGCCCCTCTTTACGAAACGCGTCAATTGCGGCCTGAATGCCCCAGATCACCCCTTTCACGTTGATGTTGTAAACCTTGTCGACAATCTCCGGCGTGATGGATTCGATGGGCGTGGACGGCGCCACCCCGGCGTTATTGACGATGACGTTAAAACCGCCCAGCGCGGTGCGGGCTTTTTCCACCGCCGCGAACACCTGCTTGCGGTCAGAGACGTCCACCTTCACGGCGACGGCCTTCCCGCCGTTACGGTTGATCTCATCCGCGACCGCTTTCGCCGTCTCTTCGTTGTAATCCGCAATAGCAACGGCAAAACCATCCTTCACCAGGCGAAGCGCGATCGCTTTGCCAATCCCCTGGCCGGAGCCGGTTACGAGAGCCACTTTTTGCATTTCTCTGTCCTTATATTGATTCACAAAATCTGGCTGAGATGGAGCTGGCCCATCAGCAGCGGGTTATCGCTGTAGTCGACGGGAATGGCCACCACGGCCGGGCCATCGACATCCATTGCCGCACGCAGCGTCGGTTCGAGCGCATCGGCGCTCTCGACGGCAAAGCCTTTCGCACCGAACGCGTCGGCATAGACTTTGAAATCGACCGGGCCGAACTCGACGCCGGAAAGCCTCTGGTATTTTTTCTCTTCCTGGATGGCCACCATGTTGTAGGCGTTATCCACCCAGATGATGTGCAGCACGTTGGCGTTGAGGCGTACGGCGGTTTCCAGCTCCATGCTCGACTGCAAAAAGCCGCCGTCCCCGGAGACCGAGACCACCTTGCGCCCCGGGTTGACCAGCCACGCGCCAATCGCCCACGGCAGCGCCACGCCCATGGTCTGCTGACCGTTGGAGATCATCACCTGACGCGCCCGGAAGCTGTAGAGGTAGCGGGCGATCCAGATATGGAAGCTGCCCATGTCGACGGTGAGCGTTACGTCGTTATTCACGATGTCCTGCATGGCCCGGACGATGCGCAGCGGATGCAGCGCAAACTGGTTGAGCGATGCGCCGCGACGGTCGAGGAGGTCCCGCTGATGCTGGCGATCGACAAGAATTTCCGAGGCGCGCTGGCTGAGTTCAAGTTTGTGCTCGATTCGACTGGCAAGCAGATTCAGCGTGGCAGCAATATCCCCGACCAGTTCCAGATCGGGAACATACTTGCGCTCCTCATAGGCGGGCAGCACGTCAATGTGCACCAGCGTGGCGTCGCCGCTGTTCCACATGGACGGCTCGTACTCCACCGGGCTGTAGCCGATGCAGATAATCAGGTCCGCCAGATGCAGCAGCCGGTCGCCAGCCTGGTTGTTAAAGAGGCCGACGCGTCCGGCGAAGCGGGTGAAGTGTTCCTGATTCACCGCCCCGGCGGCCTGATAGGTGCTGGTGACCGGAATACGGCTTCTCTCCAGCAGCTTATGCAGCGCGGCGCTGTTGGCGGGCTGGCTGGCCATCAGGCCGAGTAAGATGACCGGGTTTTTGGCCTTCGCGATAAGCTTCGCCACGTCGTTGATGGCTGACTCCGGCGCCGGGCCCATCAGCGCCGCGGTGCTGGCGGGTAAAATAGCCCCCGTGGTGGGCTGGTCGACAATATCCTGCGGCAGGCTGACAAACGCCCCGCCCGGCCTGCCCTGCTCGGCAGCGCGAAACGCGTTCGACACCACCTCGGCAATCGCGTCCGGTGAATTGACTTCGACGGCGTATTTGGTGACCGGGCTGAACATGGCGACGGTATCCATGCTCTGGTGCACCAGTTTCGCTTTATCTGACCGCTTCACCGCACCGCCCAGCGCCACCACCGGGTCACCTTCGCTGTTGGCGGTGGCGATGCCGGTGATCAGGTTGGAGCAGCCCGGCCCGGAGGTGACCAGCGCGACCCCGGCCTTACCGGTTAGCCGCCCTACCGCTGCCGCCATAAACGCCGCGTTCGCCTCGTGACGCACCGGGATAATCTCGATGGAGGAGTCCAGCAGGGAGTCAAAGACCTTGTCGATTTTTGCGCCCGGTATGCCGAACACCTGCTTCACACCCTGCGCTTCCAGCTGGCCGACAACCATATCGGCGCCGTGCGCCCACTGACGTGACTGTTTCTCACTGTTCACGGTAGTTCTCCTGTTAGTTTTCGACGGCGCGGATAGCCGCATCAAGGTTGCTGGGGTGCAGGTTGGCCTGTAAAAACGCGCTGTCGGCGGGCAGGTCAATCATCAGCTTGTGGATTTCGCCGAAGGTGAGCACGCCGTTCTCCAGCTGATAGTCGAGCAGGTGGCCCCCGCCCTGACGGTCGTCGGTGATAAAGTGTTCGTGATAGCCCGCCACGTTAATGCCCTGCATATGCTGTGGGGTGCGGAACCCGACCAGCACGCCCTCGCGCTGGTTAAAGCGGAACACCGGCTGGTCATCCAGCACGTCGGTCATCGCCCGGTACGGCGGTGTCTGGCGCGGTACGGTGCGGGTGTGGGCATGGCGGAAGTTGCCGTCGATGCGCAGCGCGCAGAACAGGTTGTCGGAGGGGATTTGCTGGTCGATCACGTCGTGGATCTGCTGACGGCTGACCGGCCCGTCGAAGGCTTTGCGGTACTGCGGCTGGAACCAGGTCATCACCGCGAACGGCGTTTTTTGCTCCGGCTTCGCGGCGCGGGCGCTGCCGTCGGCGCGCAGCTGGTATACCTGGCTGCTGAAGGCAATCATTTCACCGTCCAGCTCGTTAAAGGTACCGAGACCAAAATCACCGTGTGCCAGCAGGTCGGCGATGGTCGTCTCCCCTTCGTAGACGCCGCTTAGCAGGGCGCTCATTAGCGATGTCTGATAGATCACGCTGTCAGGATGCTGAGCCGAGAACCCACGCAGGGTCTCGCATAAACTCGCCTCACAGTCGCATGCAGATGAATGCATCATCATGCCCGTCCTCTTCAACTTTATTTATAAAGGTTAAATAAATGTTGACCCGATTCAGCAGAGAGTTCCAATATAGAATCCATGCTGGTTTGAGACGTTTTTGATATGGAACTTCGTTATCTGCGCTATTTTGTCGCGGTAGCACGCGAGCGACACTTCACCAGGGCGGCCAAAGCGCTGGGTATTTCACAGCCTCCTCTGAGTCAGCAGATCAAACGGCTCGAAGAGGAAGTGGGCACGCCGCTGTTCAGGCGCCTGACACGGGGCGTGGAGCTGACCGAAGCGGGAGAGGCCTTCTATGAGGACGCCTGTAAGATCCTGGCGCTGAGCGACGCCGCGCTGGAGAAAGCCCGGGGCATCGCGCGCGGGCTGAACGGCAGCCTGTCGATTGGCATCACCAGTTCAGATGCTTTTCATCCCAAAATCTTCGCCCTGATTCGCCAGTTTCAGATGCAGAACATGGCTGTGCAGGTTCACCAGGTGGAAGCCAATATGTCGTCGCTGACGACGATGCTGGCGGAGGGTGAGCTGGATATCGCCTTTGTGCGCCTGCCGTGCGAAAGCAGCAAGGTGTTCGAATTAAAAATCCTCGACCGGGAGCCGATGGTGGTGGCGCTGCATCGCGATCATCCCCTGGCGGCATGTGGCGATCTGGCGCTGGATGAGCTGCGGGATACGCCGGTGGTGCTGTTCCCCCAGGAGGTAGCACCGGGGCTGTATGACCGCGTTTACGGCAGCTGCGAGCGGGCCGGGATCGATATGCAACACACGCTGCAATCTTCACAACTGTCCTCTTCCCTGAGCATGGTCTCCGCCGGCTGCGGGTTCGCGCTGGTGCCGAAATCCATGGCCGCTATTTCTCCGCCGAATGTCACCTACCATGCGCTGCGCTCGTCGGAGCTTTATACCGATATCGCGCTCTGCTGGCGGCGTTTTGAGCGTTCGCGGACGGTGAAGCGGTTTCTGGCGATGATGAGCGAGGGGTAGCTACGGTGTGGCTGTGCCCGGCGGCGCTGCGCTTGCGCGGGCCTACGGTTCGTGTCGCGGGTTGGTTGGCTTGTTGGCGGTTTTGTAGGCCGGGTAAGGCGCAGCCGCCACCCGGCAATGCCCTTTGGAAGCCGCCTCGCAAACTTTTAAGCAACCTTATGTAATTCAGGGGCATCCCTTTTCATCCCTTCTCCGCGGTCGTAAAGTGCCTGCGTTGCGGCACATCCGTAACCGGGCGTAGGAACCCGTTAGCATGACATGACATTTTTTTGGACAACGAGGATGCTAAATGGCGACTACCCCTGGATTTTCATACGTACACGCTGAAGAAAGCGCTGTTCATCACCTTCTTCACCTGCAACTTCCCGATTCTGCGGATCTCTTTGAACTGGCTGGCACCTGTGCGGCATACGTGAGCGTACTGGTGGAAACGGACGATGCGGTGACATTTGCCACGCTCTGTAAGCAACTGCTGGCAGCGCTGAAGCGGCTGCGGGAATGCTGCGATGCCGAACTGCCTTCGTATCTGGTTGAACAGCTGATCGCAGGGGAAAAGATCGCCTCCTGTGTGCCGGACTGCTGGCAGGATACGGCGATGCAGGTGGACTATGCCGAGGCGTTAACGCTGGCGGTGATGGGCGGGACGTTGCCTGCGAGCGTGGCGAAAGAACTCACCGGGCTGTTGCATGATATGGTCTGGCTGCTGGCGGAGTTTGTGAAGGAGCCTTATATAACGGCGCACTGAGGCGGGTGATGGGAGGCCGGGGCTCTGCTGGGGTAAAAAGCAGGATTTCGGCCTTATGCATAATGCAATGTGGTTTGTTGAATGTCCGTTAAGAGCGAGGAGCGGAAGCTGGCTGCCGAAGCCGTGGCGATTCATGATGTGCAATAAGATGAGTAGAATCACTTTTTAATATCTGAGTCTGGTTGGACCGTATATATTTGTCCCGCAACTCTATTGCTCATGATTCACCTGTAAAAGCCAAGGCTGGGAAACTCACCTTTCTATTTTTTTGAATTCATAATCACTGGCTGTTCACTAAACACATTCCTATTTAAAGTAAACCTATAGCACTCATTGTTGTTTCTTCTTAGATACATCACCCCCCATTGCTTTACTCCGCAATCAGATACAAATGACGCATCCGACAAGATAGCTATCTTTGCGACATAACCTGAAGATATAGCGGCAAGTAAGAACGGTATTGCTACAACAATCACCAGAGATTGAAGTATGGTAACAAACCTGACAAAGATTGATTGCTCATAATAAACTTTTGCCCGTTCGGGGAGGAAGCCAACAACGTTACCAGTAATCATGCCTACTGCACTGGATATGCCGGCGACAAGCACCAAGAAGAAGTACAGAATACAAATAGAAATAGGGATAGCAACAACGGCAGGGGAATACTTCAAATACTCCTCATCAACACCATAAATCACACTAAGCATTTTTAGCGTCAATACATATGAAATAAACCATATCACTACATTATAAAACTTAATAGAAAATGTGCTTTTTATTATTTTTTCCAGCATATATCTTTCTGGGTACAGCTTATATAAGCTGTAGATGAACAAAACTGAAAATGCGATAAAAACATGCTTGAACTCCAGAAGCAGCAGCCCAGTCGCGACAACTCCTAACGATAGCAAAAAATCCTTTGTTTTCTCTCTCATGACCTTATCCTTATCATTCATAGTAAATCTCCATCAGGGCTTTATGAACAGCAGACATGTAAAATTAAAAATACGCCACCAATTGTATATCTTCTCATTTTATTGTTTTGTTTTAAATTATTACGTGGCTAAGAGTTTGGTTTGAAGTGTTCACCTAAAAGTTCTACCCTTGTATAGGAATGTTAACAACTTCTGCTTCTGGCACAGAGCGGACATTCATATTCATCTCTCTTCCTCTCTATCGGCCCGCCGCCACTCTCAGGTATGAATGCGTTTATCACCTTGTTTAGAAAAGCGATGGGCAGCACGGCCGCCCATTACTATGCCGAACGGAAAAACAGCGGCCGTTAGCCCGGCCCCTCGCTCCCCGCCGCCAGCAGCGGCACCACCACATCGCTGACGGGCACCGCAATCCCGTGCCTGCGGCCATAGCGCTGGATCACGCCGTTGCGTATGTCCCACTCCATCGGGCGATCCGCCTGACGGTCGGCAAGGATCGACGTGCCTAAATCCACTGGCGCACGCTGGAAGTTCGCCAGGATCTCCTCCGCCACCGCATCGTCCAGCTTCGCCCCTTCGGCGCGGGCGACGGTAAGCCCCTCGCGCAGGTAGGCCAGCGCCAGCTCGCTGATATCCTCGCGCCTGAACATCCCGGCGCGGCGATTGGCCAGCACCATCAGCCCGGCGACCGCGTTTTGCAGCAGCTTGCGCCAGGCGACGGTAGTGAAATCTGTCGAGAGCTCAACGTCACAGCGCGTGCCGCGAAGCGCCTCCACCACCCGCTGCGCCTGCGACACCTCCGGCAGCGTCAGGCGCGGCTTCGCCCGCAACCAGACGGAGGCATCCGGCTCGCGCTGGGCGGGGAACCAGACCACCGAGGGCAACACCGTTGCGCCATTGACCAAAGGCGCAAGCTGGGCTTTCTGCTCCACGCCGTTTTGCAGCGCGCAGACCACGGTGTTTTCATCGCACAGGGCGCGCAGCCAACCGGTGCTGTCGGCATTTTGCGTGGTTTTTACCGCCAAAAAAACGAGGTCAACGGGGCGCGTAATGACGCTGGGATCGGTGAGTACCGGACCGGGCACCACAATTTCACCCTCATCATGACGCAGGCGCAGTTCCGGATGCGCGGTGCGACCACACAGCAGCGGCGTGCGGCCCGCTTCATGCAGCACCGCGGCGATGGTGGTCCCAATCGCACCGGGTCCTGTCAGCGCAATGGTTGGATAGTCAGACATGGATCACTCCCCTTTTGCTAAGCCTGCTATCAGTTATACCACCCTGAGACGAGCGCGCCACGCCCATTGTCTATACTCAACTCATAACAGACAACGGAGTGCGCCATGCCTTTACCCGACTTCAAATCCTCTGAACCTTATACCCTCGGCATTGAGCTCGAACTCCAGGTGGTTAACCCGCCGGGTTACGATCTGAGCCAGGACTCCTCTGCCCTCATCGCCGCCGTCAAAGACGACATCAAAGGGGGCGAAGTCAAACACGACATTACTGAAAGCATGCTCGAAATCGCCACCGGCGTGTGCCAGACCATCGACCAGGCGGCCGCGCAGTTCTCGGTGATGCAGCAGAGCATCCTGCGCGCGGCGGAAGATCAGCATATCCAGATATGCGGCGGCGGGACGCATCCGTTCCAGAAGTGGCAGCGGCAGGAGGTGTGCGACGACGAGCGCTATAACGTCACGCTTGAGCGCTTCGGCTACCTGATTTTGCAGGCGACGGTGTTCGGCCAACACGTCCACGTCGGCTGTCGGACCGGGGACGACGCCATTTACCTGCTGCACGGCCTGTCGCGTTTTGTGCCGCACTTTATCGCCCTGACCGCCGCATCACCGTATATGCAGGGCACGGACACGAAGTTCGCCTCATCGCGTCTCAACATCTTCTCGGGCTTCCCGGATAACGGTCAGATGCCGTGGGTCAACAGCTGGCAGGAGTTCGAGGGGCTGTTCCGCCGCCTGAGCTCCACCAGCATGATCGACAGCATTAAGGATCTGCACTGGGACATCCGCCCCAGCCCGCACTTCGGCACCGTCGAGGTGCGGGTAATGGATACGCCGCTGACGCTCAGCCACGCCATTAACATCGCCGGGCTTATTCAGGCGACGTCGCACTGGCTGCTGACCGCGCGGCCGTATAAGCATCAGGAACGGGATTTTCTGCTCTATCGCTTTAACCGTTTTCAGGCCTGTCGCTACGGGCTGGAAGGCATTCTGACGGACGTACATACCGGCGAGCACAAAACCGTGGCGGACGATATCGCCTGGCTGCTCGAGCAGGTTGCGCCGTCGGCCGAGAAGCTCGGCGCGACAAGCGCAATCAATGAGATTGCCCTGCGGTTAAAGCAGGGCAAGAGCGAGGCGCAGCGCATGCGGGACTTTATCGCCGATGGCGGCTCGCTGATTTCTCTGGTGCAGAAGCACTGTGAGCTGTGGGCGACGAGTCCGTAAGGCCGTGGCCCCACTCGCGCAGGCGCTGGAACAGCACGAACAGCGCCGGGATGAACACTATCCCCACCACGGTCGCCACCAGCATGCCGCTGAACACCGTAGTGCCGATGATGCGGCGGCTCTGGGCACCCGCCCCGGTCGCCAGCATCATCGGCAGGACGCCGATAATGAACGACACGGCGGTCATCATTACCGCGCGGAAGCGGCGCGATGCCCCCTCCCGTGCGGCATCGACAATCGCCATTCCATCCATGCGCCGGGCGCGGGCAAACTCCACGATAAGAATTGCGTTCTTGGCGGCGAGGGCTATCAGTAACACCAGACCAATCTGCACATACACGTCGTTGGCGTAGCCCGCCAGCCACAGCCAGACCAGCGCCCCGCCGATGGCGAACAGCACTGAGAGCATCACGCTCGCCGGCAGCGTCCAGCTCTCGTACTGGGCGACGAGGAACAGCCACGCCATCACCACCGCCGCCAGCACGATCCATATCGCCTGATTGCCGGTCTGCTGCTCCTGATACGACATGCCGCTCCAGGCGTAGTCGTACCCGGCTGGCAGGTTTTCCGCCAGAATCTCGCCCATCGCCGCCATTGCGGTGCTGCTGCTCACCCCTTCCGCTGCCGAGCCGCTCACCGATACCGACGGGAACTGGTTGTACTGCTGAATAAATGGCGCGCCGACGGTCGGCGTGATGGTGATGAGGTTGCTCAGACGCACCCGCTCGCCGCTGTTGCTGCGCACGAACAGCTCGCTGATTTGCTCCGCGCGCTCGCGCCACTGCATCTCGTTCTGCATCACTACGTGGTAGACGCGGTTGTTGACGCTGAAATCCCCGGCGCGCGTGCCGCCAAAGGCGGTTTGCAGGCTGCTGAAGATGCGTGACACCGGCACGTCGAGGCGGGCCGCGCGCTCGCGGTCAACGGTGAGCGTCATCTGCGGTACGTTGCTGCTCCAGGTGGTGAACACGCGGCTCAGCTGCGGGTTCTGGTTGGCTTTCGCCAGCACCTCACGCGTCACGCGCTCCAGCTCCGCCGGACTTTGCCCCGCCTGCGCCTGAATGCGCAGGTCGAAGCCGGAGGCGTTGCCCAGCCCCGGCAGCGTCGGCGGCGCAAAGGTCATGATGGTGGCTTCCGGCAGGGCCAGCAGCTGGCGCTGAAGGATGCCCATCACCTCATCCAGCGGCGGACGCTCGCTCCAGTCTTTGAGCATGATGGAGATAAACCCGCCGTTCGATGCGCTGGTGCCGTTGAGGATGTTAAACCCGGAGACCTGAATCACGTCTTCTACCGCCGGGTTGTTAGCGATCAGCTCGCGCGCGGTGGTCATCACCGCTTCGGTGCGCTCCAGCGAGGCTGCCTCCGGCAGCTGGACGCTGGCGAAGAAGTAGCCCTGATCCTCCTGCGGCAGGAAGCCCTTTGGCATCGACATGAAGCTGAATACCACCACCGCCGCCGCACCCGCGGTGGCCAGCAGCGCCAGCCACGGGCGCAGGTTTAAAACGTTCACGATGCGGGTGTAGAAACCGCGCGTGGCGTCCAGCCCGTGGTTAAAGGCGCGATAGAGTGCCGCAGGTTTCTCCGGTCGCGGGCGCAGCAACAGCGCGCACAGGGCGGGCGTAAGAGTCAACGCCACGAGGCTTGAGAGCGTGACGGCGGTGGAGAGCGTCACCGCGAACTGGCGGTACAGCTCGCCCACAATCCCCGGCAAGAGCGCCACCGGCACAAACACCGCCAGCAGCACCAGCGTGGTGGCAATCACTGGCCCAGCGATCTGACGCAGCGCCAGCGCGGTCGCCGCCGTCCGGCTCTGCCCTTCCGCCATCAGCGTTTCGACGCTCTCCACCACCACGATGGCGTCATCCACTACCATGGTCAGCGCCAGAATGATGGCGAACAGGCTCAGCGTATTGGCGGAGTAGCCGAGCGTATAGAGCACCGCGAAGGTGCCCACCAGCGACACCGGAATGGCAAGGGCAACAATCAGCGTCGCGCGCCAGCTTTGCAGGAACAGGGACACCACGACCACCACCGCCAGCATCGTCAGCGCCAGCGAGACGCCAATCTCTTTGATGGTGGCGGCCACAAAGGAGGTGGTGTCGAATTTGACTTCATAGACCAGATCGTCCGGGAAGCGCGTGGATAACCGTTTCAGCTCCGCGCGCACCGCATCGGCCACGCGCAGGGCGTTAGCGGACGGCGTCGGGTAGATGCCGAGGTAGGCGGAGTCGTGCCCGTTCAGCTGCGCGCCAGAGCTGTAGCTGCGCGAGCCAAGCTCGATGGTGGCGACGTCCTTCAGGCGCACCAGCTGACCCATCTCCCCGGCGCGGATAATGATGTTGGCAAAGTCGTCGGCCTGATTTAAGCGCCCCAGCCCGTTAATGGTCAGGGTCTGCTGCTGGCCGTTAAACACCGGCGGCGTGCCGACCTGGCCTGCCGCCCCCTGCACGTTCTGCTCGCGCAGCGCCTGCGCCACGTCATCGCTGGTCACGTTCAGGGCGTTCATGCGGTCCGGACGCAGCCAGATGCGCATGCTGTAGTCCCGTGCGCCAAACATCTGTACCTGCCCGACGCCCGGCAGGCGAGACAGCGCCTCGCGCACCTGGGTGCTGGCGTAGTTGCTGACGAACAGCGGCGTGTGGGTGTTGTTCGGTGAGTAAAGGCTTACCCCCATCATCAGGTTGGTGGCGCGCTTGCGCACCTGCACGCCGTTTTGCTGCGCCTCGGTCGGCAGCTGCGCCACGGCCTGCGCCACGCGGTTTTGCACGTCGATGGCGGCGAGGTCCGGATCGGTGCCCGCCGCAAAGGTAATGTTCAGGCTATAGCTACCCTCGTCCGAACTGGTGGACTCCATATAGAGCATATGATCCACCCCGTTCAGCTGGGTTTCCAGCGGCGTGGCGATGGCCTCCGCCACGTCAGCCGAGCTGGCGCCCGGCCATGACGCTGACACATTCACGACCGGCGGGGTGATCTGCGGGTACTGCTCCACCGGAATAATCCTCAGCGCGATGGCCCCCAGCAGGGTGATGACCAGCGCTATCACCATCGCAAAGCGCGGGCGTTTGATGAAAAACGTCAGCATGATGGCTCCTTAATTCAGTATCTGGACGGCAACGCCTGGCTGCACGCGCTGCGCACCGTCAGTAATCGCTCGCTCACCGGGCTTCAGGCCGGAGGCAATCTGGAACTGCTGGCCGATCTGTCCGGCGACCTTCAGCGGACGCATTTCGGCTTTATCCTCGGCGTTAACCACCCATGCGAAGAACCCGTGGCCATTCTGCTGTACGGCAGCGGCGGGCAGAGTCAGCACTGGTTGCTCACTTGACGGACGCAGGTAGACGTTCACGTTGCCGCCGGGCAAGAGCTGATGGCGCGGGTTGGCAAACTCGGCGCGCAGCATCACGCTGGCGGTGCGCGGGTCGATGCGGTTGTCCACGGAGGTGAGTTCCCCGCTGATGCGCTGGCCGTTGCTGTCAATCAGCACCTGCCAGGCCTGCTTCATGGCGTTGATATCTGCATGCTGTCCGGCTTTAGTGGCAAACGTGCCCTCTTCCAGCGCAAAGGCGATGCGGATGGGATCGAGCTGCACCACCTCCACCAGCACACCGCTGGCAGGATTCACCAGGCTGCCGACGTGAAAGTTGCTGTGCCCCACGCGCCCGTCAATCGGTGAAATAATACGCGTGTAGTTGAGGGTGACGCTGCGGGTGTCGAGACGGGCTTTCGCCTGCTCCAGCGCGGCGCTCGCTACGTCGCGCTGCATGCGGGCGTTGTCCACGTCGTGGCGGCTGATGGCGTTGCTGCTGCCCAGGTTTTCGAAGCGTGACAGCTGCTGCTGCGCCTGACGCAGCGTGGCTTCGGCGCTTCTCACTTCGGCCTGCGCCAGACGCAGGGCGGCGCGCGGCTCGGCGTCGTCCAGTTCGAACAACACGTCGCCTTTTTTCACGTACTGCCCGTCGCGGAAGTGGATTCTGGTGATGACGCCTTCCGTGCGGGCGCGCAGTTCAACGGTGTGGATAGCTTCAATGCGACCCGGGATCTGACGCTCGGCGGCGTGGGCGGTCTGCTCCACGGTGGCGACACGCACGGGAATGGCCGCGGCGAATGCGGGTGGCAGGGTGCAGGCGAGGAGCGCGAACAGGAGTGGGAATTTCATGGGAGTACCTCGGCGTTGTTTTCCCTCACCCCGGCCCTCTCCCACAGGGAGAGGGAGGTCAGAGTTCCCTCTCCCTGTGGGAGAGGGTTAGGGTAAGGGCAAAAGGTTATGCAGCCTTACGGAACCTGCGGGTCAGTCGCTTCTCGATTTCGACGACGAAGAACATCACGCCCGCCACCGCCAGCGTCACGAACCAGTAGCGCAGCGGCAGCGCTTCGGTGCCGAACAGCATCTGCATAAACGGCAGGTAGATAATCGCCGCCTGGAGCAGGAACAGTACGCCCGTTACCAGCCAGATCCCTTTGTTCGCCAGCAGGCCGCGGTTCAGGGAGAACCCGTCGGTATTGCGGCAGTTAATCATGTATACCCACTGGGCGCAGACCAGCATCTGCAACAGCACGGTGCGGATGAACTCCGCGCTGTGGCCGCGCGGGGCCAGCCAGGCTTCCAGCGCAAAGGCGGCGATGGCAATCATGGTGCCGACGAAGGCCACGCGCCAGACGGCGTAGGCGTCCATCACGTGCTGCCCGGTCTGACGCGGCGGGCGGCGCATAATGTTGCGCTCGGCGGCCTCGAAGGCCAGGCCGAAGGAGAGCGTGGCGGAGGTCGCCATGTTCATCCACAGGATCAGCACTGGCGTCAGCGGAATGATGTTCCCCGCCAGCAGCGCAATCACAATCAATAGCCCCTGCGCCAGGTTGGTCGGCATGATGAACAGGATGGTCTTCTTCAGGTTGTCGTAAACGCGACGCCCCTCTTTTACCGCGCTGGCGATGGTGGCGAAGTTATCGTCCGTCAGGACCATGTCCGCCGCCTCTTTGGTCACTTCCGTGCCTTTGATGCCCATCGCGATACCCACGTCCGCCTGGCGCAGCGCCGGGGCATCGTTCACGCCGTCACCGGTCATGCCGACGATTTCGCCTTTGTCCTGCAACGCTTTCACCAGGCGCAGCTTATGCTCCGGGCTGGTACGGGCGAAGATGTCATACTTCACCGCCGCTTCCGCCAGCTCGGCGTCGTCCATCTTCTCCAGCTGGTAGCCGGTAACCGCCTGCTCGCTGTTGGTGATCCCCAGCATCTGGCCGATGCTCATCGCCGTCTGCGGGTGATCCCCGGTGATCATCTTCACGCGGATCCCCGCCTGCTGGCAGGCGTTAATCGCCTCAATCGCTTCCGGACGCGGCGGATCCATCATCCCGGCAATGCCGAGGAAGATCAGACCGTGGCTCAGGTCGTCGTGAGTTAATGCCTGCTCGCCGTTCGCTGGCTTGAACGCCGCGGCGACCATGCGCAGCCCCTGACGCGCATAGCGCTCCATCTCCGTTTCCCAGTACGCGCGGTCAAAGGCTTGCGCACCGTTGCGGGTCTGCTGCTGCTCACACAGGGCGAAAATCACGTCCGGCGCGCCGGTAATCAAAATCTGCTCCTCACTGCCAATCTGGTAGTGGGTGCTCATGTACTTGTACTGAGAGTCGAACGGGATCTTGTTAACCAGCGTGGTCACGACCGGCTCGAGGTGGGCCTTGGCCGCCAGCACCTTCAGCGCGCCCTCGGTTGGCCCGCCGGTGATGCCCCACAGGCCACGCTCGTCCTGAATCAGCTGGCTGTCGTTACACAGGTCGATGGTGCGCAGGTACTGCTCCAGCACGGTGCCCGGCTGGATCTGCACCGGCTCGTCGCTGCCTTCGAGGTAGATGTTGCCCACCGGCTCGTAGCTGTTGCCGTCCACGCGATAGCAGGTGTCGGCGGTGATGATGGCTTTCACCGTCATCTCGTTCATGGTCAGGGTGCCGGTTTTATCCGAGCAGACCACGGTCATCGCGCCCAGGGTTTCAACCGTCGGCAGCTTGCGGATAATCGCCCGCTTGCGCGCCATCGCCTGCACACCCAGGGAGAGGATAATGGAGATAATCGCTGGCAGACCTTCCGGTACGGAGGCTACCGCCAGGCTAATCAGGGAGAGCAGCAGCTCGCCCATCGGGATCTCGCGGAACACCAGGCTGAAGACAAACAGCGCGGCCATCATCGCCAGAATGATGGCGAAGATCGCTTTGCCCAGCTTGTCCATCTGCACCAGCAGCGGGGTGCGGTGTTTTTCAATGCCCGCCATCATCTGGTTGATGTGGCCGAGTTCGGTCTCCTGGCCCGTGGCAATGACCACGCCAACGCCGCCGCCCGCGCTTACCGTCGTACCGGAAAAGACCAGGTTCGTGCGGTCGCCCAGCGGTAATTCGCCGTTCAGCGGGCTCGTGTGTTTATCCACCACGGTGGATTCACCGGTCAGAATTGCCTCTTCCACGCGTAAATTATGCGCTTCGATTAAGCGCATATCCGCCGGTATACGATCTCCTGCGCGCAACACAATAATATCGCCCGGGACGATTTCCGTCGTCGGGATAGTTTCATGGTTGCCGTTACGAATAACGCGCGCCTCGCTGGAGAGCATATTGCGAATACTCTTCAGGGATTTTTCCGCGTTACTTTCCTGAATGTGGCCAATTAAGGCATTGATTACCGCCACGCCCAGAATAACCAGCGTATCAACCCAGTGTCCCATTACTGCCGTTAATACGGCGGCTGCCAGCAGGACGTAAATCAGGACATCGTTAAAATGCGCGAGAAAACGCAGCCAGCCCGGCTTGCCTTTTTTCTCCGGCAGCGCGTTCGGGCCATGCTTCTGTAAACGCGCCTGCGCCTCGGCACGGTCCAGGCCATTAGCCTGGCTCTGCGCCTGAGCAAGCACCTGCTCTACGGTCTGCTGGTACGCCTGCCCGCCTGCGGGTGGCATATTCTGCGAGAAATTTTTTTTGGTCATGGTATTTTTCCTTCAATATCCGGTGGACGGAAGCCGGAATTCCTTTCTGGCTTTAAATAATTCATTTTTAAGTCTTGCGGGTTAAATTGATCTACCGCAATATATTGACTACCCGGTTATTCAAAACTGATTAAAATTATTTCGACGCGTTGATTTTTACAAAATATTTCTAAACCAACACTAAACGAGGAGGAAGCATGTTTGGTATTTATCGCGGACGGCGTCTGGCGTTATACATTGTCGCAGCCATTGTTATTGCGACGTTAATTGGATATAGCACCTATAGCTTTGTAAAATTATTTTCGTGAGAAAGACGTTTATTTACATAACGCGATATTAATTTAATCGCCCCGAAAATATTATCTATTTTCTGTTATTAATTCGCAGAATAACGGTGGCCTTTTACCCAATTTTGCCAGCGGGGATGATATTGCTTTACGTTTCAGGATGCCGGACAATGACATTTTTAACTGACGATTAACATTACGATGAAACACCCGTTAGAATCGCTGCTCACCGCAGGGGGCATTTTGCTGATGGCCCTGCTCTCCTGCCTGCTGTTACCCGCGCCGTCGCTGGGTCTGGTGCTGGCGCAGAAGCTGGTTCAGACCTTTCATATGGTCGATCTGAATCAGCTGTACACCATTCTGTTCTGTCTGTGGTTTTTGGTGCTCGGCGCCATCGAATTCTTTATCCTGCGTTTCATCTGGCGCCGCTGGTTTTCACTGGCGTCGTAAGCCAGTGAGATCGCGCATCCCGTGGATCAGCGCTTCACACCAGGCCGCGTAGTCGTGGCCGCTGGATGAGGGGTGGAAGCTGACGCGGTAGCCTTTATTCCTCAGCACCTGTTCAAAATCCTGCGTGGTGCGATAGATGCCGCCGCCCGGTCCCGTGGTTTCAAACTTCCCGGCCTGTAACCAGAAGCGCACCGGATACGGTGGAGACTGTTGGTACTGACGCGTCAGCCAGCCGGGAGCGTCACCTTCTGGTGCCCACCAGTAAGAACCGGAAAGGCTCAGCACGTTGCCAAACAGGCGCGGATAGCGCAGCGCCACCCATGAAGAGGCAATTCCCCCGTAGCTTGATCCTGCCAGTACGGTTTTCTGCCGCTGCATGCCGATGCCCTTCCCCCGCAGCCACGGCAGCAGCTCGTGCGCCATAAAGTCAGCAAAATCCGGGTTCGGCGGCAGCTCGTTGCCGCGACGGGCGTGATCGAGGCTGTCGATAAACACCACGTTAATCGGAGGCAGGTGATGTCGGGCAATCAGACCGTCCAGCACGTTGGCAAAATGGTATTCGTCCTGATAAACCTGTCCGTCGAAAAGGATGAGCGTCCAGCGTGCAGGCTGTGCGCCGCGCGGTTGGTAGATCATCACGTCGCGGGCATTGCCGAGGATGTTGCTGCTCAGCCTCTGGCGGCTCAACGTCCCGTGTAACAGCGGCTGTGCCGTAGCCCGAACGGAGCAGTAGCGCGCCGGGCTGAGATCGAGCAGAGAATAGCGATTCCAGCGATCGGTCTTCTGCTCCCCAAAGCTATTCGGGTTAAGCGGATCGGCCTGCGCGCTTACCAGGATGGCGCGGCGTTGATCGCGGGCAGAGCCTTCAACGATCGGCACATCGGGGGCGAGCTTGTACTGCATCACCGTATCAGCGGGGACCACGTAGCTGCGGAACCAGACGTCGCTGTTGCCCAGACGGAACAGCGGATCGTGATCCCCCGCCGGAGAGCCGAGAATGAAGACGTTATCCCGCGCGCCGCGCCACAGAAAGGTCACCCGCTTATGGCTCGCATCTACCGGCTCCACCATCGGCGTTCCCTGTCGACGCTGCGCCTGCCAGAACGCCTCGGTACTTCCACCGGCAGAAATGACGTTTGCCAGCGCCTTCAGCGTCGGGCTTTCTGGCGCCAGCATCTGCACGCGTGGTAACGGAGAGGTCTCTTTCATCCGCCACTGAAAACGCCACGGCTTGCCGGCTTCGCCGTGTAGCACCAGCGAGGTGTTCTGTTTCACCGGCAGGGCAAACAGCAGCGTGTGTTCCCCGTCCGCAGGACCGTTTTCGATCAGCGTGCGGATGCGGCGGTTTTGCCCATCCAGCAGGCGCGCATCCGTCACGCCATGCAGCGTGGCGGAAACGTAATTTTCATCCAGCTCGGGCAGGGAGAAGCAGACTTCGCCGCTGGCATCAAACTTTCCCTGAACATCGCCCTGCCGGGACGACTGCTCGCACGTTGCCGCCACGGCGGGCAGCGCGCCGATCCCCAACAGCAACCCACTCCATACCCTTTTCATTACCGCTTGTTCCCCAACGAAATTTGTTAACAACGCTAATGCAAATGGTAATAATTTGCAATATCATCAACGGCGTTTTACCGGTGTTTTTATGGCGATAGCAACCAAGGACGTTCAATAAAAATGTTTAAAAATAATAAGATAATGCAGCTCTGGCTGCTGAGTCTGGCGACGACCAGCGTCGCGGCTCAGGCAGAAACGAAAGAAGAAACGATTACGGTGACGCAGGGCGTGAGTGAAGAGCCCACTGCGCCCGTAAAAGGCATTGTGGCGACGAAAACGCTCTCCGCCACCAAGACCAGCGCGGAGATCGTGAAGACGCCGCAGTCGGTATCGGTGATCACCCGCGATCAGATGAACATGCAGGACGTCACCTCCGTTTCGCAGGCGCTGCGCTACTCGGCGGGCGTGTTTACCGAGTACCGGGGCTCGTCTAACCGTAACGACGAGGTGTTTGTGCGCGGCTTTAGCTACGTGCCGAAATTCCTCGACGGCTTAAGCTTTGGCGCAACGGCTTCCTCACAGACGGGCACAGTTGACCCGTGGCTGCTGGAGCGCGTGGAGCTGGTGCGCGGCCCGGCCTCGGTGCTGTTTGGACAGGTGAATCCGGGCGGGTTAATCAGTATGACCAGCAAGCGCCCGACGGCGGAGGCCATTCACAACGTGCAGTTCCGCACCGGCAATAACGATCTCGCCGAAGGTGCGTTTGATTTCGGCGGCAAGCTGAGCGACGACGGCCGCGTGCTGTATCGCGTGAACGGTATCGCCCGTACGCAGCATAATCAGGTGGACGATTATAAAGAGACGCGGATGGCGATCGCCCCGGCGATCACCTGGTACCCGAACGATCAGACCCGCTTTACGCTGCTGACCAGCTACCAGAAAGATCCGGATGCCGGATACCGCAACTTCCTGCCCGCGTATGGCACGGTGAAAAGCGCCGACGGGAAGTACATCCCGCGCGACTTTAACGTCAGCGATCCGAATTACAATCAATCCTGGCGCGAGCAGACGATGATTGGCTACGAGCTGGAACACCAGTTCGCCGACAACCTCACCTTCCGCCAGAACGCCCGTTACGCCACCATCAAGCAGAAATATCGTTATCTGGTTTACGCCAACAGCGCGGCCAACAGCACGGTGTTGACCCGTCGCGCCCAGCGTGAAGAGCGCACGACCAACGAATTTGGCCTTGATAACCAGCTGGAATATCTGCTGGAGACCGGAAGCGTCAACCACACCCTGCTCGGCGGGTTTGATTACAAGACCAGTAAGGATAAACAGCTGCTGGCGCGCGGGAGCGGCTCACAGTATGACCTCGACTGGACAAACCCGGTTTACGGTGTGAACGTGGATGAAAGTACCTTCAAAACGGCCACCGACGAGCAGCAAAATCTCGACCAGATGGGCCTGTATCTTCAGGATCAGATGAGCTGGAACAACTGGGAGTGGCTGGTTTCCGGGCGCTACGACTGGAGCGAAGTGCGTACCAACGACTTCACCGATAACAGCTTTACGCAGCAGAACGACAACAAATTTACCTGGCGCACTGGCCTGCTGTACGCGTTTGATTCTGGCCTGTCGCCGTACATCAGCTACAGCACCTCGTTTGAACCGAACCTGCAAACCAACCGTGCGCCGGGCGTTGCGCCATTCAGGCCTACTACCGGGGAGCAGACCGAGATTGGCGTGAAATATCAGCCGGTCGACACCACGCTGATGACCCTGGCGCTGTACGATTTGACTCAGGACAACGTCGCGACCTATAACAGCGCTGAAGGCTGGTTCGAAAATGCGGGCAAGGTGCGTTCGAAAGGCGCCGAAGCGGAAATCCACGCCACGCTGATGGATAACATCAACCTGATTGGCTCCTACACTTACACCGATGCAAAAACCGAAAGCACCACGGTGGCGGGAACTGAAGGCAAAACGCCTGCGCGCATTCCAGCGCATATGGCATCGGCGTTCGCCAGCTATACCGTTCCGGGCGGAGCGCTGAAGAGCCTGACCGCTGGCGTGGGGATGCGCTACATCGGCACCAGCTACGGCGATGCGAAGAACACCTTCAAGGTGCCATCGGTGGATCTGTATGACGCGATGCTGCGCTACGATCTGGGCGAGATGAACCGCAGCCTGAAAGGGGCAAGCGTGCAGTTCAACGTCAATAACGTGGCAGACACGAAGTATGTGGCGTCATGCGCAAGCGATACGGCGTGCTTCTACGGGATTGGCCGGACGGTGACGGCAACGGTGAATTATCGGTGGTAAGTGATTTGTAGGCCCGGTAAGCGCAGCGCCACCGGGCAACTTAGGGCACCGGGCCCACAAAAAAGCCGGGTGGCGGCTACGCCTTACCCGGCCTACACGCGACATGTTAATGTGTCTGGCTATGGTTCTCTTTACGGTACGCACCCGGCGGCTGGTTGAAGGTGCGGGTAAAGATGCGGGTAAACGTCTGCTGCGAGTCAAACCCGTAGCGCAGGCAGATATCGTACACGCGCTCGTCTGACTCACGCAGATCGCGCGCCGCCATCAGCAGCTTGCGTTCGCGGATGTAGCGCCCCAGACTTTCGCCTTTGTATTGCATAAACAGCCGCTGTAAATGCCATTTTGAGTAACCCGCATGGCGGGCAATCTCTTCGATGCGTAACGGCTGGTGTAGATTGTCATCAATCCATTCGACAATCGTATCAATGACCTGAGCGGAAATCGTCATACTGCTCTCCCCCTCTGCTTCTCGCTTAAACATTATTCCCACCACTCGCGAAATTGTTGCGTGGTATCACTCACCCGCACGGGCTCGCCCAGCTCCGGCGTCAGCAGCCGGTAGTTTTTATCCTTACTGGCTTTCGCCAGCTGGATCAGTGGATCGTTCCAGGTATGTTTCGCCAGCACAAAACGCCCGTTATGTCCCGGTACGACCGCTTTGGCATTGAGATCTGCCGAGGCCTGCGCCGTTTCTGCCGGGTGCATATGGATGTACTTCCAGTCCTGGTCGTACTGGCCGTTTTCCATGATGGCTAAGTCAACTCCGCCAAACTGCTCGCCAATCGCTTTGAAGTGCGGGCCGTAACCGGAGTCTCCGCTGTAGTAGACCTTTCGCTCTGGGGTGACAAACATAAAGCTGCCCCACAGGGTCTGGTTACGCTTAATGCCGCGCCCGGAAAAATGGCGCGCCGGCAGAACGTGCACCGTCAGCGTATCGCTGATATGCACCGACTGGTTCCAGTCCCGCTCGTCGATAATCTCAGGGTTCATCCCCCAGTAGCGCAGATGCGACCCCACGCCCAGCGGGGTGACCACGCGCTTAACCTTCGGCAGCAGCGCCTTGATGGTGGCGTAATCCAGATGGTCATAGTGATCGTGGGAGATAATCAGCAGGTCGATCTCCGGCATGCTCTCCGCACGCCACGGGTACTCCCCCGCAAACGCTTTATTGAGAAAGGAGAACGGTGCGGCGTAGCTACTCAGAACCGGATCGATCAGGATGCGTTTCCCCGCCAGCTGCATATACCAGGAGGAGTGGCCGAGCCACACCAGCGTGTCCTGTTCAGGCGACAGGCTCGCCAGATCGGTTTTCACCAGCGGCAGCGGCTGCGCAGGACGGGCGTTTTCGGTTTTACGGGTAAGGAACTGCCACCACGCCACCAGCATATTTTGTTGCCCGGTAAAGCCCGGCGTAGGGAGCGTGTTATGGAATTGCCCGTCGCGATAGTGCGGAGAGGCTTCCACTTCAGAGAGCTGCGCACCCTGCGGTGGCTGGCCAAATCCGGCATTTAGTACAAACGGTAAACTGGCAGCTGAAGCAATAATCATGACTAACACCATGCAGATGAATAGAGGCTTTTTCATTTCCTGACCCGCCTACGCGCCCCATCCGATGGTTTGCGCGGGTGACACTTGATTATGAGTGAGTAAGCACTCATTATAGATAGGATGATTACGCCGTCAAGAAGGTTTTCGTTCTTTGACATTCCGCGTTGCAGCGTATCAAGGCTCGTGTTTCAATCAGGGCTTTTACAATTGACGGGAGGAAAAATTTAGTGGCACGTCCGAAGAGTGAAGATAAAAAACAGGCCTTACTGGAAGCAGCAACGGCTGCGTTTGCGCAGTCAGGTATTGCCGCCTCAACGGCGTTAATTGCCCGTAATGCGGGCGTCGCTGAAGGGACACTGTTTCGCTACTTTGCTACCAAAGACGATCTGCTGAATGCCCTCTACCTGCATCTGAAGCAGGATCTCTGCCAGACCATGCTGGCGAATCTCGATCGCACCATCACCGAGCCAAAAGAGCATACCCGCAATATCTGGAACAGCTATGTAGACTGGGGCATTCGTAACCCCCTGGCGCATGCGGCTATCCGCCAGATTGGCGTCAGTGAAAAGCTGAACGCCGAAACCGAGCAGGCGGTGAAAGACATGTTCCCGGAACTGCATGAACTGTGTCGTCGTTCGATCCGCCCGGTGTTTATGTCTGACGAGTTTAAGACCTTCGGTGATGCAATGTTCTTATCGCTGGCTGAAACCACCATGGAGTTTGCCGCGCGCGATCCGTCCCGTGCCGTCGATTTTAAAGCGCTGGGCTTTGAAGCCATGTGGCGCGGGCTTGCTGAGGAAGATAACCATGGACAGTAAATCCTTGCAGGAACATGCCAGACGCGTCGCGCTGGAGATGCCTTTTACCGAACATTGCTGGCCGTTTGGCCCGGAGTATGACGTGTTTAAGGTGGGCGGGAAAATTTTTATGCTGATGGCGACCGCACACGGTCGGGCCCACGTCAGCCTGAAATCCGATCCGGAAAAATCGCTGCTCAATCAGCAGATCTACCGTGGCGTGGAGCCCGGTTACCATCTGAATAAAAAACACTGGATCTCACTTTATGGCACGGACGACATCACGCCTGAACTGGTCACCGACCTGATTACGGATTCGTGGAATCTGGTCGTTGATAAACTGCCGAAAAAAGATCAGAAGTGGATTCGGCCAGCCTGATTGTTCGTCTGAGACGAACAGAATAAGCGCTCGAATCGCACTTATCTTTTCCCGCTTCGCGCGGTAATCTGCTTTCCTTTCACGCCCGCCCGCGGGCGAATTTCATCACCAGGAGTTGTTATGGATATTATTTCTGTCGCCCTGAAACGCCACTCTACCAAGGCGTTCGACCCAGCCAAAAAACTGACCGCAGAAGAAGCGGAAAAAATCAAAACGCTGCTGCAATACAGCCCGTCCAGCACCAACTCCCAGCCGTGGCACTTTATTGTTGCCAGCACTGAAGAGGGTAAAGCGCGCGTGGCAAAATCCGCGGCGGGCACCTATGTGTTTAACGAACGCAAAATGCTGGATGCCTCTCACGTGGTGGTGTTCTGCGCGAAAACCGCGATGGACGATGCCTGGCTTGAGCGCGTTGTCGATCAGGAAGAGGCTGACGGCCGTTTCGCCACGCCAGAAGCTAAAGCCGCGAACCACAAAGGCCGCTGCTATTTTGCCGACATGCACCGCGTGGATCTGAAAGATGACGACCAGTGGATGGCGAAGCAGGTTTACCTGAACGTCGGCAACTTCCTGCTGGGCGTGGCCGCGATGGGCCTGGATGCGGTACCCATCGAAGGGTTTGACGCCGCGATCCTCGACGAAGAGTTTGGCCTGAAAGAGAAAGGCTTCACCAGCCTGGTGGTGGTCCCGGTCGGGCATCACAGCGTGGAAGATTTCAACGCCACGCTGCCGAAATCTCGCCTGCCGCTGAGCACGATTGTGACTGAATGCTAAGCGCTTCTGGCACGCCGGCTATCGGCGTGCCCGTTTTCAGTAAAGCGATATCTGCGGATGCTTTACCCCGCACACCAGCGCATAACGCGTTAATGTATCGAGACTCGCCCGGGTAATATTTGCTTCCATTCGTGATACCGTCGGTGCGCTGACGCCCATCCGCTCCGCCACCTGGGCGCGCGTCAGACCAGCATGATTGCGCCATTGCGCCAGCATCTCCCGCAGGCGTTCCTTGCGCTCTTCTGCATCAAAGGAAGCCTGAACTTCTGAATCGCTTAACAGTTCAGCTCTGAGTTCGTCCCAGTCAATAATCTTTTTGCTCATCCAACATCTCCTGTTGTCGTTTCAGTGCCAGACGGAGTTCAGCAGAGGGCGTTTTTTGCGTCTTCTTGATAAATATCCCCATCGCCGTCGGGTTAGCGAGAAATTTATCAAGCTGGCGGTCAGCTTCGCCTGTACTCCTGAAGGCAGAAAAAGGCCCCCTGATATTAGCATATAAGGCAATTTGCATTAAAGGCTAAGTCACGCGTTGATTCCCTGAAAGCCCCTCGCAAAAAACTTACTTCCCCTGCTCCGCCAGCCACGCCATCGCCTTCTCCCCTGCCTCATCCACGGGTAAATAGACCAGCAGCCGCGATCCGTTTCGCGGGGCGGAGTACCAGTACATCTGCTGGAGATGAAAATCCCCCAGCTCGGGATGGGTGAACAGCTTGAGCTGGTTCTCCACGCCGCGCACGTCGTTACGCTGGTGCCACAGGGTTTTGAACTCTTCGGACACCGCAAAAAAACGCGCCAGCTTCGCTTCCCAGAGCGGGTCGCCACGGTGCTCAGCCATGGCCGCGCGGAAGTAGGAGACGAAAATCGGCAGCACGTCGTCACGTTTGCCAAGCCGCGCGCGCCACGCCGGATGGGTGAGGAACAGGTAAATACAGTTGCGATCTTCCGGCGGGATGGCGTTGAAATCGACGCCCATCAGGTGGCCAAAGCTGTCGTTCCACGCCACGATGTCGAAATTCGGTTTCTGAATACTGGCAGGTTTCGGCATCAGGGTATCCAGCAGGCGACGCGTGCCTTCGCTGATCCCCTCGCAGCATACCGCCTGCGGGGCTTCACCCGGCGGCAAACCGGCGAGCACAAAAAGATGTCGGGCTTCGGTCGGGGTGCATTGCAGCGCTTTTGCAATGGCGGCCATCACCGCGCTGGACGGATTGACGTCCCGGCCCTGCTCCAGCCAGGTGTACCAGGTCACGCCGACATCCGCGAGCATCGCCACCTCCTCCCGGCGCAGGCCCGGCGTGCGGCGGCGGCCGCTGCGCGGTAAGCCGAGACGCTGCGGATCGAGGCTTTCGCGCCGGGCACGCAAAAACGCGCCCAGCTGCTTGCGGGTGTCATCCTGGAGAGAGGTGACAGGTTCAGACATCAGCGCCATAACATCTCCTGCATGGTAGTGCCAGTACCAGTATAAGCAAGAACTGGTACCCGTTTATCAGATGGTTGATGCTACGACTCTACGCTGTTTGACGCAATGGAGTCACCATGAATACGTCAGTTGTTTCACCGGGTCGTGCGGGCCTGATATTGCTGTTAACCGGCCAGATGCTGCCGTTGATTGATACCTCAATCACCAACGTGGCGCTGGATTCCATCACCCATTCATTACACGCCACCGCCACTGAACTGGAGCTGATCGTCGCCCTCTACGGCGTGGCCTTTGCCGTCTGCCTGGCACCCGGCAGCAAGCTGGGCGATAACCTTGGCCGCCGTCGCCTGTTTATGTGGGGCGTGGCGTGTTTTGGCCTGGCCTCGCTGCTGTGCGGCATGGCAGGCAATATCGAACAGTTACTTGGCGCGCGCATTATTCAGGGTGCGGGCGCCGCGCTGATCATGCCGCAAATTCTCGCGACGTTGCATGTGACGTTAAAAGGAACGGCACACGCCAGAGCGATCAGCCTGTTCGGGGGTATCGGCGGTATTGCATTTATCGTCGGCCAGATGGGTGGCGGCTGGCTGGTGTCGGCGGACATCGCCGGGCTGGGCTGGCGCAACGCCTTCTTTATCAACGTGCCGATTTGTCTGGTGGTGCTGGCGCTGAGCCGTCGCTACGTGCCGGAAACCCGCCGCGACACGCCGTCGCGCATTGACTGGACCGGGACTGTCCTGCTGACGGCAATACTGTGCTGTCTGCTGTTCCCGATGGCGCTCGGCCCGCAGTGGCACTGGTCGTGGCCGCTGAAGGCCGCACTGCTGGCGATTGTGCCGCTGGCCTGTTTGATGGTACTGAACGCGCGCAAAAAAGAGCGTGAGAATGCCCACCCGCTTATCGCGCCGCGCCTGTTGCAGTTGCGCAGCATCCGCTTTGGCGTGCTGATCGGGATACTCTTTTTCAGCGTCTGGTCCGGGTTCATGTTCTGTATGGCGTTGACCATGCAAAGCGGTCTGGGGATGGCGCCGTGGCAGTCAGGAAACAGCTTTATCGCGCTTGGCGTCACCTATTTTATTTCTGCCTGGTTCGCCCCACGCCTGATTGCCCGCTACAGCACCAGCGCCATCCTGCTGACCGGGCTTGCGATTCAGCTTGTCGGCCTGGTGGCGCTGATCGCCACGTTCCGTCACTGGGGAATGCAGAATACCGCGCTGACGCTGGCCCCGGCCACCGGGCTGGTGGGTTACGGGCAGGCGCTGATTGTAAACAGCTTCTACCGTATCGGGATGCGCGATATTCAGCCTGACGACGCGGGGGCCGCGAGCGCGATTTTAAGCACGCTGCAACAGGCTGCGCTGGGGCTTGGCCCGGCCATTTTCGGCGCGATTTTGCTGCACGGGCTGCAAAATCATCACGGAGATTATACCCAGGCGGTCAACGTCTTCCTGATGGTGGAAACGGCCATGATGGGGGTGCTGGCGCTGGCCACGCTGCGTATGCGCCATCGTCTGTGTTTACCGGTCGTCAAGGCCTGTCCGGCGACAAAATAAAACTGCCTGAATTTGCATAATAGATCCGCAGCCGCCATTATGGGGCTGCATCAATACAGGAGACGTTATGCAGGAATTAATTGCTCAGGTTGAAGAGTTAGGGATTGAAATTAATCACACCACCTCTTTAGTGATTATCTTTGGTATTATTTTTCTTACAGCCATTATCGTTCATTTTATTCTGCACAAAGTGGTGCTGCGCGCATTCGAGAAACGCGCCCAGGCCAGCAGTCATTTATGGTTGCAGATCATTACGCAGAACAAATTATTTCACCGTCTGGCGTTTACCCTCCAGGGGATAATCGTCAACGTTCAGGCGGTTCTGTGGCTGCAAAAAGGCAGCGAAGCGGCGGAATTACTCACCACCTGCGCAAAATTGTGGGTGATGGTTTATGCCCTGCTCTCCTTCTTCTCGCTGCTGGACGTGATTTTCAATCTGTCGCAGAAAATGGCTACCGCCTCGCAGCTGCCGCTGAAGGGGATATTCCAGGGCATCAAGCTGGTGAGCGCCATTCTGGTGGGAATATTAATTATCTCCCTGCTGATCGGTCAGTCACCCGCCATTCTGATAAGCGGCCTGGGTGCGATGGCTGCCGTTCTGATGCTGGTCTTTAAAGACCCGATACTGGGCTTAGTGGCGGGCATTCAGCTCTCCGCCAACGACATGCTCAAGCTCGGCGACTGGCTGGAGATGCCGAAGTACGGCGCTAACGGCACGGTGACCGACATCGGCCTGACCACCGTTAAAGTGCGCAACTTCGATAACACCATCACCACCATCCCGACCTGGGCGCTGGTGTCCGATGCGTTCATCAACTGGAGCGGCATGTCCGCCTCCGGTGGCCGCCGCATTAAGCGCAGCCTGAACATCGATACCACCAGCATTCATTTCCTCGACGAGCAGGAACAGCAGAAACTGATTCAGGCGAAACTGCTGAAGCCGTATCTGGCGGCGCGTCATGAGGAAATTAACCTGTGGAATCAGCAGAACGGCGAAGGGGAATCGGTATTAAACCTGCGCAAGATGACCAATATCGGCACCTTCCGTGCCTACCTGAATGAATATCTGCGTAACCACCCGCGCATTCGCAAAGATATGACGCTGATGGTGCGCCAGCTCGCGCCGGATGCCAACGGGCTGCCGATTGAAATATATGCCTTTACCAACACGGTGATCTGGGCGGAATACGAAGATATTCAGGCCGACATCTTCGATCATATTTTCGCGGTGGTAGATGAATTTGGCCTGCGTATTCACCAGTCGCCAACCGGAAACGATATTCGCTCGCTGGCTGGCGTCATCGCCAGATAATCAGGAGCTGGCGCGGGAAATAAAGCGCCAGTCCATCATGACCCTTTCCGTGGGCGCATCCGGGTTGTCGATCTTATTTAACAGCAGATTGACCGCCTTGCGCCCGATATCCCGCGACGGCTGTTCAATAGTGGTGAGTGAAATCATCTCCGCCAGCTCAGTGCCGTCAAAGCCGACCACCGCGATATCTTCTGGCACCCGCAGCCCTGCCTGCTGAATGGCGCGCAGCGCCCCCGCCGCCAGCGTATCGGAAACGGCAAACACCGCATCCGGCGGGTTTGCTTTTAACAGATTTTGCATCGCCGCCATGCCCGCACCAGAGCTGAGCTCACTGGCGTACTCCACCGCCTGATAATCCAGATCCCGCAGGTGTATGACGCTCTTATAGCCGCGCTCGCGCAGACGGGCATATTTGTAGCTGAGGTCGTGGTTGATGAGCGCAATGCGTTTGCGTCCCCCGTCGGCAAGCTGGCTGACAACGTGCTGGGAGGCATCAACATCATTAATCCCCACGCAGGAGACCGCGCCCGCATCGGCGTATTCAGCGCACTGCACCCACGGCGCGTTGCCAATCAGCGCGGCCAGCTCCGGCAGTTTCGAGAATGCATCCATGGTGATAATGCCGTCGACGATTTTGCCGGAGAGCAGGCTTAAGCCCGAGCGGGAGCGCTCAATATCCGAGCCGGAGTTGCAAAGCAGAATGCGATAGCCGTTCTTTTCTGCCTCGGCTTCAATGCCCTTCACCACTTCGGCGCAGAACGGGTTGGCGATGTTCGAGACCATCACCAGGATCATATAGCTGCGGGCAGTGCGCAGCTGACGCGCCAGCAGATTGGGCTGATAGTTACTCTCCTGGATCGCCTGCAAAACGCGCTCGCGGTTTTTCGCCTTCACGGTATCGCTGTTATTCAGTACGCGGGAGACCGTTGCTACGGATACCCCGGCCAGTTGAGCGATTTTCTGAATTGACATAGCGACGATACATCCTGCGGTTAGCGTTTTGTGCAGGCTACCATAAATTGATTGCCCGGCGAACCGGGCAATGCGTCAGTATTCCACGCGCACCCAGCGCTGCTGCTGATGACTTTTCATAATCGCATCAATGATATACATCACACAGGCGCCATCGTGGAAGGTGGCAAACTGCGGATTATCCGGCATCGCGCCCGCCTGCACGGCACGGTAAAACTGCGCCATCATATTTTTAAAGGCATCCGGCCAGCCTTCAATGTGCCCGCCGGGGAAGTGGGCGCTGTCGGCCACGTCACGGTTCATAAGGCCCGGATCGTCGCAGAGTATCTGGTTTGCCCTGGCGCGATGGCCGACCCACAGCTGCTGCGGGATTTCCTGATCCCACGCCACCGACTGCTCGCTGCCGTTAATTTCAAAGGTCAGGCGATTTTTTCGCCCCGCGCTCACCTGCGAGACGCTAAAGCTGCCCTTGCTGCCGTCGTCAAAGCGGAACAGCACCGAGCCAAAGTCTTCGGTGGTGACCGGTTTGTCTTCATACTCCGCCTGCTCGTCATGGGAGAAGGTCTGATGACCGCCCGCGCTGGCCTTGCGCGTCGGCCAGACGGTGGATAAATCAGCCATCACCCCGGTAATACGCCTGCCGGTCACATACTGTACCGTATCGCACCAGTGGGAGCCGATGTCCGCCACCGCCCGCGACGCGCCGCCGAGCGCGGCATCCACCCGCCAGTTGTAGTCGGTTTCCAGCAGCATCCAGTCCTGTAAATAGCTGCCGTGCGAAGCAAACAGCCGCCCGAGGCTGCCCGCACGCATCATGCTCGCCGCCTGGCGCACCATCGCAAACTGGCGATAGACAAAACTCACGCCATGCACCACGCCTGCCTGCTCCGCCAGCGCCACCAGCTCGCGCGCCTCGTCCGGCGTCATGCACAGCGGCTTTTCGGAAAACACGTGCTTGCCCGCACGCAGGATCTGGCGGTTAATCTCCGCGTGCAGGTGGTTCGGCGTGCAGTTGTGCACCGCGTGCAGATTAGGGAGCGCGAGCAGTTCCTCCACGCTGGCACAGGCGTGCGGCACATTGAGCTGGTGCGCCTTTTCCTGCGCCTTAACGAGCGAGCCGTCACAGAGCGCGACCACCTGCACAAACCCGAGACGCCTGAGCGCCTCGATATGCGCCGGGCCAATAAACCCGCTGCCGATAATCCCGACGTTAATCATGGCTGCCCCCTGCGGCGAAATCATCAAACGCCCGTCCGGAAACCGGGATGATATGACGGCGGATAAATTCACTGCCCTCACTCGCGCCGGTATCGCCATCCTTCAGGCAGCACTCCCACTCCAGCACCGCCCAGCCGTCGTAGTCGTACTGGGTGAGCTTGCTGAAAATGCCCTTAAAGTCGATCTGTCCGTCGCCGGGCGAGCGGAAGCGTCCGGCGCGGTTGATCCACGGCTGGTAGCCGCCGTAGACGCCGCTGCGCCCGCTGGGGCGGAACTCGGCGTCCTTCACGTGGAACGCTTTAATGCGCGCATGGTAGATATCAATAAAGGTCAGATAGTCCATCTGCTGGAGCAGCATATGGCTTGGATCGTAGAGAATATTACAGCGCGGATGGTTATCGACCAGCGCCAGAAAACGCTCGAAGGTGACGCCGTCGTGCAGATCTTCCCCCGGATGCAGCTCAAAGCAGACGTCCACGCCCTGCTCGTCGAAGGTATCCAGAATCGGCCGCCAGCGGGCTGCCAGCTCCCCGAATGCATCCTGAAAACGCTGCTCGTTGTGCGGCGGCCACGGGTAGAAAAACGGCCAGGCCAGCGATCCGGAGAAGGTGGCGTGTGCTTTCAGGCCTAATCGGGCCGAGGCGACCGCCGCCTGCTTCAGCTTTTCCGTCGCCCACGCCTGACGCGCCGCCTCGTTACCCCGCACGGAGGCAGGGGCGAAGTGTTCAAACGCCTCGCTGTAAACCGGGTTTACCGCAACAAGCTGCCCTTCCAGATGGGTCGACAGCTCGCTGATGACCAGCCCATGCGCGGCCAGCCTGGCGGTGATGTCGTCGCAGTAGGCCTGACTCTCTGCGGCTTTCTCCACATCAAAAATATGCGGATGGTTGCAGGGGATCTGCACCGCTTTGTAACCCTTCCCCGCCGCCCATCCTGCCAGCCCGTCGAGCGTGTTGAAGGGCGCTTCCCCGCCAATAAACTGCGACAGAAAAATGCCCGGTCCTTTCATTGTCCTCATACCACCTCCTGAACGTTACGCCTTGTCATCGTCATACTTAAACGTGAGAAGGAAAATCAGCGCGATCGCCGCGGCAGCCACCGCCGGGATCCACCAGAATGTGACCCACGCCTGCGGCACGGTCTGCCCTGCCACCAGACGGTTGTAGAGCGCGCCGGAAATCTGCGAGCCGAGCAGCATGCCGATGCCGTAGGTGAACATCACGATCATGCTCTGCGCCTGGCCTTTGACCTTTTCGCCCGCCACGCGGTCGGTGTAGATAAAGCCAACGACAAAGAAGAAATCGTAGCAGACGCCGTGGAGCAGAATGCCGAGATACAGCAGAATGCGCCCCTCCTCGCTGACGCCCAGCGCGAACATGGCATAACGCACGAACCACGCCAGCATGCCGATCAGCAGCATATATTTCACGCCCAGGCGGCGGAACAGCAGAGGAATAACCAGCATGAAGACAATCTCAGACATCTGCCCGAAGGACATGGCGGTGCTGACGTCGGCAATCCCGGCATCCGCCAGATACGAGGCGGTGTAGGCGTAATAGGTGCCGAGCGGGACGGAGATCAGCATCGCGCAGACGGAGAAAACGAAGAAGTGGCGGGTTTTAAGCAGCGCGAAGGCGTCCGCGCAGAAGAGATCCCGCACCTTTACCGGCAGGCCTTTCGCTGGCGCGGGCGTGTGCGGCAGCGTCAGGCTGTAGAGCGCCAGCAGCACGGAGCTGACCGCCGCCACCTGGAAGATGGTGACGCTGGACGCCACGCCGGTGACGCCGATGAAAATGCCCGCCGCGATCCAGCCGATGGTGCCGAACACGCGCACTACCGGGAAGGTTTTATCCACGTTCGCCAGGCTGTGAAACGCAATGTTGTTGGTCAGCGCCAGCGTCGGCATATAGCAGAGCGTGTAGCCAAACAGCAGGCCAATCAGCAGCGCGCCGTTCTCAGCAATCAACGCCCCCGGCACGAACCAGAGGATCGCCGCGCCCGCGAGGTGCATCACCGCCATCACCTTCTGCGAGGCGAAGAAGCGGTCCACCAGCATCCCGAGCACGAACGGCGAAAGAATGGAAGCGATGGGTCCGGCAGAGAACGCGTCGCCAATCAGCAAAGACATGTTGTGCCGGGTCATCACCAGGCCAAGCGTGACCGACCAGCTACCCCAGATAAAAAATTGCAGAAACATCATCAGCGACAGACGCGGCACCAGCAGCCGGTGCTGTGTTATCGCCTTTTCACTACTCTCAGTTGACACCATGATAAGCCTCACCCGGAAAAAGTAATCGATTACAAATTCGCTCAAATGAAAAGTAATCGATTACAAAAAAAAGATCCTGTGGATCAAAACAGAATTGGGAGGGGAGTCACGATAACGGTGAAGGGGAGGTGCCGGGTGACGGCTGCGCCTTACCCGGCCTACTAAATAACGTCCCCGAACATGTAGGCCCGGTAAGCGCAGCGCCACCGGGCGTTAAGGCGGGCAGTGTGGTGCGGTCTGGTGCCCTCACCCCGGCCCTCTCCCACAGGGAGAGGGTGCAAATACTAAAAACGGCAACCAGGTTGCCGTTTTGCTTTTACCTTCGTGAAAGCTTAAATGCGATAAACAGGAACACCACCCACACCGGCAGCAGCATCGCTGACAGGCGCATCTCATCCATGGTGCACATCAGCACCAGAATCAGGCCGAGGAAGGCGATACAGAGGTAGTTCCCCGCCGGATAGAGCAGCGCTTTAAACTGCGTCTCGCGCCCCTTGCGTCGCATCGCCGCGCGGAAGCGAAGGTGCGCCAGGCAGATCATGATCCAGTTCAGCAGCAGCGTGGCGACAACCAGCGCCATCAGCAGGCCAAACGCCTCTTTCGGCAGCAGATAGTTAATCAGCACCACCAGCGAGGTGATAGCGCCAGAAAGGAACAGCGAATTGATCGGCACGCCGCGACGGCTGACGCGGGTGAGGAACTTCGGCGCGTTGCCCTGTACGGAGAGGCCAAACAGCATGCGGCTGTTGGAGTAAACCCCGCTGTTGTAAACCGACAATGACGCCACGAGAATGACGAAGTTGAGCGCCGAAGCCACCACGTTGCTGTTCAAATCGTGGAAGATCATCACGAACGGGCTACTGTCAGATTTCACTTCTACCCACGGATAGAGCGCCAGCAGCACCACCAGCGAGCCGATATAGAACAGCAGGATACGGTACACCACCTGGTTGACCGCTTTCGGAATGCTTTTGTGCGGATCGCGCGCTTCAGCCGCGGTGATGCCAATCAGCTCCAGCCCGCCGAAGGAGAACATAATGACCGCCAGCGACAGGATCAGCCCTTTCCAGCCGGTCGCCAGAAAGCCGCCGTGCTGCCACAGGTTGTCGATGCTTGCACGCTCGCCGCCGTGACCGGAGAACAGCAGCCACAGGCCAAAGCCGATCATGCCAATAATCGCCAGCACCTTGATCAGCGCAAACCAGAACTCGGTCTCGCCATACAGGCGCACGTTCACAAGGTTAACGGCGTTAATGATGATGAAGAAGGCCGCGGCCCAAATCCACGTCGGCACGTCCGGGAGCCAGTACTGCATATAGATGCCGGCGGCGGTCAGCTCTGCCATGCCCACCAGCACGAACATCACCCAGTAGTTCCAGCCGGAGAGGAAGCCTGCGAACGGCCCCCAGTATTTATAGGCAAAGTGTGCGAAGGAGCCGGACACCGGCTCTTCAACGACCATCTCGCCGAGCTGGCGCATGATCAGGAAGGCGATAATCCCGGCGATAGCGTAACCCAGCAGAACCGCCGGGCCAGCCATTTGAATGGCGGGGCCGATGCCGAGAAACAGCCCGGTACCGATCGCGCCGCCAAGGGCAATTAACTGAATATGTCGATTTTGCAAACCACGTTGCAGCGTCGGACTCTGATCCGACGAAGCTTCAGCGCTACCATGGCCTGAAGCGGATGACGCGTCTTTCACGCCCTACCCCTGTCTCTTTTTTAGAAGGGGCACGTTTTAACACTTCATGCTGGTGGTAGCAAGCTTAACGCCGGGCCAGCGCATGCGCCCGGCGGATAAACGTCACGACCCGATGATCCCGCCGTCCGCTTTGGTAATCACCACCGTTGACGATCGCGGACGCCCGTTCGGGCTGGCGTCTGGCCAGTTGGAAACAGCGCGCGGATTGGCCGGGTCGGTAATATCATCCCCGCCCTCCCCCGGATGCTGAATGTTGATAAACAGCGTGCGGTTGTCAGGCGTAAACGCAATGCCGGTGATTTCGCACCCGCGCGGCCCGGTCAGGAAACGGCGATACTCGTTGGTGCCCGGAATGGTGGCCACCATCTGGTTATTGCCCATCCCCTCGTACGCTTTCTTATTGATGGTGCTGGAGGAGACGTCGGTCTGGATCCACAGGACGCCCTGGTGATCGAACGACAACCCATCCGGGCTGCCGAATGCCGCGCCCTGCATGGAGCCTTTGGCCTTCGGATCGTCGCCGTCGGTACGCCCGGCCATAACCAGAATATCCCACTTAAAGCGTGCGGCGGCAGGATCGGCACCCTCTTCGTGCCAGTGCATGATGTGACCAAACACGTTGTTGGCGCGCGGGTTAGCGGCATCGACCGGTGCCTTCCCCTCTTTACCGCGATCGCTGTTGTTGGTGAGCGTACAGTAGACGCTGCCGCTGGCGTGCGGATCGACGGCAATCCACTCGGGACGATCCATTTTCGTTGCCCCCACCGCGTCGGCCGCCAGGCGGGTTTTGATCAGCAGATCGCCCTGGCTTTCAAACCCGTTGCTTTTATCCAGGCCATTTTGCCCGAAGATCAGCGGCAGCCAGTCGCCGCTTCCGTCCTGGTTGAACCTGGCGACGTACAGCGTGCCGGACGTCAGCAGCTGCATATTGGCTTCCCGGTTCGCGGGATCGTATTTTTTGTCGGAGACAAACTTATAGATATACTCAAACTTCTGGTCGTCGCCCATGTAGACCACCACGCGATTATCGGCGGCGAGCGTGACGGCGGCCCCCTCATGCTTGAAGCGGCCCAGCGCGGTGTGCTTGCGCGGGGTGGAGGTCGGGTTGAAGGGATCGATCTCCACCACCCAGCCGAAACGGTTGGGTTCGTTAGGGGTTTTATCGACGCTAAACCGCTCATCCACCTCGTTCCAGCGATAGGACTCATCGCTGTCGCTGATGCCGTAGCGTTTTTCCAGCGGATTGAGATCGGCTTTTTTCACAAAAATGTCCGACCAGTTCTCCTCGCAGGTGAGATAGGTGCCCCACGGCGTGTGGCCGTTGGCGCAGTTCTGCATGGTGCCCAGAACGCGTTCCCCCTGCGGATCGGCGGCGGTTTTCATTAAATCCTGATGCCGCGCCGGGCCGGTAAGCTGCATCGGCGTATTGACGGTAATACGCCGGGCGAAGGAAGACGGACGCACCACCTCCCAGCCGCTGCCCGTTTTTTTCACTTCCACCACCGACACGCCCATCGCGTTCTGCCCCTTGCGGGCTTTATCGAGGCTCCAGTTCGCCGTACCGTCGGTAAACAGCATCCCGTTATCGATGTATTCATGGTTCAGCGCCAGCAGGCCATGTTCCGGGTTTTGCGCCCCCTGCGGCAGGCTAAACCACGCCATGCCGTCGTGGTGCATGCCCGCCTGCACAGCCTGTTCGTCTGTGGTATTGCTGGCGTCCGGCTTAAATGCCGGCATGTTGTCTTTGATCCCCGTCGGATCACCCCAGCGATAGAACGGGCGGGCAATATAGCCTTCCGGCACCCTGACCGTGTCTTCCGTGGAGACGTCGATGCTGGTAAAGCCCAGGGAAACCGCTTTTGCCAGCGCGGAAGGCTTCGATACCGCGGCAATGGCATTTTCGGGTGTAATCAGATACGGGAATGATACGGCGGCCCCCGCTACGGCCCCCATCTGGAGAAAACGGCGGCGGGAGAGGAACACCTCTGCCACCTCGGAGAATACCGGGTTAGCGCTGCGGTTACTGATATCGTCGCGATGTTCTTTTTTAAATACGGATTTGAGGGGTCTGCCCATAGCGGCTTCCTGTCATTGGCCAAGAGGTAAGGATGTGGCGACCAGTGTAAGAAGCTTTTATTACAATTTTATAACACGACAACGAAGGGATTGGGGCGTCCCTGCCCCGGATAACGAGGTGGAACGCTTAGAACTCGTAGCCAACCGAGACCTTAAAGGTACGCGGCTCGCCCTGAGTGATGTAAGTACCGGAATCGTCCACGCTTGACCAGTAGTTCTCGTTGGTCACGTTGTCGATGCCTGCCCGCACGGTCATCTGGTTTTCATTGTGGTTCACCGCGAAGCGATAGCGCATGCCCAAATCCAGCGTGGTGTAGCTGTCCAGCTTTTTGGTGTTCGCAAGATCGGCATACTGCGTGCCGGAGTGGTTAACGCGCGCGGTCGCCGTCAGGCCTTCAATCGGCTTGATGTCGTACTCTGCGCCCAGCACGGCGTAGAAGCTCGGAATACCGATCGCATCGTTGCCCTGATTGACACCGTTTTTGGTTTTGGTCAGCTCGGCCTGCAACCAGGTGGCGCTGGCATTCAGGCGCATCCCGAGCATGGGCTCGCCGAAGACGTTCAGCTCCACGCCGCGGTTACGCTGTTCTGCATCCAGGCCATAGTGACCGCTGTCGTCAAGGATCGCCGACGGCATTTTGATCTCAAACAGCGCCAGGGAGCCGCCCACGCGGCCAAAGTCCGCCTTTACGCCCACTTCGTTCTGCTTAGAGTGCACGATACCGGTGCTCTGGCCGTAGTTGTTTGCTGAGCGAGGCGCAGTTTCACCGGGCTGTAACGCCTCGGTGTGGTTGGCGTAGAGGGAAATTTCCTCCCACGGTTTATAGACTACGCCGTAGGTTGGCATCCAGCGGCTGCCGTCGAAACCGTCCGCATCGTTCTCTGCGCCGGTGATTTTGTTGTACCCGCGGATGACAACTTTCTGATGACGTGCGCCTGCGGTGAACAGCAGCCTGTCATCCAGCACGCCCAGGGTATCACTCAGCAGCCAGCCCTGCGTGCGGGTGCGCCCGCTGGTCAGCGGATCGCTGTATTTGCCGCCTGAGCCGCTGAAGTTGCTGCTGTCCGGCATAGCCACGCCGGTGTTGTGGTAGATGTTGGTGGTCGGGTTATCCGCCGCGGCCGACATCTTCCACGCGATTTTTTCGTTTTTGGTCATCGCCGAATATCCGACGTTGACCTTGTGCGTGACGAAGCCGGTAGTGAAGTTACCGCGAATACCCGCCATGCCGCTGACGGAATCGCTGATGCGGTTGGTATCAAGGCGGCTGACCGTCGCATTACCGCTCTTATCGAGGAGCTTCGGCGCGCTGTAGATCCCTTCTTCGTGCGCGTGCTGCGCGCCGAGACCGGTATACGCCGTCCAGCTATCGGTGATGTCGTACTCGCTGCGCCACATCCCGAACTCGTTTTCGATATCGCTGTAGGCCCACTTCTGCGAGAAGTTGCGATCGTTCTTCGGCGGTTCAGGCACAAAGTCCACCGCCGAGATGTTGACGCTGGTTGGGCTGCCGTGGAAGGTTTTTTTCTGGTAGCCCAGGTCCAGCGAGGTGCGGAAGCGGTCGCCTTTGTAATCCAGGCCGGTGGAGAGCAGCGTGGTGCGGCGGCGGTCGTTCGGCACGCCGGTTTCCCCTTCGCGATGCACGAGGTTCACGCGCGCGCCAAACTGGTCGTTATCACCAAAGCGACGACCCGCATCCAGCGTGGTGCCAATCTGGGAATCCGAGGTGTAGTCAACGCCCACTTTCGCCTGCGGGGTGTCGCCCGCGTGTTTAGGCTCAAGGTTGATCATCCCGCCCACGCCGGAGCTTGCGGCGCCGTTCATCAGCGAGTTGGCGCCTTTAAAGATCTCGATGCGGTCAACCATCTGGGCATCCACCACCTGACGCGGCAGCACGCCGGACAATCCGCCAAAGGTCATATCGTCGCCGTCAAACTTCAGGCCGCGAATGCGGAAGGTTTCCGCGCTGTTGCCGTACCCCTGAACGAACTGCACGCCCGCGTCGTTAGCAACCACGTCAGCAATGGTTTTCGCCTGCTGATCTTCCACCAGCTTCGAGGTGTAGCTGATGATGTTGAACGGCACGTCCATGGCGTTCTGCTGACCGAGCATCCCCATTCGTCCGCCGTTCGCCACCTGCCCGTCAAGGAAGGCGGGCACCAGCTGGTCGCCGCCGGGTTTGAAATCACTCCCCGCGGTGGACTGGACGACGATGGTGTCCTCTTTTTTTTCATCCGCCGCAAAAGCGGAGTGGGTTACCGCGCCGATGGCTATCGCCAGCAGCGTTTTGTGCATTGTGGTGTTGTTCATAATGAGCTCTTAACGTGCGCGCAAAAATGACCCGTTATCGGGCCTTAAATGTTATTAAAAGAAATGCAAATGAGAACTATACGCATTATGAATACGTAATCAAGTGTCAACGAGCCTCTCTGCGCGAGAAGCGGCAAGAAACAATGTTGAGGGGGAGGTATGGCGCGCAACCACCCCGAAACAGGGGTGGTTGCTAAGGCATTATTTTTTCTTGAAAATATCGGCGGTACCGTGAATTTTGTTGTTGGTATTACCGGAAGTCAGCACCAGAACATCAGCACCTTCTTTATCGGCTTTCTCGATCAGCTCTTTTTTCGCGTCGTCTACCGAGACTTCATTGGAAGTGCTAACCGTACCGATTTTTTCATACTGTGATTCCACTTTCTCAAACTCGTTTTTCGTCAGCAGTTCAGCCGCAAAGGTATTGGTGGTAAACAGAAATGCAGTGCCCATCAAAATAGCAGTCGTTTTTTTCATAACCTTTTTCCTTGAGATTAATCAGCAACTACGAAAAGCCCCACGAGTAAGAGTGAGGTGATATGAGCATGGTAGAGGAATAGCAAAATTGCCATAGGGTAAGAAAAATACTGTTATAACAGTCAATTGTGCTGTGAAAAATGTGCGTTAACGCTACTTTCGCGAGGGGTATTTCATGGAGAAAATCAGCAGGACGTCGCGCAGGCGGCAATCTGTGAAATTTAATGGCACGCCCTGTAGGATTCGAACCTACGACCTACGGCTTAGAAGGCCGTTGCTCTATCCAACTGAGCTAAGGGCGCACGGAGAAGAGTGTACTTCGCGGTGGTGAAACGCCTGGAATTATACGGTCAATGCGTAGTGAGTCAATGCCTTTTCCGCCTTCTCTGGCGATAATGACTAGCTGATTGTAAATACGGCTGTTTTTTCAACATTTATCCCTCTTTTACGGGCTGCGAAAAGGCTTAGCCGCTTTTAAGTAACGCCTGCTGTTTTCCTGTTTACTTCACCTTCACACTGTCCAGCGGTAACCCGGCCGCCTGGAGGCTGGAAGTGAACAGGACGACGGAGTGACAGCGCCAGACCAGACAGGTTTTCCCTCGTGCGTGCAGCACATCTCACACGATATTACAGGCATTAAGCTTGAACCCATTGTCGCCCTCTCATCTTCGCGCACGGTGGGGGCCGAAGTGCTCAGCGTGCTGTCGCCGCATCAGCAAAACGAAAGCTTTTTCCAGGACTGGTCCGCCGCCCGGGCGCTTATGCTGCTGGAAGCACAGATCGCCGCGTTAAAAAACCCCTTCCCCTGTGACAACCTTTTCATAAATTTGCCGATAACCGTTCTGACCATACCGGAAATGTTCCAGCGTTTACTGCAACTTAACAGCCCACCGCTGAACATTGAACTCGTGGAGCCTGCCTCGTTCTTTACACTCTCAGACCCGGCGCGTCTGAGGGTGAGTTGTGCGCTTCAGCAGTTGACCGCGCGAGGACACCGGATCTGGCTGGATGATATTGATGAAGCGTCAGGACAAGCATTTTTATCCTGCCGCCTGCCATTAAGCGGAATAAAAATCGATAAGATCGCTTTCTGGCGTTTACGTGAAACGCAGGCGCTGACACAGCTGGTCACCCTTTGTTCAAAAATCGCTGCGAATGTGCTTATTGAAGGCATTGAAACAGAACGGGACCGTACTTGCGCGCTTCATGCTGGCGCGCGCTTCGGTCAGGGATATTATTGGCCATCCTGGAGATGGCAGGAGGACTGAACGGTCATCGCCAAGAGGGAAGCTATGCGAATGACAGTGCGCCGTTACCGGCGTCGTCGGACAGGAAGTGATTCACTGGGTTCTACGCACTCGCCTTTTGCTCTCCCATTTTTTGATCGTCTCGAATATTTGAGCCAGTCAATCAACCAGACCCGCAAAACCGATGCTCCCTTTATCATTCTGGTCACACAGGATAATTTTTTCCGTTCCGGTTTACTGAGCGGGCAGTCGCCCCTGAGCAATTGCTGCGACTATTCCACGCTGGAAGCCGCCCTCAGTGATTTAAATCACTGGCCTTCATCGCGTCTGGTAATAGACATTGAGAGCCGCGCCTCGCCGCTCATCGACCTGCTGGACCGATTACGCCGCCACAGCCTGTTCGCCCCCTACCTGACACCCTACCTGCTCGTCCGCGCCGATGATTATGATGCTCGCCTGTTTTGTAAAGCGGCTGGCCCTTTTCATGTGCTTGAACGCCAGCTAACGGCGCTGGCTATGCAACAAACCTTGCTGGAAGCACCGTCACCGGCCGGCAACCGCAAAGAGTGGTTTTCACGGGATGAATGGCCGATCTTACAGGCGCTGTCGCAGGGGAGCTCCTTGCGGCAGATCGCGCAGTTACAGAACCGCCCCTACAGCCGCATTATTTACCGTCTCAGCTGCATCCTGGCGAAACTTGGGCTGAATCATCGTCATGAGTTGCTACATCTTCTCAACAACCTCTCAGATTTCACGTATTAACGTATTCAGTAACTTCTTAATTCCTAAAGACCTTTAGGAAATTACTTAGGATGTATGTTAAATTTTTGTGTTTTTTAACAAAACTTTCGATTTTATAACTATTCCTAATTCCAGGTCTTAAACCATGCGAAATGCTGCCGGTACGCTCAACGAGAGTGATTTTATCCATGCGTTAAGGTTCTGGCGCTTCAGTTAACAGGATGATAATGGTGTAAAAACAAGCGATTCACCTGTAAAAGAATGCGATGAGAGGTGAAGAAAACAGCAGATAGTACTGTTCTGTTGTTGGGAACGGCAATTTGCCAGGAGGCGTTTGAAACGGAGAGATGACGCACGAAATGGCGGATTTCAGGGATGGCAGGCAGGCGGGATGTTGGTTGTCACAGCCCGCCCGCTGTTAACATTCATTTAACATACAGTAAAATCGTTTATTTTTTGTTATTACATAAAGATGAAAGTGTGTGGTAAATGCAATATCAGGACATTTTTGCTAATTTTAAAAAGTTAGTGATTCAGATCCAGAACATAATAATCAGCAATATATGGATATTAATTTACAGGCTTTTCGGACAATACTTAAACGGTATAATAAGACGTGTTTGACACGCGAATAAGAAAAATCATTTTGCCATAACCAGCCTTATGAGATAACTGCGCTGAGGCATTGATATCACCACTACGTAAACAAGGATGCTTTCGCTCTTCCCAGGGACATTTACCGTACAAGGATCTGCGCAATTATCCTTCCGGCTTTTCGAGAGTTTTAACAAAACTCAGCATAACGCTTTTAACAATCTGAGGCATAAAAAATGAAACCGGCATCCGTTATCATTATGGACGAACACCCTATCGTCAGAATGTCGATAGAAGTCCTGCTACAGAAAAATAAAAACATCCAGGTCAAACTGAAGTCAGGCGACAGCCACGAGGTGCTTGACTGTATACGCAACCACCCCATTGACCTGGTCATTCTCGATATTGAAATGACGGGCACGGATGGGTTCGTATTACTGAAAAGAATCAGGAACTTAAATAAAGACATTAAGGTTCTTTTCCTCTCTTCAAAATCTGAAGCCTTCTACGCAGGACGCGCCATCCGCGCCGGGGCAAATGGTTTTGTCAGTAAGCGAAAAGATCTGGGGGAAATTTATAACGCGGTGGAAATGATCCTGACGGGCTATTCCTTCTTCCCCTCAGAAACATTGAGTTTTATAAACCACCTGGGCTCGCGGACGGGCGCCGCCGTGGATATGCCATTATCAAATCGTGAAGTGACGGTTCTGCGATATCTGGCGAACGGATTATCTAATAAGGAGATTGCGGATCAATTATTACTTAGCAACAAAACAATTAGCGCCCATAAGTCTAATATCTTTTCCAAGCTGGGCGTGCAAAGTATCGTTGAATTAATTGATTACGCGAAGGCGCACGAATTACTATAATCCTACCCTCTCCCTGCAACATATAACCGTTACAGGGAGAGTGGATACGATTAATTATAATTAATCATGAAAGTTGCATCGGCGTCAGCCCGTCCCGGCTGCGGGTTATCCGCCGTGGCGATATAATTGGCATAAAACGACAGTTCGGCATTTCCCTGCGCATCTACCGCCACCGTCTGGCTGGTCTGCTGCAACGCGAGGCGCGTTTTATCCCGGTCGAGGATCTCCACGGCCACGTTGCTGGCCGCGCTGGCATCATTCAGCGCCAGCAGGCTGTTATCATGCCCGTCCATCTTCCCCGTAAATGTGACCGAAGCCGCCCCCGGCGGACATCCGGTCAGCTTCAGGGTGAATGGTACAGGCTGCGTCCGGCTCCCCGTTGTGCGAAGCTGTTTCGTGGGCCAGGTGCCGAGCGTGACGGTTTTATTGCTGTCGTCCCCCTCCGCCACGCAGGTAAAATCCACGATATTGCCGTAAAGCTGAATGTTAATTTCCCCAAGCGCCGTCTCTGCGTGTGCAGGGGAGCAAAGCGCAAAGAGAGCGACGGCTAAATACCGCATTCCGTTTCGCATACCTGTTCCTTAGTCGTAGTCGACGCGTAAATAGCCGCGAGAGGTAAAACGCCCCTCGGCAGGTTTTTTACCGGTTACGCTGACGGGCCACGCGCGGATCCCCACCTGCGCCTGAGCGCTGTCGTCCAGACGGAACGGGATTTTGCTGGTCAGGTTGTTGGGCGTCAGCGGCACGCCATTACTGTTGGCAATCACAAAACCCACATCCGCGTTATCGGAAACCAGCGCACTGCCTGAAACCTTCTCCGCTTCAACACGCATCGTGAGCATGGCGTTCGCCTCGACGTTGGTGCATTTGATGCCGATGGTTTTGCTTTGCGCTGAGATCCCCTCCGGCTTATTCCCGATGCCTGCTTTACTGAACAGGGAGGCGCCGATGTCTCCGAAATCGAACTCCACCACATTCCCGGCATTAATTTCACAGCTCTGAGGCACCTGAATAGTCCCGCTGTAGCTGATGGTATAAACCGGCGTGGTGAGCGGATCCGAGGAGGTCGTGGTGACGTAAACCCGGAACATGGTCGCCCGGGGGATCACCACCATATTGATAAAGCGTCGGGTCACTTTAAGCCGGAAGACGAGGCTGGAATCCTGTACGCCAAACGGTTTGTTTTTAGACACATTCGGGTGGCTCCCCATCTGGATGTAGCTTTTGGGCGGATAAAACGTGCCAGCGTAGCTGTCGGTAATTTTCATCGCCCCGTCCAGATAGTCGTTTAGCTTCAGATACTGGTAGCCATCGCTGGTGCCCGTAACAGGGAAATCGGTAACATAGCTGCGCTTGGTGGTGTTCCCGGACGTTCCCTTAGGGCAGACGGCGTTGACGCCCACCCACTGGGACTTCTCGCTGAGCGTGACAATCTGCCCCACCTGGTTATTGGAGCTGTTAAATTTATCCGTCAGGTCGTAATACACCTCCGTCGGCACGCCATTTTCATTGACGCAGACCGTGGCGAAGGCCTCAGATAGCGGAAAAAACGCCAGCAGGGATAGCCCCAGATAATGGATTTTATTCACAGCGGATCCCCTTAAGTGTGATCGCCTGTTGCAGGCTTTGTTCTGGCAGGCTGTAGGGCGCACGACACTGGGACTGTTTCCCGTCTCCCCACTGAATCAGCAGTTCTCCGCTCAGCGGCAGCCCGCTCAGGTAAATCTGACCGTCATCTCCCACCATGCTGGTTACGCCGCTCTGCGTCTCGCGTACCACCGCCCCAAACGGTACAGGCTGGTTATCACGCTTCACGGTGAGCAGCGCACGCACGCCGATGCGGGTGTCAAAACTGGCGCGCACCAGCGCACCGTTCGTCGGCACGACACTGGAAACGTTATTTTCAATGTCGGTGTTGTTGCTCATGGTGTTGGTGTCGAGCGCCACGCGGTTGTAACGGTACACCGTGGCGTACGGCATCACCGCATAGCCACGCCAGTCTGTTTTGACGCCGGTCTGGTTTTCGACGCTCACGCCTGACGCGCCCGGCGCTTTGATCAAGACGTTGGTATCGCCCAGCGGCTGACTGAATGTGATGCCGTCTGAATGCCCTACCACGCCGCCGGAGAGCTGCCAGTTGAGGTCGTGCTGATCCCGGGCGTAGTTGTAGCCCACGCCCAGCGTGCCGTACGTCGCCTGCCAGTTAGCGCTGGCGCTGCCGCTGGCACCGTTATTGCTGGTGTGACCCTGCGTGACGCTGTAGTTCAGGTTACGATCCTGGAGCAGCGTTCCGCTGATCCCGGTCTGCCAGCTGGTATCACCATCGCTGTTACGGCTGGCAGAGGCTGTGGCATAGGCCCGGTCGATCGCGTTATCGCGACGGTAGCCGTGACGGGTGAACAGGCTGAACGGGACGGAGACGTTGAACGAGGCGATCCGGTCGGTTCCGTCAATGCCGACGGCCTTGTTCCACGACCAGGATAAGGCGTAGCTGACCCCTTTCACCCCGCCCGCGTAGCCAAGCTGATACCAGACGTTGGATTCGCTGGTGCCCCAGTAACTCTGCTGGCTGCCCGACACGTACACCGAGCCGTAATTGCCGAGAGACTGGGAGATATTGAGCTGGAAACGCCCTTTTTTATTCAGCGTCAGGTTGTGATAGCTCTGCACGTCCGGCACGCCGTCATCGTCCTGATCGTCGCCATACTGGTAGCCTTCCATTGTGCGCCAGGCCACATCGTCGAGGGTGTAGAAGCCTTTGGTCGAGTAGCGATAGCCCAGCAGCTGGAAGTTGGTGCCGAATCCGTTAAGGGATTTTGCGTACAGGAACCGCAGGGACTGCCCTTCATGGCGGCTGTCATCGGCAAGCTGGCTGCGGGCATGGGTGAGATCAAGTGAAACCGCCCCCCAGTCACCGAGGTTTTTACCCGCGCCAATAGCGATGGCAGTATAGCGCGAGGCCAGCTGCGTTCCGCCGTACAGCGTGTAGCCGTCGGCAAGACCCGCAATCATCGTACCCTGAGTAAAGAACGGCGTGTCCTGCTCGCTGTTGCCGCTGCGATAGTCCCCTGCCACCAGATCGTATTTCCAGCGTCCTTCACGCTGGAGCAGCGGAACGGTGGAATACGGGACGGTGTAGCGCTGCTGGCTGCCGTCCTTCTCTTCCACCGTCACCTCCAGGTCACCGCTTGAGGAGGTCGGGTTAAGATCAGTTATCGCAAAAGCCCCCGGCTGCACATAGCTCTGGTAAATCACGTATCCGTTCTGGCGGATCACCACTTTGGCAGGGGTGCGGGCGATTCCGCGCACGGTAGGCGCGTAACCTTGCAGGCTGTCCGGGTACATACTGTCGGACGAATAGAGGCGACCACCGCGAAAACCAACGCTGTCGAAGACATCGTTACCGGTGTTGCTGTCGCCAAGCACCAGCTCGCTTTTCAGCGGGATGATCGTACGCTGCGCCCAGGTACCAATATTTTGCCAGCTGCTGTGCCGCTGGCCGTTGCTTTCGGTATAACGCCACGCGCCGTTATTGCGTAATCGCCAGGCGCCATAGTTCAACCCGCTTTGCAGGTTCAGATAGTAGCTGTCGTCGTCGCTGCCCCGGTTGCCGGTAAAGCTGTAGTTCAGCAGCGCGGCGGGGATGCCTTCATCCCACTGTTCAGGCGGAATATACCCGCGGGCGCTGTTTTGCATCGCCACCTGAGGCAGGCTGACGTTCAGGCGCAACGAGGCGAAGTTGAACGCCGTTTCGCTGCCCGGAATAGCCGTGGTGAGCGGAACGCAGGTATCGCCCTGCACGTTGCTCAGTTCCGGGAAGGCGGCGATATTGACGCCAAAGCGATCGAGCATCGCGCGCGTAATGCACGGCGACAAACCACCCGCGACCGGCGGCGTGTTGTCAGCTTGCTCAAACCGCACGTCCTGCGTGCCGATAAACTCATCGTTACGCCAGATATCGACGCGATAGACGCCCGGTGCCTGCTGGTGGCCTTTTTCAAAACGCGACAAATCCGCCACGTTCGCCGTGTCATCGGAGAGAAACGCCGGGTTAAAGTAGCTTTCGCCCCAGCCAGCGAGTGGCCAGAGCGTTGCCATCAGTGCCAGCGCAACCGGGCAGTAACGCCATTGAGTGTTCATCGCCCTGTCTCTGCTCACAGGCTGACGCTACGCGCCGGCGTAATGGCGCCATAGTCATTCACACTCTGCCAGGAGAGCGTGCCGCTCGCAGCGGCAGGCAGCACCTGCTGCGCCGAGCTTTTAGGAGCAACCATCAGGTTATCCAGCGTCTGACCGCCGAGCTTCAGATTGACCAGCGTGACGTAATACGGCGAGGCATTGCTCACCTTAAGATGGTTGCCGACGCGCTCAAAGCGCAGCTGTGAGAGCGCCTCTTCCGGCGGCATCGCCAGGTTAGCCGGGCGAACAAACAGCTTGATACGTGACAGAATAGCCAGTTGCAGGACGTTGTTGCCGTCCTGATGTTTTTTGCTGACGGAGGGAATCGCTTTGACGTTCATGTAAAAGAGTGATTCGCGATCGGCAGGCAGCGCCGGGCCTGCGTAGATAATGCGCAGGGTGTTTTCGCTGGCCGGCTCGCTGACAAACAGCGGCGGCGTGACGGCAAAGGTTTTTTCCTTTTGCCCGTTGGCATTTTCTATCCACGCGTTAATTAAATAGCGCTCTTGTTTATTGCTGTTGGTGATCGCCAGCGACGTTTGTTTGGCATCGGCCGGATAAATAACGCGCGTCGCGCCCAGCGCAATTCCGCCGGACGCATTCGCGCTGGCAGAAACCATCATCAAAATAAAAGCTAAAAACAGTCCAGGTTTAATCAGGGTGTTCATCACAACCGTACCTTTAATAATTAGTTCGCAGGCGTCAGGGATAAATCAACGTAAACCAGACATTCGACTGAATAGTGCCTGGTACAAGGTGTTCGGAAATTGCCCGGTAGCGGGCGCTGAAATGAAATACCAGCTCGCGGGTGTCAATGGGTAACCAGCTCACCGCCGTCGCGTTCGGGATGATCTGACGTTGCTGTTCGTCAAAAAGCGCCAGCCCGACACCGCTGCTGACCGCATTTTCCCCCGGCCGCGATGTCGCCAGGAAAACCTGCGGATCTTCTGCCGGTGTCACTCCCTGGAACTGGATCCCCACGGTGCGGGAGACGTCCACGCTGCAATCCAGCAGACGTACGGTGAAAGGCACATTAACCGTGGAAAAGCTGCCGACGCCGGAAAAGGCGTTTGTGCGGTATTGCCCCATATCCACGCGCATATTCTGGCTGTCCGGGGCCACGGCGCAGCCGCCGTTCACCAGCTCTCCCCTGAGGTGTACTTTGCCGCCGTCTATGACCACGGTATGTGCGTTTACCGCTGAGGCAATCGCAAGGGCACACAGCAGTATCCCAGTCCTTGTCATCCTTCGCTCCCGGTATAGGCGATCAAAAGACCTCTTCCCTGAGGCCAGCCACATCCCTGTACTCAGGCATTACTCGTATTTCATTACGAATGTTGCGTCCGCGTTTGCCTGGCCTGGCTCGGTGGTCGCCGCCGTGGCTTTATAGCGCGCGGTGAAGTTCAGGGTGTTAGTCCCTTCAATCAGGTTCTGCGCCGCAGAGAAGGTGGCGCCGTCCGGGGTCAGCGTGGAGGATTTGCTGTCGAGGATCTCAATACCCACGCCCTTCGCGGAGTTGTCGTTATTACCGGAGCTTACCGCCAGCAGCGTTTTGTCGGTGGCGTCGATCTGGCCGGTAAACGCGACAGCAGCGGTTTTCGCTACCGCAGGATCGCAGTCGTTCAGTTCGATGGTGAACGGAATATTGGAGGTGGTGTCACCTACTTTAGTGAATTTCGCGGTACGGTACTGGCCAAGATTAACCGTCTGCTCTGAAGAGTCAGTATTCACTGAGCACGCGGCATTCACTAATTCACCTTTAAAATGCACCGTACCACCGTTTACAGATACAGGCGTGGTAGTATCTTCTGCGTGAGCGGCACCCGCGACCAGGGCCAGAGTTGCAATAACAGTAGAAGCAATGTTGCTGAGTTTCATGTCTATTCCTTTAAAATGTAAATAACCCTTCCCGCGCATATTCGGGAATAAGAAATACGATCAATTAAAAAATTGAAGGCTTATTTCGGAGAGGACAAAGTAGCTCAGGAATCTATTTTGTAATATGTCAAAACGCTGCCATTTTGCCAGGTCACATCCTAATCACCTCTAAGAAATTGACCATGCCCTGAGAAGGGATTTTGCGGGACATCGATGAAATCTCGTAAAGGGTGACTGACAGCGGCGCTCGCTTCTGACAAAATACAGGCAATCCCTCCTTTCTAACGTTACAGACGGAATCTTCTCTCTGATGGCAGCAAAGATTATTGACGGTAAAACGATTGCGCAGCAGGTGCGCTCTGAGGTTGCGGAAAAAGTGAAGGCGCGTAAAGCCGCCGGATTTCGCGCCCCCGGGCTGGCCGTTGTGCTGGTTGGCAGCAACCCGGCTTCGCAAATTTATGTCGGCAGCAAACGCAAAGCGTGTGAAGAGGTGGGGTTCGTCTCCCGCTCTTACGATCTGCCGGAAACCACCAGCGAAGCGGAACTGCTGGAACTGATCGACACTCTGAATGCCGATAAGGAGATCGACGGCATCCTGGTTCAGCTGCCGCTGCCTGCGGGCATTGACAACGTGAAGGTGCTGGAGCGCATCGCGCCGGACAAAGACGTTGACGGTTTCCATCCGTATAACGTAGGCCGACTGTGCCAGCGCGCGCCACGCCTGCGTCCGTGCACCCCGCGCGGCATCGTGACGCTGCTGGAGCGTTATAACATCGATACCTACGGCCTCAACGCCGTGGTGATTGGCGCCTCCAACATCGTGGGCCGCCCGATGAGCATGGAGCTGCTGCTGGCGGGCTGTACCACCACCGTTACCCACCGCTTCACTAAAAACCTGCGTCACCACGTCGAAAACGCCGATCTGCTGATCGTTGCGGTCGGCAAGCCGGGCTTTATTCCGGGCGAGTGGATCAAAGAGGGCGCAATCGTCGTGGACGTGGGTATTAACCGTCTGGAAAATGGCAAAGTGGTCGGCGACGTGGTGTATGAAGATGCCGCAGCGCGCGCATCCTATATCACTCCGGTCCCGGGCGGCGTAGGCCCGATGACGGTAGCAACACTGATTCAGAATACCTTGCAGGCGTGCGAGGAGTATCACGACGTAGAGGACGCGTAATCATGGCAACTTTTTCTTTAGGTAAACATCCGCACGTTGAGCTGTGCGATCTGCTGAAGCTGGAAGGCTGGAGCGAAAGCGGTGCGCAGGCGAAGATCGTCATCGCCGACGGGCAGGTAAAAGTAGACGGCGCGGTGGAAACCCGCAAGCGCTGCAAAATTGTCGCGGGTCAGACCGTGAGCTTTGCAGGTCAGAGCGTGACCGTGACGGCGTAAGCTGTCTGATGCCCGGTGGCGCTGCGCTTACCGGGCCTACGTACGGTCTCCGTTTGTAAGCCGGGTAAGGCGAAGCCGCCACCCGGCAATTTCTCTCACAATCCCCTCACACCCATCACGGTTAATTATCGATCAACTTCAAATAATCACTATTCCCTCTGGCGAAATGTGAAATTTAAGTTGCGCGATTTTCAGACTTTCCTCACGATAAGTAGAACGTTCTACTAAAACGTTCTACTTACAATAACAGCGCGAAAAAGCGCTACTCGGGGGAAATCAGCATGAGCCTGATATCAGGGTTTGTTAAATCGCTGTCTAAGTTATCGATGATTGGTCGCGCCTTAATGCTGCCAATTTCACTGCTTCCCGCTGCGGGCCTGCTGCTGGCCTTCGGCGATAAGTTCCATCTGCCGCTGATGATGAACGCCGGCGGGGTTATCTTTGATAACCTGCCGATGCTGTTCGCCATCGGCTCTGCCGTCGGTCTGGCTTCGGAATCCGGCATTGCCGCACTCTCTGCGGCGGTCTCCGTGTTTGTCACCAACATCACCATCAGCACCGTGCTGAGCATCACGCCAGAAATGGCCTCTCAGGGCGGCAAATACGCCATGGTCGTTGGCATTCCGACGTTGCAGATGGGCGTCTTTGGCGGCCTGATCTGCGGTATTCTTGCGGCCTGGTGTTACAACCGCTTTCACACCATGCAGCTGCCGGAGTTCCTCGGCTTCTTCTCCGGCAAGCGCTTTGTGGCGATTGCGACGGCGTTTCTGTCGTTCCTGCTCGGCCTGCTGCTGCCGTACGTCTGGCAGCATATTCAGTCCGGGATCGACGCCCTGTCCGTGGTGGTGAACGGCGATAACCAGGCGGCCTCGACCTTTATCTTCGGGCTGGTGGAGCGCGCGTTGATCCCGCTCGGCCTGCACCATATCTGGTATCCCTCCTTCTGGTATTCGTTCGGGGATTACACTACCCAGGCGGGACAGGTGATCCACGGTGACCAGACCATCTGGTTCAAGATGCTGGAAGAGGGAGTGAAATCCTTCAGCAGCGACACCTACCAGAACGCCGGGAAATTCATGCAGGGCGAGTTCCCGCTGATGCTGTTCGCACTGCCCGCGGCGTGTCTGGCGATGTACCACGAAGCGCACACGAAGAATAAGAAAATCGCGGCCGGTATTCTGTTCTCTGCGGCGCTCACCTGCTTCCTGACGGGCATCACCGAGCCGGTAGAGTTCACCTTTATCTTCGTGGCGCCGATCCTTTACGTCTTCAACGCCATCATGGCGGGCCTGGCGTACATGACCATGTACCTGCTGCATGCGCACATCGCCAAGTCGTTCTCGGCGGGCTTTATCGACTACCTGTCGTTCGGGATCCTGCCGTCGTTTAACGGCTATCAGACCAACTTCCTGAGCGCCATTATCATCGGCATTCCGATGGCATTGATCTACTACTTCACCTTCCGCTTCGTGATCCGTCGCTTCGACGTGAAAACGCCGGGCCGCACCGAAGTGACCGCCAGTGCGAATGACAAGTCCGATTCCGAACTTGCCACCGAAATCATCGGCCTACTGGGCGGTGCGCAGAACATTGATTCCGTCGGCTCCTGCATCACACGTCTGCGTCTGGAAGTGGCGAAGAGCGAAGCGGTGGACCGGGACGGGCTGAACGGGCTTGGCGCGCGCGGCGTGGTGTTCGTTGGCGATAACGGAATACAGGTGATTTTCGGGGCCAGAGCACAGTTTATCGCCCAGACCATGTCCACGATGATTGGCAAATAATAAGATGCCTGAAGGAGGCGTCTCCTGTACGCTGGGGGACGCCTCTTATCTGGCTGATAATCGGGAAATTTCAGGGAGCGGTTTTGAAGAAAGTCAGCATCATTGATGTCGCAAAGCATGCGGGCGTGTCGGTTTCTACCGTTTCGCTGGTGCTGCGCCAGAAAGGGAAGATCTCAGAGGCGACGATCGGGAAGGTCAATGCCGCCATCACAACGCTGGGCTATGTTCATAACGTCGCCGCTGCCAATCTTCGCGCCAACACCTCCAACTTAATCGGCCTGATCCTGCGCGACTTCAGCGACAGCTTTTCCATCAAGGTGATGGCGAGCATCGTTCAGGAGCTGGAGAAACAGGGTTATATGGTATTTCTCGGTCAGCCGCTGAACGACGGCGAACATCTTGAGCGTACCCTGCTCTCATTTAAGCAGCAGGGCGTGGCGGGCGTCATCTACCTGGCGTCGGACACCCGCGCCGCCTCTCTTCCGGAACACATTCGTCACTGCCCGCTGCCGCTTGTGGCGGTTTCGCAGTCGTTGCTGGAAGAGAAATGCAACCTGGTGATGCGCGATAATCGCCAGGCGGCGAACCTGGCCGCGCGTTATCTTATCGAGCGCGGGCACCGTAACATCGCCTACATTGGCGGGCGCGACGGGTGCCGTATCCGCGAGCAGCGCCTGCTTGGTTTTCGCAGCGCGATGACGCAGAGCGGCCTGGTCTGGCGTGAGGAATATTCTCCCGCCTGCACCGATGACACGCAGGCGGCGGCCATGGCGACTCGTCAGCTGCTGGAGAAGAACAACACGATTACCGCCCTGCTCTGCCATTCACCGGACGCGATGATCGGTTCAATCTCAGGTATTCACCAGGTGGGGCGCACGGTGGGTAAAGACGTGTTTTTAACCCAGCAGGTGGCGCTGATTGGTTTTGAAGATATGCTCCACGTTAATCTCACGTCGCCGTCACTGACTTACGTTTCGTCTGCCAGCGAAGAGACCGGCCGCCAGGCGGCAGGGCTGATGATCCGCAGGCTGAAAGAGCCGGATCTGCAAACGCAGCGCATTACCCTCTCCGGGCAGCTTATCGCGCGGGAATCGGCGTAAAATCAGAATTTAGCACAGGTTTGCTGCGGCGGAGCTGCTGCTATATTCCCATGATTTGCCATGGATAAATGCAATGCCTACCATTATCACCCACGCTGCCGTACCTCTGTGTCTGGGCTTAGGGCTCGGAACCAAAGTCATCCCACCCCGCCTGCTGTTTGCCGGGATCGTCCTCGCCATGCTGCCCGATGCCGACGTACTGGCGTTTAAATTCGGTGTCGCCTACGGGAATATTTTCGGCCACCGCGGTTTCACTCATTCGCTACTGTTTGCCCTGGTGGTGCCGATACTCTGCGTGCTGGCAGGCCGACGTTGGTTCAGAGCCAGCCTGACGCGCTGCTGGCTGTTTTTAACCGTGTCATTGCTGTCGCACAGCCTGCTGGATTCAATAACGACAGGCGGGAAAGGCGTCGGCTGGCTGTGGCCCTGGTCAGATGAGCGCTTCTTTGCGCCGTGGCAGGTGATCAAGGTCGCGCCGTTTGCGCTGTCGCGCTACGCCACGCCCTACGGGCATGAGGTCATTATCTCGGAACTGCTGTGGGTGTGGCTGCCGGGGATGGTGCTGATGGGGTTGCTGTGGTGGAGGCGGAGGTAAAAGAAAAGCCGGGTGGCGGCTGCGCCTTACCCGGCCTACTTTCACCTGTAGGCCCGGTAAGCGTTAGCGCCACCGGGCGCTACGGACCTACTTACGACGCCAGGTCGTTCCCTGCGGGCCATCTTCCAGAATAATGCCCATCTCGGTCAGACGGTTACGCGCCGCATCCGCCGCCGCCCAGTCTTTCGCCTGACGCGCTTCGAGACGTGCTTTAATCAGTGCTTCAATTTCCGCCACTTCACCGTCGTCCGCCTGCGCGCCGCTTTGCAGGAACAGGTCCGGCTCCTGCTCCAGCAGGCCGAGCACGGAAGAGAGCTTACGCAGATGAGACGCCAGCGCATTGGCCGCCGCCATATCTTCTGACTTCAGGCGGTTCACCTCACGCGCCATGTCGAACAGCACGGAGTAGGCTTCCGGGGTGTTGAAGTCGTCGTTCATGACCTCAACGAAGCGGGCCTCGAACGCCTCACCGCCTGCGGCCGGAACAGATTTATCGGTGCCGCGCAAGGCGGTATACAGACGCTCCAGCGCAGCGCGAGCCTGCTTCAGGTTCTCTTCGCTGTAGTTCAGCTGGCTGCGATAGTGGCCAGACATCAGGAAGTAGCGCACGGTTTCCGCGTCGTAATACTTCAGCACGTCGCGCACGGTGAAGAAGTTACCCAGCGATTTCGACATCTTCTCGCGGTCAACCATCACCATCCCGGAGTGCATCCAGTAGTTCACGTACTCGCCGCCGTGTGCACAGGTGGACTGCGCGATTTCGTTTTCATGGTGCGGGAACATCAGATCCGAACCGCCGCCATGGATGTCGAAATGGTTGCCCAGCTGCTTGCAGTTCATCGCGGAACATTCAATGTGCCAGCCCGGACGCCCTTCGCCCCACGGGGATGGCCAGCTCGGTTCGCCCGCTTTGGACATCTTCCACAGCACGAAGTCCATCGGATTGCGCTTCACGTCAACCACGTCCACGCGCGCACCGGCCTGGAGCTGGTCCAGATCCTGGCGGGAAAGCGCACCGTAGGTTGGGTCCGTCGGCACCGAGAACATCACGTCACCGTTGTCCGCCACATAGGCGTGACCACGCTCGATCAGCTTTTGGGTGATATCAATGATTTCATGGATATGGTGGGTCGCACGCGGCTCGCTGTCCGGGCGCAGAATATTTAAGGCATCAAAATCCTTGTGCATTTCGGCGATCATGCGATCCACCAGCGCGACAAAGCTTTCGCCATTTTCATTAGCACGTTTAATGATTTTGTCGTCGATGTCGGTGATGTTGCGCACGTACTTCAGGTTGTAGCCCAGGAAGCGCAGGTAGCGTGACACCACGTCGAACGCGACAAAGGTACGGCCATGGCCGATATGACAGAGATCGTAAACCGTAATACCACACACGTACATGCCGACTTCCCCGGCATGGATAGGTTTAAATTCCTCTTTTTGGCGCGTCATTGTATTAAAGATTTTTAACATCGAAGATTCCATGTAAACACGTGTGTGGATTGTTTGTTCCTTATAATACCCATAATTCGGAGTACGGTCAGCACACAATGCAAGGTGATCGTGTCCTGTGGTTATGCTATAACAAGCCCCTATATGTGACCCGAGCACGGGTCGACGCACCACAATAACGGAACAGGATGCAAAAATGGTTACTTTCCACACTAATCATGGCGATATCGTAATCAAAACCTTTGATGACAAAGCGCCTGAAACAGTTAAAAACTTCCTGGACTACTGCCGCGAAGGTTTCTACAACAACACTATTTTCCACCGTGTGATCAACGGCTTTATGATCCAGGGCGGCGGTTTCGAGCCTGGCATGCGCCAGAAAGAGACGAAAGAAGCGATCAAAAACGAAGCGAACAACGGCCTGAAAAACACCCGTGGTACGCTGGCAATGGCCCGTACTCAGGCGCCACACTCTGCGACCGCACAGTTCTTCATCAACGTAGCGGACAACGACTTCCTGAACTTCTCTGGCGAAAGTCTGCAAGGCTGGGGCTACTGCGTATTCGCAGAAGTGGTTGAAGGAATGGACGTGGTCGACAAGATCAAAGCCGTTTCTACTGGCCGCAGCGGTATGCACCAGGACGTTCCTAAAGAAGACGTTGTGATCACAAGCGTGACCGTCAGCGAGTAATTCGTGGCGACACTCTTTATTGCGGATCTGCATCTGCAAACAGAAGAACCGGCGATAACCGCCGGTTTTCTGCGTTTTTTACGCGGTGAAGCGAAAAGCGCCGACGCGCTGTACATTCTGGGCGACCTGTTTGAGGCCTGGATTGGCGACGACGATCCGAACCCGCTGCACCGTGAGATAGCTGCGGCCATTAAAGTGCTGGTGGATTCCGGCGTCCCCTGCTATTTCATTCACGGCAACCGTGATTTCCTGATCGGCCAGCGCTACGCCCGCGAGAGCGGTATGACGCTGCTGCCGGAAGAGCAGGTGCTAAACCTCTATGGCCGCAATATTCTGATCATGCACGGCGACACGCTCTGCACTGACGATACCGGCTACCTGGCGTTTCGCGCCAAAGTTCACACCCCGTGGATCCAGAAAGTGTTCCTCGCCCTGCCGCTGTTTATCCGCAACCGCATCGCCGCCAGAATGCGCGCGGGCAGCAAGGCCGCCAACAGCAGCAAATCGATGACCATCATGGACGTCAATCCGCAGGCGGTGGTGAAGGTGATGGAGAAGCATCGCGTTCAGTGGCTGATCCACGGCCATACCCATCGTCCCGATGTGCATTCCCTTATCGCCAACGGCGAGCCCGCCCATCGCGTGGTTTTAGGCGCCTGGCACAGCGAAGGAACGATGGTCAAAGTCACGCCGGAAGGTGTGGAACTGATCGCCTTCCCGTTTTAACGCCTCCCCGTCTTTTCGCTCATTTCCCGACCACGCAACCGTTTTCCTTGCCGGTATTACATGCTATTCTCTGTGCCCTCGAAAGCAGTGTGTTCCGCACCACAGGAGTTTTAAGACGCATGTCTTCCCGCAATAATCCGGCGCGTGTCGCCATCGTGATGGGGTCCAAAAGCGACTGGGCTACCATGCAGTTCGCCGCCGAAATCTTTGAAATCCTGAATGTTCCGCACCACGTCGAAGTGGTTTCCGCGCACCGTACGCCGGATAAACTGTTCAGCTTCGCCGAAAGCGCCGAAGAGAACGGTTACGAGGTGATCATTGCCGGTGCGGGCGGCGCAGCACATCTGCCGGGCATGATTGCCGCCAAAACGCTGGTGCCGGTACTGGGTGTTCCCGTGCAAAGCGCCGCGTTAAGCGGGGTGGATAGCCTTTACTCTATCGTCCAGATGCCGCGCGGTATTCCAGTCGGTACGCTGGCGATTGGTAAAGCGGGTGCGGCAAATGCCGCCCTGCTGGCCGCGCAGATCCTGGCGACGCATGATAAAGATTTGCACCAGCGTCTGGCGGAGTGGCGTAAAGCCCAGACCGATGAGGTGCTGGATAACCCGGATCCGCGGGGTGCAGCATGAAGCAGGTTTGCGTTCTTGGTAATGGTCAGCTTGGCCGGATGCTACGTCAGGCCGGTGAGCCGCTGGGTATTGCCGTCTGGCCCGTCGGGCTGGATGCCGAGCCGGAAGCCGTGCCGTTCCATCAGAGCGTGATCACCGCCGAAATTGAACGCTGGCCGGAAACCGCCCTGACCCGCGAGCTGGCGCGCCATAACGCCTTTGTGAACCGCGACGTCTTCCCGATCATTGCCGACCGTCTCACGCAAAAACAGCTTTTCGACAAGCTCGGCCTCGCGACCGCGCCGTGGCAGCTGCTTTCCGATAAGCGCGAGTGGGATGACGTGTTTGCGATGCTGGGAGACCTGGCGATTGTGAAGCGTCGCGTCGGCGGCTACGACGGCCGCGGGCAGTGGCGCCTGCGCGCGAACGACACCGCCGAGCTGCCGGACGACTGCTACGGCGAGTGCATTGTTGAGCAGGGCATTAACTTCAGCGGTGAAGTGTCGCTGGTTGGCGCGCGCGGGCATGACGGGCACACCGTTTTTTACCCGCTAACGCATAACCTGCATCAGGACGGCATTCTGCGCACCAGCGTCGCCTTCCCGCACGCCAATGCTGACCAGCAGACGCAGGCGGAAGAGATGCTGTCTGCCATTATGCATGAGCTGGGCTATGTGGGCGTGATGGCGATGGAGTGTTTCGTCACGCCGTCGGGTCTGCTGATCAACGAACTTGCGCCGCGCGTGCACAACAGCGGCCACTGGACGCAAAACGGCGCCTCCATCAGCCAGTTCGAGCTGCACCTGCGCGCCATCACCGATCTGCCGCTGCCGCAGCCGGTTGTGACCAGCCCGTCGGTGATGATCAACCTGATCGGTACCGATCTGAACTACAACTGGCTGAAGCTGCCGCTGGTGCACCTGCACTGGTACGACAAAGAGGTGCGTCCGGGGCGTAAGGTCGGCCATCTGAACCTGAACGATACCGACACGGACCGCCTGAGCGCCACGCTGGAAGCGATTGTTCCCCTGCTGCCGCCAGAATATGCGAGCGGTATTGTCTGGGCGCAGTCAAAACTGAAGTAAGTATCCCTCGCCGGGGAGTTGACCTTCCCCTTCCCCGGCGTACAATCCCCGCCCATTGCTGCTCAGTTTTCTTCTGGAACCACCATGAACGATGGAACGGACTATCGCGCGATCCTCGCGTCCGATACCCCTTTAATCGACGTTCGCGCGCCGATCGAATTTGCCCAGGGTGCGATGCCCGCCGCACTCAACCTGCCCTTAATGAACGACGACGAGCGTGCCGCCGTCGGCACCTGCTATAAACGCCAGGGTCCGGACGCCGCGCTGGCGCTCGGTCATAGCCTGGTCAACGGCGAGACGCGCGAGGCGCGCATCAGCGCCTGGCGGGAAGCCAGCCTTGCCCATCCTGAGGGCTACCTTTGCTGCGCGCGCGGTGGCCAGCGCTCACACATCTCCCAGGCCTGGCTGAAAGAGGCGGGAATCGACTACCCGCTGATCCGCGGCGGCTATAAGGCCCTGCGTCAGACGGCGATTCAGGTGACCATTGAGCAGTCACAAAAGCCGATGGTGCTTATCGGCGGCTGCACCGGTAACGGGAAAACGCTGCTGGTGAAGCAGCATGCGCAGGGCATCGATCTGGAAGGGCTGGCGCACCATCGCGGCTCGTCGTTTGGCCGCACGCTCACCCCGCAGCTTTCTCAGGCGAGCTTCGAGAATCACCTTGCGGTTGAGCTATTGAAAAAAGACGCCGCGCGCTGGGTGCTTGAAGACGAGGGCCGGATGATTGGCTCTAACCACCTGCCGGAGTGCCTGCGCGACCGCATGGCTGAAGCGCCTGTCGTAGTGGTCGAGGATCCGTTTGAGATCCGTCTTGAGCGCCTGCGCGAAGAGTATTTCGTCCACATGTGGGCCGACTTTTCTGCCGCCTGCGGTGAAGAGGCGGGCTGGAAAGCGTACAGCGAATATCTGCATCACGGCCTGTACGCCATTCGTCGCCGTCTGGGGCTGCAACGCTTTGCGGAATTTACCGCCCTGCTGGATGCCGCGCTTGTCGAGCAACAGCGTACTGGCAGCACTGACGCGCACTTCAGCTGGCTTGTGCCGCTGCTGAAGGACTATTACGACCCGATGTACGGCTATCAGCTGGAGAAAAAGGCGGAGAAGATTGTGTATCGCGGGACGTACGAAGAAATTGCTGAGTGGCTCGATCGCTGAAAAAAGCCGGGTGGCGGCTACGCCTTACCCGGCCTACGCGTACTTTTGTAGCCCCGGTAAGCGCAGCGCCACCGGGGAACAAACCACTTAGAAGTCGTAACGCAGACGCACCAGGTTCATATCGCCCAGGTTGTCGGTGCTGGAGGTGAACACGTGTTCGTGTTCGAAGACGTTGCCGAATGGCTCGATCGCTGAAAAAAACCGGGTGGCGGCTACGCCTTACCCGGCCTACGCGTGCTTTTGTAGCCCCGGTAAGCGCAGCGCCACCGGGGAACAAACCACTTAGAAGTCGTAACGCAGACGCACCAGGTTCATGTCGCCCAGGTTGTCGGTGCTGGAGGTGAACACGTGTTCGTGTTCGAAGACGTTGCCGAATGGCTTGAACGCTGAAAAAAACCGGGTGGCGGCTACGCCTTACCCGGCCTACGCGTGCTTTTGTAGCCCCGGTAAGCGCAGCGCCACCGGGGAACAAACCACTTAGAAGTCGTAACGCAGACGCACCAGGTTCATGTCGCCCAGGTTGTCGGTGCTGGAGGTGAACACGTGTTCGTAATCCACGCGGAAACCGTAATCCAGCTGGAAGCTGATACCCACACCGTTGTCGATGCGCTGGTAGTTACGGCCATTCACGTACTCAATACGGTCGCCCATGAAGTACGGCTGGATGGATTTCACCGCATACTGACCAACCGGGAACTTGTAACCCGCAAAGTATTCAATACCCCATGCATCACCGGCGAAGTAGTCGTTAACGGACACTTTTTTGGTGGTCAGGAAGTTCTGATACCAGCCGCCGCCTGCGGAGAAGGTCCAGTTATCCGGCGTCCAGCTCAGGGCGGTACCAAGGATGTTCTGGTCGTAGGATTTGCTGTCGCCGTTGTCCGGGTTACGCATGTCCGCGCGGGTGTAGTTCCACGCTGCGCCCCAGGTCAGATCGGTAGTCAGGTGATAATCGATACCCAGTGAACCGCCGCCTTTACGTTTGTAACGCAGGCCGTTGCCCGGCAGGTATTCGCTGTCTTCAAACAGGTAAGAGGCGTAGATGTCAGCATCGCCCACGGTTTTCTTGTACTTCAGCATCTGGCGTGAACGGTAAGAGCCGTCATAGTCGCCGTTGATCCCGTTACCTGGCGCCTGACCAATCATGTCGTAGTCCCAGATATCGGTTTTTGCGCCCACTACGTCATAGTACACGCTGTTCTGCTGGCCGAAGGTCAGCGTACCCCAGGTGTCGCTCTTCAGACCGGTGTAGAGCATACGACGAGAGGTGTCGTGCGCGCCGTCGGCGTAGTGATGATCCCAGTTGAACTGCGCCGGAATGTTCACACCCAGCTCGTAGTAGCTGATCCAGCTGATGTCATCGAACAGGTAGTAATCCGCAGCGAAACGGAAGCGGGTGCCGCCGTCAAAGCCGTTGCGCTTGTAGCTGTTTTTGCCGTCATCACCGGTCATATTCTGGAACTGAGGACGAATACTGCCGCCAACGGATCCTGTTTCAGAAGGGTGATTTCCGCCTGAGATGCGAAAGAAGCCAATGCCACTGCTGCGCCGATCGTTGTCGCCAGCGCTGTTTTTCTTATAGTCATTCTTTTTCCTTGATAGACACGCTGCTAAATATTTAGCTGGTGAATATTAACCGGAAAAATTCGGGCTGTGTGGGCGGGTTTTTAATGTTTTGTGCTACTAAATGCAGGGGCATTAACGATTTGTGCCGTTAAGCGATGACGCACCAGCAGAAATGCCGGTGCGTCATCATCACGTCAGTAAACTAGCTGACAAACTGGCGGAATAGCGCTTTACCTTTCAACAGCCGGGTTCCGAGCCAGCCGCCGCACAGGGACAGCAGCACGGCGCCGCAGACGGGCAGCGTGAGCCACAGCCGCCAGTCGGGCTCCCACGGGAAGTCGAAGACTTTGCTCTGGAGTACCGCCAGCGCGGTTTCCGCCCCGATGGCCGCCACCAGGCCCGCCACCAGACCGAGCAGGGCAAATTCGCTCCACAGCGTGGCGCGCAGCAGCCGTTTACTGGCTCCCAGCGTGCGGTAGACCACCAGCTCCTGATGACGCTGACGCATGCCCACCTGCACCTGCGCCAGCAGCAACAGCACACCGCAGACGGTCACCAGCACTACCATCACCTCCAGCGCGCGGCTCACCTGCTCCAGCACCTGCCCGACCTGTTTGAGGATCGCGCCGATATCCAGCAGGCTCACCGTCGGAAATTCCCGGTTAAGCTGCGTCAGCATGCCGTTGCCGTTTTCCCAGCGGAAGCTGGTGAGCCAGCTCTGCGGCTGTCCGTCCAGCGCACCCGGCGGGAAGATGAAGAAGAAGTTTGGTCGCAGGCTTTCCCAGTCCACTTTGCGCAGGCTGGTGACTTTGGCGGTGAAATCCTGGGTATCGCCGGTGAAGGTCACGCTGTCTCCGAGCTTCACGTTCAGGCGTGTCGCCAGCCCCTCTTCCATCGACACTTCCCCCGCTTTCGGCGGCCAGGTGCCGGCAACGATCGGGTTATGGTCCGGACGTTTCGCCTGCCAGGTCAGGTTGAGTTCGCGATTGAGCGATTCATCCTTATTTCCCTCCGTCGACTGGCCGTTGATCTGCGTCAGGCGGGCGCGCACGATCGGATAGAACGATTCCGGAATAATGTGATGCTCAGACAGGAAACCCTTCAGCGGCGTCACCTGTTCGGGAGCAATGTTGATCAGGAAATAGTTCGGGCTTTCCGGCGGAAGCTGTTGCTGCCAGCGATCCAGCAGATCCCCGCGCAGCACCAGCAGAAGCGCCAGCAGCATAAACGACAGCGAAAATGCCGAGAGCTGGCTGAGGGTAGACCACGGCTGGTGCAGCAGTCGGTTAACCGCTAACCGTATGGGGAGTGATTTAACTGTCAGCTTTCTCAGGACATTAAGCAGTATCCAGCCCACTACGCCGCACAGCAGCGCCAGCACCACCGCGCCCGCCAGCACCGCCCACAGCAGCGTACTGCCGCCCATCAGCCAGGCCAACAGCCCGACCGCCACCGCAATAATCACCGGCAGATAGAACTTCAGAGGCCAGACGCTGGCCACCACATCGCGGCGCAGCACGCGCAGCGGCTGGGTGGCGAGCAGCAGCCGGTACGGGCGTAACCCCACCAGCAGGGAGATCGTCGTCATCGCGCCGATGGCCCACAGCCACGGCCAGAGGCTGGCAGGCGGTAATGCGGCGGGCAATACCGGTTTGAGCAGCACCATCAGCAGCTTTTCAAACAGCAGCCCTATCGCCCCGCCGGTCAGAGCCGACAGCGCCAGCACCATCAGCCACTGGCCGACAATCAGCTTGCGCAGCTGCGCGCGGCCCGCGCCGAGGGTTTTGAGGATCGCCACCAGATCGTAACGGCTGCGGCAGTAGTGCCCCATCGCCACGGCAACCGCCGCAATGGCAAGCAGCAGAGTTAACAGCGCCGACAGCAGCAGGAACTGCTGGGAACGTTCGAGGGATTTGCCGAGCGCCCCGTCATCCTGCTCCAGCCCGTACCAGCGGTGTTCCGGCTTGAGCTGCGGCAGGAGCCATTTTTCGTACGCCTCCAGCTGAGCAGGCGTCCCGCCAAACTTATACCGCCAGGTGACACGGCTTCCCGGCTGGACGGCGTTGGTTTTCGCCACATCAGCGGTGTTCATCAGCAGGCGCGGCGCAAGCTGGAACGGATTAAATCCAGAGTCGGGCTCCTGCACCACTTCCCCGGCAATTTTGAGTGTCGCGTCGCCGACGTCGATACTGTCGCCGGGTTTCAGGTTCAGCAGCGCCATCAGTCGCGATGCCAGCAGGACCGTACCGGCCGCCGGTTTTAGCCCCGGCGGGCTGGTTTGTAAGTCACCATACATCGGGTAGATGTCATCCACGGCTTTTACGCTGGCAAGCTGCGGCGTGTCGCCCGCAAAGGTCATAGTCTGAAAGGTGATCTGCTCCCCTACCTTCAGCCCCTCTTTGCGCGCTTCCTCAATCCAGCCCGGCGGCACGGGGCGAGAACTTTGCAGAGCCCGGTCCCCGGCCATAAATTCCCGACTCTGCTGGCTAAGCCCTTTCTCCATACGATCGCTGACGCTACCGAGCGCCAGCACGCAGGCCACCGCCAGGCTCAACGCCAGCCAGACAATCAGCAGCGAGGGCGAGCGCCACTCGCGCCAGAACCAGCGGGCAATCATGCTTCCTCCTGAAGAATACCGTTCACCAGCCGCAGGCGGCGGTCGCAGCGGGCGGCCAGCTGCGGATCGTGGGTAACCAGAATCAGCGTGGTGCCGTGCTCGCGGTTGAGGGAAAACAGCAGATCGGCAATTTTGTCCCCGGTTTTACGGTCGAGATTGCCCGTTGGCTCATCGGCAAACAGCACTTCCGGGCGGCCGTTAAACGCCCGGGCCAGCGCCACGCGCTGCTGCTCACCGCCGGAAAGCTGTGCCGGAAGGTGGTCGAGACGTTTGCCCAGCCCCAGCTGTTCCAGCAACGCCTTCGCGTGATCGCGGCTTTCACGAGTATTGTCACCGCGCAGCAGGCCGGGCAGCTCAACGTTTTCCAGCGCGTTCAGCGTCGGGATCAGCATGAATGACTGAAAGACAAACCCGATATGCCGGGCACGCAGCGCGGCGCGGGCCTCTTCATCAAGCGCGTGGAGGGGCTGGCCGACCAGGTTCACTTCCCCACTGCTGCCATCGTCCAGACCGGCGAGAATGGCCAGCAGCGTGGACTTACCGGAACCGGATTCACCAATCAGGGCGATGGTTTCGGCACGTTTGACAACGAGTTCAACTCCGGTGAGGATGGAAAGCTCGTGTTCTCCCTGACCGACGGACTTCTTAAGACGATGAACTTCAACAATGTTTTCCGCTGGCATTTGCCCTTCCTGTTTTTGATGCTGATGACCTTCCGCGCGGCGGCTGCGGACACGTTATTGATTCTGGGCGACAGCCTGAGCGCGGGCTATCGTATGGCCGCCAGTGCGGCCTGGCCCGCCCTGCTCAATGATAAATGGCAGTCCCGGGCGTCTGTCGTGAACGGCAGCATCAGCGGCGATACGTCGCAGCAAGGCTTATCGCGCCTGCCTGCCCTGCTTAAGCAGCATCAACCGCGTTGGGTGCTGGTTGAACTGGGCGGTAATGATGGTTTGCGCGGCTTCCAGCCTCAGCAAACGGAGCAAACGCTGCGGACCATTTTGCAGACCATTAAGGCCGCCAACGCCCAGCCGCTGCTGATGCAAATTCGCCTGCCCGCCAACTACGGCCGTCGGTATAATGAGGCGTTTAGCGCGATCTATCCTAAGCTTGCCAAAGAGTTTGATATTCCGCTGCTGCCATTTTTCATGGAAGAGGTCTATCTGAAACCCCAGTGGATGCAGGATGATGGCATTCACCCCAATCGCGATGCCCAGCCGTTCATTGCCGACTGGATGGCAACCCGGCTGGCTCCTTTAGTAAAACATGACTCGTCAAACAGCTGAGAACCTGACAGGTAAAGTTATGCAAAAATCGGTCTTAATAACAGGATGTTCCAGCGGAATTGGCCTTGAAAGCGCCCTTGAACTGAAACGCCAGGGGTTTTGGGTACTGGCAGCCTGCCGTAAACCCGAGGATGTCGAACGCATGCGAGGGCTGGGATTTACCGGCATTCTGCTGGATCTCGATTCGCCAGAGAGCGTAGAGCAGGCCGCCGATGAGGTTATCGCCCTGACCAACAACCGTCTTTACGGTCTGTTCAACAATGCGGGCTACGGCGTGTACGGCCCGCTACAGACTCTCTCACGGGAACAGCTGGAGCAGCAGTTCTCCGCAAACTTTTTCGGGGCGCATCAGCTTACCATGCGCCTTCTCCCCGCCATGCTGCCGCACGGCGAAGGGCGCATCGTGATGACCTCCTCGGTCATGGGCCTGATCTCCACGCCGGGCCGCGGGGCTTACGCCGCCAGTAAATATGCGCTTGAAGCCTGGTCCGATGCGTTGCGCATGGAGCTGCGCCACAGCGGTATTAAGGTCAGCCTGATTGAACCGGGCCCGATCCGCACCCGCTTTACGGAAAACGTTAACCAGACGCAGGCGGACAAACCGGTCGAAAACCCCGGCATCGCGGCGCGTTTTACGCTTGGGCCAGAAGCCGTCGTTGCCAAAGTGCGCCACGCGTTTGAGAGCGATACCCCTAAAATGCGCTATCCGGTCACGCTGGTAACCCATGCCGTCGGCTGGTTGAAACGCCTGCTGCCGGGGCGGATGATGGACAAAATTTTGCAGGGTTGAGTTGAAGCGACGACGCTTACCCCCATGTAAAGAGTAAACCGATAAAAGAGAATGCCGCATGTCCGTACAGAATATCGTCAACATAACTGAAGCTAACCTGCAACAGACGCTCGAACAGTCAATGACTAAACCGGTGCTGTTCTACTTCTGGTCTGAACGCAGCCAACACTGCCTGCAACTGACGCCGGTCCTGGAAAGCCTTGCCGCGCAGTACAACGGTCAGTTCATTCTGGCGAAGCTGGATTGTGACGCCGAACCAATGGTGGCTTCCCAGTTTGGCCTGCGCGCGATCCCAACCGTCTACCTGTTCCAGAACGGTCAGCCGGTGGATGGCTTCCAGGGGCCGCAGCCGGAAGAGGCGATCCGCGCCCTGCTGGATAAAGTTCTGCCGCGCGAAGAAGAGCTGAAAGCGCAGGAAGCCATGGCGCTGATGCAGGAAGGCAAGTACGACGAGGCGCTGCCGCTGTTAAAAGACGCGTGGCAGCTGTCGAACCAGAACAGCCAGATTGGTCTGCTGCTGGCAGAGACCCAGATTGCGCTGCACCGCCCTGAAGACGCGGAAGCCGTGCTGAAAACGGTGCCGATGCAGGATCAGGATACCCGTTATCAGGGTCTGGTGGCGCAGATTGACCTGCTGAAACAGGCGGCCGATACCCCTGAAATTCAACAGCTTCAGCAGCAGGTTGCGGACAACCCGCAGGATGCCGCGCTGGCAAGCCAGCTGGCGCTTCAGCTTCATCAGGTGGGGCGTAACGAAGAGGCGCTGGAGCTGCTGTTTAGCCATCTTCAGAAGGACCTGGGCGCCGCAGACGGACAGGCGCGGAAGATGTTCCAGGAGATCCTGGCCGCGCTGGGTACCGGTGACGCGCTGGCGTCGAAATATCGTCGTCAGCTGTACGCGTTGCTCTACTAGCAAAAAAATGCCCGGTGGCGCTAACGCTTACCGGGCCTACAAAAGCCGATATTACCCCGTCTTTTTCAACTGCGTCACCACCAGCTGGTGGCGCGCGTTGTAAAACTTCCGATAGGTCAGGTAGCAGGCAATGATGGTGGACAGGCTCGCCGTAGAGAGCAGCATAAACGTCACCATAATCTGGTACTTAATCGCTTTTACCGGATCGATACCGGCAAAAATCAGCCCCGACATCATGCCCGGCAGGCTCACCAGACCCACCGTTTTGGCGGAGTCCACCGTTGGGATCAGCGAAGAGCGAATGCTGTCGCGGATCAACCGCGCCGAGGCCACCTTCGGCGTCGCGCCCAGGCTTAGCTTCTCCTGAAGCTGCTGCTGTTCACTGCTGAACCGTTGCCCCAGATTGTTGTAGCACAACCCGACCGCCACCATCGCATTGCCCGCAATCATCCCGGAAATGGGGATCACCTGCATCGGCGTAAATTCTATCGAGCCGGAGAGTACCAGTACCGCCAGCGTTAACGCGGTCCCGGTAGTGATGGCGATCAACGACGAAATGAACGCTTTATCGATGTATTTACTGCGTTTCTGCGCGTTCCATGCCGCGTTAAAGCAGATAAACAGCACCATCAACAGGGTCAGCACGGCATGATTGACGTTGAAGATGTATTTCAGCACATAGCCGACGATGATGAGCTGAATGACCGCGCGGGCGATACTCCAAAGAATATCTTTTTCCAGCCCCAGCTTTTCCCGGTAGCTGACCACAATCGCCACCAGCACCAGGACCATCGACAGCGCCAGCGATTCGTTGGTTATGTTATGTTCACCCACGGTGAGCCTCCTCCATTTTCCCGCCCTGCGGCCTGAGCGTGATGACATCATCCGCATGGGTAATTTCATTTGAATCATGCGTCACCCACAGCACGGCAATATTCTGCTCCCGGGCGTAGCGATGGATAATGTCATTGACGTTGCGCTTGTTAGCGTCATCCAGCGCGCTGGTGATTTCGTCCAGCAACAGCGCCTTCGGCAAGAATTGCAGGTTACGGATCAGCGAGACGCGCTGCTTTTCCCCTCCCGACAGTTCGGCGATCGATTTGGTCAGCGTCTCCGGCGAAAGCCCGAACCGGGTCAGATCGTCGGTAAACTTTTTCGGATCAGGCGTTTGGTTGCGGATGTGCCAGGGGAAAACCAGATTGTCGTACACCGTGTCGCCAAACAGGGACGGCGTTTGCACGCAGTATGACACCTGCTGGCGATAGCTTTCCGGTGAAAGCGTGGCGATATCGTTTCCTGCAAACAGGATGGTTCCCTCCGTTGGGCTCAGTAGCGAAGCCACGATTTTCAGGAGGGTGCTTTTGCCGCAGCCGGAGGGGCCAGTTATCAGTTTAAATTCGCCCGGAGAGAGACAAAAATCGACGTGCTGAAGGATGGTGTTATCACCCACACGAAAGCCAACATCCCTGATATCCAGAAGATTTTTTTTATTATTCATTCCGATTCCGTTAACCGCTGTAATAAGAACAGCCTTTAGCATAATCCTTTCCGCTACGCAGCGCGAATAGCCTTAACCTATAGCAAGTGTTAAACTTTTTGCTCGCTAATTGTCACCTCTATAACTACAGGAAGTCAGCAACATGACACATATCTTTTATGAGTTCTCTTCCCTGAAGCCTGGTGTTCCTGATGTGGAAACATTAATGGAAGTCATCAATTCTTCTGAACTCACGCGTTTTGTCATGGGTGCAGAGGTGGTCGATTTTGTTAAGAAGGCGCTCATCGTTAATACCACAATCGGTAGCTTTAAAAACTGCTATTTTGCTTTCGATGATGGAGCTTACTTTCTCGAGTTTGACGGCAAGGGTAAATCCAGACGCTTTACTGAGGTGCCGGACTGGTTCGTTTCCCCCGCGGAATTTGCCCGCTCGCAATGGCTGATTAACCATGATCTGGCCGATGTGAAGGCGACGGCGTTTATTGACGTGCTGATGTCCTACCCGCTTAAAGAGCGCCGGGCGCACTGCAATCTGCTGTTTGGTCTGGATCTGCATAAGGTCAATGTGGTTCCGGCGCCTACAGCCCCTGCCGGAAAAATGGGCAATAAAAACGGAAAAACCACCAAGCCTCGCGTCACGGATCTCGGCTCTTTTGAGCTTTTTACCGCGTTCTTTGCGCGTATGAAAACCGCCGTCAATGCTAATGAATTCCCTACCCTACAGGTGCTGACCGGCCAGGAGGATCTTACAAAAGCGCCGCACAGCTTAAAGCAAGGGATCAGAACCTGGTTTAAAGCGATTACCGGCGATCTGCCGCCGAACAACAAACGTGTCGGGGCGGGCAATGCGGTATTGTTCTGCGCTCCCGTTCGCGAGCAGATCCAGCAGATAGAGGCCATCGGCCTGGAAAAATACTATCAGGGCTTATCAAAAGCTATCGCTGACGCCGGGGATGGGTTTATCACTGACTTCAGCTATACCTGGTCTGAAAAGTAACGCTTTGCGCCCCGCATCCCGAACGGGGCGTTTTATTTCTGCCAGTCCGGTTCCCACCTCTTTACAGGGGCGAAATCCTGTTCGTTAGCCGATATACTTACGTTCAACAAATACGCAGTTTTTCTCGTTACGGCATGCAAAACAGGAGGTTTTTATGCTCATCGTTGTTCCTGTCCTTATATTCGTTGCGCTGGTTATCGTGGGCGCAGGCGTCAAAATTGTCCCGCAGGGTTACCAGTGGACCGTCGAACGCTTCGGTCGCTACACCAATACTCTTCAGCCGGGTTTAAGCCTGATCGTCCCGTTCATGGACAGAATTGGGCGTAAGATCAATATGATGGAGCAGGTGCTGGATATCCCTTCCCAGGAAGTCATCTCCAAGGATAACGCCAACGTCACCATCGATGCGGTGTGCTTTATTCAGGTGATTGATGCGCCGAAAGCGGCCTATGAGGTGAGCAACCTGGAGCTGGCGATCGTCAACCTGACCATGACCAACATCCGTACCGTGCTTGGCTCAATGGAGCTGGACGAAATGCTCTCCCAGCGCGACAGCATAAATACCCGCCTGCTGCACATTGTGGATGAAGCCACCAATCCGTGGGGGATCAAAGTGACCCGCATTGAGATCCGCGACGTGCGCCCACCGGCAGAGCTGATTGCTTCCATGAACGCGCAGATGAAGGCCGAGCGTACCAAGCGTGCCTATATTCTTGAAGCCGAAGGGGTGCGTCAGGCTGAAATCCTGAAAGCGGAAGGGGAAAAACAGTCGCAGATCCTGAAAGCCGAGGGCGACCGTCAGTCTGCCTTCCTCCAGGCGGAAGCGCGTGAACGTTCGGCAGAAGCAGAAGCCCGTGCGACGCAAATGGTCTCCGAGGCGATTGCCGCCGGGGATATCCAGGCCGTGAACTACTTCGTCGCGCAAAAATATACCGATGCGCTAAAGGAGATCGGCTCCGCGAACAACAGCAAGGTGGTGATGATGCCGCTGGATGCCAGCAGTCTGATGGGATCTATCGCCGGAATTGCCGAGTTGATCAAAGACGGCGGAAACGAGCGTAAAAAATGATTGAGCTCATCGTTGCACATCCTCATGCGTTCTGGCTAAGCCTTGGCGGTTTACTGCTGGCCGCCGAGATGCTTGGCGGCAACGGTTATCTGCTGTGGAGCGGGGTTGCCGCGGTGATTACCGGGCTGGTCGTCTGGCTGCTGCCTGTCGGCTGGGAGTGGCAGGGCGCGCTGTTTGCCGTGCTGACGCTGCTGGCCGCCTGGCTGTGGTGGCGCTGGCTGAACAAACGGGTGAAGGCGCAGAAGCCGGTCGACGCGCACCTCAACCAGCGTGGGCAGCAGATCGTGGGTAGACGCTTTACGCTTGATAACGCGCTGATCAACGGACGCGGTCATATGCGCGTGGGGGACAGTTCGTGGCCGGTAGTGGCCGACGATGACCTCAGCGCCGGCACACGGGTTGAGGTCATTGCGGTGGAAGGCATTACCCTGCGGGTTAAAGCCCGTTAGGCGTGGGTTTTACGGTGGCAGCAGCCGGAAAGATTGTCGATAATCGGGCACTCGGCGCTGTCATCTCCCGGGCAGGATTCTGCCAGCTGTAACAGTTGCTCACGCATCGCCTGTAATTCGATGATATGGCGTTCGATCTCCGCCACTTTTTCCAGCGTACGTTTTTTCACGTCGGCACTGTGGCGTTTCGGATCGTTAAACAGGTTAACCAGCTCGCCGCACTCTTCAAGGTTAAATCCTACCTGTCTTGCCTGACGCAGTAACGTCAGTTCATCAAGATGCAGCTGCGTATAGCTGCGGTAGCCGTTCTCACTGCGCAACGGTGGCGTCACCAGCCCTTTTTCCTCATAAAAGCGAATCGCTTTGCTGGTTAAGCCGGTTTTTTTCGCAACATCGCTGATATTCACATTTCCCCCTTGACCTTCCCCTTGATGGAAGGTTTAACCTTCATAACAGTTAGCGAAAAGCAGAGTGAAGGTCAACAATTGACCAGAACATTATACGGGAGTTTTGTTATGTCTCACACTATTGACCTGACACTGGACGGCCTCTCCTGCGGCCACTGTGTCAAACGCGTTAAAGAAAGCCTGGAGCAGCGTCCTGACGTGGAAAGCGCTGAGGTGAGTATCGATCATGCCGCCGTGACCGGCAGCGCCAGCGCCGACGCGCTGATTGATACCATTAAACAGGCCGGTTACGGGGCGGAGTTAAGCCACCCAAAGGCTAAACCGCTGGCAGAGTCATCATCCCCGTCGGAAGCACTGACAGCGGCCACTCCTGAGCTTCCGGTAGCTGATGATATTGATGACAGCCAACAGCTGCTGATCAACGGCATGAGCTGCGCCAGCTGCGTCTCCCGGGTACAAAACGCCTTACAGGCGGTACCGGGCGTCGCACAGGCACGGGTAAACCTGGCGGAGCGTACTGCGCTGGTGATGGGCAGCGCCTCCGCCGCAGAGTTAGTGCAGGCCGTGGAGAAAGCGGGCTACGGGGCGGAGGCCATCGAAGATGATGCCGAGCGCCGCGAGCGCCAGCAGGAAACGGCTGTCGCCACTATGAAGCGTTTCCGCTGGCAGGCGATTGTCGCCCTGCTGGTCGGTATTCCGGTGATGGTGTGGGGCATGATGGGTGACAACATGATGGTCACCGCTGACAACCGCACCCTGTGGCTGGTGATTGGTCTGATTACCCTTGCGGTGATGGTGTTTGCTGGCGGACATTTCTATACCAGCGCCTGGAAGAGCCTGAAAAACCGCACCGCGACGATGGACACGCTGGTCGCGCTCGGTACCGGCGCGGCGTGGCTGTATTCGATGAGCGTGAACGTCTGGCCGCAGTGGTTCCCGATGGAGGCGCGCCATCTCTATTATGAAGCGAGTGCGATGATTATCGGTCTGATTAACTTAGGCCATATGCTCGAAGCCCGCGCGCGTCAGCGCTCGTCGAAAGCGCTGGAAAGATTACTCGATTTAACCCCGCCGACGGCCCGCGTGGTCACGGACGACGGGGAAAAAAGCGTTCCGCTCTCAGAGGTACAGCCGGGAATGACGCTGCGCCTGACCACCGGCGACCGCGTGCCCGTCGACGGTGAAATAACCCAGGGCGATGCCTGGCTGGATGAAGCGATGCTGACCGGCGAGCCGATACCCCAGCAGAAATCTCAGGGCGATGCGGTGCATGCGGGTACGGTGGTACAGGACGGCAGCGTACTGTTCCGCGCCAGCGCGGTCGGGAGCCATACCACGCTGTCACGCATCATTCGCATGGTCCGCCAGGCGCAGAGCAGTAAGCCGGAGATTGGTCAGCTTGCCGATAAAATCTCCGCCATTTTTGTGCCGGTGGTCGTCGGTATTGCCCTGCTGAGCGCGGCGATCTGGTATTTCTTCGGCCCGGCGCCGCAGATTGTCTACACCCTGGTGATCGCCACCACGGTGCTGATCATCGCCTGCCCTTGTGCCCTTGGCCTGGCCACGCCGATGTCGATTATCTCTGGCGTCGGACGCGCCGCCGAATTTGGCGTACTGGTCCGTGATGCTGACGCCCTGCAACGGGCAAGCACGCTGGACACCCTTGTCTTTGATAAAACCGGCACGCTCACCGAGGGCAAACCGCAGGTGGTGGCCGTCAGTACCGTTGGCTGTACGGAGACGGACGCCTTGCGCCTGGCCGCCGCGCTGGAACAAGGTTCCAGCCACCCGCTGGCGCGCGCCATCCTGGAGAAAGCCGGTGATGGCCGTCTGCCGCAGGTCAGCAACTTCCGCACCCTGCGCGGTTTAGGGGTCAGCGGTGAAGCCGAAGGCCATACGCTGCTGCTGGGCAACCAGGCACTGCTGACTGAACACGGCGTTGATACGTCCGCGCTGGACGCAGAGCTAAACGCGCAGGCCTCTCAGGGCGCGACGCCGGTTCTGCTGGCGAGGGATGGTCAGGTGGCGGCGCTGCTGGCCGTGCGCGATCCGTTACGCCAGGACAGCGTAGATGCCTTACAGCGCCTGCACCGCGCGGGCTATCGTCTGGTGATGCTGACCGGGGACAACCCGACCACCGCCAACGCCATTGCGAAAGAAGCCGGTATTGATGAGGTGATCGCGGGCGTGCTGCCGGACGGCAAAGCGGACGCCATCAAGAACCTGCAAAGTCAGGGTCGCCAGGTGGCGATGGTGGGCGACGGCATCAACGACGCCCCGGCGCTGGCGCAGGCTGACGTAGGCATTGCGATGGGCGGCGGGAGCGATGTCGCCATTGAAACCGCGGCGATCACCCTGATGCGCCACAGCCTGATGGGGGTGGCGGATGCGCTGGCGATTTCGAAAGCCACGTTGCGCAACATGAAGCAGAACCTGCTGGGGGCCTTCGTCTATAACTCGCTCGGCATTCCGATTGCCGCCGGGATTTTGTGGCCGCTGACCGGTACCCTGCTGAACCCGGTTGTTGCGGGTGCGGCGATGGCGCTCTCGTCAATTACCGTGGTGAGCAACGCTAACCGTCTGCTGCGGTTTAAACCGAAGGATTGAACCTTGTACCCTTACGCGCTAGCATGAACCTTTCCGATCATGGAGCGCGTATGGGTCTGTTTAATCGTCTAAAAACATCGTTTCGCGCCCTTTTTCCCCGCCGTTATGCCTGGCCCGGTATGGATATTTCGCTTCCGGGCGGGCAGCATCTGCACCTGGTGGGAAGCATTCATATGGGCACGCAGGACATGTCCCCCCTGCCCTCCGGCCTGATTAAACTGCTGAAGCGCGCCGACGCGCTGATCGTCGAAGCCGACATCTCCGGCCATGAATCGCCGTTTGCCGGGCTGGAAAGCGATCGCCCCCTGGCGGAACGTCTTAACGGGACGCAGCTGGCTGAGCTTACCCGTCTTGCGGATGAGACCGGCGTCTCGCTCTCAATGCTCGACACTCTGCCCCTGTGGCAAATTGCCATGGTGTTACAGGCCACCCAGGCGCAGCGCCTGGGGCTGCGCGGCGATTACGGTATCGATTATCAACTGCTGAATGCGGCAAGGGCGCGCAACCTGTCCGTCATTGAACTGGAAGGCACGGACAGCCAGATTGCGCTTCTTCGCCAGCTTCCCGATGACGGCCTGATGCTGCTGGATGATACCCTGACCCACTGGCACACCAACGCGCGTCTGCTGCAAACGATGATTGGCTGGTGGCTGGATGCGCCGCCCGCAGACGGTAAGCTGGCGTTACCGTCGACGTTCAGTGAATCGTTGTATGATGTGCTGATGAACGCGCGCAACCAGGCGTGGCGGGAGATACTATATGCCCTGCCTGCCGGTCGTTATGTTGTCGCGGTTGGCGCGTTGCATTTGTACGGAGAAGGGAATTTGCCGTCGCTGCTGAAATAAAAAAATGGCCAATATCTCTATTGGCCCGTCAAAGAGGAATTTCATCGTTTTTATTATACCGAAGTGACCTTCGGCTACGCCGATTGTCGCTCAAAGTAACCATCACTGCCAATACTATTGCGCAAGATGGTGCTATTTTTTAGACAAACGTCAGGCGTATGCTGCTGGTATGAATCGTCTGTCGTAAGAAGGATAGCCATGACTCCCGCCGTTAAATTACTCGAAAAAAACAACATTTCTTTCCGGATCCACACATACGATCACGATCCGAACGAAACCAACTTTGGTGATGAAGTGGTGCGCAAGCTGGGGCTGAACGCGGACCAGGTCTACAAAACGCTGCTGGTCGCGGTGAACGGCGATATGAAGCACCTCGCCGTGGCAGTGACGCCCGTCGCCGGACAGCTTGATCTGAAGAAAGTGGCCAAAGCGCTGGGAGCGAAAAAGGTCGATATGGCTGACCCGATGGTTGCGCAACGCACAACGGGTTATCTGGTCGGCGGGATCAGCCCGCTCGGCCAGAAAAAGCGTCTGCCGACGCTGATCGATGCGCCTTCGCAGGAATTTGAGACGATCTATATTTCTGGCGGCAAACGCGGGCTGGATATCGAACTGGCCGCAGGCGATCTGGCGAAAATGCTGGACGCTAAATTTGCGGATATTGCGCGCCGGGATTGAGAAAATTGCCCGGTGGCGCTGCGCTTACCGGGCCTACGATTCAAATGTAGGCCGGGTAAGGCGAAGCCGCCACCCGGCAAAAAAACGCACTACTGCCAGCTCACCTCGCCTTTCGGCTCATACATGTTCACGTCAATCGGTGAATTTTGCTGGATAAACTGCTTCAACACTTCCGCATCAATAAACCCGGTATTTACATAGCCCGGTTTGTTATCGATATGCGGATAGCCGTCGCCGCCGGTGGCGTTAAAGCTTAACGTTGCCAGGCGGTAGGTTTTCGCCGGATCAACCGGTTCGCCTTTGATTTTGAGATCGTTAAGCTTGCCGTCCTTCGCGACGAAGCTGACGTTAGCAAACTGCGGATACGCCCCGGAATCCGGCTTCATCTGCGCCACGGCGGTCAGGTAGTCAATCACCTCCTTCCCGCTCATGTCCGCATAGACCACCACGTTGCCAAACGGCTGCACTTTGAGCACGTCTTTATAGGTGATGTCTCCGCCTTCAATGGAATCACGAATACCGCCGCCGCTCATCACGCCGAAATCCGCATTCGTGCGCGCCATCTGCGCGGCCAGCACCAGACGCCCCATGTTGGTCTGTACAAAGCGGACTTTGCTGCGGTCCCCTTCCAGTCGTCCGTTAAGCGTGCCAATCTTCACGTCCAGCTGCGCTTTCCCTTTGCTCTGGAACGGCGTCAGCAGCGAGAGCATCTGCTGGTTTTCAGCGATCTCTGGCGTGTAGAGTACCCGCTCGCTTTTGCCGTCCGGGTAGGTCACTTTCTTCTTCAGGTTGACCGGGATGAGCTGATAGTGCACCAGCTTCATCTCGCCGTTACGGAATTCGAAATCCGCGCGGCCAACGTATTTACCCCACTCGTGGGCCTGTACAATCCAGATCCCGTTCTGACGATCCGGCGCACACGGCGTGCCGGGCACATAATCTGCCTGCTTTTTATTCTCAGAAGCCATGCAGACCGGATCCTGTGAGTGACCGCCCACAATCATCGCCAGCGAGCCCGCTGGAAGGCTGCGCGCCATCTCCACGTCGCCCGGCGCGTTAGAGCCGTGCTGACCGTTATCGTAATGCCCCATGTGGGTGGTCGCGATAATCACATCCGGTTTTTCATTCTGCTGCAACTCCTGGATCACCAGCTTCGCTTCGTCCGCCGGTTTACGGAATTCGATGTCGGTGAAAAATTCAGGGTTGCCAATTTTGGCCGTATCATCGGTGGTTAAGCCGATGACCGCGATCTTCAGATCCTGACGCTTAAACAGCGCCCACGGTTTAAACAGACGCTCGCCGGTGCTTTTCTGATAAATATTGGCGGAAAGGAACGGGAATTTGGACCACTTCTCTTGCTGGCGCAACACGCTCAGCGGATTATCAAACTCGTGGTTTCCGACCGCCATCGCGTCGTAACCAATTAAATTCATGCCGCGGAAATCAGGCTCGGCATCCTGTAAATCAGATTCCGGCACCCCGGTATTAATATCCCCGCCCGACAGCAGCAGGACGCCGCCGCCCTGGGCCGCGACCTCTTTACGAATGCCGTCCACCAGCGTTTTTTGCGCCGCCAGGCCATATTCACCGTATTCGCTGCGCCAGAAATGGCCGTGATGATCGTTAGTATGCAGAATGGTAATTTTATAGGTTTTATCTTTTTCATACGCCTGCGCGGGCAGGCTTGTCAGCCCCCATGCGGCGATGAGCGCCAGCGCGACGCCACGCTTCATTAACTTCATCTTCTCTCTCCCTGACCCATAGACAAACGCAAAAATTACAGTGACTCACAAGAATAGACAAATAAGTTTTCAGAATTGCGACTTTCTTCAAATGTCACGGACGGGTATGTTAGTCGGATAATAATTACTCCCTGCATCTCTAATAACAAATCGACGTGGTATTTATGGCAATCAGTGAATCAACCCAGCCCGTCCAGGGCGCTCCGGCGTCGCCGCCGAAATCGCGCACTTCCTTTAAAGTATTAGGCGCAATCAGTCTCTCTCATCTGCTCAACGACATGATCCAGTCGCTGATTCTGGCGATCTACCCGCTGTTGCAATCTGAGTTCTCATTAACCTTCGTGCAGATCGGGATGATCACCCTGACCTTCCAGCTGGCCTCTTCGCTGCTACAGCCGGTGGTGGGCTACTGGACGGACAAATACCCGATGCCATGGTCGCTGCCCATTGGGATGTGCTTTACCCTGAGCGGGCTGGTGCTGCTGGCCATGGCGGGCAGCTTTGAGGCGGTACTGGTTGCCGCGGCGCTGGTGGGAACCGGTTCATCGGTGTTCCATCCGGAATCGTCCCGCGTGGCACGTATGGCCTCCGGCGGACGTCACGGGCTGGCGCAGTCTCTGTTCCAGGTGGGGGGTAACTTTGGTAGCTCCCTCGGTCCTCTGCTGGCGGCGGTAATTATCGCGCCTTACGGCAAAGGCAACGTGGCGTGGTTTGTGCTGGCCGCGCTGCTGGCGATTGTCGTCCTGGCGCAAATCAGCCGCTGGTATGCCGCGCAGCATCGCGTAAATAAGGGAAAACCTGCCGCGAAGATAACCAATCCCCTTCCGCGCAATAAGGTGATCCTTGCCGTCAGCGTGCTGCTGGTGCTGATTTTCTCGAAATATTTCTATATGGCGAGCATCAGCAGCTATTACACCTTCTATCTGATGCAAAAATTCGGATTATCAGTACAAAACGCCCAGTTCCACCTCTTTGCCTTCCTGTTTGCGGTGGCGGCAGGCACGGTGATAGGCGGCCCTGTAGGGGATAAAATTGGACGTAAATATGTGATTTGGGGCTCTATCCTCGGCGTCGCGCCGTTTACGCTTGTTTTACCGTACGCAACGCTGGAATGGACCGGAATATTGACGGTGATTATTGGTTTTATTCTCGCATCGGCATTTTCAGCCATCCTGGTCTACGCGCAGGAGCTGCTGCCGGGACGTATCGGTATGGTTTCCGGCCTCTTTTTCGGTTTTGCCTTTGGCATGGGCGGCCTTGGCGCAGCCGTGTTGGGGATGGTTGCAGACCACACCAGCATCTTCCTGGTCTATAAAATCTGCGCTTTCCTGCCACTTCTGGGGATGTTGACCATATTCCTGCCTGACAATCGTCATAAAGCGTGACTTCACGGCTGCCAAAGTTAAACTTTGGCAGCCGGATAACCTGATGCCATAAGGCTTTCCTCTCCCTCCCCTCAGCAAATTTATCAAAATCTGCCTTTTTTCATGCTTATTGCCTTTTTATTGTGATTTCAACAATTATTCATAAACATAAGCGTAAAAATTGTCATAAACTATTAATCGGCTTTTTGGTATTTGCACCAAAAATGGATCACCCATCGCGAAAGGAGACGGAATGCACCACGCCACACCGCTTATCACCACCATTGTTGGTGGACTTGTGCTCGCTTTTATTCTCGGCATGATTGCCAATAAACTGCGTATTTCGCCCCTTGTAGGCTATTTGCTGGCGGGCGTGCTGGCAGGGCCCTTTACGCCGGGTTTTGTCGCAGATACCAAACTGGCGCCTGAGCTGGCGGAATTGGGCGTGATCCTGCTGATGTTTGGCGTCGGACTGCATTTTTCCCTGAAGGATCTGATGGCGGTAAAGTCGATCGCCATACCGGGAGCGATCGCCCAGATAGGGGTGGCGACGCTGCTGGGCATGGCGCTTTCGGCGGTGCTGGGCTGGTCAATCATGACCGGTATCGTATTTGGGCTGTGTCTTTCAACCGCCAGTACCGTGGTGCTGCTGCGCGCGCTTGAAGAGAGACAGCTGATAGACAGCCAGCGCGGACAAATCGCGATAGGCTGGCTGATTGTTGAAGATCTGGTAATGGTGTTGACGCTGGTTCTGCTGCCTGCCGTTGCCGGGATGATGGAAAAAGAGAATATCGGCTTCGCCTCGCTGGCGCTGGATATGAGCATTACCATCGGTAAAGTCGTGGCGTTTATCGCCATCATGATGCTGGTGGGCCGCCGTCTGGTGCCGTGGATCATGTCCCGCAGCGCCGCCACGGGCTCGCGTGAACTGTTCACGCTTTCGGTCCTTGCGCTGGCGCTGGGCATTGCCTTTGGCGCCGTCGAGCTGTTTGACGTCTCCTTTGCGCTGGGCGCGTTCTTCGCCGGGATGGTGCTGAACGAGTCCGAGCTGAGCCACCGTGCCGCGCACGATACCCTGCCGCTACGTGATGCATTCGCGGTGCTGTTCTTTGTCTCCGTCGGGATGCTGTTCGACCCGCTGATCCTCATTCAGCAGCCGCTGGCCGTGCTGGGTACGCTGGCAATCATCATCTTTGGTAAGTCCGTTGCCGCCTTCTTCCTGGTACGGATGTTCGGTCACTCGCCGCGCACGGCGCTGACCATCGCCGCCAGCCTGGCGCAGATTGGCGAGTTCGCCTTTATTCTTGCTGGTCTGGGGATGGCCCTGAACCTGCTGCCACAGGCGGGGCAAAATCTGGTGCTGGCGGGGGCGATCCTCTCCATCATGCTAAACCCGGTATTGTTTGCCCTGCTGGAGAAATATCTCGAGAAGACCGAAACCCTCGAAGAGCAAACCCTGGAAGAAGCGATTGAGGAGGAGAAACAGATCCCCGTAGATATCTGCAACCACGCGCTGCTGGTCGGTTTTGGCCGCGTCGGCAGCCTGCTCGGTGAGAAGCTGATGGCCCAGGGGATCCCCCTGGTAGTGATTGAAACCTCCCGCACTCGCGTCGACGAGCTTCGCGAGCGCGGCATCCGCGCGGTGCTGGGCAACGCGGCTAACGAAGAGATTATGAATCTGGCGCATCTGGACTGCGCTCGCTGGCTGCTGCTCACTATCCCGAACGGTTACGAGGCTGGCGAGATTGTCGCCACAGCCCGTGAAAAATGCCCACATATCGAAATCATTGCCCGCGCCCATTATGATGACGAAGTGGAGTACATCACCGAGCGCGGCGCGAATCAGGTGGTGATGGGTGAGCGTGAGATTGCGAATACGATGCTGACAATGCTGACGAAACCGCCGGTTGAAGAGGCGGTGACGGGGTAAGTTTTGTGCGGCCTGATGCCCTCACCCTGGCCCTCTCCCACAGGGAGAGGGAACAAAAACTAAAAACGGCAACCACAGGTTGCCGTTTTGCTTTTACCTGTCCCAATACGCCTCTTCGAGGCTGTCTTCCCGTTCCGGCAGCCCCCGCGTTAAGCGCGGTGAATGCTGGTTCAGCACCTGATAACTCACGCGGTTCGCGTACTTGCAAACCTGCGCCAGCGAGGAGTAGGTCAGCCAGTTGAAGGTGTGCTTGCTGGAATTCGGCACATTGGTTTTGTGGTAGGCGTTGGCGGTGATGTCGTGCAGCAGCGCGGCCAGCGCGCCGTCGCCCGCGCCGTTGGTGTTCATGATCTTCTCGGGGCCACCCATATACGGTGCGATGTGGGAGAAGATACGCAGCGGGTTGATGCAGTCTTTATGACGCATGGCGCGGCTGAACTCGTACTGGTTAAATTCGGCGATTGCGCCCGGCAGCAGCGGGTGCTGGGTTTTCCGCTTGCTCTCTTCTTCCGTGAAGCCCGCCATATACAGCCCGACCGGCCCGGCGGTGCAGAGCACCAGATCTACCCAGTCCAGCGCCTTATCAGACGCCAGCAGCGGATCGCTTTCGCCGGTCAGCGCTTCGGCTTCTTCTTCATTCATCGCCAGAATCGAGACGTGTTCTTTCAGGAAGGCCTGCCACCACTCCGGGTTGTCGGCAATGACGAATTTGGTGCCCAGCGTCAGAACCACAGGCACGTTGTATTTCTTCGCGTACTCAATTGCCTTCATGGTTGCGTCCGGCATTGGTTCGCCCGGCTTGCAGCGCACCAGATAGGAGGTCAGTACCAGCGCAGACGCGCCCGCGATCACCTCTTCCGGGATACTTTCAGCGCGCAGCTTGTTCATATGGCCGGGGCTGATGGCAAAGGTACGCTCGCCGGAATCGCTTATCAGCGTAAAGCAGCGGCCAATCGGCCCGTCAACGCCCTGCAAATAGTTCAGATCGGTGCGGCTGGAGGTATTGCACAGGTAGCGGTAGGCATAGCCACCGATTTCGATATTGCTGCACATCACGCCAAGCAGCACCGAGCGGTCGTCTGCCAGTACGGAGTAGTTGTGCATGGTGTTGCCGATGGTGCCGCCGGCAAACTGGTGGGTGATAAGATTTTCGCGCACCAGCTCCTGATACAGCGCTTCAGCAACGTCATCCTCAATCACCAGCGAGTGCCCGGCGCTCAGACCGTAACGTGCGACAAACGCATCATCCACTTTGGCTTCAATGTCCACCAGCGTCTGATCGATACCGACCACCCAGGCAGCGCTGGTTTCGCTTTCCTGCTGAATTTGCTGTAACAGCGGATCGCGGGCATCGACGGGGAAATAGTGTTTGGACTTACGTTTACCGGGAAATTTCATGGTCTGAACTGTGCAAAGAATACGGGCCGGGAATGGTAGCACAAACCCGGCCCGTAACGCGATCAGCGGCGGGTGGTGACCAGTGACACCATCATGTCGATGTGTTCAGGGGAGTCGTTAAGCGCAGGAATGTATTCGTATTTCGTTCCGCCCGCCTCCATAAAGAACTCTTTGTTCTGGACAGCAATCTCTTCCAGCGTTTCCAGACAGTCCGCCGAGAAGCCCGGCGACATCACCTGAATGTGCTTCACGCCCTTCTCGCCCAGCATCTTAAGCGTTTCATCAGTATACGGGGTGAGCCACGGTTCACGGCCGAAGCGCGACTGGAAGGTCATCATCACCTTCTCAGGCGGCAGGCCGAGGGCGGAGACCAGCTCGCGGGTGGTATCGCGGCAACGCTGGGGGTAATCATCCCCTTCGTTCGCGAAACGCTGCGGAATACCGTGATAGGAGAGCAGCAGCAGATCCGGCTCGCCGTGTTTTTCAAACGACGCGCGCGCGCTGCTGGCAAGCGCCTGAATGTACAGCTCGTTATCGGCGTAGTCGCGGATAAAGGTGATACCCGGTATACGGCGGCGGGTCGCCAGAATGCGCGCCAGTTCGTCCCAGACGGCAGCTACCGTGGAGCACGAATACTGCGGATAAAGGGCCAGCACCACAATGTGTTCAACGCCCTGCGCCAGCAGAGAGTCGACGGCGCTTTCCAGGGACGGCTTACCGTAGCTCATGCCGAGCGCAACGGGCATGTCCGGCAGGCGGGCGGCCAGCGCCTTCTCCTGACGACGGCTGTACACCATCAGCGGCGAGCCCTCTTCCATCCACACGGACTGATAGAGCTTTGCCACACGCGGGGAACGAATCGGCAGAATGACGCCACGCAGCAGTGGCCACCACAGCAGTCTTGGGGTATCCACGACGCGCGTGTCGCTTAAAAATTGTCGCAGGTAGCGTTTGACCGCCGCTGGAGTAGGTGCTTCTGGGGTGCCCAGATTGGCAAGCAGGATGCCGGTTTTCGCCTGACTCATTCACGCCTCTTAACCATTTGATAGGCTGTCAATTGTAGCGGAAATGCGTTTAAACGAAACCCATTGCTGTAATAGGTAAGATGAGAATTTTTCTCACCCGGGGCTCCGGGTGAGAGAGGTGCGCTTAGCCGAGGATTTTTTCCAGCTCTGCACGTACGTCAGCCACGGCTTTGGTGCCGTCCACTTTCGCGTATTTGGTGTTACCCGCCTGCGCTTCTTTGGTGTAGTAGCCGATCAGCGGTGCGGTCATCTGATGATATTCCACCAGGCGTTTACGCACGGTTTCTTCCTGATCGTCTTTACGGGTGGTCAGCTCTTCGCCGGTCACGTCGTCTTTGCCTTCAACCTTAGGTGGGTTGAATTTGATGTGGTAAACGCGGCCAGAAGCAGCGTGTACGCGACGGCCAACGATACGGTCAACGATCAGCTCGTCTGGTACGTCGAACTCCAGCACGTAATCCACGTTGATGCCCGCTTCTTTCATGGCGTCAGCCTGAGGAATGGTGCGCGGGAAGCCGTCCAGCAGGAAACCGTTACGGCAGTCTTCCTGAGCAATGCGCTCTTTAACCAGCGCGATAACCAGTTCGTCGGTCACCAGTTTGCCTGCGTCCATGATGTCTTTCGCTTGTTTACCCAGCTCGGAGCCAGATTTAACAGCGGCGCGCAGCATGTCACCGGTGGAGATTTGCGGAATACCGTATTTCTCCATGATGAACTGAGCCTGAGTTCCTTTACCCGCGCCCGGAGCGCCAAGCAGAATAATACGCATTGCGAAAATCCCCTCAAAAGTCGATTCAATTTTTCAAAAAGCGCTAAACAATACCACCAGAACGGGTATGGCTCAAGGAAGGCGGGAAGGCTGAAACGGTTAACGGGGGGAGATAATTTGGCTTCGTGCGGTCTGGTGCCCTCACCCTAACCCTCTCCCACAGGGAGAGGGAACTCTTTCACCCTCTCCCTGTGGAAGAGGGCCGGGGTGAGGGAAGATTACGCCAGCAGCAGCGCATTCACACGTTTAATGAACAGGTTAGGATCTTCCAGCGTACCGCGCTCGGCCAGCAGGGACTGATCCAGCAGCAGTTCAACCCACTCCGCAAAGCGGGCGTCGTCCTGGGTATCCGCCGCGCGTTTCACCAGCGGGTGATCCGGATTAAGCTCAAAGATATATTTCACATCCGGCACGGCCTGGCCCGCCGCAGCGAACAGTTTCGCCATCTGGGTGCTCATTTCGTCCGCATCGGTGGTGACAATGGCTGGCGTATCGGTCAGACGGTGCGTGAAGCGCACCTCTTTCACGCGGTCGCCCAGCAGCGTTTTAACGCGCTCAACGAACGGCTCCAGCGCCTTCTCGGCTTCTTTCGCGCTGTCGTCCACTTCATCCGCCAGCTTATCGATAGACTCGTCGGCTTTGGCAACGGACTGGAAGGATTTACCGTCGAACTCGGTCAGGTAGTTCATCATCCACTCGTCGATGCGGTCAGACAGCAGCAGCACTTCGATGCCTTTCTTACGCAGCAGTTCCAGATGCGGGCTGCTCTTCGCTGCCGCATAGCTGTCGGCGGTGATGTAGTAGATCTTCTCCTGCCCTTCTTTCATGCGGGAGACGTACTCTTCCAGCGACACGGTCTGGGCGGAGGAGTCGTTGTGCGTAGAGGCGAAGCGCAGCAGTTTAGCGATAGCTTCCACGTTCGCAGTATCTTCCGCCGGACCTTCTTTCAGCACCAGGCCAAACTGTTTCCAGAAGGTCTGGTATTTTTCCGCATCGTCCTTCGCCAGTTTTTCCAGCATCTGCAACGCACGTTTGGTCAGGGCGTTGCGCAGGTTACGGGTGACGGTGCTGTCCTGAAGAATTTCACGGGAGACGTTCAGCGGCAGATCGTTGGAGTCTATCAGGCCACGCACAAAGCGCAGGTAGTTCGGCATGAACTGCTCGGCGTCGTCCATGATGAAGACGCGCTGCACGTACAGCTTCAGGCCGTGCTTGTGATCGCGGTTCCACATGTCCCACGGCGCCTGCGCCGGAATGTACAGCAGGCTGGTGTACTCCTGTTTCCCTTCCACACGGTTGTGGCTCCAGGTCAGCGGATCGGTGAAGTCGTGGGCGATGTGCTTGTAAAACTCGTTGTACTCGTCGTCTTTAATTTCAGCTTTATTACGCGTCCACAGCGCCTGCGCCTTGTTGATTTTTTCCCAGGAAACCACGGTTTCGCCGTCTTTCTCTTCCTGTTTTTCAATCTCAACCGGCAGCGCGATGTGGTCGGAATATTTGCTGATGATGGAGCGTACGCGCCAGTCGTTCAGGAAATCGTCTTCGCCTTCACGCAGGTGCAGGGTGATTTCGGTGCCGCGATCCGCTTTGGTGATGTCATCAACGGTGTACTCGCCTTCACCTTTAGACTCCCACAGCACGCCGTTCTCGGCGCTGTCGCCCGCGGCGCGGGTGCGCACGGTGACTTTGTCCGCCACGATGAACGCCGAGTAGAAGCCTACGCCGAACTGACCGATCAGCTGGCTGTCTTTCGCCTGGTCAGAGCCCATGGACTCAAGGAACGCTTTGGTGCCGGATTTGGCGATGGTTCCGAGGTGGTCAATCACCTCGTCGCGGTTCATCCCGATGCCGTTATCGGCGATGGTCAGGGTGCGGTTCTCTTTATTAAACGAGACGCGCACGCGCAGCTCGCCGTCGCCTTCATATAGATCCGGGTTAGACAGCGCGCGGAAGCGCAGCTTGTCCGCCGCATCAGAGGCGTTGGAAATCAGCTCACGCAGGAAGATTTCTTTGTTGGAATACAGGGAATGGATCATCAGGTGCAGAAGCTGTTTTACTTCTGACTGGAAACCACGGGTTTCTTGTCCTTTCATCTAAGTCGACCTCAACAATGCCATTTAATGGGGTTGTAAAACGTTGAGTGAGAGATGGGGATAAGGGGAGGAATTTTCAAGCGGAGGCCGCGCGCGCAGCCTCCGTTTGGTCAGAAAACAATCTTGTGACGTCCGGCCAGCGAGTGTGACAGCGTGGTGCCGTCGACCATCTCCAGCTCACCGCCGACCGGCACGCCGTGGGCGATGCGGCTGGCGTCAACGCCGTACTGCGCGCACAGCTCGGCGATGTAGTTGGCGGTTGCCTCCCCTTCCACCGTCGGGTTGGTGGCGAGGATCACCTCTTTGATGGTTTCCGACTCCAGGCGCTGCTCCAGGCGATCGAGACCGATATCGTCCGGGCCGATGCCATCCAGCGGGGAGAGATGCCCCATCAGCACGAAATAGCGGCCGGAAAACTGCCCGGTTTGTTCGATGGCGTAGATGTCCGCCGGACTCTCCACCACGCAAATCTGACCGTTTTCCTGACGACGCGGGTTCGTGCAGATGTTACATACGTCCTGCTCGGTAAAGGTCCGGCAATCCGCACAGTGGCCAATTTCTGACATGGCGCGGGTCAGAGCCTGCGCCAGGCGCATCCCGCCGCTGCGGTCGCGCTGCAATAGCGTAAACGCCATACGCTGCGCCGACTTCGGGCCAACGCCCGGCAGGCAGCGCAGTGCTTCCATTAACTGCGTGAGCAGCGGACTGGTTTGCATCAGAATGGCATCTTAAAGCCCGGCGGCAGTTGCATACCGCTGGAAACAGAGGCCATTTTCTCTTTCTGGGTTTCGTCGATACGGCGAGCGGCATCGTTAAACGCGGCTGCAACCAGATCTTCCAGCATCTCTTTGTCGTCTTCGAGCAGGCTCGGGTCGATTTCAACGCGACGGCAGTTATGCGCACCGTTGATGGTCACCTTGACCAGACCGGCACCGGATTCACCCGTGACTTCCAGCTGAGCGATCTCTTCCTGCATCTTCTGCATTTTTTCCTGCATCTGCTGAGCCTGCTTCATCAGGCCACCCAGACCGCCTTTTCCACCAAACATAGGCTTCTCTCTTCTTTCACGTTAAGGATTACAACCGTAAGTCAGACTCACGATCAAATGGGGCGAATACTCTCTTCATCCAAATCGGCGTCGAAGAACCGGCGCAGGGTCTGGATGTTGTTATCCGCAATTATCGCCTCGCGCGCCTGCGCGAGCTTCTCTTCATAAATGGCCTGACGCCACTCGAGCGGCGTTTTCACCGCCGGATTATCATCTTCAATGATAGTCAATTCAACCGGTACACCCTGTAATGCGGTAAGCGCCTCGGCCAGCGCCTTTTGCGCGCCAGGGGAGTTGAGGTGCCGCTGGCCAGGGCGCAGGTGCAGACGCACCTGATTACCGTCCTGCTCTTTCCAGGCGTTCAGCGCGACCTGCTCCACCAGCTTCGGCAGTTGCAGTTTGCTGACCTCGGCGGCCCAGGCATCGCGCTCAATGGATTCTTCCGCGAGCTTCGCGGACAGCTCCGGCGTTTTTTCATGCTCCAGCGCCTTTTTCAGCGCTTTTGGCGTGGCGACTACTTCCTTGACCGTTTCAACAACGGTGGTCGCCTTCCAGCGGTATGCCTCTTCTTTCGCCGGGGCTTTTTGCTCGAGCGCGGACGGTGCCGGACGCGACTGCACGCGCTCCGTTACCGAGGCCAGTCGTTCAAGCGCGGCGTTGTTCACCGGCCGCGCTCTTGCAGGCGCTGCCGGTTCACTCTTTTTTGGTTTGGTTGCTCCCTGCGCACGTTGCAACTGGCTTCGTGCGGCAAGCACCGAACTGGTGGCATCCGACAGCGGCACGTTTTGCGGCGGCGGCGATGCCGGTTGCGGTGGCACCTGCTGCGGTGACATTACCGCGGTCGGCGCAACCGGCGCAAAGGACTGCCGGGGCGTTTCCGGCTCCGGCAATGGCTTGCGCGGATGGAAGGCCAGCGCGCGCAGCAGCGTCATTTCAACGCCCATCCGGCGATCCGGTGCAAACGGCAGCTCTTTGCGGCCAATCAGCAGCGTCTGATAATAAAGCTGAACGTCAGCCGGCGGCACGGTGCGCGCAAGTTCACGCATCCGCTGTTCAATGGTCGCCATGTCCGCGCCAATGGCCGACGGAGACAGTTGCAGCATCGCCACGCGGTGCAGCAGGCTGAGCATCTCGACAAGCAGCGCTTCCCACTCAATGCCACGGGCAGCGGCGTCGTTGACGAGCGCCATCACTCGCTCACCGTTGGCGGCAATCATCGCTTCAATAAGCGACAGCGCCTGATCGTCATCCAGCGTGCCGAGCATGGTACTGACCGCGTCGGTGGAGAGTTTACCGTCACCGCTGGCAATCGCCTGGTCGGTCAGGCTCAGCGCATCGCGCAGGCTGCCGTCCGCGGCACGGGCCAGCAGTTGCAGCGCACGCGGCTCGTGGACAATGTTCTCTTCATCGAGGATATGCTCAAGCTGAGCGCGGATCTGCTCAACGTCGAGCGCCTTCAGGTGGAATTGCAGGCAGCGCGAGAGGATCGTGACCGGCAGCTTTTGCGGATCGGTGGTCGCCAGCAGGAATTTGACATGCGCAGGCGGCTCTTCCAGCGTTTTCAGCAGGGCGTTGAAGCTGTGGCGCGACAGCATGTGCACTTCATCGATCAGATAGACCTTGAAGCGGCCGCGCGCCGGGGCGTACTGCACGTTGTCGAGCAGATCGCGGGTATCTTCCACTTTGGTGCGCGAGGCGGCGTCGATCTCAATCAGATCGACAAAACGCCCCTGCTCGATCTCACGACAGTTGTCGCACACGCCGCACGGGGTGGCGGTGATCCCGGTTTCGCAGTTCAGACCTTTTGCCAGCAGACGGGCAATAGAGGTTTTACCGACGCCGCGGGTGCCGGAGAAAAGATAGGCGTGATGGATGCGACCTAGCGACAAGCCGTTCGCCAGGGCCGTCAGCACATGTTCCTGACCGACAACGTCAGCAAAGGTTTGTGGTCGCCATTTACGGGCTAACACCTGATAACTCATGGGCAGGCTCTGCAACGCTGGAAGGTGAATTAATGGAGGGGAATGCTATCACAACCTCACCCATTGAGCGAGGTTGTGAGATACGGGATTAATGTCCCGGGAATGGCACCAGGCTGTAGCTGGTAATACCCTGTTTTTCCAGGCGCTGCTCGCCGCCGAGATCGAACAGGTTGATGATGAATGCCGCGTCGGTCACTTCCCCGCCCAGACGACGGATCAGCTTCACGGTCGCTTCGATGGTGCCGCCGGTTGCCAGCAGATCGTCCACCACCAGCACTTTGTCGCCTGGCTTGATGGCATCAACGTGAATTTCCAGCTGATCGGTGCCGTATTCCAGCTCATAGCTCTCAGCAATGGTTTCACGCGGCAGTTTGCGCGGCTTACGCACCGGCACAAAACCCACGCCCATCGCCAGCGCAACCGGTGCGCCAAACAGGAAGCCACGGGCTTCAGTACCTACTACTTTGGTGATCCCGGCGTTTTTATAACGCTCAACCAGCAGTTCAATGCTGAGGGCGTACGCTTTCGGGTCTTCCAGCAAGCTGGTGACATCGCGGAAAAGAATGCCAGGTTTTGGATAGTCCTGGATACTTTTGATGCTATTTTTCAGATATTCAAGCTGCTGTGCAGTTGCGGTCATCGGTTTGTGCCTAAATGAAACAGTGTTACTCACGGCGCGCGACGAGTCGGTCAAAGTAACAGTTGTTTAACCTTTGACCAGGCGCACCTGTGCTCGAAAACGGTCGAATTTACTGGCTGTGCGCCATAATTGCAACCGCCATGATGAGGCTTCAGTGCTTTTGTTGCTTTTCATCAACCACGGGGATCCGCCACATAAAGATCAGCAGGCAAACCAGGATCGCCAGCAGCAGAATGCGCACCCACATCATTTTCACCAGCCATAACGAGACGGCGAAGGTGATCAGGATGAAGGCAATGGCGCGCGGCTTAGCCCCGGGCGGCATGGCCCGGTGTTTTTGCCAGTGCCGCAGGTAGCCGCCAAACCACGAGCGGTACAGAAGCCAGTGGTGAAAACGCGGCGACGAGCGGGCGAAGCACCAGGCGGCCAACAGGATAAACGGGGTGGTCGGCAGCAAGGGTAAAACCACACCCAGCGTGCCCAGCACTACCGCGAGCCAGCCAATGATGATTAAAATAGTACGCTGCATAATGCGAATCGTTATCAAACTGAACGGCTACTTTACCACTGGAGAGCGCCTTGAAAACAGCACTGCTTCTTGAGAGGCTGCAAAATCAGCTGATCGCGCTGCGGGCGCAGGCCACGCCGTTGATGGGCCACGCCACGCTGAAACCGCGCTTTGACCGACAGCTCTTCCGCACCCGCAGCACCGTCATTGAGGATTATCTTGCTGAAGCGCAGACCAATCTCGACGAGCTTCGTCACGCGGTTGAGAGTGAACAGCAGGAACAGGTCGCGTGGCTTGCGGAGCATCTTACCGAGCAGATCACCGCCCTGCACCGGGAAATCGCCGCCTGGCCGTTACGGGCGTGGGACAGCGCCTCGCCGGGACTCGGAAAATGGCAGCGCAAGCGGCTGGAGAACCAGGAGTTTGAGCGCCGTCTGTTTGAGATGAAGCGCGAGCGCGAAGCCCGCCTGAACACCAGCGAAACGCTGGAAGAGCAGCAGTTATTAATGCGTGAAATCAGCGCGCTGGAAGGCCGCATCGTCCGCTGCCGTCAGGCGCTGGATGAGATTGAACGCGTCATCGAACGCCTGACCCGTTAACAGGAGCCACTGATGTCACTGGAAAATGCCCCCGACGAGGTCAAGCTGGCCGTCGATTTAATTATGCTGCTGGAGAATCACGAGATCCCGGCGGAGACGGTGCTGAAAGCGCTGGAGATTGTGCGACGAGATTTTGAGGGGAAACTTCCCCCTCACCCTACCCTCTCCCCAGAGGGGAGAGGGAAATAGATTAGGCGGGAGTAGGGTCGTCCCCCTTAATCTCGCGCTTCACTTCCGTATGCTCATCGCCTTTCTCGTTGCGCAGATGAACCTCAAGCTGGTTAAAGGCGATATTAATATCGTTTTCACGACACAGACGGTCAATGGTGCGGTTCAGCTCATCGACGGTGTAGCTGCGATCGCGCAGTTCGCGTACGTACAGGCGCAGCTCATGATCCAAAGTGCTCGGCCCGAAGGTGGTGAAGAATACCGCTGGCGCAGGATCGTGCATCACTTTTGGATGGTCGGCTGCCGCCTTCAGCAGTACCTCTTTCACCTTGTCCAGATCCGAGCCATAGGCCACCCCGAGTCGGATCACCACGCGAGTGGTGGTATCCGAGAGCGACCAGTTGATCAGACGCTCGGTCACAAACGCTTTGTTCGGGATGATCACCTCTTTACGATCGAAGTCGGTAATGGTGGTCGCACGAATGCGGATCTTGCTGACGGTCCCGGAGAAAGTACCGATGGTGACGGTATCGCCGATACGCACCGGACGTTCGAATAGGATAATCAGGCCAGAGACAAAGTTACCGAAGATCTCCTGCAAGCCGAAGCCCAGACCCACCGACAACGCCGCCGCCAGCCACTGGAGTTTATCCCACGAGACGCCCAGCGAGCCGAATACCGTCATCGCCCCGACAATAATAATGACATAGTTCAGGATGGTGGTAATAGCGTACGACGCCCCCTGACGCAGGTTCAGCCTTGAGAGCACCAGCACTTCCAGCAGACCCGGCAGGTTGCGGATCAACGCCCAGGCAACCACTGACGACACCAGCGCAAAGAGCAGGCTGCCCATGGTGACGCTTTTCATTACCGCAGCGCCCGCTTCGGTACCGTTGTATTGCCAGAGCGTGATACTGTCGAGGTAGGCGAAGACGGTAATTAAATCAGACCAGATGGCCCAGAACATCACCGCAAACAGGGCGATCATCACCAGCATGGTAATACGCATCGTTTGCTGGTTAACCTGCTCCAGAGCAATGGTCGGCTCTTCCTGCGGCTCTGCCCCTTCAGCCCCCTCTTTCACCTGATGCTGCCGACGGGCAACAGCACGACGATAAGCAATGCGGCGCGCCGCCACGCTCAAACCACGCAGCACGGTCTGGAACAGCAGGTTCCATACAATCACCAGATAAACCGTTTCGATCCAGCGACCGGACAGACGCAGCGTGGTATAGAAGTAACCCGTCGCCGTCAGCACCATCAGCGCCAGAGGAATGATCGCCAGTACCGTTACGGTAGCCAGACGAAGATTGTGGGACTCTTTATCCCGCCAGCTGTCGCGGCACATTGGCCACATCAGAACGGCAATCAGCAGCAGGTTCAGCATAATCACCAGTTGCCCCAGCACGTCATCCATCAGGTGCAGCGGGGAAAGCTCCGCCACAACTGACCAGAAGTGCAGCGGCAGCAGCGCGAGGCTGATGCGCACAATCTGGCGACGCCAGTGGCTGGTGAGTTTTTCCGGCATGTTGAAGTGGCGGACGGCGACGCCATCTTTTTCCAGCACTTTCCAGCACAGACCAAACACCAGCCAGAACAGCGCCAGCTTCTTGCTGAACGCCCACAGCAGATCGCTGATATTCAGCTGCATGGTCAGCAGGATCAGGCCCACGGCGAGTATCAACAGGCAGACCGGCAGAGCACGGATCAGATCGATCAGGATCGCTTTCGGGGTGTGCAGTTGGCTGTCGTTACGCAGTTGCCCCACTTCCGAGGCCAGCTTCGCCTGGTACTGTTTCAGCCATTTCAAACGCCAGCGTATGATGCCAGCGATGAGCAGCAAAGGCAGCCCCGTCAGGAAGGCGATCATCACCGCAGGCCAGGCTTTCTCCCAGTTCACGGTAATTTTCATGCTTTTGATCTGGGATTTCAGCGTTTCCGGGAAAGATTTAAACCAGTCCCAGTCCATGGGTTTATTGCTGTTCACCCAGAAAATCTGCTGGGTCAGGATCTCCTGGAGGCTTTTAGAAACGCTCACCAGCTGCTGCTGGTTGATTTGCAGGTTAATCGCCATCATCAGCTGGTTGCCGAGCTGCTTGTTAAGCTGATCGAGCAATTCGCGGCGCATGTCCACCACCTGCAACAGCGCGTCGTGAACTTCAGCGTTCACTTCACCTGAATGGCCCTCTTCCACTTTGGCAACGAAGGTATCGCTCTGAAATAGCGCATCGCGCTGCTGGTTAACGTCAAACTGTTCAAGACGCAAATCCGCAATGCGGTTGGTCATGTCTTCCAGCTCGTCGGCGGACGGCAGCGTCTGCTGTTGCTGGTAGAGAATGCGCGACAGCAGCAGGCTGCCCTTCAGGACGGCAATCTGCTCCTTGACGTTGCGCTCGGCCTGCAAAGCGCGATCCAGCCAGTTTTTGACCTTAATATTTTGCTGCACCAGCGCGCTGCCGTTTTCAGTCGCCTGAATCAGGCGCTCGCTCAGCTGGTGGTTAATCTCCAGCTCCTGCTTCACCAGCGGGTTGGCCTGAATACGGGCCGTCTCGTCTGGCGAAACCGCTTCCTGCGCCGTTTTTTCAGTCAGCGTCAGGCGCTTGCTGTTCACCGCTTCCTGCAACAGCTGAAGCTGATGCTCAAGCCGGTTGATATTCGCGGTCACGTAGTCACGCTGTTTTTGCAGCGCATCCTGTAGCACCGTGTTGCCTTCCAGGCTCTTACGCTGCTGTTCAATCTCCGCGTTTAGCAGCGTCTGCTGGATGTTCAGCAGCGTTTGCTGGGTGGGACGAAGCGCCCCTTCCCCCACGGAGATGCCATTCAGACGGTTACGTATCTGCTGTAGCTGTTGCGACGCCGAGTACATAGCGTTCTGCACGCGCTCAGGCTGGGTTTGCAGCGAAACCAGCTGGCTGTTGTAGGTTGAGAGATCGGATTGCGCCGTTTGCAGATCGTCCAGCAGCTGCGCCACGCGCGACTCAAGCTGGCGCAACGACAGCGTGGCAAGCGTTTTTCGGGTTTCATCGTCGTTATCGACGTCGCTGAGCGCACTCAGCGCCTCCGTTGCCTTACGCATGTTCTCCGGCGCCTGAGCGACCTTCTGCCGTAGCTGGGCCGTTTCGGCTTTGATGCGATCGATCTTGTCCAGCGTTTCCAGGGTTTCCGTCAGATCCTGCTGAACGAGCTTTTCCTGGGCGGAGAGATCTTTTTGCTTATTCAGGGTGTCGAGTTGCGACTGAACATCAGCACGCGTGGGAATGTCACTGCCGTTGTCTGCACGGGCCCATGAAAGCGGCGCGGCTGCAAAGTAAAACAGCAGGATCAAAAACAGGGCCAGAACAGGATGTTGCGAGCGATTGATGTGCAGCATAGTTGTGAATGTGATGTGAGAAATGACCGGAAATAGTCGGGCATGAAGGATATCACGCCCGGCTGAAGCAGAATAGTACGACGGAAAGGGTCTACGATTTTTCCCATGCCCGATCAGGCAGAGCGCGGGCTAAGTTTACTTTGAAGGGTCGGACAGAGCTGGCACATCTCAAGAAAAATTTCGACGTAGCTGCGCGCCTCTGATCTGAGATCGAACGACTCCGGAGCAAAAAGCCAGTTTTCCATCAGGCCGGAAATATAGCTGCGCATCAGGATCGCCGCCCGGCGGGTGAGTAATGTGGCAGGAAGCATTTTGGCCTGCATGCACTCCGTGAGGACCTGTTCGATGCGATCGTAGCTTTCCAGACACAGGTCGCGCTGCGCCTGCTGAACCACCGCCATTTCACCAACGAACTCACATTTATGGAAGATGATTTCCATCATCAGACGACGACGCTCTTCAACAACCGTCGCTTCAAGGATATATACTAGAATTTCTCTTAACACTGAGAGTGGATCGTGAGGGAATTTTGCCCGATACTCACTCTCAAGATCGCTAATGCTGGACTCTGAAAGCTCCCAGATTTCACCAAACAGATCGGACTTGTCTTTGAAATGCCAGTAAATCGCTCCCCGCGTGACGCCCGCGGCCTGAGCAATCTGTGCCAGCGAGGTTGCCGAAACACCCTGCTGTGAGAACAAACGCATTGCCACATCCAGAATGTGTTGTCGGGTTTCCAGCGCTTGTTGTTTGGTTTTTCGTGCCATACGTTGATGAATTTACAGGAGTCAGATTTACATACATTTATGAATGTATGTACCATAGCATGACGATAATATAAACGCAGCAATGGGTTTTTAGACTCAGGACCCTTGATCAATTTGAAATCGGACACTCGAGGTTTACATATGAACAAAAACAGAGGGTTAACGCCTCTGGCGGTCGTTCTGATGCTCTCAGGCAGCTTAGCGCTTACAGGATGTGACGACAAACAGGCTCAACAAGGAGCTCAGCAGGTGCCAGAAGTTGGCGTCGTGACGCTCAAATCCGAACCTCTCCAGATGACAACAGAACTACCGGGCCGCACCAGCGCCTACCGCATTGCGGAAGTGCGTCCGCAGGTGAGCGGTATCATCCTGAAACGTAACTTCACCGAAGGCGGTGATGTCAAGGCAGGCGAGTCTCTGTATCAGATTGATCCAGCAACCTATCAGGCGTCTTATGAGAGCGCTAAGGGCGATCTGGCTAAAGCCGAAGCGGCAGCCAAAATCTCGCAGCTGACGTTGAATCGTTACAAGAAACTGCTCGGCACGCAGTACATCAGCCAACAGGATTACGATTCTGCCCTGGCCGATGCACAGCAAGCCAACGCAGCCGTTGTGGCGGCGAAAGCGGCGGTAGAAACCGCGCGTATTAACCTGGCCTACACCAAAGTGACCTCCCCTATCAGCGGTCGCATTGGTAAATCAGCCGTCACCGAAGGTGCGCTGGTGCAGAACGGTCAAACCAACGCGCTGGCCACCGTGCAGCAGCTCGACCCGATCTACGTTGACGTCACCCAGTCCAGCAACGATTTCCTGCGTCTCAAACAGGAGCTGGCTAACGGCACCCTGAAACAGGAAAATGGTAAAGCCAAAGTGGAACTGGTTACCAACGACGGTATCAAGTTCTCACAGACTGGCACACTGGAATTTTCTGATGTGACCGTCGATCAGACCACCGGCTCTATCACCATCCGGGCCATTTTCCCCAATCCGGATAAAACCCTGCTGCCCGGTATGTTCGTACGCGCCCGTCTTGAGGAAGGGACTAACCCAAGCGCCATTCTGGTTCCTCAGCAAGGTGTGACCCGTACGCCACGCGGCGATGCGAGCGCACTGGTTGTGGGTGCCGATAACAAAGTCGAAACACGCAATATCACTGCAACGCAGGCGATTGGCGACAAGTGGCTGGTAACGGAAGGTCTGAAAGATGGCGATCGCGTAATTATTACTGGTTTGCAAAAAGTTCGTCCTGGTGCGCAGGTCAAAGCTCAGGAAGTGAAATCTGACGACAAACAACAAGCGTCGGCCGCTGGCCAGTCAGAACAAACCAAGTCTTAACTTAAACAGGAGCCGTTAAGACATGCCTAATTTCTTTATCGATCGCCCCATATTTGCGTGGGTGATCGCCATAATCATCATGCTGGCCGGGGGACTTGCGATCCTGAAGCTGCCTGTCGCGCAATATCCAACGATTGCGCCGCCGGCAGTGACGATCTCCGCAACCTATCCGGGCGCTGATGCCAAAACGGTGCAGGATACCGTTACGCAGGTTATCGAACAGAACATGAACGGTATCGATAACCTGATGTACATGTCCTCAAACAGTGACTCAACCGGTACGGTTCAGATCACCCTGACCTTTGAATCCGGTACGGATGCGGACATTGCACAGGTTCAGGTGCAGAACAAATTGCAGCTGGCGATGCCTCTGCTGCCGCAGGAAGTACAACAGCAGGGCGTGAGCGTCGAGAAATCGTCCAGTAGCTTCCTGATGGTTGTCGGCGTGATCAACACCAACGGCACCATGACGCAGGAGGATATTTCCGACTACGTGGGCGCCAACATGAAGGACGCCATCAGCCGTACGTCTGGTGTGGGTGACGTTCAGCTGTTCGGTTCCCAGTACGCGATGCGTATCTGGATGGATCCGAATAAACTGAACAACTTCCAGCTGACGCCGGTTGACGTGATCAGCGCAATTAAAGCGCAGAACGCCCAGGTTGCCGCCGGTCAGTTGGGTGGTACACCGCCGGTGAAAGGCCAGCAGCTTAACGCGTCGATCATCGCGCAAACGCGTCTGACCTCCGCCGATGAGTTCAGCAAAATTCTGCTGAAGGTGAATCAGGACGGTTCGCAGGTTCGCCTGCGTGACGTGGCGAAGGTTGAGCTGGGCGGTGAGAACTACGACATCATTGCGAAGTTCAACGGTAAACCGGCTTCCGGTCTGGGTATCAAACTGGCGACGGGCGCGAACGCCCTGGACACCGCGACGGCTATCCGTGCAGAACTGAAGAAGATGGAACCGTTCTTCCCGTCAGGTCTGAAAATCGTTTATCCGTATGACACCACGCCATTCGTTAAAATTTCGATTCACGAAGTGGTGAAAACCCTGGTTGAGGCGATCATTCTCGTCTTCCTGGTGATGTACTTGTTCCTGCAAAACTTCCGCGCAACGCTGATCCCAACCATCGCCGTGCCGGTTGTACTGCTCGGGACCTTCGCGGTGCTGGCGATATTTGGCTACTCGATAAACACCCTGACGATGTTCGGGATGGTGCTCGCCATCGGCCTGCTGGTGGATGACGCCATCGTGGTGGTCGAAAACGTCGAGCGTGTCATGGCGGAAGAAGGCCTGCCGCCGAAGGAAGCAACCCGTAAATCAATGGGCCAGATCCAGGGCGCGCTGGTCGGTATCGCGATGGTACTGTCTGCGGTATTTATCCCGATGGCCTTCTTTGGCGGCTCTACCGGTGCGATTTACCGTCAGTTCTCCATCACCATTGTTTCGGCGATGGCGCTGTCGGTACTGGTTGCACTGATCCTGACGCCAGCCCTGTGCGCGACGATGCTGAAGCCGATTCAGAAAGGCGGTCACGGCGAGCATAAGGGCTTCTTCGGCTGGTTCAACCGCATGTTTGATAAGAGTACGCACCACTACACCGACAGCGTGGGTAACATCCTGCGCAGCACCGGTCGTTACCTGCTGCTCTATATCATCATCGTGGTGGGGATGGCTTTCCTGTTCGTTCGTCTGCCAAGCTCGTTCCTGCCAGATGAAGACCAGGGCGTGTTCCTGAGTATGGCGCAGCTTCCGGCCGGTGCGACGCAAGAGCGTACGCAAAAGGTGCTGGATGAGATGACCGACTACTTCCTGACCAAAGAGAAAGACAACGTCGAATCCGTGTTTGCGGTTAACGGCTTTGGCTTCGCGGGTCGTGGTCAGAACACCGGTATCGCCTTCGTTTCTCTGAAAGACTGGTCTGAACGTCCGGGCGCAGAGAACAAGGTAGAAGCCATTACCGGCCGCGCGATGGGCACCTTCTCACAGATTAAAGATGCGATGGTCTTCGCCTTTAACCTGCCAGCGATTGTTGAACTGGGTACGGCGACCGGCTTCGACTTCCAGCTGATTGACCAGGGCGGTCTGGGCCACGAAAAACTGACTCAGGCGCGTAACCAGCTGTTTGGCGAGGTGGCAAAACACCCTGACCTGCTGGTGGGCGTACGTCCTAACGGTCTGGAAGATACGCCGCAGTACAAGATCGATATCGACCAGGAAAAAGCGCAGGCGCTGGGTGTTTCCATCAGCGACATTAATACCACGCTGGGTGCAGCCTGGGGTGGCAGCTACGTCAACGACTTCATCGACCGTGGTCGCGTGAAGAAAGTCTACGTGATGTCCGAAGCGCAATACCGTATGCTGCCGAACGATATCAACAACTGGTATGTTCGCGGCAGCGATGGCCAGATGGTGCCGTTCTCCGCCTTCTCAACCTCGCGCTGGGAATACGGTTCACCGCGTCTGGAGCGTTATAACGGCTTGCCATCGATGGAAATCCTCGGTCAGGCAGCCCCGGGCCGAAGCACCGGTGAAGCCATGAACCTGATGGAAGAACTGGCCAGCAAACTGCCTGCGGGTGTCGGCTACGACTGGACCGGCATGTCCTATCAGGAACGTCTGTCCGGTAACCAGGCCCCTGCCCTGTACGCCATTTCACTGATTGTGGTGTTCCTGTGTCTGGCGGCATTGTATGAGAGCTGGTCGATTCCATTCTCCGTTATGCTGGTGGTTCCGCTGGGGGTTATCGGTGCGCTGCTTGCCGCAACGTTCCGTGGGCTGACCAACGACGTTTACTTCCAGGTGGGCCTGCTGACAACCATTGGCTTGTCGGCGAAGAACGCGATACTAATCGTCGAATTCGCCAAAGATCTGATGGAGAAAGAAGGAAAAGGCCTGATTGAAGCAACGCTGGAAGCCGTTCGTATGCGTTTGCGTCCAATCCTGATGACGTCCCTGGCATTTATCCTCGGCGTTATGCCGCTGGTTATCAGCTCCGGCGCGGGCTCCGGCGCACAGAACGCAGTAGGTACCGGCGTAATGGGTGGGATGGTAACCGCGACCGTTCTTGCGATCTTCTTCGTACCGGTGTTCTTCGTGGTGGTTCGCCGCCGCTTCAGCCGTAAGAATGAAGACGTTGAGCACAATCATTCGGTAGAACATCACTGATACCGGTTTCACATGATAAAAAGGCCGCATTTGCGGCCTTTTTCTTTTTCAGAAAAAATCATAAAATAGACCTATTGCCTTTCTATTTATTTTCCTCCTTTTTAATAAGGCCTATCATAATAGGCCGATAACTTACACCAGGAACTCAGCATTCTTTTATTATCATTTCGTGACGTAAATTATTCGGACTATTCCTAAGCAATGGAAAATATCTGAAGATATCTGGTTTCGGACTTCACATGAAACTTTGCGCTAACTCAATGAATTCTAAGGAACCGATAAAAACCGTCTTTTTTATTGATTAACGCGTTCGCTGCAAAAGGTAGATTTGCGTAAAGGCTCGAACAGTAACGATTTAATTGTAATTTTTCGTAATAGCGCGGTGAAATCTTGATCAGAGTGGCTTATAGTTAGAGTTATCAGGAACACAGCTCCCGTGTGGCTAAGCAAGTTGTATCCATCCCGACATGATGTTCGGTGAGTAAAAAATCACTCAGAAGGGGATGCGCTATGGACGAGTACTCGCCAAAAAGGCATGATATCGCGCAGTTGAAATTTCTCTGCGAATCCTTGTACCATGACTGCCTTGCCAATCTTGAAGAAAGTAACCATGGCTGGGTGAACGATCCAACGTCTGCTATCAATTTACAGCTCAACGAGCTGATCGAGCATATCGCCACCTTCGCACTTAATTATAAAATTAAGTACAATGAAGATAATAAGTTGATAGAGCAAATTGATGAATACCTGGACGACACCTTTATGTTGTTCAGCAGCTACGGCATTAACGCACAGGATTTGCAGAAATGGCGTAAATCAGGAAACCGTCTATTTCGCTGCTTCACTAATGTCAGCAGAGCTAATCCGGTTAGTCTTTCCTGTTAAAATTATTACAATTACTAAGGTGAATTTATGTCTGATAAACCATTAACAAAAGTCGATTATTTGATGCGCCTGCGACGCTGCCAGTCAATTGACACCCTTGAACGAGTTATTGAGAAAAATAAATACGAGCTGTCTGATAATGAACTGGCGGTATTTTATTCAGCTGCCGACCATCGTCTTGCTGAGCTGACCATGAATAAACTGTATGACAAGATCCCCTCTTCGGTGTGGAAATTTGTTCGTTAATCGTTGAAGAGAGACTGTAAAGGCATTACGCCCGTTGTTAAGCTGAATTTACCTTTCGAATTACGCTTCAAATGCAAACGCCAGGTTCCCGTATAAAACGTATTTATGCGCAAGAATGTTGTGACTCCCGTCACAGCCACTTTTAGGGAACGTTCCCTTTCTGGTTAATCCTCTTTACGCTGCGTAAAACGATTCCAGAGAGGTTCCCATGAGTGAAGAAAAACAGAAGATGATTGCAGGTGAATATTACCGCCCTGGCGATGACACGCTGAGGGCTGACCGTTTACGCGCGCGTCATCTTGTTCACCGCTATAACCATACCGCACCCGATGAGAAGGCCGAACGTCGCGCCTTATTAGCTGACCTGCTGGGTCAAAGCGAAGGCGCCTATATAGAGCCGAGCTTCCGCTGCGACTACGGATATAACATCTATCTGGGCAAAAATTTTTACGCCAACTTTGACTGCGTCATGCTGGACGTCTGTCCTGTCCGCATTGGCGATAACTGTATGCTGGCGCCGGGAGTGCACATTTATACGGCCACGCATCCTCTGGATGCGACCGAACGTAACAGCGGGCTGGAGTACGGTAAACCGGTTACCATTGGTGATAATGTCTGGATCGGCGGACGTGCGGTCATTAACCCGGGCGTCACCATTGGCGATAATGCGGTTATCGCTTCCGGTGCGGTAGTGACCAAAGACGTACCGGCCAATGCTGTCGTGGGCGGCAATCCGGCGAAAATCATTAAAATGCTCTAAGCGTATCCTGAGTAACTGTTATGCTTTTTCCTGGCATAACTGTTACTTTCATCGCGTAAACCCCTCTCATAAAATAGGCAGATCACCTGTATTTTCAACAATCATAAAGGCAAAAAATGACAGAGATACAGCGCCTGCTTACAGCCACCATCGACGATCTCAATACCCGCGAAAAGCGCGACAATCGCCCGCGCTTTAGCATCAGCTTTATTCGCAAACACCCCGGATTGTTCGTCGCCATGTACGCCGCCTGGCTGGCAACGCTTATCGTCATGCTGAAGTCTGAAACACTGGTCGATTCCGTCTGGCTACTGGTTGTGCTGTTCGTGGTGTTTAACGCGTTTTTCTTTTTCGACGTCAATCCGCGTTACCGGTATGAAGATATCGACGTACTCGATTTCCGCGTGTGCTACAACGGGGAGTGGTACAACACGCGCTACGTGCCGAAGGAGCTGATCGACAGCATCCTGCACTCGCCGGCCGTCGAAGCCGGGCAAAAAGAGAAGTTGCAGAAAATGGTCATCACTAAGGGCCAGCTCTCTTTTTATGATGTCTTTACCCTTTCCCGCCCCACTGCTGTGTAATGAGCGCCTGAAGACGTCGGATACCCGGCGCAAACTGCGAAGCAGAGGTATTACCGTAACCTAAAACCAGACCGGTTTGCCCCTGCTTCGTCTCAAGGTAATACCCGCTCAGCGCAGCGGGTGCCAGCTGAAACGCTCTCGCCTGCTCCACCAGCCGCTGGTCGTCGATACCGTCAATTGCCAGCGTCAGATGCATTCCCCCTTCCCCGGCAAGAACACGGTGCGGCGTATGAAGCTCTGCGCTCAGCACCTCCCGCAGCTGGCGGTAACGCTTACGATAAAGGCGGCGCATGGCGGCAAGATGTCGTGCATAGTGGCCTTCCTCAATAAACAGCGCCAGGGTGCGCTGTTCAGCGCGATGCCCGCCGCGCAGCAGCGAGCCGATGGCCGGACGCGCCGCCTTCGCCAGCGCTGGCGGTAACACCATGAACCCCATCCGGAGCGATGGAAACAGCGTTTTGCTGAACGTCCCCAGATACACAACGGGCGCATTGTTGACCATTCCCAGCATCGCCGGGACGGGCTCACCGGTATAACGAAATTCGCTGTCGTAATCATCCTCAATGATCCACGCGCTGTGCTGCCGGGCCAGTTCCAGCAGCGCCAGACGCCGCCGCGCGCTGAGCACGCTTCCGCAAGGGAACTGATGCGATGGCGAGGTAAAAATCAGCGTGGGTGAAGGCGCAGACAGCCCTTCCCAGCACATCCCCTCGTCATCCACCGGTATGCCTGTCATCGCCAGGCCGGTTTTGACAAAAGCGCTTTTGGCGCCGCTATAGCCGGGATTTTCCACCCAGGCGACATCCCCCGGCTCGCTTAACAGCATCGTGCAGAGATTGACGCCCTCCAGCGCCCCTTCGGTTATCACTATCTGGCTGGCATCGCAGTCAATGCCGCGGGAGAGCGCAAGATGGCGGGCAATGGCGGCCCGCAGCGTCGGCTCGCCGGCCGGGTCGCCATACCCTAACAGGGCGCTTCCCTCCTCGCGCAGGACGCGATCGTACAACCGCCGCCACAGCGGCAAGGGGAAATAGTTGATGGCAGGCGTTCCCGGCGTAAACGCCATCACCGGAGTGTCGCGCGGCACAGGCGCGGGCAGCAGGGCGACACGTTTTGTCAGCCTGACGTCCGGGTCCGGTAATGTCCGGGCAATCGTCCGAGGAGCGAATTGCCCCACCCGCGTGCCCTGGCGGCTACGCAGCAAATAACCTTCGAGCGTGAGCTGGTCCAGCGCCGCGTTGACGGTATTTCGGGACACAGAGATCTGCTGCGCCAGCGTTCGTGAGCCGGGCAAATGGCTGCCGGATCGAAGCCTTCCGCACAGTATGGCCTCCCGCAAAGCAAGATAGAGCGCACGCTGGAGCGTCTCTTCCCCACGTTTTTTCAGCGCAGCATGGAGCAAGGTGTAAAGCTCATCACCCGGTATATTCATCTTTCCTCCTCGTGGTACCAGAAAAACATAGCCTGGTGGTTCTTTTTAAGGAACCAGCAATTCATTAATCTGGAGATCTTTTCAATGTGACGGGAATAAAGATGAATACATTCAATGAGTTTGGACAACCTGTTGGCGAAAGCCTCATCGACTGGCAGCCTCGCCCGCACCCGTCCCGGGTGATACTTCAGGGTCGCTATTGTCGGCTTGAGCCTCTGCGCGTGGAGCATGCCCCGGCGTTGTTCTCTGCGTATTCCCTGGCCGGAGATACCCGAAGCTGGACGTGGCTGCTGCGTGAACCCGATGCCACCGCAGAGGAGTTTGCCGAATGGGTGGCGAGCGTGAGCGAATTAGCCGATCCCATCCACTTTACCGTTATCGATAACCAGACCCAGTCTCCTGTCGGGACGCTGTCCCTGATGCGGATCGATCCTAAAAACGGCGTTGTGGAAGTGGGACATGTTCACTTCTCGTCACTGTTAAGTCGCACGCCCATGTCGACAGAAGCGCAGTATCTGCTGATGCGGTACGTGTTCGATACCCTGGGCTACCGGCGTTATGAATGGAAGTGCAACAGCCTGAACGAACCATCCCGCAAAGCGGCTCTGCGTCTGGGCTTTCAGTTTGAAGGGCGTTTTCGCCAGGCGCTGGTCATTAAAGGCCGAAACCGGGACACCGACTGGTTTTCAATTCTCGACAAAGAGTGGCCAGCGCTGGCGAGCGCGTTTGAAAGCTGGCTTGCCACCGACAATTTTACCGCCGATGGCAAACAGAAAAGATCCCTGGAAAGCTGGCGAGAGACGCGCGTCTAGCGTCTTTTTTTACGTCCCTGCACCGCCTTAAAGCGCGGGTTAGATTTGCAAATCACGTATAAGCGTCCCTTGCGTTTGACTATCTGGCAATCCGGGTGACGCTGTTTTGCACTGCGCAATGAGTTCAGCACCTGCATGATTAGCCTCGCTTCGCATCAAGAAAGCCACCAAAACGCTTGCGGAAGCGTGCCGCGCTGCCATCCGTCGAGAAGGTCTTCTGCTTCCCGGTATAAAACGGATGTGATTTAGAGGAGACATCAAGGGTAACGTAGGGATACGTTTTCCCCTCCAGCTCAATTTCACGGTCTGTCTTAATTGTTGAGCCGACTTTAAAGTATTCATTCGCCGTGGTGTCGTGAAACACAACGGTGCGATAGGTTGGATGGATATTCGGTTTCATCTCTGGCCTTCATGTGTTGTTATAACATAACAAAATACTATCTGAGCTTTACTGCAAAAACAACCCCTGTGACGCACAGCCTGTTTTTGAAAGGTTGATTCAGATACCTGCCTGAGACTGTCACATGCTATAACTATATCATTTAGCGATAAAAAACTTTTTCTTCTGGCGCGCAAACTCCAGGCCCAAGGTGGGCATATGGAAAGGATAAAGCAGCATGCGAACCCGACATCTGGTCAGCCTGGTAACAGGCATACTGATCTTCTCTGTGCTGGTCCCTGTGTGCCTCAGTATCTGGCTGGCGCATCGTCAGGCAGAGGATAAATTTGTGGACGCTCTGGACAGCTATGCCTCGCGCGTCCTGATCCGTACCGACAGAGTCGTTGCGCAGGCAAAACAGGCGCTCACGCACCTACAGACATTCCGCGCCCCGCCCTGCACTCCCCCGCATTTACGCGAGATGCGTCGGGTTGCATTCTCCTGGCGCTATATTCAGGAAGTGATGTATACCGATAACCTGAAGCCGCTCTGCTCATCCCTGGAACAATCCAGTAATACGGCGATCTTGCCGCCCCCGATGCGGATCACCGCAGACGGGTATAGCGCGTGGCTCACCTCGCAAAACGACCTCGGCATTCACCGTTATATGGCCGTTCTGGGGAAAGGACATTATCTGGTGATGGTTGATCCTGCCTCGCTTGTGGATGTTGTCCCGTTTGGTGAAATTTCGATGGATGCCGCCCTGGTGGGCAGTGAAACCCATCGGATATTTGCCAGAAGCAATATTGTCGACCCGTATATTCTTTCTGTCGTTAAGGAGCAGCAGGACGTTACGCGCGTACAATACAACGGCTCGATGTACGTGTTGAAACCTGTACCCGAACTGGGGTTTACGGTGATCGCGTGGGCGTCGTTAAAACCGCTGGCGGAATCCTGGCACCAGCAGCTGATCATCTGGCTACCGGCTGGCATCTTGCTAAGCCTGGCTGCTGCCCTTATTGTCCTGCGCATCCTCCGCCGTTTGCTGTCCCCGCGTCACCGCCTGATCGACGCAATCAACAACCGGGAGATCGAGGTTTACTATCAGCCCATCGTGGCGCTGTGCAGTGGAAAACTGGTGGGTGCTGAAGCGCTGATGCGCTGGCCGCAGCCAGATGGCAGTCACCTGTCGCCCAATCTCTTTGTGCCGCTGGCTGAGCAGACGGGGCTTATTTCAACGCTGACGCAGCTGGTGGTGAATAAGGTGTTTGAGGATTTAGGCGCCTGGCTGCATCATCATCCGGAACTGCACATTTCTGTCAACCTTGCGCCATCGGATTTAACGTCCCCCGAGCTGCCTCGCCAGCTGAGTCAGTTGCTCAACAAATGGGGCGTCCACCCGCGCCAGATCGCCCTTGAATTAACCGAGCGCGGCTTTGCCGATCCCGCCGTCAGCGTGCCTGCCATCACTGCGTTTCGCCGCGCCGGGCACGCTATCTACATTGATGATTTTGGTACAGGTTACTCCAGCCTGAGCTATTTGCAGGATCTGGATGTCGATACCCTGAAGATTGATAAATCCTTTGTGGATGCGCTGGAGTACAAGAACGTGACTCCCCACATCATCGAAATGGCCAAATCGCTTAAACTGGCGATGGTCGCAGAAGGCATTGAAACTGAAGGGCAGATTGAATGGTTGCATCGCCACGGCGTGCAGTACGGCCAGGGCTGGTATTTCAGCAAGGCACTGCCTAAAGAGGATTTCATTCTCTGGGCCGGGCACAACCTGGAGAAGCACATTACTTAAGGTACGATTTGATCACCTGCATCACGACCCCGAGATCGGCCTCGCGCTGCGCTTCCTCTGGCTCTTTCACCACGTGATCGGTTAAATGTCCCTCAATTACTTGCATCATCATGCCGTTTACCGCGCCCCTGATCGCCGCCAGCTGCTGTAACACCTCGGCGCATTCATGATCGCTGTTGAGCATTTTTTCCAGCGCAGCGCTTTGCCCCTGAATTTTTTTCAGGCGGGTCAATAACTTCTTTTTATCACGAACTGTGTGTGACATCGCTTAGCTCCTCTTTGGTGGCGTAAAAAGCATATCACGCTCTACTCCCCCTGGGTATTTTTCTACTGGGGGGTAGTATTATACTACTGGAGGGGAGTAGTATTCCCGGCATGTTTTCCACCCCGGAATGTTCAATGAACGCTTTTTCTTCTCTTCTACAGCAGGGTAACGCCTGGCTGTTTGTCCCCAGCGCCATCCTGCTTGGCGCGCTCCACGGCCTCGAGCCAGGCCATTCAAAAACAATGATGGCGGCTTTCATTGTGGCGATCCGCGGTACGCTGAAACAGGCTGTGTTGCTTGGGTTGTCCGCAACGCTGTCTCATACGGCGGTCGTCTGGATCATTGCGATGGCGGGATTATGGTTTGGTCGGGGATGGGATGCAGATACTTCTGAGCCCTGGTTTCAGTTGATTTCCGGGGTTCTGATCGTGTTGATCGCCCTGTGGATGGCGTGGCGAACCTGGCAGGAGAGCCAGCCGCATCACCACCATGATGATCATCATCACCATCATGATCATCACGACCACGCGCATCATCACGACCACACGTCTCCTCTGGTTGAAGAGGAGTGGCAGGATGCCCACCAGCGCGCACACGCCCAGGACATTAACCGACGCTTCAACGGTAAAGAGGTCACCACCGGGCAAATCGCGCTATTCGGCCTGACCGGTGGGCTTATCCCCTGTCCGGCCTCCATTACGGTGCTGCTGATCTGCCTGCAACTGAAACATTTCGCGCTCGGCGCCACGCTGGTGTTCAGTTTCAGTATCGGACTGGCGCTCACTCTCGTCGCCTCTGGCGCAATTGCCGCATTAAGCATGAAACATGCGGCGAAGCGCTGGCCCGGCTTTAGCGCCTTTTCGCGCAAGGCGCCGTGGATCTCAGCGGCACTGATCGCGGTAGTCGGGATTTATATGAGCATTCACGGCGTAAGCGGGATCCTGAGATAAGCATTGCGGCCACGGTAGTGGCCGCACGTGTCGGCTCAGCCGTTCTGCTGCCAGCTAAACGTGAAGCGCAGCCGGCGGTTTTGCAGAATGAAGGCCGGGGCTACGCTCGGGCTCCATGAGTCGTCCCCCCCTACGCCCATGTGAAACGCATCAAGATTCAACCAGCAGCCAGCCTCTTCCCGCAGAAAATGCTGATGCGTTGTCTCATGCAGCTGCCGCTGGCTATAACGGCTCAGGGAGAAATGGAACTGTCCCTGCAACTGATGGGAGCCAAACGTCAGCTCGCGGGTGTCGCAGCGCAAACCGTTCTCCGTCGGGAAGATATACGGCGTCTGCATCTCTTCCAGCGGTAACGCCCAGCGCCCCTGCTGCGCCGCCAGTTTTCTGTCCGGATAGTTCTCCAGCGGGCCCAGCCCCAGCCAGCGCACCGTTTCCGGGATATCCGCCAGCATAACGCTCAGGCCCACGCGAGCGGGCTCAGGAATATCAGACGCCACCGTCACCTGCACATCACCGTGCAGTACTCCGTGGTCATCAATCCGCCAGACCTTGCAGCTGATAAACAGCGCTTTTCCCTGATGCTCCCAGACATGCTGCGTGGTCACCACCACCTCACGGGCATGCTGCTCCGCTTCACACTGGAGGAGGCGCGAGGACATCTCATACATTCCCGCCGCTTTCCAGCGTTCCACCCACGCGTTCGGATCGATGCGGGTCGCCTCGCTGACGCCAATGTCATTGTCCAGCGGCGCGCGGGTGAAGTTATCCGTTAGCGGGTAACGGAGCGTTTCAGCACCCTCGTTCCACCACTGGGTCAGGTTTCCGGTGAGACGGCTAAACTGCCAGCGCTGCTGCTGATGAGTAATGTCCAGCGCCTCGTCCTGCACCGTTAGCTGCGGAGGGGTTCCGCCTGCTTTCGGGGGCGCAAGGTACAGCGGAGCCGGGAGCGGCCACTGATCCCAGGCACAACGGTGGTCGGGCGGCGACCACGGCGTGGCCTGCGGCTGAACGATTTCCACGTTGAGCCAGACCTCGCCCGGCTCAGCGTCAAGCTCAGGCAGCGGGATCTCAACACGCTGCGTCCCCTGGGGCGCAACAGAAAGGGGGGTTTCGCCGGTAGCCAACACCGCACCGTCACGCGCCACCGACCATCGCAGATGCTCGTTGTCAGTATGACGGAACAGATAATCGCTCTGGATCTCGACGACCAGCGGAGCGGTGCTCACCAGCGTAAAGGTAAAGAACTGCTGGGCACGCTGCGCCTCATAAAGGGCGGGATGCGGAGTGCGATCGGGAAACACCAGCCCGTTGAGGCAGAACTGACGGTCGTTGGGCTTATCGCCAAAATCGCCGCCGTAGGCCCAGAATGCCGTGCCGTCTTCCGCTTTTTTCGTCAGCGCCTGATCGACCCAGTCCCAGACAAAGCCGCCCTGCAAACGGGGATGGCTGCGGAATGCCTGCCAGTAGCTGGCAAAGCCGCCAAAGCTGTTGCCCATCGCGTGGGCATACTCGCAGAGGATCAGCGGACGGGTTTCGTCCGGCATGCCGATCCACTTTTTAATCGACCACTTTGGCACCGCCGGGAACGGCTGATCCTGATCGACGCGGGCATACATCGGGCAGACAATATCGGTAGCGGCTGTACTGGCGCCGCCGCCTTCGTACTGCACCGGCCGCGTGGGATCGGTGGTTTTCAGCCAGCGGTACAGCGCATCGTGGTTCGCCCCATGCCCGGACTCATTCCCCAGGGACCAGATGATGATGGACGGATGATTCCGGTCCCGCTGCACCATACGCGTAACGCGTTCGCTCATGGCAGGCAGCCAGCGCGGATCGTCCGCCAGGCGGCTCATCGGCACCATGCCATGGGTTTCAATATTCGCCTCATCGACCACGTACAGGCCGTAGCGATCGCAAAGCGTGTACCACAGAGGATGGTTCGGATAATGCGAGCAGCGCACGGCGTTGAAGTTATGCTGCTTCATCAGTTCGATGTCGCGGCGCATGGTCGCCTCATCCATCACCTGCCCCTTCTCAGGATGATGTTCGTGACGGTTCACGCCGCGGATCAGCAGCGGTTTGCCGTTAAGCTTCAGCAGGCCGTTGCTGATTTCGACGCGTCTGAAACCGACATCGCAGGCTTCAGTCTCCAGCACGTTACCCTGCGCATCCCGAAGCGACATTGTCAGCCGATAGCATTCCGGTGTTTCAGCGCTCCACAGCGCGGGAGCGTTCACGGGGATCGCCACCGTGAGCCGTTCTGCCCAACTGCCACGTTCGTCCACGATGGCCGATCCGGGCTGCTGCGTGGTTTGCGCGCAGGCTTCGCCGTTACGCCACAGGGTAAACGCCACCTCGCATTCGGCGTAGCGTGAGCCTTCCAGCGCAACGTCAACCCGGAGTATCGCCCGATCGCATTCGGCATTCAGATCGGTCACGATCTGATAATCGGCAATTCGCGTTTCCGGCTTGTGCAGCAGCGAGACGTCACGGAAAATGCCGCTCATCCGCCACATGTCCTGATCTTCCAGGTAGCTTCCGTCGCACCAGCGTAACACCATCACCGCCAGACGGTTCTGCCCCGGTCGCAGCACCGCGCTAAGATCGAACTCCGCAGGCAGACGGCTGTCCTGCGAATAGCCCACCCACTGGCCGTTACACCACAGATGAAAAGCTGAATTCACCCCGTCAAAAATAATGCGGGTTTGCCCGCTGCACAGCCAGGCGTCATTCATCTCAAATGTGAGCGAGTAACAACCAGTTGGGTTTTCAGCCGGAACATACGGCGGGTTCACATTTATCGGATAGGTGACGTTGGTATAGATGGGAGTGTCAAATCCCTCCATCTGCCAGTTCGACGGCACGGGCATCTCAACGGCGTCAGCCAGATCGTCCGTTATCCATGCCTCGGGAACCTGCTCTGGCGCCGGGAAAAAGCTGAATCGCCAGACGCCGTTAAGCAGACGCTTGCTTAGCGAAAGTTTATCCTCGCGGGCGAAGGTTTCATCGCGCCAGCTATGAAAAGGCGCGTGTGTAGCCAGACGATTCCACTGCGTCACGCCCGGGTTTTCCCAGTCACGACGCGCCAGAAGTGCGCTGAGGGTCAGCGGTAATGTAGAAGACATATCAACCTCTTCGCGAAGCGCTCACAATTTCAGCCAACATGCCCTGGTAAACGGTGGCGGTAAAGACTTTGATCGTCACCAGGCGAGCACGATCACAAAAGTGCTAGCTGCGCGCCAGTTTCTCCGCCAGCAGCGCCAGAGTTCTGAGCTGTTGCGCCAGATCTTCACGATCGGCCTGCTGTGCGGCGCGCGGCGCGGTGGAATGACGCACGATCAACGTAACGGGAAGTTGTTCCTGCCAGCATTCGTCGTGATGGGCAGGTGCCATCAGCCGCTCCACGCTGCGCTCACCGGCCTCGCGGAACGCCTGCCGAACGGTGGTGAGCGGAGGTGAAAACCACGCGCTGTCAGCCGTATCATCAAACCCGACAACCGAGATCTGCCCCGGTACCGCAACGCCTTTTTCCGCACAGGCGCGTAAAACGCCAAGCGCCATCTGATCGTTAGCGACGAGGATCGCCTCCGGCAGCTGCGCGCCCGCCAGGAGCTGATGCCCTTTCTCATAGCCCGAGGCCGCGCTCCAGTCGCCCTGCGCCACCGCAAACGCCTCCACGCCGGCCCGGGCCAGCGTGGTTTTCCATCCCGCCAGACGAGCCCGGGCAGAGACAGAACTTTCCGGCCCGGCGAGCAGCGCAATTCGCTGGTGCCCCAGCGAAAGCAGATGCTCTGCCCCCAGGCCAGCGCCCTGTTCGGCATTGAAAACAAGGCTGTTAACCCGAGCTGTGGGGGAAACATCGAGAAAAAGAACCGGGGTCGGCGAGGCCATTTCCTGAAGCATTTCTGCCTGTGCATCTTCCAGCGGAACGTTCACCAGCAGCGCCTCCACGCGCTGCGCCAGTAATTCCTGCAAAGCAGCCTGACACTGCGCGGGTTGCTCCACCATGGAGATGAGTACGCTAGCCCCCTGCTCCACTGCCCGGGATTTTACAGCTGAGGCGATTTGCGACGGCGCATGCAGCGCCAGATCGCTGGTCATTAGCCCCAGCGTGCGGGTACGTTTCCCGGCCAGCTGCTGCGCGCCACGGTTAGGCACATAGTGTAGCGCCGCCATGGCCTGCCGGACCTTTTCCCGCGTACGGGCAGAAACGTGTTCTGCGTCGTTAATCACCCGGGAAACGGTCTGATAGGAAACGCCCGCCACGCGGGCAACGTCATAAAGAGTGATCGCTTTCATACATTCTGGCGTCGTAAAAAGAGAAGTCTCTATTCTGACACAGTTACGCCATCATAGCCTGTGAGCGCTTCGCAAAATTAAACAATCCGCTCCGGCCGCGCGGCTTTCTGAATGCGCGGTCCCTGACGAAACCACGGCAAACAGAGCTGGATCAGCGGGCCGATGGTTAATGCATACAGTACGGTTCCAACGCCAAACGCTCCCCCGAGGAGGTAGCCGACGATCAACACGGTCACCTCGATCGCGGTACGCACGCTGCGGATCGACCAGCCCAGCCGGGCATGTATGCCGGTCATCAGACCGTCGCGCGGGCCTGCGCCAAAACCCGCGCCGATATACATCCCGGTGGCAAGGGCGTTAACCACAATGCCGGAAACCAGCAGGGTGATGCGCACGGGCAGCGAGGTGAGCTCAGGGATCAGCGCCATTGACGCATCGGCCGCCAGACCAATACAAATCACATTACTGATAGTACCCAGTCCCGGCAGCTGACGCAGCGGGATCCACAGCAGCAGCACCGCGGCCCCGGTTAAAATAATCACCGTGCCGATGCTCATCCCGATCTGGATGGCGACGCCAAGGTGAAAGACATCCCACGGGTCGACACCCAGATCCGAACGAATAAACATCGCGGTTGAAAGCCCGTACAGGCCTAAACCGACATAAAGTTGTACCAGACGACGTACCATTTTCTCTTCTCCGAAGAACCAGGTTCCATCTTCGGTGAAAATGGCACTATGATTAATGTCCAGTTTTCAAATAGTGGACTGCATATGTCATCACGTCGTTTTGGAAGCCAGTCTCTGGTACGCCTGTTAGGGCACTGGCAGCAAGCCTCTTCCCGCACCCCGCTGTGGCGCCAGCTGGCTGACGCGTTACGCCTGTTAATTCTGGATGGCAGGCTGGCGTTAAACACGCGCCTGCCCGGAGAGCGGGAACTGGCCGCCGCTCTGAGCGTAAGCCGCACCACCATCAGCAGCGCGCTGGCGCATCTGCGGGAAGAGGGTTATCTGGAGAGCCGTCACGGCAGCGGTTCGCGGGCGATCCTGCCAGACCGCCGCGCCGTGCCCACGCTTTCTACTGCCAGCGCGGCGCTGGATCTCTCAACCGCCGCACTCAACGCGGGACCAGAGATCCACCAGGCCTACGCCCACGCGCTGACGGCCATCACGCCGAATCTGGCGCTGACCGGGTACGATCAGCTTGGGCTTCCGGCGCTGCGTGAAGCTATCGCCGCCCGCTACACCGCACGCGGTCTGCCCACCCGGGCAGACGAAGTGATGGTGGTGAACGGCGCCGTCAGCGGCTTCGCCCTGATCTTAAGAATGATGACCGGTCCCGGGGATCGCGTGGTGGTGGATCATCCCACCTACCCGCTGGCGATAGCCGCTATTCAGGGGGCGCTATGCCGGCCCGTGGGCGTCTCGCTGCCTGAAACGGGCTGGGATACCGACGGTTTTGCCGCAACGCTTGCCCAGACAGCCCCGCGTCTGGCCTATCTGATGCCGGATTTTCATAATCCGACCGGACGTTGCATGGATGCCGCGACGCGCCAGACCATAACCGACATCGCCGCGCAAACCCGCACCACGCTGGTGGTGGATGAAACCATGGTCGATCTCTGGTTCGATGTTCCCCCGCCGCCGCCGCTGGCCGCCTTTAACCCGGAGGCCACGGTGATGACGCTGGGTTCCGCAGGTAAAAGCTTCTGGGGTGGGCTGCGTCTCGGCTGGATCCGCGCCTCGTCACGCACTATCGCCACCCTCGCGCAAACGCGCGACACGCTGGATCTGGGCTCTCCGGTGCTGGAACAGCTGGCCACGCTGTGGCTTATCGAAAACAGTGCAACCTTCCTGCCTGCCCGGCGGCAAATGCTGGCAGAACGGCGCGACCGCTGCGGCCAGATGCTGCGGGAACATTTCCCCGAATGGCGGTTTCAGGAAGCGGAGGGAGGGCTTTCATACTGGATTGAATTACCCGGCATGCTGGCGACACAGCTGGCGGCACGCGCCGAAACGACAGGCATCATTATGGGCACCGGCACGCGTTTTGGACTATCAGGCGCGTTTGACCGCTACCTGCGTATGCCCTTCTCACTCAGTTCACCAGAACTTGAAGAGGCATTATTGCGGATCAAACCGCTGTGGCATGCATTAAATAAAAGTGTAGCGTCAGTAAAACGGAGCCTGGTGTAAATTATTCGCCAGAAACAATAAAAACTGCTGACTGTATCGCATGCAGTCAGCAGTTTTCATGAAGAACAACTTAATGTTGAGGTGGAATCGGGAAGCCTTTCAGCGAAATAATGAAATTATCCCCTTCTTTCTTTATTTTTGCACCGGTATCACACCAGTCAGACGCAATACGAAAGAACTCATCACTTCCTACATTCCAGCCAAGACGAACATGTTTCACGTAGCCGGAACGTAACAGATTGCAGGCCTCGTTGTAGTCACTGGCAGTCGATAGTTGTTGTTTCATTTTCTCTTCTTCAGAAGTTTACGTAGTGCTTTGATTTCTTTAGGAGTAAATGGAGTTACGCTCTCTTCTTCCGTATGCTGATTATCAACATCCTCTTCCGATACTCCCGCCTCTTCTACTGCTTCAAATGCCAGCAGCAGCAGTTTCTCTGTGGTCACGCTTAAATTCTCATTATTGTCTTCCGCATAGTGGCGAAGTCTTTCTTTTAGCGCTTCATCAATTTTAACGTTTAAAACCGCAGTAACCATGATTGTCACATCCTTTCGGAACACGTGTTTAATTTAATACACGAAGATAAGTTTGTTATCCAGATATATATTTTTTAGCTTATGACAGAATAAAGGCATCGAAAAATAAAATGACAGTCTATTATTACAGGTTTATGACATTATTATTTCAGTCAAATGAAGGTTGCATTACAAAAAATACAATAGTCACATAATTTAGAAGGTTTATTCAGGGGAACGACTGGAGAGGAGCACAAATGGGTGGGGGCCCTGCCAGCTACATCCCGGCACCCACGTCGTCTGCCCTGGCTGCTTCCTTCCGGACCTGACCTGGTGAACAGAGTAGCGTTGCGGGAGAACCAACAGAGCCCCCATTGAGAGCGTTGATAACCAACGCGCTGGCGCATTATCCCTGTGGAGCACCTCAATTGCAAGCCGCTGGCAACCGGATGCTGGATTATTGCGCAAACTGCCCCGACAATCTTCTTTATCTTCGTATAACATTACCCTTCGCTGATTTCCCGCAGGAGTAACAATGGACGAACATGACACTTTCCCACAGCGAGTGTGGCAAATCGTAGCCTCGATCCCGGAAGGCTGTGTCACGACCTATGGGGAAGTCGCCCGGCTGGCGGGTTCTCCGCGCGCGGCGCGTCAGGTAGGCGGCGTGCTAAGGAGGCTACCAGAAGGAAGCACGTTACCGTGGCACCGGGTCGTCAATCGCCATGGCGCCATTTCCCTCACCGGGCCAGACTTGCAGCGCCAGCGTCAGGCATTACTTTCAGAAGGGGTGCAGGTGTCCGGGGCAGGACAAATTGATATGCAGAAGTATCGCTGGGAGTACTGACGCCCTCTCCCGTCAACATGGAGAGGGCGAAAGAGAATTACAGCTGTGTTGGCGGTGTAGGCAGAGTCGGCTGATTGGTCTGCGTTGCAACAGGCACTTCAGTTTGCTGCACCGGTACCAGGTTCAGGTCGATTTTGGTGCCGCCTTTGTTGACCGCTTCCTGCACGGTATCGGTGATAAAGACCAGCTTATCGTTGATCGTTACCGCCGCGCTCAGGAGGATACGCGCATTGGGTTGCACGTCAGACGGGTTGTACGGCAGCACAAAGCTGAACGGCGCCTGTTTACCCTCTGTACGAACCGCGCGCTGCGCAAGCACTTTAGACGGCGCATCCGCCAGGGAAGCATCAGACAGCGTGACCGTTAAAACCGCATCCGGCGGCAGCGCAACCTTCTGTTTGATCCAGATCGTACCGGAAACATTTGGCTGCTGAATAGCTTGCTGTGAAAGGGTGTTAATCCCGTTTGCGCTTGCTGTTGGCACCGGTACATCGGCACTCTTACCAGCACAGGCGGACAACGCTACCGCAATTGCTACACCACTGAGCATAGGCACGAGTTTCATTGAAGTCTCCTTATCATCAATGCACCAGCGGGATCGATCCCATCTGATGTCGTTTTATTCACATAACGAATACAAGTGTGGCACAAATCACGGATTTATGCCTAATTTCGTCCGGATATTAAGATTATTCTACCCATCGGACCACTTTCATTTCTGGGTTATACTCAGCGTATCTTTCGCCACGGCGTTTATTGAGGACCACTATGAGTCAGGCACTGAACAATCTGCTGACATTACTGAACCTGGAAAAAATAGAAGAAGGGCTATTTCGCGGACAGAGCGAAGATTTAGGCTTACGCCAGGTTTTTGGCGGCCAGGTCGTGGGGCAAGCGCTGTATGCCGCCAAGGAGACCGTCCCGGCAGACCGTCTGGTGCACTCGTTTCACAGCTACTTTTTACGCCCCGGTGACAGTGCTAAACCGATTGTTTACGACGTGGAAGTTCTGCGTGACGGTCAAAGCTTCAGCGCCCGTCGCGTGGCGGCCATCCAGCATGGCAAACCCATCTTCTACATGACCGCCTCGTTCCAGGCGCCAGAGCCGGGCTATGAGCATCAAAAAAAGATGCCGTCTGCCCCGTCGCCGGACGATCTGAAATCGGAAACCGAAATTGCCCGCGCTCTCGCGCATCTGCTGCCGCCGCAGGTAAAAGAGAAGTTTCTGTGCGATAAACCGCTGGAGATCCGCCCGGTCGAATTTCATAACCCAATGAAGGGGCATACCGCTGAGCCCGCCCGCCAGGTGTGGATCCGCGCCAACGGCAGCGTACCCGCAGATTTACGCGTGCATCAGTACCTGCTGGGGTATGCGTCGGATTTCAACTTCCTGCCGGTTGCGCTACAGCCGCACGGTGTGGGCTTCCTCGAAAAAGGGATGCAGGTCGCCACAATTGACCATTCCATGTGGTTCCACCGTCCATTCGATATGAATGAATGGCTGCTTTACAGCGTGGAAAGTACCTCTGCGTCCAGCGCGCGCGGCTTTGTACGCGGGGAGTTTTACACTCAGGATGGCGTGCTGGTGGCTTCTACCGTGCAGGAAGGTGTGATGCGTAATCGCGGATGATGTAAAAAGCCCGGTGGCGCTGCGCTCACCGGGCCTGCGAATTGTGCTTTTTCAGGCCGGGTAAGGCGAAGCCGCCGCCCGGCAAGGCACTCAAATTATGCGTTATAGGCATTCTCGCCGTGGCTGTTGACGTCCAGGCCTTCGCGCTCCTGCTCTTCCGGCACGCGCAGCCCAACGGTCATATCAGCCAGCTTGTAACCGATAAAGGCCACAACACCGGACCAGACAACGGTGATCGCGATGCTTTCCAGCTGTACCAGCACCTGATGCATCATGGTCACGCCTTCTGCGTAACCTACTCCGCCCAGAGATTGGGCAGCAAAGATACCGGTCATGATACAGCCGACGATGCCGCACACACCGTGTACGCCGAATACATCACACGGATCGTCAACGCGCAGAACACGTTTCAGTGCGGTAACGCCCCACAGCCCCGCCAGTCCTGCGACGATACCGATCAGCAGCGCACCGCCCACGCCCACGTAACCGCACGCTGGTGTAATACCTACCAGACCGGCAATCGCCCCGGAACAGGCACCCAGCAGCGATGGCTTGCCGCGAACGGCCCACTCGCCAAATACCCATGAGAGGATAGCGCCGGCGGTTGCCACAACGGTATTCACGAAGGCCAGCGCGGCGATTTCGTTAGCGGCGCTGGCTGAACCTGCGTTGAAGCCGAACCAGCCAAAATAGAGGATGGCGGTGCCGGTAAAGACCATCGGCAGATTGTGCGGCTTGAATGCTTCCTTCCCGAAGCCCACGCGCTTACCAATCAGGTATGCGCCTACCAGACCTGCTACCGCGGCGTTGATGTGCACAACGGTACCGCCCGCAAAGTCCAGCGCGCCATGGGAAGCCAACAGACCACCTCCCCAGACCATATGCGCAATCGGGATATAGGAGAGCGTCAGCCAGACCACCACGAAAATCAGTACCGCAGAGAAGCGGATACGCTCAGCCAGCGCGCCCACAATCAGCCCCACGGTGATGCAGGCGAATGAGCCCTGGAACGCGACATGAATATACTGATAAAAACTGCCCATCACCGCGGTCAGTTCGATATTTTTCAGCATCGCCCAGTTAACGTTGCCGAAGAAGGCGTTGCCCTCCCCGAAGGCCAGCGAGTAACCGTAAACCACCCACAGCACGCACACCAGCGCGAACGTGACGGCAACCTGCGTCAGCATGGAGAGTACGTTCTTGCCGCGGATCAGGCCGCCGTAAAACAGCGCGATCCCCGGAATCGTCATGAACAGCACCAGCGCGGTGCAAATCATCATAAAGGCGTTATCGGCTTTGTCTGCCACAGCAGGTGCAGCCATTGCCAGGCCCGGCAGCAGTGCCAGCGAACCCAGACCTGTTTTCATTGTTGCTTTCTTCATTTTCTCGATCCCTATCACTGTGTGCCAGGAGTTACTTACAACGCCGCTTCGTCAGATTCGCCGGTACGGATGCGAATGACGCGCTGTAGTTCGGCAACGAAAATTTTGCCGTCGCCAATTTTTCCGGTGTAGGCTGCTTTGCTGACGACATCAATCACCTCATCAAGCTGATCGTCGGCAATCGCCACATCAATCTTCACTTTTGGCAGGAAGTTAACGCTGTATTCCGCCCCGCGATAAAGCTCGGCATGACCTTTCTGACGCCCAAAGCCTTTCACTTCGGTGACAGTCAGTCCCTGAATACCCATGGAAGACAGCGCTTCACGCACGTCTTCGAGTTTGAATGGTTTGATTACCACCGTAACCAGCTTCATATATCCCCTCCAGTCAGAATTCGGTAATGGCCGCAGCTAACACGAAAGGGATATTGCAAAGGGTGTGCCAGAAGTGAAAGGTGAGGAGGAAAGCGCCGCGGCGCGCATGCGCCGGGTAGGGATGAAAAAAAACGCACCATGGCAGTGCAGGGTGCGTTTCAGTTTTGCACCAACGGTTAAGTCTGTTAGCGCATTGCCTTGTTATGGTGCATCAGGCGCTGAGTGACTCTTCCTCGCGCGCGCTGGCGGCCAGTTCGTCGCCTGCCAGCTGCAACTGATACATCTGCCAGTAGCGTCCTTTTGCCTCAAGCAGCGCTCTGTGCGTCCCCCGTTCAACGGCCTGGCCACGGTGCAGCACCAGAATGGTATCGGCATCGACGATGGTTGAGAGGCGGTGGGCGATTACCACCAGCGTAGTGCGATCCCGCACGGCAGCCAGCGCCTGCTGGATCGCCTGCTCGGTACCGGAGTCAATGCTTGCGGTCGCTTCATCCAGAATTAACACCTGTGGCGTCTCAATCAGCACGCGCGCCAGCGCAAGAAGTTGCTTTTGCCCGACCGAGAGATTATTGCCCTGCTCACCCAGCCGGGTATGGATCCCCTCGCTTAACCCGCGCGCCAGATCCGCAAGCTGCACCGTTTCCAGCACCTCCCATACCTGCTCAGGCGTGAAAGGTCGTCCCAGCGTCACGTTGGCATAAAAGGTATCCGCCAGTACCACCGGATCCTGCTGCACCATCGCGACGCCCTTACGTAACGCGTTGTGGCTAAGCGCGGCAAGCGGCCGTCCGTCCAGACGGATCTCCCCCTGCGTCAACGGATAGTAGCCCATCAGCAAACTGGCGAGCGTGCTTTTGCCGCTGCCGGTATGCCCAACCAGGGCGACAAAACCGCGCGACGGTACCTCGAGGTTGATATCCTGCAAGACAAGCTGGTCGTCGCGGTAGGCAAACGAGACATGATCAAACGCTATGGATCCACTTTCCAGCGGGCGTTCGTCATCGCCATAGGTCTGACGCGGCCTGTCCATCAGCTCGAATACACGCTCGCCCGCAACCACCGCCTGTTGCAGCATCGATTGCTGCGTGGTGAGTTCAATCAGCGGTTCGTTAAGGCGTCCAAGGTAGCTGATAAATGCGTACAGTACCCCCACCTCGATGGTTCCGCGCGTCGTCAGGCCAAACAGCATCAACAGCCCGCACAGCACCAGCGCAGAGAAGAGGCTCAGCAGCGGGCGTAACAGGAAGCCATCCAGCCGTAACGTCTGCATCCGCGCCATATAGTGCGAGCGGCTGGCTTCTCCCATTCGCTCGCCAAAACGCGCCTGCTGGCGAAACTGCTGGATAACGCTCATGCCGTTGATCACTTCGTTGAAGCCATCATTGATATCTGCGAGGTAAGCGCGCACGCGACGAACAATCGGCGTGCTGTAGCGCTGGTAAATTACCATCACAATCAGCACCGCCGGGAAAATAGCGATCGCCACCAGCGCCATACGCCAGTCCAGGCTGAACATCGCCACCAGCATCGCGCCAATCAACGCGGCACTGCGCAGAACCGTTGCGACAACGGTTACATAGAGGTCGCGGATCACCTCGGTGTCATTGGTGACGCGCGAAATAACCTGCCCGACCGGCTGAGTATCAAACTCGCTCAGCGGCTGGCGCAGCGCGGCATCCATCACATCCGTGCGAAGCTGCTGGACCACGCCCACGGCGGCCCGGTTAAACAGCAGCGACTGCGCATAGTGCAGCCCCGCCGCCGTCAGCTGTAGGCCGACATACGCCACGCCCAGCCCCGCCACCAGCCCCAGCGGCAGATAGTTTTTCGCCACCATATTGTCGATGAAATAACTGATAAGCAGCGGACCGGTCACCTCCGCAATCGCGGCGATCCACAGCAACAGCACGGCGATGGAAAGCGGTTTGCGCCACGGTGAGCCATAGGCCAGCAGCCGTTTTAACGTCGGCCACATCTGTCCAAACTTACGCATCGGCGACCTCCTCATCCAGCGCGGCTTCAAGCTGTTGATAGCGGTACATATCCCGATACCATCCGGTCTGCCCGGCAAGCTGCTCATGCTGACCACGCTGAGCAATATGCCCGTGCTGAAGCACCAGAATTTCACTGGCTTCGGTAAGGGCCGACAGGCGGTGCGCGCTGATGATGACCGTGCGCCCCTCTCCCCACTGGCGAAGGTTATGCAAAATTTGATGTTCAGTACGCCCGTCAACTGCGGACAGCGCATCATCCAGTATCAGGATCTCAGCGTCCAGCAGCAGCGCGCGGGCAATAGAGATACGCTGTTTTTGTCCGCCGGAGAGCATAACGCCCCGCTCACCCACTTCCGTATCGTAGCCCTGCGGCAGGCGCAGAATATCCTCGTGGACGCTGGCCAGACGCGCCACGTGCTCGATCTGGTCCTGTGTCGCCGTCGGACACCCGAGCGCGATATTGTTGGCAATGGTGTCTGAAAACAAAAACGGCGTCTGGCTGACGACCGCCAGGCGGCTGCGCCAGTCATCCAGCAGCAGACGTGGCAGAGGGACGTCGTGGAAACGGATATCGCCTTCGCTCACGTCAAAATGGCGCTGAATCAGTGACAGAATGGTGCTTTTACCGGAACCCGTCGGGCCACAGATGCCCAGCATCTGACCAGGACGCAGCGTGAAACTGACGTTCTCAAGCACCGGATGTTCCGTTTGCGGGTAGATAAAGGCGCGGATATCAGCCTTGAGAATACCCGGACCTTCCGCCACCGGCTCGCTGCCATCGTTCACGACCGGCACTTCCGCCAGCATGGCGCGGATACGGCTGTAAGCGGCGCTCCCGCGTTCAACGATATTAAACATCCAGGCCAGCGCCAGCATCGGCCAGATCATCAGCCCAAGGTACATCGCAAAGCTGGTTAACTGCCCGAGGGTCATCGTGCCTTGCACCACCATCCAGCTGCCGCCGCCCACTGCCAGCAGGTTCGCCATGCCAATCGCAATATAAATTGTCGGATCGAAACGGGCATCAATACGCGCCACGCGCATGTTTTTCGCGCCGGTATCGGCGGCGTCGGCGGCAAACAGCGCGGACTGGCGGTCTTCCAGACCAAACGCTTTAATCATGCGGATGCTGGTCATGCTCTCCTGGGTGCGATCGTTCAGCGACGAGAACGCCGCCTGCGCCAGCTTAAAGCGTTCATGGAGCTGCTCGCCGTAGCGGTTAATTGCCAGCGCCATCAGCGGCATCGGCAGCAGCGCCAGCAGCGTGAGCTCCCAGCTAATTTGCGTAGACATCACAATCAGTACCGCACAGCCCATCACCAGGGAATCCACCAGCGTTAGCACCCCTTCACCGGCGGCAAACACCACGCGGTCTACATCGTTAGTGGCGCGGGCGATGAGATCCCCGGTACGGTGACGCAGATAAAACTCAGGGTGCTGGCGGCTCAGCTGGCGGTAAAAGTCCTCGCGCAGCTCAACGGCAAGCTGATAGGACGCGCCGAACAGCAGCACGCGCCAGACATAACGCAGCAGGTAAACCACCACGGCCGTCAGCACCAGCGTACCGCCCCACATCATCACCCGTGCGGCGGTGTAATGTTGTTCCGTAACGCCATCCACGACGTAACCCACCACTTTGGGCGGGATCAGTTGCAGAATGGCAATGATAATAAGCAGGGCCACCGCGCCGAGGTAGCGTTGCCACTCCCGACGAAAGTACCAGCTTAATTGGGCAAATAATCGCACGCGGTCTTTTCCTGAAGGTATTTTAAGAAGTTATTCAATGGGTAACGCTGTGGTGTATTTAATCTGTTCCATGGCGAAACTGGAGGTGACATCGGACAAGCCTGGTACGCTATTGACCAGCCGCTTGTAGAAATCATCGTAGCGCTTCATGTCTGCCACCTGAACGCGCATCAGATAGTCGTATTCCCCCGCCATGCGCCAGAAGCCGAGCACTTCGGGCATGTCGGAAACCTGGGTGACGAAGCGGCAGTACCATTCGCTACTGTGATGCTGCGTTTTTATCAGGACGAAGGCGGTCAGTCCAAGCCCCAGTTTTTCGGGATCCAGCAACGCCACGCGTCCCAGCAGAATGCCATCATCTTCCAGCTTCTTGAGGCGCTTCCAGCACGGTGTGGTGGTCAGATTAACGGCATCTGCCAGCGCCTGCAAAGAGAGGGTGCAGTCGCTTTGCAGCAAAGAAAGCAGCTTACGATCAATTTTATCTAACATAGCCACCTCGAAGAGAAAATTATTCTCCTTACATTCTATTTTAAAGGTCAGATAGCAACAATTTTTTCTGTGCTTTTCGCTATGCTGGGCACAAAATGACAAACGGATAACTACGATGAATAGCACCTGGGTTAAACATGCCATCAGCGAAATAAATGCCGACTATCAGCGCTCGGCAGACACCCACTTGATCCGCCTGCCTCTGCCTGGATTTCCCGGCATTCAGCTTTACCTGAAGGATGAAAGCACCCATCCTACCGGCAGCCTGAAGCATCGCCTGGCGCGTTCACTCTTTTTATACGGTTTATGTAACGGCTGGATTAAAGAAGGCACCACGATTATTGAATCGTCGTCCGGATCAACTGCCGTCTCCGAAGCCTACTTTGCCCGCCTGCTGGGCCTCCCGTTTATCGCCGTGATGCCCTCCTGCACGGCGAAACGTAAAGTCGAACAGATCGAATTTTACGGCGGACGCTGCCACTTTGTGGAAAGCGCCTGCGAAATCTATGCGGCCTCCGAAATGCTGGCCCGCGAACTGAATGGTCACTATATGGACCAGTTTACCTTCGCCGAGCGCGCCACCGACTGGCGCGGCAATAATAACATTGCGGACAGCATTTTCCGCCAGATGACCCACGAGCCGCATCCTGTTCCCTCTTACATTGTCATGAGCGCGGGCACGGGCGGAACCTCCGCCACCATCGGACGTTATATCCGCTGTCAGGGTTATGATACGCAGCTGATGGTGGTTGACCCGCAAAACTCGGTGTTCCTCGATTACTGGCAATCCCGCGATGCCAGCCTGCGCAGCCCCGTGGGGAGCAAGATCGAAGGGATTGGTCGCCCGCGCGTCGAACCCTCGTTCATTCCGGACGTTGTGGATGAGATGCTCCGCGTGCCGGACGCCGCCAGCGTCGCGACGGCGCACTGGCTGGAGACACAGCTTGGCCGTAAAGTCGGGGCTTCCACCGGCACCAATATGTGGGGCGCGCTACAGCTGGCCGCGAGGATGCGCGAAGAAGGCCGTACCGGCTCTGTCGTCACGCTGCTGTGTGACAGCGGGGAGCGCTACCTGGACACCTATTACAATGCAGAATGGGTGCAGGCAACTATTGGCGATGTAGAACCGTGGAAAGCGCAGATTTCGCAGCTGGTGAAATAAAAAAAAGCCAGGCTAAAGCCTGGCTTGCTGGAAGGGTCTCACTATTCGGGGGAATATGGGAGGTTATTTTTGTCCAGCCAATGCGTCAAAAAATGGGACACCGCTTCGTTACGACAGTGTCCGATAACCGGTAAATGCGGGAGCGCGGCGATAAGTTGCGGCATCGCGTTCCCCATAATCAGTCCACGACCCACGCTGCTCAGCATCTCGTGGTCGTTCATGGCGTCACCAAAGGCCATACAGTCCTGCATCGTCAGCCCCAGATGATCGCTCAGCACCGCCAGCGCAGATCCTTTGTTACAGCCCACCGGCAGCACTTCAAGGCAGTCCACCGCCGAGAAGGTCAGGTGCGCCCGGTAGCCCAGCGCCTCGTTTAGTTGAATACGCAGGCGGCAGAGATCGTCGTGATCGCCACAGAAGCAGATCTTGGTCACCTTGTGTGCTGGAATGCGGCGCAAATCGATAAGCTGATATTTAAAGCCGCTGTAAACGTGAGCGTGCAGCAAGGCCGGGATCTCACGCCCGGTAAACCAGCCTTCATCATTAAAAACATGCACGCTGGCCTGCGTATCCCAGGTGCTGTGCAGGACAATGTCCGCCACTTCCGGATTCAGATCCTGACGGTGCAGCATATTGCCGTCGACGGAGTGAATGCGCGTCCCGTTGCCGGTGATCAGGAACGCATCGAGGGCAAATGTTCCCAGCAGATGGCGCATCTCGAGAACATGACGACCAGTGGCAAACGTCAGGGTGACTTCACGCTCGCGCAGGCGCTTAAGTGTGTTCAGGGTTTTCTCCCCTAAACGGTGATCCGGCATTAACAGCGTGCCGTCCATATCAAATGCAGCGAGCCGAGCCATAATTACTCCCGAAATGTGATGCGGTTAACTTGTGCATTAGTATTACGTGAGATATACGGAAGTAATAGTGAATAGATGATAATTATTGTTCCGGGTTTTTCATGCGCCAGCTTAATCGTCTTAACCAGTATCAGCGTCTGTGGCACCCCTCCGCCGGCGCACCGCAGCAGGTTACCATCAGTGAACTTGCCAGCCGCTGCTTTTGCAGCGAGCGACATGTTCGCACCCTGCTGCGCCAGGCGCAGGAGGCGGGCTGGCTAAGCTGGCACGCCCGCTCCGGACGAGGTAAGCGTGGGGAATTACGCTTTCACGTCACCCCGGACTCGTTGCGTAATACGATGATGGAAGAGGCCCTGAAAAGTGGACAGCAGCACAACGCGCTGGAGCTGGCCCAGCTCGCGCCTGAAGATTTGCGATCGCTGCTGCATCCGTTTATGGGCGGGCAGTGGCAGAACGATACGCCGACGCTGCGTATTCCCTACTATCGCTCCCTGGAGCCGCTTCAGCCGGGGTTTCTCCCTGGCCGGGCGGAGCAGCATCTGGCGGGACAGGTATTCTCTGGTTTGACGCGTTTTAATGGTACCAGCAGTGAACCCACGGGCGATCTGGCGCATCACTGGGAAATCTCCGCTGACGGCCTGCGCTGGCATTTCTACATTCGCTCCACCCTGCACTGGCATAACGGCGATAAAATAGAGACGGCACAGCTCCGGCAAAGCCTGACGGCGCTGTTATCGCAGCCCGGCTTGGGCACGCTTTTCCGCAGCGTCTTACGTATCGAAACCACGCAACCGCAGTGCCTGACGTTTATTCTCCATCAACCTGACTACTGGCTGGCGCACAGGCTGGCAACCTACTGTAGCCGTCTGGCGCATCCCGATTACCCCGTGGTGGGTAGCGGTCCCTTCCGGCTGAGCGTTTTTGAGCCTGAACTGGTGCGTCTGGAAAGCCACGAGCAGTATCACCTTGGCCATCCGTTGCTTAAGGCTATCGAGTACTGGATCACGCCCCAGCTTTTTGACTACAGTCTGGGCACCAGCTGTCGCCACCCGGTGCAAATCGCCATTGGCGAGGCCGACGAGCTGGCCAGCCTGCGGCTGGTGAGTAACAGCACCAGTCTGGGCTTCTGCTACCTCACGCTGAAACAGAGTCCGCGTCTGAGCGAACTTCAGGCAAAGCGGCTGATTAATATCATTCACCTCTCAACGCTGCTGCACACGCTTCCTCTGAACGAAGGACTCATTACCCCTACCGAGGAACTGCTACCCGGCTGGGCGATCCCCCAATGGCCTGATTTAACCGACGTTGCGCTGCCAGAGGCATTGATGCTCGTCTACCACCTGCCGGTTGAGCTTCACACCATGGCCAGCCAGTTAAAAGCATACCTTGCGCGGCAGGGTTGTGAACTGACCGTCATCTTTCACGACGCCAAAACGTGGGACGGGTGCCAGCAGCTTGCCGATGCAGACATCATGATGGGAGACAGACTGATTGGCGAAGCGCCAGCGTACACGCTTGAGCAGTGGCTCCGCTGCGATGCGCTCTGGCCGCATCTGCTGAGCGCACCGGCATATGCCCATTTGCAGGCCACGCTGGATGCGGTGCAGACGCAGGCCGACGAACGTGACCGACACGCAGGACTTCAGGCTATCTTCAGCCGGTTAATGGAGACAGCCGTCCTGACGCCGCTCTTTAACTACCAGTATCAAATCAGCGCGCCTCCGGGCGTCAACGGCATACGCCTTAACACTCGCGGCTGGTTTGACTTCACCGAAGCCTGGCTTCCTCCCCCAAACGCGTGAAGAAGCTGGTCGCCGCTTTAGCCAGGCGTTAACATGACGCTTTTACTGTAACTGTCGAGATGATCTATGAAACGTGCCGTCGTCGTGTTCAGCGGAGGACAAGATTCCACCACCTGCCTGATTCAGGCGCTTCACCAGTATGATGAAGTGCACTGCGTCACTTTTGATTATGGTCAGCGTCATCGCGCTGAAATCGATGTCGCTCGTGAACTGGCCCTCAAACTGGGCGCCCGCGCTCATAAAGTGCTGGACGTGACGCTGTTAAATGAACTGGCCGTCAGCAGCCTCACCCGCGACAGCATTCCGGTGCCTGATTACGAACCGGATGCCAGCGGCATTCCGAACACCTTCGTACCGGGCCGCAACATTCTCTTCCTGACCCTGACGGCGATCTATGCCTACCAGGTGAAAGCCGAAGCGGTGATCACGGGCGTGTGTGAGACCGACTTCTCTGGCTACCCGGACTGCCGGGATGAATTCGTGAAAGCACTCAATCACGCCGTCGATCTGGGAATGGCAAAAGAGACCCGCTTCGAAACGCCGCTGATGTGGCTGGATAAGGCTGAAACCTGGGCCCTGGCCGACTACTGGGGCAAGCTGGATGTTGTTCGCAACGAGACCCTGACCTGCTACAACGGCATTAAAGGGGACGGCTGCGGGCAGTGTGCCGCCTGTAACCTGCGCGCGAACGGTCTGAATCATTATTTTGCGGATAAAGCGGGCGTGATGGCCGCGATGCAGAAAAAGACCGGGCTGAAATAAGGGCTACCTGACCGTGCTGTCGAACGGTAAGTGTCGACAGCACAGTTATTCCTGAACATTTCTTACGCGATCATCAGCTCCAGCTTTTCGCGCAACTCCCCTTCCAGCGGCAACGCTTTCTGGGTTTTGAGATCGATACAGACAAAGGTGATCAGCGCATCGGCCACCACCTGCCCTTCTGGCTCCAGCGTAACGACCTGGCTCAATACACCACTTTTGCCATTCAGTTGTTGGACCTCACTGGTCACGGTGAGCACATCCCCCAGCACAGCCGGGCGGCGGTAGTTAATGTTGATATTGACGACCACAAACGCGATGTTGTGTGCGGTCAGCCACTGGAAGCTTTCGCTGTTCTCCAGGCCGTCCCAGCGCGCCTCTTCAAGAAATTCAAGGTAGCGGGCGTTATTGACGTGCTGGTAAACATCGAGGTGATAACCACGGACTTTGATTTGTGTCTGCATAGCGCAATAGCCTTTCGTTGTTATAGGTTCAGAGGTCATAACTGGTATGACCTCTTTATCCTGGCAAATTTTTGCCGCAGTGCAAGTGATTACGCGATTACAGCGTCAGGTGTGCGAGATTGCGCTCAACCAGCGCGCTGCCCATACCCGGCACCTGCTTGAGATCGTCAAGGGTTTTGAAAGGGCCATACTCTTCACGATAGCTGACGATGGCCTGCGCTTTTTTTAGACCCACGCCATTCATAACGCGGGCAAGATCGTCCGCAGAGGCAGTATTGATACTGACCCGCGTACCCTCGTCCTCAATGGCTTTCGTGCTGGCCGTCGCGTTGGCTTTAACATGACCTTGTGACGTTGCATCGGCCTGGTTTTGTGCAGCCTGCGCTTTAGCCGAGGGGGACGCGGCCAGCGCGCCCGCACTCATCCCGGAAGTGGCAATAGCCAGTGTAATTAACAGTGCTTTGATTCCACATTTCATGCTGTTTTCTCCTTGTTTGTTGACAGCCACGCCACGATAACCGCACGGGAAAACAGGGACAAACAACAGATTGCAGAAATGGAAAAGGCCGCGAAAGCGGCCTTTAGTTTTTGCAGAGCGTTACTAAAATCTGCGAGCAGATACGTAATTATTGCTCCTGAGTGACCACATCACCCAGTTTGATTTTGGCTTCTTTACGCAGGTTGCTCATCATCGCTTCGAAAGCAATCTGGGCATTGTTCTGGGTAATTCCCTGAACCATGGCCTTCTTCTGCGCGTCTGGCAGCGTACCGGCTTTTACTTCATCCAGCGCCAGAAGCACCACGTTACCCTGCATATCGGTCGTGGTGCCAAAGACAGGTTTGTCTTTCGCCGGCAGGCTCAGGCCAAACGCCGCCTGGCTGACAGGATCCTGACCGGTACGGCTCAGCGTTTTTGCTTCGCCAAAGCTCAGGCCAGCCGCTTTCAGCGCATCGTTCTTACCGGCTTTCAGATCGGCCAGAATTTTCTCTGCATCCAGTTTTGCCTGCTGTGCCGCTTTGTTGTGTTTGACCAGCGCCACCACCTGATCTTTCACTTCCGCCAGGGGCTTCACTGCCTCGGCTTTGTGCTCGCTGACGCGCAGTACGAACGCTCGGTCACCGTCAACGGTAATGATGTCTGAGTTGCTGCCCGGCGTACCGTTCTCACCGACCAGACCACCATTGAAAATGGCATCTGAAACTGGTTTGAAGTTCAGTTCTTCCGGCAGGTTTTCGTGGCTGAACCAGCCCGTCTCAACCGCTTTAACGCCAGCAGCCTGCTCAGCACCCGCCAGTGATTCATTGTCGTTGCTTGCGGCATCGCTCACTTTCTGTTGCAGAGCATAGAAGGCGTCCAGCGCTTTCTCCTGCTTCACTTTCGCAGCGATATCATCACGAACGTCAGCCAGCGGCTTGGTTTTCGCCGCCACAACATCGTCCAGACGCGCCACCAGGAAACCAACGGAGGATTTGATTACACCAGACAGTTGGCCTTTCTCTTTCAGGCCTGCATTTTTCAGCTCGTCCGGGGTAGTGGACTCTTCCAGCCAGCCCATATCACCGCCGTTTTTGGCAGAAATAATGTCGGTGGATTTTGCTTTCGCTAAGGTGGCGAAATCAGCGCCTTTGTTCAGCTCGTCCAGCACGGCTTTCGCTTCTGCTTCCGTTTTGGTCTGGATCACGCTGTAACGGTTACGCTGCGGCTGAGTGAACTGATCCTGATGCTGGTCGTAATAAGACTGGATCTCGGCGTCAGTCGCGTTTTCCTGCATCGCAGCTGCATCCAGCTTGATATAGCTTACGCGGAACTGTTCCGGAGAGATGAAGTTGTTCTTGTTTTGCTCGTAGTAAGCATTAACTTCAGCGTCGCTAACCTGCTGTTTCGCTGCCAGTGCGTTGACATCAATCGTCGCTTCACGCACCACGCGTTGCTGCGCCACCAGTGCCGCCAGCTCTTCAGTTTCGCCTTTCAGCATGAAATCGGTGCCCACCACCGCGTTGATCAGCTGTTGCGTGGTCAACTGGTTACGCAGCGCCTGAGCGTACTGGTCAGCCGTCATACCCATCTGGTTAACAATGCTGTTGTAACGCGCGTTGTCGAACTTCCCATTAGACTGGAAAGCCTGCGTCGAGAAGATGGCTTTTTTAACCTGCTCATCGCTGATGCCCAGACCGAGGCTTTTCGCGTACTGATCCAGCAGCGCTTCGTCGATAAGGCGGTTCAGCGTCTGCTGACGCAGGTTTTTCATATAGCCTTCGTTGGCTGCAAGTTCAGAGTATTGGTCGCCCAGTTGCTGCTGCATGCGGTTACGTTCACCAGCAAAAGCGTTCTCGAACTGCCCACGGCTAATTTCCTGGCCATTCACTTTTGCGGCGTAGTTCGCGCCACCGCCGATGAGGTAACTACTCACACCGGTCAATATGAACGACACGATAATGATACCGAAAATAATCTTGAGCACGAGACTGTTAGCAGCCGTGCGTAAGCTGTCCATCATGGTGTAACAACACTCCGCTGTAGGTGACTGGTTACCTGACGCTGACGGAAAATCCTGACCGTCGCGCGTAAAGGCGTATTGTGACAAGAAAACAGGGCAATTGTCAGCCCACAACTCGCATAAACTCGCACAAATCAGGTCTGGACAAACAAAAAAGGCACATCAAACGATGCGCCCTTGTACTTTTCAGCTTCCCTGGAGCGGGAAAGCAATCAGTTTACTGCGTCTTTCAGCGCTTTACCTGCACGGAAACCCGGCACTTTAGCGGCAGCAATGGTGATCTCTTTACCGGTCTGAGGGTTGCGGCCAGTACGGGCTGCACGCTCTTTAACCGCAAAAGTACCGAAGCCTACCAGTGCAACGTCGTCCCCAGCTTGCAGAGATTCAGTAACAGAAGCAATTAAAGCATCTAAAGCACGTCCCGCTGCAGCTTTAGAAATATCAGCACCCGCAGCAATTTTGTCAATCAGTTGAGATTTATTCACTGTTCTCTTCCTCTCTTTATAATTTATATCGCACCTGAATCCTTCACAGCGCGACCGCGCAGCAGTTATATCAGTCCTGCTATGACCTTACAACACCCGTTGTTGATGGCTAACCCAATCAGCAATCTAAATTAGCTATACAAAAAAAGGCTGGCAAGTACGAAATGACTTACCAGCCTTATTTTTATTGGCGCTCTTTGCGCGAGGTCACTATTTTGCGGTTACAACCTGCATTCCGGACGGTTCATTTTGCAGTGCGAGAGTCAGAACTTCCTCAATGCGTTTCACCGGATGGATCTGCAAATCGGCAATAACGTTGTCCGGAATCTCTTCCAGATCGCGTTTATTTTCGTAAGGGATCAATACGGTTTTGATCCCACCGCGGTGTGCCGCCAGCAGTTTTTCTTTTAACCCGCCGATAGGCAGTACCTGACCACGCAGCGTAATTTCACCGGTCATGGCCACATCAGCACGAACCGGGTTCCCTGTCAGGCAGGAAACCAGCGCCGTACACATGGCAATACCCGCGCTTGGGCCATCTTTCGGCGTCGCCCCTTCCGGAACGTGAACGTGAATGTCGCGTTTTTCGTAGAAATCCGGGTTGATACCCAGTTTTTCCGCGCGCGCGCGCACCACGGTCAGCGCCGCCTGGATGGACTCCTGCATCACTTCACCCAGTGAACCGGTGTAGGTCAGCTTGCCTTTGCCCGGGACACAGGCGGTTTCGATGGTCAGCAGATCGCCGCCCACTTCCGTCCATGCCAGACCGGTCACCTGACCAACGCGGTTTTCGTTGTCCGCACGACCGTAGTCGAAGCGCTGAACGCCAAGGTAAGCATGCAGATTGTCGCCGTTAATCACAATGTGCTTCAGGCTCTTATCCAGCAGCAACTGTTTCACCGCCTTACGGCACAGCTTAGAGATCTCACGCTCGAGGCTACGAACGCCCGCTTCACGGGTGTAATAGCGAATGATGCCGATAATCGCGCTGTCCTCGACGGTCAGCTCGTTGGCTTTCAGCGCGTTACGCTCAATCTGTTTCGGCAGCAGGTGCTGCTTAGCAATGTTCAGCTTCTCATCTTCGGTATAACCGGAGAGGCGGATCACTTCCATACGGTCCAGCAGCGGGGCCGGAATGTTCATGGAGTTGGAGGTCGCCACGAACATCACATCGCTCAGGTCGTAGTCCACTTCCAGGTAGTGATCGCTGAACGCCACGTTCTGTTCTGGATCAAGCACTTCCAGCAGCGCCGACGCCGGATCGCCACGCATGTCCGAAGACATTTTGTCGATCTCATCGAGCAGGAACAGCGGGTTTTTAACCCCCACTTTCGCCATCTTCTGGATCAGCTTGCCCGGCATGGAACCGATATAGGTGCGACGATGGCCGCGGATTTCCGCTTCATCGCGTACGCCGCCCAGCGCCATACGGATATACTTACGTCCGGTCGCTTTGGCGATGGACTGGCCCAGAGAGGTTTTACCCACGCCTGGAGGCCCTACCAGGCAAAGGATTGGGCCTTTGATTTTGTTCACACGGCTTTGTACCGCGAGGTACTCAAGAATGCGGTCTTTCACGCGTTCCAGGCCGTAGTGGTCGGTATCGAGGATTTCCTGCGCCTGACGCAGGTCTTTTTTGACCTTGCTGCGGGCATTCCACGGAACCTGCACCATCCACTCAATATAGCCGCGCACGACGGTCGCCTCTGCCGACATCGGAGACATCATTTTCAGCTTCTGCAACTCAGCTTCGGCTTTCTCTTTCGCCTCTTTCGGCATCTTCGCCGCGTCGATCTTACGCTTCAGCGCTTCGTTTTCATCCGGCGCATCGTCCATCTCGCCGAGCTCTTTCTGAATGGCTTTCATTTGCTCGTTCAGATAGTACTCACGCTGCGATTTTTCCATCTGCTTTTTGACGCGGTTGCGAATGCGCTTCTCAACCTGGAGCAGATCGATCTCAGACTCCATCATCGCCATCAGGTATTCCAGACGTTCGTTAACGTCGGACATTTCCAGCACGGACTGTTTGTCAGCAAGCTTCAGCGGCATATGGGCAGCGATGGTATCCGCCAGACGTGCAGGATCGTCGATGCTGTTCAGCGACGTCAGCACTTCAGGTGGGATTTTCTTATTCAGCTTGATGTAGCCTTCGAACTGGCTGATCGCGGTGCGTACCAGCACTTCCTGTTCGCGCTCATCAAGTTCCGGTGAATCAAGGTACTCTGCCTTCGCAGAGAAGTGCTCGCCATCGTCTGACAGAGTGGTAATACGCGCACGCTGTAAGCCTTCCACCAGCACCTTCACGGTGCCGTCTGGCAGCTTCAGCATCTGCAAAATAGAGGCCACGGTCCCGACGGTGAAAAGATCGTTTACACCCGGCTCATCCGTTGATGCTTCCTTCTGCGCGACCAACATGATTTTTTTATCATGATCCATGGCGGCTTCGAGGCAACGGATAGATTTTTCCCGCCCTACAAATAAGGGTATGACCATGTGCGGATAAACCACCACATCGCGCAACGGCAATACGGGGATTTCAATGCGTTCAGAACGCTCAGGATTCATAGAGCTCTCTCTTAGTTTAGTGTCCGCCAGGTAAACTGGTCATGTAACTGTGCTTCACACAACCATTAACATGTAATCCAGTATATGGGGATGTTTCCCATACATTCAACGCCATGAATACGGAAAAAGTAAAGGGGAGATAAAATCCCCCCTTTTTGATTAACTGATTGTATGAAATGGTGAATTATTCGCCAGATGCCTGCTGCGCTTCCGGTTTACCGTAAATCAGTAACGGCTTGGACTGGCCACCAATGACGGACTCGTCGATCACGACTTTTTCAACGTCTTCCATAGAAGGAAGATCGTACATCGTGTCGAGCAATGCTGCTTCTACGATAGAACGCAGGCCACGGGCACCGGTTTTACGCGCCATCGCTTTCTTGGCAATCGCGTCCAGTGCTTCGTCACGGAATTCCAGCTCAACGCCTTCCAGATTAAACAGCGCCTGATACTGCTTGGTCAGCGCGTTTTTCGGCTCTTTCAGGATCTGAATCAGCGCGTCTTCGCTCAGTTCGTTCAGGGTCGCCACAACCGGCAGACGGCCGATAAATTCCGGAATCAAACCGAATTTGATCAGATCTTCCGGTTCAACCTGCGCCAGCAGCTGGCCTTCGTTTGGTTTTTCAGACGTGGCTTTCACCGTTGCGCCAAAACCAATGCCGGAGCCGGTTTCCACACGGTGAGAGATCACTTTATCCAGGCCTGCAAACGCACCACCACAGATAAACAGGATCTTGGAGGTATCAACCTGCAAGAATTCCTGCTGCGGATGTTTACGCCCACCCTGCGGTGGAACAGCCGCAACCGTACCTTCGATCAGCTTCAGCAGCGCCTGCTGCACGCCCTCGCCCGAGACGTCACGGGTGATCGACGGGTTGTCTGATTTACGGGAGATTTTGTCGATCTCATCGATATAGACGATCCCGCGCTGGGCTTTCTGTACGTCGTAATCGCACTTCTGGAGCAGCTTCTGGATAATATTTTCAACGTCTTCACCCACATAACCGGCTTCGGTCAGGGTGGTGGCATCCGCCATGGTGAACGGAACATCCAGCAGGCGCGCCAGCGTTTCCGCCAGCAGGGTTTTACCAGAACCCGTAGGCCCGATCAGCAGAATGTTACTTTTGCCCAGCTCTACGCCATTGCTGGTATCGCCGTTACGCAGACGTTTGTAGTGGTTGTATACCGCCACCGCCAGCACTTTTTTCGCCTGCTCCTGACCAATGACATAGTCGTCCAGGTGGTGGCGAATCTCATGTGGCGTTGGTAACGCGCTGCGCTCACGGTGCGGCGCGACTTCTTTAATCTCTTCGCGAATGATGTCGTTACATAAATCGACGCATTCGTCGCAGATATACACGGACGGCCCGGCAATCAGTTTACGCACTTCATGCTGGCTTTTGCCGCAAAAAGAGCAGTACAGCAGTTTGCCCGAACCATCTTTGCGTTTATCTGTCATGAGTCCAAACCTCTTTTTAAGTTCTATGTGCCGCACATGACGACGCAAATGCCATTCTCAGACGCAAGCTGCTTACAGGCAACGTGCCGCCCTACCTTAGTATAGCGGCACACTCGCGTCGCGGGCATCAATTACGATGGGTCAAAATGGAGTCGACTAAGCCGTACTCAACTGCCTCTGGTGCAGAGAGGAAGCGATCGCGCTCGGTATCGCGCTCGATCTGCTCGAGAGGTTGACCCGTATGCTGCGCCATAAGTTCATTCATGCGCGCTTTTACTTTCAGAATTTCTCGGGCGTGGATTTCAATATCCGTCGCCTGGCCCTGGTAACCACCCAGCGGCTGGTGAATCATCACGCGGGAGTTAGGTAGGCAGAAACGCTTACCTTTCGCCCCTGCGGTTAACAGGAAAGCCCCCATGGACGCCGCCTGCCCCATACAGATGGTACTGACATCCGGCTTGATGAATTGCATGGTGTCATAAATTGACATGCCCGCCGTAATCACACCGCCTGGCGAGTTGATGTACAGGTAAATGTCTTTTTCCGGGTTTTCCGCTTCCAGGAACAGCATCTGCGCCACGATCAGGTTAGCCATATGGTCTTCCACCTGGCCGGTCAGAAAGATAACGCGTTCCTTGAGCAGACGGGAATAGATATCGAAAGAACGCTCACCGCGTGAGGTCTGTTCAATAACCATTGGCACCAGCGCCATATGGGGTGCAAAGTTATCTCGTTCGCCACTGTATGACATTTCCGTCTCCTGGTTCAAAATTGAAAACACCTGCTGTACTGATTGTAACCTTATGGACGGATTATCAGCCAGTCTCAATCATCGTGATTACATACTAATGGGGGTCGTCATGCCCTATTTCAAGCATAACAACGTTTTGTTGTAACGCTAACACTGAAAGGGCGTTTTAGCACCCTTCCAGGACTAAAGCTGTGATAAAAAAAACCCGTCGCCGGAGGGCAACGGGTTTTTTGTTCAAACTTTAAACCGTCGGGGCGAAATTACGCCTGCTGGTTCATCAGTTCGGTGAAAGAGGTCTCTTTTTCGGTCACTTTCGCTTTCGCCAGTACCGCTTCAACAGCCTGCTCTTCCAGTGCGACGTTGCGCATGTTGTCCATCAGCTCTTTGTTCTTACCGTAGAACTCGATCACTTCTGATGGGTCTTCGTATGCAGAAGCCATCTCTTCGATCAGGCCTTTCACACGCTCTTCGTCAGCTTTCAGCTCGTGGGTACGAATCACTTCGCCCAGCAGCAGGCCGACAACAACGCGACGTTTCGCTTGCTCTTCGAACAGCTCGCGTGGCAGTTCCATCGCTTGCTGCTGGTTGCCACCGAAGCGCTGTGCAGCCTGACGGCGCAGAACGTCGATTTCGCTGTCGATCAGGGCAGCAGGAACGTCGATGTCGTTCGCTTTCACCAGACCTTCAATCGCCTGAGACTTCACGCGGTTACGTACAGCGCCGTTCAGCTCGCGCTCCATGTTTTTACGCACTTCGGTACGCAGGCCCGCAACAGAACCATCTTCCACGCCGAAACGCTTGATGAATTCTTCAGTCAGTTCTGGCAGTTCGCGCTCTTCCACTTTCTTCAGGTTGATAACGAACTTCGCTGCTTTACCTTTCAGGTTTTCAGCGTGGTATTCTTCAGGGAAGGTCACGTCAATGGTGAACTCTTCGCCCGCTTTGTGGCCTTTGATACCGTCTTCGAAGCCTGGGATCATACGACCCTGGCCCATCGCCAGTACGAAGTCAGACGCTTTACCGCCTTCGAACTCTTCGCCGTCTACAGAACCGGTGAAGTCGATGGTTACGCGGTCTTCCGCGTCAACAGCGCCTTCTTTCTCTTTCCAGTTCGCCTGCTGCTTGCGCAGGGTATCCAGCATGCCGTCAACGTCTTCGTCAGTCACGGAAACGATCGGTTTTTCAACTTCGATAGATTCCAGACCTTTCAGCTCAACTTCCGGGTACACTTCGAACTCTACGGAGTAGGTGAAGTCTTCGCCCTGCTTGTATTCACCTGGAACGTAGTTCGGCGCGCCGGCTGGATTGATTTTTTCTTTGATGATCGCGTCGATAAAGTTGCGGCTCATCAGTTCACCCAGCACATCTTGACGCACGGAAGCGCCATAACGCTGAGCAACAACATTCATTGGTACTTTGCCCTTGCGGAAGCCGTCAATACGTACTTTTTTTGCTACGTTGACCAGCTCGCTTTTCACAGCAGTTTCGATGCTGTCAGCAGCGATAGTAATCGTTACACGGCGGCCAAGGCCTTGAGTGGTTTCAACTGAAACTTGCATCTTGTTACCTCAAAAAAATCACAGTGCTCGGTCAACTCTGAATCTGTCTGTTATACCGGGATGCTCTCTTATGTGCAGATTCACATTCCCTGTCGCCAGAATCATCCCGAAGACATTCAATAAGACGCGGCATTATAGCGGCATCACTTAGGTGAGTCGAGAACGGTTGGAGCATGTTGCTGCGGCTTTTTTCACACTTTAAGGCTATTTTTAGCCTTAAAAACGCGCCATCCGCTCAAAACTCAGACAAAACAAAACGGCCTGAAGGCCGTTTTGACGAAATCTGTAAGCAACATACTGGAAAAACTCCGGCGGTTGCAAATCCGATTTATCAGGCGATGGTGCCTGCACCCCGACAAGGCGGTGATGCGAATACCGTATCCTGTAGCCCTTCCCATTCCTTAATGGTGTAGGTATGCAGCGCCAGCGCATGTACGGTTGTGGAGAGTTCTTCCGTCAAGGTGCTGTAGATCAAGCGGTGTCGGTTCAGGAAACGTTCTCCCGTGAAGCGATCGCTGACCAGAACCACTTTAAAGTGGCTTTCAGAACCTGCCGGCACGTTATGACGATAGCTTTCGTCGACAACTTCGAGAAACACAGGGTTGAACGCTGCCCTTAATTTTTCTTCTATCTGTTCACGTATCATCATGAAATCACTCCTCCGACAACGCTAAGGTGTCACCCATCCCTTTAAATATTAGCCGCTTTTACCGGTTCCATTACACCTTGACAACAAATATTTAGCTTTCGTCTGATTTTCTCATCCAAACGAATGAAGTTCACTATGAGGTTCATACGTTTTGTCACTTACAGGCAGAGAAAAGCGGAAAGGTGGTCAGTTTTCGGACAAGGCGATGAATTTACATGCGTTGACCACTTCCCCTGGCCGTTAGCGATGTTATGATGGCGGCAATTTTTCTCTCTTTGCTTACGATTCGTTGAGAACCCGAAAATGTTAAAAAAACTCTTCTTTCCGTTGGTAGCACTCTTTATGCTCGCCGGCTGCGCGACTCCGCCGACGACCATTGACGTTTCACCAAAAATTACCCTGCCTCAGCAGGATCCAAGCCTGATGGGCGTCACAGTCAGCATTAATGGCGCCGATCAGCGTCAGGACCAGGCGCTGGCGAAAGTGACTCGCGACAACCAGCAGGTCACGCTGACCGCCTCCCGCGACCTGCGCTTCCTGTTGCAGGAAGTGCTGGAAAAACAGATGACCTCCCGTGGCTACATGATTGGCCCAAGCGGCGCGGTTGATCTGCAAATCATCGTGAACAACCTGTACGCTGACGTCTCCCAGGGTAACGTTCGCTACAACATTGCGACCAAAGCCGATATCGCCATCATTGCTACCGCGAAGAACGGCAATAAAATGAACAAAAACTACCGTGCAAGCTATTCCGTTGAAGGCGCATTCCAGGCCTCCAACAAAAATATCGCTGACGCGGTTAACAGTGTGCTGACTGACACCATTGCCGACATGGCACAGGACACCAGCATTCACGACTTCATCAAGCAGAACGCCCGTTAATCCTGCTGACTGACCCGGTGCTTCACCGGGTCAGTTCATAAGAACATGTCCAGTCACTACTTACGTATTTTCCAGCAACCGAAATCAGCTATTCTGCTGATCCTTGGTTTCGCCTCCGGTTTACCCCTTGCGCTCACCTCCGGCACGTTACAGGCGTGGATGACGGTTGAGAACATCGATCTTAAAACCATTGGTTTCTTCTCGCTCGTCGGCCAGGCTTACGTCTTTAAGTTCCTGTGGTCGCCGGTGATGGATCGCTATACCCCACCGTTCCTCGGGCGCCGTCGCGGCTGGTTAGTGATGACGCAGGTGCTGCTGTTGCTGGCCATTGCCGCAATGGGTTTCCTTGAGCCGTCAACACAGCTGCGCTGGATGGCCGCGCTTGCGGTGGTGATCGCCTTCTGCTCCGCTTCGCAGGACATTGTTTTTGACGCCTGGAAGACGGACGTCCTGCCAGCGGAAGAGCGTGGCGCCGGTGCGGCAATCAGCGTGCTTGGCTACCGCCTGGGTATGCTGGTTTCCGGCGGGCTGGCCCTCTGGCTTGCCGACCGCTATCTCGGCTGGCAGGGAATGTACTGGCTGATGGCCGCTCTGCTGATCCCCTGCATTATTGCCACGCTATTCGCGCCTGAACCGAGCGATGTGATTCCGGTCCCCCGCTCGCTGGAGCAGGCCGTCGCCGCACCGCTCCGCGATTTCTTTGGTCGCAATAATGCCTGGCTGATCCTGCTGCTGATTGTCCTTTATAAGCTTGGCGACGCTTTCGCCATGAGTCTGACCACCACCTTCCTGATCCGCGGCGTCGGGTTTGATGCGGGCGAAGTCGGCGTGGTAAACAAAACCCTGGGACTGTTTGCCACGATCGTCGGCGCGCTGTACGGCGGTGTATTGATGCAGCGCCTGACGCTGTTCCGCGCTCTGCTGATCTTCGGCATCCTTCAGGGCGCATCGAATGCCGGTTACTGGCTGCTGTCGATCACCGACAAGCATATGATCAGCATGGCGACGGCGGTATTCTTTGAAAACCTGTGTGGCGGTATGGGTACTGCGGCATTTGTCGCCCTGCTGATGACGCTGTGCAATAAGTCATTTTCCGCCACCCAGTTTGCGCTACTGTCTGCCCTTTCTGCCGTCGGGCGCGTATACGTTGGCCCCGTCGCGGGCTGGTTTGTTGAAGCTCACGGCTGGCCGACGTTTTATCTCTTCTCGGTGGTGGCGGCGGTGCCGGGGATTTTATTGCTGCTGGTCTGTCGCCAGACGCTGGAATATACCCAGCGGACGGAACACTTCATGCCGCGCACGGAATATCAGGCTGCCTATCGGTTTGCCCTGCGTCTGCTGATGGCTGGTTGTCTTGCGCTGGTAGTGTGGCTCGCGGTACTCATCTTGAATGCGACGACCACCTTGTCGCTTCCGTTTGAAACCCAGCTGCTTGATGCAGGGGTGTTACTCGCCATCGTGGGTATCCTGACCGGTGGGATGCTGGATTTCATGTCATTGCGGAAAACGCAGATGACATGAAGTAAAAAGCGAAAGGTTATTTCCCGTTGTAATAACGACACGAAATTATAACGGCGAAATAACCGCCATCGGCAAAAAAAATATTTGTTGTTTTGTGCGGGATAGCATTCGGAAATTATTGGAGCTTATTTCGCTACGCTATTTTCCGTTAAACGATTCAGCATTCGAAAGATTGAATTTTCGTTTTTTAGTTGTCTTTTTATTGATAATTAATTGTTAATCATTTGTGTGTTTTTCACAATGGTTATACCAATTGTCCCTTTTGCGGTATGCTGGGGCACCCTTTCGTTATAACGCCCGCTCCGTGCGGCTTCCCCCGGAAAACGCGACATAATTTGCAACACTTGTGACATGTGCGGCAGAACCCGGTAACACCTTCCTGACACAGGGCTAATGATGTTTACAGTAATGTAACCTTCCCGTAAAATGCCCCCACACTTTAAACGCCACCAGACTCCCGTGGAATTGAGGTCGTTAAATGAGACTCAGGAAATACAATAAAAGTTTGGGATGGTTGTCATTATTCGCAGGCACTGTATTACTCAGTGGCTGCGATTCTGCACTACTAGACCCCAAAGGACAGATTGGACTGGAACAACGTTCATTGATACTGACGGCTTTTGGCCTGATGTTGATTGTGGTTATTCCTGCCATCTTGATGGCTGTTGGTTTCGCCTGGAAGTATCGTGCGAGCAATAAAGATGCGAAGTATAGCCCTAACTGGTCACACTCCAATAAAGTGGAAGCTGTGGTCTGGACGGTACCTATTCTGATCATCCTGTTCCTTGCTGTACTGACCTGGAAAACCACTCACGCACTTGAGCCGAGCAAACCGCTGGTTCACGATGAAAAACCTATTACCATTGAAGTGGTCTCCATGGACTGGAAATGGTTCTTCATCTATCCAGAACAGGGCATTGCTACCGTGAATGAAATCGCCTTCCCGGCGAACACTCCGGTTCAGTTCAAAGTGACCTCCAACTCCGTAATGAACTCCTTCTTCATCCCACGTCTGGGCAGCCAGATTTACGCGATGGCCGGTATGCAGACTAACCTGCACCTGATCGCGAATGAAGCAGGCACCTACGACGGTATCTCCGCCAGCTATAGTGGCCCGGGCTTCTCGGGTATGAAGTTCAAAGCTATCGCTACGCCAGACCGCGCGACTTTCGACCAGTGGGTTGCAAAAGCGAAGCAGTCTCCAAACACCATGTCTGACATGGCGGCGTTCGAAAAAGTGGCTGCACCTAGCGAATACAACAAGGTGGAGTACTTCTCTAACGTGAAACCGAATCTGTTCAAAGACGTTATTGGCAAATTTATGGATCACGGCATGAGCATGGACATGACCCAGCCTGAAGGCGAGCACAACACGCACCAGGGTATGGAAGGCATGGACATGAGCCACGCGGAAACCGCTCACTAAGGGGCCGAGGAAGAAAATGTTCGGAAAATTGACACTGGATGCAGTGCCCTACCATGAACCGATTATTATGGTTACGGTGGCTGCAATTATCATTGGTGGCGCGGCCTTAGTTGGCCTGATCACTTACTTCGGTAAGTGGAGCTACCTGTGGAATGAGTGGCTGACTTCGGTTGACCACAAAAAACTCGGTATCATGTACTGCATCGTCGGTATCGTCATGTTAATTCGTGGCTTTGCGGATGCAATCATGATGCGTAGCCAGCAGGCGCTTGCGTCTGCGGGCGAAGCCGGCTTCCTGCCACCGCACCACTACGATCAGATCTTTACCGCCCACGGCGTTATCATGATCTTCTTCGTGGCGATGCCGCTGGTAATCGGTCTGATGAACGTGGTCGTTCCGCTGCAAATCGGCGCGCGCGACGTTGCGTTCCCGTTCCTGAACAACCTGAGCTTCTGGTTCACGGTTGTCGGCGTTATCCTGGTTAACCTGTCACTGGGTGTGGGCGAATTTGCTCAGACTGGCTGGCTGGCCTACCCGCCGCTGTCGGGAATTGAGTACAGTCCGGGCGTGGGCGTTGACTACTGGATTTGGGCGCTTCAGCTCTCCGGTGTCGGTACCACCCTGACCGGTATTAACTTCTTCGTGACTATCCTGAAGATGCGTGCACCAGGTATGACGATGTTCAAGATGCCAGTATTTACCTGGGCATCTCTGTGCGCCAACGTCCTGATTATCGCGTCGTTCCCAATTCTGACCGTCACCATCGCGCTGCTGACCCTGGATCGCTATCTGGGTACCCATTTCTTCACGAATGATATGGGTGGCAACATGATGATGTACATCAACCTGATTTGGGCCTGGGGTCACCCGGAAGTGTACATCCTGGTTCTGCCGGTGTTCGGTGTGTTCTCCGAAATCGCGGCAACCTTCTCGCGTAAACGCCTGTTTGGTTACACCTCTCTGGTGTGGGCAACCGTATGTATTACCGTCCTGTCGTTCATCGTCTGGCTGCACCACTTCTTCACCATGGGTGCGGGTGCCAACGTAAACGCCTTCTTCGGTATTACCACCATGATTATCGCGATCCCGACCGGGGTTAAGATCTTCAACTGGCTGTTCACCATGTACCAGGGTCGTATCGTGTTCCACTCAGCTATGCTGTGGACCATCGGCTTCATCGTGACCTTCTCCGTAGGTGGGATGACCGGCGTACTGCTGGCGGTACCAGGTGCTGACTTCGTTCTGCACAACAGTCTGTTCCTGATTGCGCACTTCCATAACGTTATCATCGGTGGCGTGGTCTTCGGCTGCTTCGCTGGTGTGACCTACTGGTGGCCAAAAGCGTTCGGTTTCACCCTGAACGAAAAATGGGGTAAACGCGCGTTCTGGTTCTGGATCATCGGCTTCTTCGTGGCGTTTATGCCGCTGTACGTGCTGGGCTTCATGGGGATGACCCGTCGTCTGAGCCAGCAGATCGATCCGCAGTTCCACCCAATGCTGATGGTTGCAGCGGGCGGCGCAGCGCTGATTGCCTGCGGTATTCTGTGCCAGCTGATTCAGTACTACGTGTCTATCCGTGACCGTAACCTGAACCGCGACCTGACCGGTGACCCATGGGGTGGTCGTACGCTGGAGTGGGCGACCTCTTCTCCGCCTCCGTTCTATAACTTTGCCGTAGTGCCGCACATTCACGAGCGTGATGCATTCTGGGAAATGAAAGAAAAAGGTGAAGCGTACAAGCAACCTGAGCATTACGAAGAGATCCATATGCCGAAAAACAGCGCCGCGGGCATGGTCATTGCCGCTTTCGCAACGGTATTTGGTTTCGCAATGATCTGGCACATCTGGTGGATGGCGATTGTTGGCTTCGCTGGCATCGTAATCAGCTGGATTGTGAAGAGCTTTGACGAGGACGTGGACTACTACGTACCAGTCCGTGAAGTTGAAAAGCTGGAAAACCAGCATTTTGACGAGATTTCTAAAGCGGGGCTGAAAAATGGCAACTGATACTCTGGCGCACTCAACTGCCCACGCGCATGAACATGCGCACCATGATACAGGACCGACGAAAGTCTTCGGTTTCTGGATCTACCTGATGAGCGACTGCATCCTGTTCTGCTGTCTGTTCGCAACCTATGCCGTTCTGGTGAACGGCACAGCGGGCGGCCCGACCGGTAAGGACATCTTTGAACTGCCGTTCGTTCTGGTTGAAACCGCACTGCTGTTATTCAGCTCCATCACCTACGGCATGGCGGCTATCGCCATGTACAAAAACAACAAGAGCCAGGTTGTCTCCTGGCTGGCGTTGACCTGGCTGTTTGGTGCTGGCTTTATCGGGATGGAAATCTATGAATTCCATCACCTGATCATGGAAGGTTTCGGCCCGGATCGTAGCGGCTTCCTGTCAGCGTTCTTCGCGCTGGTAGGCACCCACGGTCTGCACGTGACCTCGGGTCTGATCTGGATGGCGGTGCTGATGTTCCAGATCTCCCGTCGCGGCCTGACCAGTACTAACCGTACCCGTATTATGTGCCTGAGCCTGTTCTGGCACTTCCTGGACGTGGTATGGATCTGTGTGTTCTCTGTTGTCTATCTGATGGGGGCGATGTAATGAGTCATTCTAACGATCATGGCGCTTCCCACGGCAGCGTAAAAACCTACATGACAGGTTTCATCCTGTCGATCATTCTGACGGTGATCCCGTTCTGGATGGTGATGAACGGTTCTGCATCTAAGCCGGTTATCCTGGGCGCAATCCTGGTGACCGCGGTGATTCAGATTCTGGTGCATCTGGTTTGCTTCCTGCACATGAACACCAAGTCCGATGAAGGCTGGAACATGACGGCCTTTATCTTTACCGTGATTATCATCGCTATCCTGGTAGTCGGTTCCATCTGGATTATGTGGAACCTTAACTACAACATGATGGTTCACTAAGAGCGGCGAGTATGTTTAAGCAATACCTGCAAGTCACGAAACCAGGCATCATCTTTGGCAACCTGATCTCCGTAATCGGAGGGTTCCTGCTGGCCTCTAAAGGCAGCATTGATTACACCCTCTTTATTTACACGCTGGTCGGTGTGTCACTGGTGGTTGCGTCCGGTTGTGTATTTAACAACTACATCGACATGGATATCGACAAGAAGATGGAAAGGACCAAAAATCGGGTGCTGGTTAAAGGCCTGATTGCTCCTTCCGTCTCGCTGGTGTACGCCACCTTGCTGGGTATTGCTGGCTTTATGCTGCTGTGGTTTGGTGCTAACCCGCTGGCCTGCTGGCTGGGGGTGATGGGGTTCGTGGTGTATGTGGGCGTCTACAGCCTGTATATGAAACGTCACTCCGTCTACGGCACGCTGATTGGTTCTCTCTCCGGCGCGGCGCCGCCGGTGATTGGCTACTGCGCCGTCACGAACGAGTTCGACAGCGGTGCGCTCATCCTGCTGGCTATCTTTAGCTTGTGGCAGATGCCGCACTCCTACGCCATCGCGATTTTCCGCTTTAAGGATTATCAGGCGGCGAACATTCCGGTTCTGCCGGTCGTGAAAGGCATTTCGGTTGCCAAGAACCACATCACGCTCTACATCATCGCTTTTGCCGTGGCAACGCTGATGCTCTCTCTGGGCGGTTACGCCGGATATAAATATCTGGTGGTAGCAGCTGCGGTGAGCGTATGGTGGCTCGGCATGGCCCTGCGCGGTTACAAAGTGGAAGATGACAAGGTCTGGGCACGCAAGCTGTTTGTGTTCTCGATTGTCGCCATCACCTCCCTGTCCGTGATGATGTCCGTAGACTTCATGGTGCCAGATTCACAACACCTGCTGACTTACGTCTGGTAAGAAGACTGATGTAAAAACGCCGGGTTTAGCCCGGCGTTTTTTATTGGTACGGCGTAACCCCTTTCTTTAGCAGTATATTGCCGTATTTCGCGGTCTCGCCCGTCACCACGATGGCGTACGCTTTCTGTGCCCGCGCATAAAACGCATAACGGTCAATACGCGTAATCCCCTCCCCTTCCGCCTCACCAAAGAGTGCGTTGCGATAGCGCGCTTCTACCTGTATATCGAGCGTATCCCCGTCGACAGGGGCCATCATCACCAGCGGTGGCGCATAGCTGTCCAGTTCAAACAGCGGTATCACCGCGGCCAACAAATCGCTGATGAGCAGGCCATCTGCGCGGATCGTCTTTGGCCCCAGGCTGTGCGCGGGAAAGTGAGCATCTGCAAAAATAATCTCGTCACCATGACCCATTTCTGCCAGCGTTTTCAGCAGCTCGGGTGAAATCACAGGGGATATCGTTTTAAGCACAAGGTTGCTCCTCAGGATAGAAATAACGGTAACGATAGTGGACCCGATCGCGAGCAGCCTCAGCGCTGGCCGTTTCTCCGACGCCCCACCATCCGTACAAAGACGCCCCCAGCACGGTCGTATCAGCCTCTTCAAGAACCTTCACCGGGATCCCAAGCGCATTGGACTTGAGCTGATTCCACAGCATATTGCGGCTACCTCCCCCCACCAGCAGGAGTTCACGCGCCTTAAATTGCGCGATCGCCTCCAGCGCCAGGCGTTTTTCTTGCAGATGCACCGTGAGTCCTTCCAGGGCTGCGCGGTAAAAATGGGCTGGCGTGGTGGTGAGCGTAACGCCCTGCCAGCCGGCGAGTGGAGAGTCGAGCAGTTGGGTATTCATCGTGACGCCATCCGCGCCGTTCGGAATTGCCGCCGCCTGAGCCAGAATAGTGTCCCAGTCGGTACCAGGCGACCAGAACAGCGCGCGGATCCACTCCAGTACGCCAGACGCCAGATATTGCATTCCCGGATTATAGAGCCCCGTCCGGCTATCCAGTTCGCAGGTCGCGCCCGGGTATTGCCCCAGCAAAGCGGTATCAACCTGCGTGGTGCGCGCCATTAAAATCTCCCAGGTACCCGAAGAGAGAACTGGCTCATTAATTCCCGCCCCGGCGCCAAAAAGGGCAAACTGCGTGTCGTGCCCGGCGGAGATCACCGGCACACCGCAAGGCAATCCGAGCCTGGATGCAGCGTCGGGCCGCAATTCACCAATCCTTTCTCCGGGGGAAACCAGCGGCGGGAAAAGGGAATGAGGCACGCCGATCTTGCTTAAGATCGTTTCACTGAAGCGCTGCTGATGCAGATCGAACATCTGACTGGTACCGGCCATCGTGAGATCGGTCGTCATCTTTCCGGTCAGGCGATGGTTGATTAGCGAGGAGATAAAAAGCCAGGCGTGAGCACGCTGTAACAGATCGGGATGGTTGTCCTGAAGCCAGCCTAGCTTATACAACGTGTTAAAACTAAACTGCCCAACGCCGGTGATCTGCTGTAGTTCTGCCGGGGAGCATGAACGGGCAACCGCTTCCATCACCGGCACGGTTCGCGGGCACTTCCAGCTGATGATCGGGTAAAGCAGTTCTCCCCGCTCATCTACCAGTGCGCCATCCACGCCAAAGGTCGTCACACTCATTCCGCACAGTTGATGCTCGCTCAGCGCTGCGCTGATTTTCTGACAACAGACGGCAAACCGTTGCATGATGGCGTCGAGCGACCACTGGTGCCAGGCCGGATTTTCAGCGGCGCTTTCGCTTTCGTTCGCCACCGCGGCGCGCGCCACAATATTCCCTTCGGGATCCAGCGCAATGGCGCGCACGTTCGTCGCGCCACAATCGAGAACCAGAAAACATTTTTTCATCGCGGTCCCCACAGGCTGTCAGCCCGCCGGAGCAGGCTGGCAGGCCGGATTAATGTTTGTATAACGGTCCGTAATTTTCACAGGCGCGGTAATCCTGCCCTTCCGGATCCATACCGTGAGCGCCCCAGGCCGTCGGCCGATAAATCAGCGCCTCCGGTACGTTATGCATGCATACAGGGATGCGCAGCATGGACGCCAGGGTGATGAAATCAGCGCCGACGTGCCCGACGGTTAATACCCCGTGGTTAGCGCCCCAGTTCGCCATCACTGAATAGACGTCGCTGAACGGGCCTTTACCGGTCAGGCGTGGGGCAAACCAGGTGGTGGGCCAGGTTGAATCGGTGCGCTTATTCAGAATGTCATGTACGTGTTCCGGCAGCTCAACACTCCAGCCTTCCGCTATCTGTAATACCGGACCCACACCCTTGATGAGGTTTACGCGGGTCATGGTAAATGGCACGCCACCCCGGGTGAGGAAGTTTGATGAGAAACCGCCCCCGCGGAAGTATTCATGCACCGCCGGACACCAGTGGGTTGCGGCCAGGCACGCGCTGGCTTCCTGCTCAGTAATGTCCCAGTGTGGTTTCAGGGTCGGTTTCCCCTCGGCGTCTTTCTGCTCCGCTGTACCGTCCAGCGCCGCCGAGCCGGAGTTGATCAGATGAATAATGCCGTGCTCAGCCCGTCCAGTGAGCTTCTGGCCTGTAACACGCTCAACCGACTCCGGCGACCAGTAGGTGCGTACATCAGCAAAAATCTGCGCGGTGCCGGTCATCAGATGCCCAAACAGCATCGCTACCCCGTTAAGGCTGTCATTTTCCGTCGCCACTACCAACGGCTGGCGAATACCGTTCCAGTCGAAAGAGCTGTTCAGCAGCGCCTCTGCGGTATCACCATTTGGATACTGATCCGTCCAGTGGCGCTGCCCCTGGAAACCGGACGCAATGGCGTTATAGCCCAGCGATTCCTCCACGCGGCCCATCGCAGCGAGTTTAGGGTTGCCCTGCATCATGTCGCGGATGCACATCGCCATTAGCAGGCTCTCCCGCAGGATCGCGGCATTTTCCTGTTCATTGCGACGATACTGCTCTGCGTTTTTATCCTCGCCGAAACGGAAATGTGCCTTCGCCCAGCTCAGGGCCAGCTCAAGTTCTTGCTCGTCGTAAATCTTATGATCGATGCGGCGACGCAGTTCGGTCATATCCACCGCCTGCACCTTCATCCCCAGCCAGGATTCAAAGAAGTTGTGATCGACAATCGAGCCCGCGATCCCCATTGAGACACCGCCCACCGACAGATAACTTTTCCCCTTCATGCTGGCGACCGCCAGGCCCGCCCGGGCGAAGCGCAACAATTTTTCCTCAACGTCTGCCGGGATGGTCTCGTCGCCCGCATCCTGTACATCGTGGCCGTAAATGGAAAACGCCGGGATCCCTTTCTGGTTATGCGCTGCCAGCGCCGCTGCGAGGTATACCGCCCCCGGACGCTCGGTGCCATTAAAGCCCCAGATCGCTTTCGGGCGCAGCGGATCCATATCAATGGTTTCACTCCCGTAACACCAGCAGGGGGTGATGGTGATCGTCAGACCAACGTGGCACGTGCTGAACTTCTCTTCGCAAGCGGCGGATTCCGCCATTCCGGCAATGCAGCTGTCGGCAATTACGCACTCTACGGGCGTACCGCAGGGGTGGCGTAATTTTTCACTGAGTAGCGCCGCCGTGGCTTTCGCCATGTTCATGGTCTGCTCTTCCAGAGACTCGCGTACGCCCATTCGGCGGCCATCAATAACAGGTCGAATGCCAATCCGGGGTAACGCTTTTATCGTTTTCATAGCCTTTCCTCACGTTGGTTAACCTATCCGTCTCAGGGGCATAGCCGTGAAAAAGCGCCCGGGCAGCACCGTGAACGGAAAGCGGTGAAATTTGCTAACTCGAATTAGCTTAGGGTTCTCACTAAAAATGAGACAAGATAAATGTGCAGGATCTGTGAGCAGTTTCACGATGAGAGGTCAAAATTCGATCAGCGTCAGGTATTCCGATTCAGCAAAAACTAAACATATCGTTTAAATTCAATTAAATAACAAAATACCTTTGCACGACGTCACAATTTGAATACAAATTATTTGGCTAAATTATGACCCTAAAATAGCTTTTAAGGACGAAAGCTAAGTCGAGTTAGCTTAATAACTAAATCACTATGGCTTGTGATTCATTGCCTTTCCAACACAGGAATTTTGCAATGTCAGAGACTCTTATTCAGATGACGCGCATCACCAAACGCTTTCCCGGCGTGCTGGCGCTGAATCAGGTTGATTTCGATTTACGCCGCGGCGAAGTTCATGCCCTGTTAGGTGAAAACGGTGCCGGCAAATCGACGCTGATGAAAATATTATCCGGAGTTTACCAACCCGATTCCGGTGAAATTCGCTTTGAAGGGCAATCCGTATCATTCAGCGATCCGCTAAGTGCTCAGCACGCAGGTATTACGATTATCCATCAGGAATTTAATCTCTTTCCCGATTTAACCGTGGAAGAGAATATCTTTATTGGCCGTGAATTCTGCAAAAATAGTCGCTGGCAGTTAGATAAACGCGCCCAGCGACAGGCGGTTGAGAAAATACTGCACACGCTGAATTTAAAAATCGCCCCGGACGCCCGCGTCAGTGAATTAACCGTAGCCCAGCAGCAGATGGTTGAAATTGCCAAAGCGATTTCGGTCAATGCCAAAGTGCTAATCATGGATGAACCCACCGCCGCGCTGACCGAAAGTGAAATCGAGAGTTTGTTTGACGTCACGCGGATGCTCAAGGCTCAGGGCACGGGGATTGTCTACATCTCGCACCGCCTGGAAGAATTGGCGCTGATCGCCGATCGCGCGACCGTCATGCGCGACGGACAATACATCGCCACCGTAGATTATGAAACGGTTCAGATCGGCGAGCTTATCGCCATGATGGTTGGCCGCAATCTCGATAACATCTACCCAAAACGCCCGCCGCATCAGCGCAGAGAAAAAGTGCTGGAGGTGAATGGCCTGACGCGAAATGGTGTACTGCACGACATCAACTTTACCCTCTGGCGCGGTGAGATCCTCGGCCTCGCTGGCTTAATGGGCGCAGGCCGAACGGAACTGGGCCGGGCCCTGTTTGGCGCCGATGCGATCGACGCCGGTACCCTGACGCTGAACGGCACCCCCACACGGATTAAAGACGTGGCTGACGCCATTGAGAAAGGCATCAGCTATTTAACAGAAGACCGCAAAAAAGAGGGACTCGCCCTCGGCCTTTCCGTTGAGATGAACATTATGCTCGGCAATTACCCGGACTACGCCGGCGCCGCGGGTAATGTCGATGAAAAACGCTGCCGGGAGTCCAGCCAGAAACTGGTGGATGCGCTGCGAATAAAAACGCCGCATCTGGAACAGGCGGCACTGAATTTAAGCGGCGGTAATCAACAGAAGATCATTATTGCCCGCTGGGTCTGTAAAGATACCGATATTTTAATTTTTGATGAGCCAACCCGGGGAATTGATGTTGGCGCCAAGCTGGAAATTTATGAACTAATGAACCGCCTTGTCGCTAAAGGTAAATCGATCATCATGATTTCATCCGAACTGCCGGAAGTATTAGGAATGTGCGACCGCATACTTGTGATGCGCAGCGGCCACATTGCCGGCGAAATAGAGGCTGAGCACGCCACCCAGGAAAAAATCATGCAATACGCCACGCTGGAGGATTAATCATGTCCGTTACCGTTCCATCGCCGCAAAGCGGAAGTCATACGATGAAAATAAATAAAGCGCTCCTGATGCGTCTGGCGCCTCTTTTTAGCCTGGTATTGCTGGTTCTGTTTTTCAGCTTCAGCTCACCGTTCTTCTTTAATACTGAAAATATCATGACTATCGCCCTGCAAACGGCGGTGATTGGCATCATGGCCATTGGCGTAACCTTTGTGATTATTACCGCCGGGATCGACCTGTCGCTCGGATCGGTGGTGGCGTTCTCAGGGGTTGCGGTGGGCATCGCCGCCGGGTTTGGTATGCCGCTGCCGGTCTGTATTCTGGCAGGCGTGCTCGCCGGCGGGCTTTGCGGCTATGTGAACGCGTTTCTGGTCACCAAAATGACCATACCACCGTTTATTGCCACCCTCGGCTTAATGATGTCGGTACGCGGCATCAATATGGTGATGACCGATGGCCGCGCGATTTATTTTTCTGACTACCCGCAGTTCAAGTTGCTAGCGCAGGGTCGCCTGTTCGACGTCCTGCCTTACCCGGTGTTCTACCTGGTCATCGTGGCACTGATCGCCATGTGGATCCTGAAGAAAACGGTGATGGGCCGCTATATCTACGCTGTCGGCAGCAATGAAACGGCGGCACATCTTTCCGGGATTAAAGTCCAGCGAGTGAAAATTTTCGTTTACGCCTTATGCGGCCTGTTAACCGGCGTGGCCGGGGTGATCCTCGCCTCTCGTCTCAATTCAGGCCAGCCAACCGTAGGCGTGGGTTATGAGCTGGAAGCCATTGCGGCGGTAGTGATCGGCGGTACCAGTCTGATGGGCGGCGTGGGCACGATTGGCGGCACCATCATAGGCGCGTTCATTATGAGCGTGCTGAAAAACGGCCTCAATCTCATGGGCGTGTCCCAGTTCTGGCAGATGGTGGCGATGGGCGTGGTCGTCGTTGCCGCCGTCTACCTGGACACGTTACGTAAAAGAATGCGTTAGGTTCTCGATACAACAAGCCCTGCCAACCCCTACAACGGAGCAAAATAATGAAAACCAGCCATATCCTGAGCGCCCTGTCGCTCGTTGCCATCCTGTCCAGCAGCGCGCTGGCAAAAGATTTAAACCTGCCGGTAGTCAGTAAAGGTTACCAGCACGAATTCTGGCAGACGGTCAAAATGGGGACGGAAGCTGCCGCAAAAGAGTTGGGTGACAAAACCAGCTACGTTGGCCCTGCCGATGAAACGCAAATCGCCGAGCAGATCCAGTTAGTCGAAAACACCATGGCACAAAAGCCAAACGGCCTGTTGCTGGCCGCGCTTGATGCAAACGCCCTTGCCCCGCTGGTCGAAACTGCCAACAGCCGGGGGATCAAAGTGGTGACCTTCGACTCGGGCGTGAACTCCGATATCCCGGCCAGCTTTGTCGCCACCAATAACCGTAAGGCGGGCGCACAGGCTGCGGATGCGCTGGCGGAGCAGGTAGGTCAGAAGGGGAAAGTGGGTATTATCGCCCACGTAGCCGGAACGACGTCCGCCATTGAGCGCTCTGAAGGATTCAGCGAGCGAATGAAAGAGAAGTACCCGAATATTCAGGTACTGCCGGTGCAATATAGCGATGGCGACCCGCAAAAGGCGATGGATAAAACCATTGATATGGTTCAGGCCAACCCGGATATCGCCGGTATTTATGCCACCAACGAAGGATCAACCCTGGGCGTTGCGAACGCTATCGACAGCCAGAATCTGAAGGGCAAAGTGAAAGTCATCGGTTTTGACAGCACCGAAGCCATCATTAACTTCCTCAAAAACGGCGTGATTCAGGGCTTCGTGGTGCAGGACGCGTACCAGATTGGTTATCAGGGCATAAAGGCGCTGAACGCGGTAATTTCCGGACAGACGGTGGCTAAGGAAATTGATATTCCAGTGAAATATGTCAATGCGCAGAATATCAACACCCCTGAAATTGATAAACTGTTACATCCGTTTGGTAAAAAATAAGGAAGTTTATGATGAGTGACGGCTATTTCCTCGGGGTCGATGTGGGTTCAGCCAGCGTTCGTGCTGGGCTTTACTCTGCGCAAGGCGAGCGTTTGAGCTTCGCGACCCGTCCGATTTCACAGTTTCACGCCAGCAACGCGCGCGTGGAACAGTCCTCCGCGGAGATCTGGCAGCAGGTTTGCGCGGTGGTGCGGGAAGCCGTCGACTCCTCTGGGATCTCACCCGACGCCATTCGTTCGATTGGCTTCGACGCCACGTGCTCGCTGGTCGCGCTGGATGCTGAGGGTAACGGCCTGAGCGTGTCCCCCGACAGTCCGGCATCGCAGGACATCATTATGTGGATGGATCATCGTGCTCACGAAGAAACTGTTCGCATCAATGCCACACGCGATCCTGCCCTGTGCTACGTGGGCGGCGAGGTGAGTATTGAAATGGAATTGCCAAAACTGCTGTGGTTGCAGCGACATCATCCTGAAACATGGAATCAGGCCTGGCGCTTTTTCGACCTTGCCGATTTTCTGGTCTGGAAAGCGACGGGCCAGGACGCCGCCAGCCTGTGCACCCTCACCTGCAAATGGAACTACCTTGCGCATGAGGCGCAGTTCAGCGAATCGCTGCTCAGGGAGGTGGGGCTGGAGACCTTACTGACAAAAATTCCCGATACTATTCTGGACGTCGCTGAATGCGTCGGGAAACTCAGCCCACAGGCAGCGCAAGCTCTGGGGTTGCCCGAAGAGGTGGTTGTGGCAAGCGGCATGATCGATGCCCACGCGGGTGGCGTGGCGCTGACGGGCTCACACCCGGAGGGCACGCTGGCGCTCATTAGCGGAACCTCGAACTGCCATATGCTTGCCAGTCAGACGGAGATCCATACGCCCGGCGTCTGGGGGCCTTACTGGAGCGCCATGCTGCCGGGCTACTGGCTGACGGAAGGCGGGCAAAGTGCTGCCGGGGCGCTGGTCGACTGGACGTTGCGCGAGCACGGAGCCAGCGCAGACCTGTTTGCAAAAGCAGAAGCGGCGCAACGCCATCCGGTGGCGCTGCTCAACGACTGGGTAGCCGCGCTTGAACAGGAAGAAAAATATCCCACCCGCAACCTGCACATTCTGGCCGATCACCACGGCAACCGCTCGCCGCGTTCGCGTCCGGATGCGCGGGGCAGCGTGGTCGGTCTGACATTAGAAACCGGTGAACGTGCGCTGGCGAGGCTCTATCTGGCCACGCTACAGGCCATAGCCTATGGCACACGACATATTATGGATACCCTGAAACATCACGGGCACACCTTGTCGCGCATTGTCATTTGTGGAGGAGCCACCCATAACCGGCTCTGGCTGCGGGAGTATGCCGATGCCACGGGCTGCGATATTCATCTCTTAGCCGAAGAAGATGCCGTCACTCTCGGCGCGGCCATTTGCGGCGCTGTGGCGAGCGGTGCATGGGCAACGCTCACCGATGCCACCCGGGAAATGGTCAAAGCCGGCGACATCATCACCCGTCGGCCGGAAACCGCGGCTTTCCACCGGCAAAAATATGAGGCGTACCTGATGCTGTGGACCCAGCAGCAGGCGCTTAATCTCCTGATGCAGCAGGAAATGTAATGGCAGGATGCGTATGCTTTATCAGCAGTTTTTTACGTACGTTAAGGATTGAGGCGTAGCGATGGCCAAAACAGTTGAACAGATAGCGAAGGATCTGAATTTATCCGTCACCACCGTGCGGCTGGTACTGAGCGGGAAAGCCGAACAGTATCGGATCAGCGTGAAAACACAGTCCCGAATTAATGAACACGTCGAGCGCTTCGGCTATACCCTCAACCATTCGGCGCGCAGTCTTAAGCTAAACAAAACCGAGACGCTGGGACTCATCGTACCCAACATCTCGAACGTGTTCTTTGCAACGCTCGCCGAGAAACTCGAACTGCGCTGCCGCCGTTCGGGCTACCAGCTGATGATCAGCTGTACTTACAACGATGTGGATTACGAAAACAAGCTGGTCAAAGCCCTGATGGCGCGCAACGTGGACGGCTTGTTTATCGTTCCCTCGACGCTGGAAAACCAGCAGCATCATTTGCGGCAGATCCAAAAACCACTGGTGCTTCTCGACCGGGATTTTGGCTTTACTGACAACGCGCTGGTTGAGAGTCATAACGAGGCCGGGGGGGATGAACTGGCCCGCAACATGCTGGCAGAGAGAAAAACGCCGCTCTGGTTCCTTGTGGGCGATACCGCACTGCCCAGTATTACGGACCGTCTGAACGGCTACTTACAGGCCCTGAAAACAGCCGGTATTCACCATCGCGAGTGGGTCATCGAAGGGCCGGACAATACGCCGGAGGGCGGATATGCCCTGATGGATTCGCTTATCGACAGCCAGGGTGTTCCGCAGGCGTTTATCGCCTCATCGTTACCCGTTCTGGAAGGGGCAATCGAAGCCCTGCGGACGCGTACCGGCACCGTGCCCCAACACATCAATATCGGCACCTTCGATGAGCACCCCATGCTGGGGTTCCTGCCTAACAGCGTCTGGTCCATGCAGCAGGATGAAGATACCTGGGCGGAAAAAGCGTTTGAACTGATGCAGCGAGCCATCGACGGCGAAGCGGTCAACGAGACGGCGAAAGTCGATATGAAGCTGGTCAAACGTTCCCGCCAGTAAAAATAAAACTGTACCCGGAGAATAAAAAATGGAACGAGCCCGATTAGCCAGAGACATTATCGACACCTGCCTTGAGATGACCCGCATGGGGTTAAATCAGGGCACCGCCGGCAATATCAGCGTTCGCTATCGCGACGGCATGCTGATTACGCCGACCGGAATTCCCTACGAGCATCTGACCGAAGAGAGTATCGTCTATGTAGATGCACAGGGGCGACACGAAGAAGATAAACTGCCCTCCAGCGAATGGCGTTTTCATCAGGTTGTGTATCAGACCCGCCCGGATGCTAACGCCGTCGTCCATAACCATGCGGTTAACTGTACCGCCGTCTCGATACTCAACCGCCCCATTCCTGCTATTCACTATATGATTGCCGCCGCCGGGGGAAACTCCATTCCCTGCGCCCCTTACGCGACCTTCGGGACGCGCGCGCTGTCAGAGCATGTCGCGGTCGCATTACGCGATCGCAAAGCGACGCTATTACAGCACCACGGCCTGATAACCTGCGAAGAAAATCTTGAAAAGGCACTGTGGCTGGCGCAGGAGGTAGAGGTGCTGGCAAAACTCTACCTGGCCACGCTGGCGATCGTGGATCCCGTTCCGGTACTCAGTGACGATGAAATTGCCATTGTTCTTGAGAAATTCAAAAGCTACGGATTGCGCGTCGAGGCGTAATTTTTTATCCGGGGGTGCTTTTATCACACCCTCGTAATATCTCTTAAACAAACACCTATTTACCGCACTTATCACCCCGCCTAAACTATGGCCTGCTTTTTGGTAGAGGTGGTAATGAACGATTATAAAATGACGCCAGGCGAACTGCGTGCGACCTGGGGTTTAGGGACTGTTTTCTCGCTGCGGATGCTTGGCATGTTTATGGTCCTGCCCGTTCTGACCACATATGGCATGGCGTTACAGGGTGCCAGCGAAGCGCTGATTGGTCTGGCGATTGGTATCTACGGCCTGGCGCAGGCGATATTCCAGATCCCCTTTGGCCTGCTCTCCGACCGCGTAGGTCGCAAACCGCTGATTGTCGGCGGGCTGCTGGTGTTTGTACTTGGCAGCATCATCGCCGCCCTCTCCCACTCCATCTGGGGAATTATTCTTGGGCGCGCCCTGCAAGGTTCCGGGGCGATTGCCGCCGCCGTGATGGCGCTGCTGTCAGACTTAACCCGCGAGCAAAACCGCACCAAAGCCATGGCGTTTATCGGCGTCAGCTTCGGCGTCACGTTTGCCATTGCCATGGTGCTGGGGCCTGTTATCACTCATGCGCTCGGCCTGCACGCCCTGTTCTGGATGATTGCGGTGCTGGCGACCATCGGGATCGCACTCACGCTGTGGGTTGTGCCTGACAGTAAAAACCACATCCTCAACCGTGAATCCGGGATGGTGAAAGGCTGCTTCAGCAAAGTCATCGCCGAGCCGCGCCTGCTTAAGCTGAACTTCGGCATTATGTGCCTGCACATTCTGCTGATGTCCACCTTCGTCGCCCTGCCCGGTCAACTTGCCGCAGCAGGTTTCCCGGCGGCAGAGCACTGGAAAATTTATCTGGTCACAATGCTGATCTCGTTTGTCTCCGTTGTGCCCTTCATTATTTACGCCGAAGTGAAGCGCAAAATGAAACGCGTCTTCGTGGGCTGCGTGGCGTTATTGCTGATTGCCGAGATTGTGCTGTGGGGCGCTGGCCCGCATTTCTGGGAACTGATCGCCGGCGTACAGCTGTTCTTCCTGGCGTTTAATCTGATGGAAGCCCTGCTGCCGTCGCTTATCAGCAAAGAGTCTCCGGCAGGATACAAAGGCACCGCGATGGGCATTTACTCCACCAGCCAGTTTCTCGGCGTGGCGATCGGCGGGTCGCTCGGCGGCTGGGTGGACGGTCTGTTTGACTCCCAGACCGTTTTCCTCGCCGGTGCGCTGCTGGCGATGCTCTGGCTGTTTGTTGCCAGCACCATGAAAGAGCCGCGCTATGTAAGTAGCCTGCGGGTAGAAATTCCCGATGACGTGGCAATCGGTGACGCGTTAAAACAGCGTCTGGAAGCGACAGAGGGCGTGAGCGAAGTGCTGATTGTCCCGGAAGAGCGCAGTGCGTATGTCAAAATTGACAGCAAAGTGACTAACCGCTTTGAGGTGGAGCAGGCGCTGAAGGCCTGAAAAAATGCCCGGTTTAGCCGGGCATGATTGTCTTAATCGCGGAAGTTTTTAAACTGGAATGGCTGACCGAGATCGCCGCCACGCACCAGCGCCATCACGGATTGCAGGTCATCACGGGATTTTCCGGTCACGCGGATCTCTTCACCCTGGATCTGCGCCTGCACTTTGAGCTTACTGTCTTTGATAAGCTTAACGATTTTTTTCTGTACCGCGCTCTCAATCCCCTGCTTCAGCTTCGCTTCCACAAACCAGGTTTTGCCGCTGTGAACAAAATCTTCCGGTACATCGAGTGAGGTCCCTTCAATGCCGCGCTTGAGCAGCTTGGCGCGCAGGATATCCAGCAACTGGTTGACCTGGAAATCAGACTCGCTCAGGACTTTGATCGTCTTGTTCGCGTCGTTCAGTTCAATGGTCGCCTCAACGCCACGAAAATCGAAACGTGACTCAACCTCACGGACAGCATTTTCTACGCCGTTACGCGCTTCCTGCAAATCAACTTCAGAAACAATATCGAAAGATGGCATCTTTTCTTCTCCCTTCATTTTTGTTGCGTTGCATAATACCCGCAACGAGGCATAACGAGAAGCTTAGCTGATGGCGCTATACTTAGCGTCATAGCACCTGGCGCCGTTGCAGGTGAGGAGGAACGATGAAAGTAACAGTGCTTGGATGCGGAGCCCTTGGCCAACTCTGGCTTACAGCGCTATGCAAACAGGGACACGACGTTCAGGGCTGGCTGCGAATTCCCCAGCCCTATTGCAGTGTGAACGTAATTGGTACAGACGGTTCAATTTTCAACGAGTCTTTGACGGCAAACGATCCGGAATTTCTTGCCACCAGCGATTTGCTGCTGGTCACGCTGAAGGCCTGGCAGGTCTCCGATGCGGTGAAAAGCCTGGCCGCCCAGTTACCTGAAAGCACGCCAATCCTGCTGATTCACAACGGTATGGGTACCATTGAAGAGCTAAAATCTGTCCGGCAACCGCTGCTGATGGGGACAACCACCCACGCGGCACGTCGCGACGGTAACGTCATTATCCATGTTGCCAGTGGTATCACCCATATCGGTCCTGCGCGTGAACAGACCGGCGATTACAGCTATCTTGCGGATACCCTGCAAAGCACGCTGCCTGACGTCGCCTGGCACAATAACATTCGCGCGGAACTGTGGCGCAAACTGGCGGTCAACTGCGCGATCAATCCGCTGACCGCCCTGCTGGATTGCCCTAACGGTGAGCTGCGCAAGCATCCCGATCGGGTAGCGCTGATTTGCCGGGAAGTTGCCGCCGTCATTGAACGCGAAGGCTACCACACCTCAGAGTCCGATTTACGTTATTATGTCGACCAGGTCATTGAGAGTACGGCAGAAAATATCTCCTCAATGTTGCAGGATATCCGGGCTATGCGGCATACCGAAATTGATTACATTACCGGTTATCTGTTAAAACGCGCCCGGGCACACGGTATTACCGTTGCGGAAAACAGTCGTCTGTTTGAGTTAGTAAAACGAAAGGAGAGTGAGTATGAGCGCATCGGCACTGGTATGCCTCGCCCCTGGTAGCGAAGAGACAGAAGCGGTCACCACCATTGATTTGATGGTGCGTGGTGGTATTAAGGTTACTACCGCCAGCGTCGCCAGCGACGGAAGTCTGGCGATTACCTGCTCGCGTGGGGTGAAGATCCTGGCGGATGCACCGCTTGTACAGGTGGCGGACGGTGATTACGACATGATCGTTTTGCCGGGTGGGCTGAAGGGTGCAGAGTGTTTCCGCGACAGCCCGCTGCTGGTTGAAACCGTTCGTCAGTTTCATCTTTCCGGGCGTATCGTCGCGGCAATCTGTGCGGCCGCGGGTACGGTGCTGGTTCCGCACGACATTTTCCCCATCGGCAATATGACAGGCTTTCCTGGCCTGAAGGACACAATTCCGGAAGATCAGTGGGTGGATAAACGCGTGGTCTGGGATCCGCGCGTTAACCTGCTCACCAGCCAGGGGCCGGGCACCGCCATTGATTTTGGCCTGAAGATTATTGACCTGCTGGTCGGGCGCGAAAAAGCGTACGAAGTGGCGTCATCGCTGGTGATGGCGGCGGGGATTTATAATTTCTACGAAGCCTGATGTCCTCCCGGGCTGGCAACGCGCTGGCCCGTCTGCCCTACAGAAATAGTGCAGCCAGCGTCACAGTTCTGTGATTCATTTTCCTGCCCTAAAGCGTCTCTCCACCGTTTTACCCTTTCAAAAACCCTTTATTTTCAGACAAATAATCAAATCTGCACCGCATTGCATGCCTGTTTGACAGGCTAAAAGAACCGTGAAAAACTGCATTCAACTGGTATATACCAGTTTAAAAATCCGCCAGCAAAGCCTGATAACATCAACAGCGGCGGGAGAGCAGAAATCTCTTCTGGAGTAAGCAATGTGATTACATTTCTTGAGCACAGAGTCATTCCTGTACTGATTCGCGTAGGCGAAAATAAAATACTGGTCGCCGTGCGCAACGGTATTGCGCTGACCTTACCCTTCACCATCACCGGTAGCCTGTTTCTCATTCTCGCCAATCTACCGATACCCGGCTGGAGTGAATGGCTTGGCCCGTTTGCCGAAAAGCTCAGCGCCCCGGTGGGCGTTACCTTTGGTGCGATAGGGCTGATTTCTGCGGTGGGTATCAGCTACAACCTCGCGAAGGAGTACAACCTCAACGCTATCACCTGCTGCATAGTCACGCTGGTGGTGTTCTTACTGGCGCAACTCAACGACAGCTATCAGCTCAACGTTGACAATCTTGGTGCGGCGGGGCTGTTTTCTGCCATCATCCTGGCGATTTTGACGGTGCACATCGTGCGATTTTTTATCCGGCACAACGTCGTGATCACCCTGCCGGAGGGCGTGCCTCCTGCCGTGGCGCAATCTTTTGCGAGCCTGATCCCCGCCGCGGTAGCAATCACTCTGATCTGGCTGATTCGGGTCATCCTGAATTTTGATATCAACCACTTCTTCACCCTGCTGCTCAGCCCGCTCGTCTCCGGCCTCGGTTCGCTGCCGGGCATGCTGGTGCTTATTTTTCTGATTTCGCTGCTGTGGTGCTGCGGCATACATGGCGACAACGTGCTTTCCGGCATCACCAGTCCCATTTTCCTGAAATACATCGCTGAAAATACTCAGGCCTATCTGCATCATCAGCCCATTCCCCATATTACCGCCGACGGGTTTTATATCGTCTTTATGTGCCTGGGCGGAACGGGCGCGACCATGGGACTGGTCATTGCCATGCTGCGTTCCCGCAGTCGGCTGTACAAATCAGTGGGCAAGCTCTCCCTGCCCTCCGCGATATTTTGTATTAACGAACCTGTCATTTTCGGTTGCCCGATAGTCTTCAACCCACTGCTGATGATCCCGTTTACCCTGACGCCGATGATCCTGTGCATCTCAACCTGGTCGCTGATGTACTTCGACATCATTGGTCGTCCCGTCTTACAGATCCCCTGGACCATGCCGCCGATTTTCGCCGCATGGTTCGTGACCGGCGGCAATATCCCTGCCGTGATCTGGTCCGTCTGCACGCTGGTTATTTCCGCCCTGGTCTGGCTGCCGTTTTTCAAACTGGCCGAGCGCAAACAACTTGAAACCGAAGCGGCCGAAGAGAATGCCCGCCGCAACGCGGACACGCTTTCCGACCCCATCTTGTAAAAAGGAACCACGATGAAAAAGCTCAAGGTTGTCACTATTGGCGGCGGCTCCAGCTACACGCCAGAATTGATCGACGGTTTTATCAAACGCTACGCAGAGCTGCCGGTCACCGATTATTATTTGCTGGATATTGAAGAGGGAAAAGAGAAGCTGGAGATTGTCGGAAAGCTGGCCCAGCGCATGGTAGCTGAAGCCGGGCTCCCAATGAATATCCACCTGACGCTCGATCGGGAAGAGGCGCTGAAAGATGCCGATTTTGTCACCACGCAGCTGCGTGTCGGCTTTCTTGATGCCCGCATCAACGATGAAAAAATCCCGCTAAAATACGGCGTTCTGGGGCAAGAGACGACAGGTCCCGGCGGGTTTATGAAAGCTCAACGCACGATCCCGGTCCTGCTGGATATCTGTAAGGACATGGAAAGATGGTGCCCGAACGGCTGGCTGATTAACTTCACCAACCCGGCCGGGATTGTCACCGAGGCAATCACCCGCCACTCGGCCATTCGGACCATAGGCATTTGCAGTGGCGCAAACAGCATGATGATGGACATCGCCAAAGCCTACGGCGTGCAGAAGTCGGACGTTTACGCACGCATTATTGGTCTGAACCATCTTATTTTTGCCGACCAAATTTTCCTCAAGGGAGAGGATTATACCGACGACTTTATTGAAAAACTGGCCGCGGGCAGCGCAAATAACTCCCTGAAAAATATACCGGACATTGGGTTTAGTGCCCGCTTTGCCAGGGCACTCCATATGTACCCTATCTCCTACCTCAAATACTATTTTTTGACCCGCGAGATGACCGACGCCGCGCTGCGCGATGCAAATACTAAGGGAACCCGCGGCGAGCAGACGCGCGAAATTGAGCAACGGCTTTTTACGCTTTATCAGGATCCCCATCTCGCGCACAAGCCGAAAGAGCTGGAGCAGCGCGGAGGCGCATGGTACTCCGATACTGCATGCTCGATCATCAGCGCTATTTATAACGATAAAAAAGAGATCCACGTCGTAAATGTTCCTAACAGGGGCACAACACCCGATCTGCCGGATCACGTTACGCTGGAAACCAACGCCATGATCGACCGAAACGGCGCGCATCCCCTCGCCTATGGCAGGCTGCCCGTGAAGATCCGCGGCCTGATCCAGAGCGTGAAGGCCTATGAAGAGCTCACCGTTGAGGCCGCTGTCACTGGAAATTACGACACGGCGCTGCTGGCGCTGAGCGTAAATCCCCTTGTGCCTTCTGCCGCCGCGGCAGAACAGATCCTTAATGAATATCTTGAGGTCAACCACCGTTATTTACCCCAGTATGCTAAACGTAAGGACGCACAATGAACGTAGAACAGACAGACGATTATGCGGCGCTGAGTGACGCCGTGGCGAAAGCGGTCATTGAAACCGTTACGCAAAAACCCGATGCGCTGATTTGCATCGCGGGTGGAGATACGCCGCTGGGCGTTTTTGCCGCGCTTGTGCACGCCAGCAAACAGGGTAGGGTCGATTTTTCCCGTGCGGCATTTGTTGGCCTGGATGAGTGGCTGGGGCTCGGTCAGGCCGATAAAGGCAGCTGCCGGGAGATGGTATGGGGCCATTTCTTCAGCCACCTGGCCCTGCGCGACGATCAGATCTGTTTCTTTGATGGCCTGACGCAATCCCCCGAGGAAGAGTGTCAGCGTGTGGATAACTTTATTACGGCCCACGGTGGGCCTGACATCATTGTGTTGGGGATCGGTATGAACGGCCATATCGGCTTCAATGAACCGGGCGCCGCCCTCGATACCGGTTGCCACATCGTGGACCTGGATGCGGTGACGCAGGCCGTTTCGGTTAAATACTTCGGCCAGCAGCGTCATATCCGTCAGGGCATTTCGCTGGGGATGAAGACTATCCTGGCCTCACGGGCCATTATTTTGATGGCAAGCGGCGAGAAAAAAGCCGACATCATCGCAACAACCGTCAATTCTGCACCGGACCCGGCGGTTCCCGCGACGCTGCTAAAGCCGCACCCACGGTTAAGGATCATTGTCGATAAAGCGGCAGCCGCTAAGCTGTAAAAGAGAAACAGGCGCTGATGCGCCTGTTATCGTTTGATATGCATATTCTTGACGCGGAAAATATCTGCCCGGTTGTAGCTGATGGAGAAGTTAAATGCTCTACCGTCATCGAGGCGCGTGACTTCGGTAATTTTCAACATCGGCTGGCCTGGCAGAATATTGAGATGGGCCGCCAGCTCCTCATCAAAAAGATCCGCTTCAATCAGTGAATCGGCGTCGCTGATTTTCTTACCGGTAAAGTCTTCAATATAGCCATACAGCGATCCCTCTTCGAGAATAGCCTGCGGAACAGTGGCAACCACCTTGTGAGGAATATTGCTGTCTTCAATTAACACCGGCTGTCCGTCCAGTAAACGGATACGGCGAATAAACCAGACATCATCACCCTGCGCAATTTCGAGGTGCTGTGCCAGCGCCGCGTCGGCGTGAAGGGTCGTCAACGTCAGCAAGCGGCTGGTTACGTTGACCCGCCCCTGAAATTCACGGGAAAACCCGAGAATACTGTCACTCTTTTCATTATTCAGAATGTAAATATTGCTGGCAGTATTCTTTAAAACAAACATGCCCTTGCCGTGGATACGCTCGATATACCCTTCCTGTACCAGCATCGCCATGGCTTTCTGAACCGTTACGCGCGTAACGTCATAAATACCGGCAAGATCGCGCTCCGACGGAATGCTTTCGCCCTTTTTGTAGACTTCATTGAGAATATCTTTTTTGATTCTCTCTTTGATTTCCCAGTACTTATGTTTTTTTTCCATTGTCGATTACCCGGCCAAAAAGAGCATAGAATCGCAGGCCCGGTAGCTCTCGCGCCACCGGGCGAGAAACTACGGGCGATACACCTTCACGTTCGCGAAGCCCTGCTCACGCAGATACAGCGCCTGCAAACGGCTCATGACCCCACGTTCGCACCACAGCAGATACGTTTTGCTCTGGTCGAGATCGCCAAACTGGGTGCTCAGCTTGTAGAACGGCAGCGAAACCACCTCGACGCCTTCCACCTGCAACGGCTTGTCATCCTGCTCATCAACAGAACGGATATCCAGAATCGTATCGTTAGCACCGAAGCCGCTGACCGTCTCCACCTCAACCACTTCCTGCTCGGTCTGCTGAGCGATCTCACGGATATCGATGTTGGACGCTTCCGCCACCACTTTTTCCAGGATGCTGAAATCGAAGTTCTCTTCTTCCGCTTCGATCTTCGCCTTCACCGCTTTGATGGTTGGACTTTTTGAGATCACACCGCAATATTCCGGCATGGTGCGGGCAAAATCTTCAGTACCTATTTTACGCGCCAGATCGATGATGTGCTCTTTATCGTGAGAGATCAGCGGACGCAGGATCAGCGTATCAGACACGTTATCGATAAGACGCAGGTTAGTCAGCGTCTGGCTGGAGACCTGTCCCAGCGCTTCACCGGTGACCAGCGCCTGCACGCCGTAGCGCTCAGCCACTTTGGACGCCGCACGCACCATCATACGCTTCAGCACCACGCCCATCTGGCCGTCGTCCACTTTTTCGAGGATTTCGCCGACCACCGGCTCAAAGTTGATCGCCACAAAACGCACGCGGTGAGAGCTGCCGAAGCGGTTCCACAGGTAATGCGCCACCTGACGTACGCCGATTTCATGCGCCGCGCCGCCCAGGTTAAAGAAGCAGTAGTGCACGCGGCAGCCACGACGCATCAGCATATAGCTGGACACGCCGGAGTCGAAACCACCGGAGATCAGCGACAGCACATCTTCCTGAGTGCCGATAGGGAAACCGCCAATACCTTCGTAACGGCCCTTGACCAGCAGCAGGCGATCGTTTTCGATCTCAAGATTAACGGTGACGTCCGGGTTAGTCAGGCGCACGCGCGCCGTTTCAACGTGCTGGTTCAGACCACCACCGACGTAGCGCTCAACCTCAATAGAGCTAAACTCATGCTTACCCCGGCGCTTCACGCGCACGCAGAACGTTTTCCCTTCGATCTGGTCGCGGTACTGCACCAACGCCTTTTCGAAGATATCGTGCATATCGGTGAAGGGAACGTCTTCCACTTCCAGAATATGGTGAATACCCGGGATACGGGTCAGCGCGTCGCGAATATCAAGACGTTTGTTTTCGTCTTTCGCGCGGACTTCTACATGGTCCCAGTGACGCACCACGGCGAGCGTTTCGTCGTAGTGTTTTAATACGTTACGAATGTTCCCGGTGAGAATTTTAATAAAGCGCAAACGCACGGATTGGCTTTTGATGGTGATTTCAGGGAACAATTTAATGATAAACTTCATGGCGGCAATGTTTCTTAGGCAAGCTTATAAAGGCTTGTAGTGGAAAATGATACAGCAGCCCACACCCGTGGCTGCATCCAGGCGCGCAAGTATACCACCATCGCGCCACTCGCGTTATTTGATAATTGCCCCGAGTCCGTTACCATGTCAGGGCGAAAAATTTAAGAGTCAATTCACTATGCCGAAGAAAAACGACGCACCGGCCAGTTTCGAAACTGCGCTGAGTGAACTGGAGCAGATCGTTACCCGTCTTGAGAGTGGCGATCTCCCGCTGGAAGACGCGCTCAACGAATTTGAACGCGGCGTGCAGCTCGCGCGCCAGGGGCAGGTAAAACTCCAGCAGGCCGAGCAGCGTGTGCAGATCCTGCTTTCCGACAGCGAAGACGCTAAAACCACGCCATTCACACCGGACGCCGAGTAAATGGATTTTTCCAACGCGCTTCAGGCGCGCGTCATCCGCGCCAACGATGCGCTGCGCCGATTCATTGAGCCGCAGCCTTTTCAGAACACTCCACTGGTTGAAGCCATGCACTATGGCGCACTCTTGGGGGGTAAACGCCTGCGTCCGTTCCTGGTGTATGCCACGGGCAATATGTTCGGTATCAGCGATAACACGCTGGACGCCCCGGCAGCCGCCGTGGAGTGTATCCACGCCTATTCGCTGATCCACGATGATTTGCCGGCCATGGACGATGACGATCTGCGTCGCGGTCAGCCAACCTGCCATATCAAATTTGGCGAAGCGAATGCCATTCTGGCGGGGGATGCGCTGCAAACCCTGGCCTTCTCCATTCTGAGCGATGCGCCGATGGTTGAGGTGAGCGATCGCGATCGTCTGGCAATGGTGTCCGAACTGGCAATGGCCAGCGGCGTCGCCGGGATGTGCGGCGGCCAGGCACTGGATTTAGAGGCTGAAGGGCGTCAGGTTACTCTGGAACAGCTGGAGCGCATCCACCGTCACAAAACGGGCGCACTGATTCGTGCAGCCGTTCGCCTGGGCGCGCTGAGCGCGGGTGAACGCGGGCGTAAAGCCCTGCCGGTTCTGGACAGATACGCAGAAAGTATCGGTCTGGCATTCCAGGTTCAGGATGACATTCTGGATGTGGTGGGCGATACTGCAACATTGGGAAAACGTCAGGGTGCGGATCAGCAGCTTGGCAAAAGTACCTACCCCGCCCTGTTGGGCCTTGAGCATGCCCAACGTAAAGCCCGGGATCTGATAGACGATGCCCGCCGGTCGCTGAATGAGCTGGCCGCGCAATCGCTGGATACCTCGGCACTGGAAGCGCTAGCGGACTACATAATCCAGCGTGATAAATAAACTATAAATCTCGATGAGCCTTTGATGAGTTTTGATATTGCCAAATACCCGACACTGGCGTTAGTTGACTCCACTCAGGAGTTACGTCTGTTGCCGAAAGAGAGTCTGCCGAAGCTGTGTGACGAGCTGCGTCGCTACCTGCTCGACAGCGTTAGCCGCTCCAGCGGCCACTTCGCCTCCGGACTTGGCACGGTTGAGCTGACCGTGGCGTTGCATTACGTCTATAACACGCCGTTCGATCAGCTGATCTGGGATGTAGGCCACCAGGCCTATCCGCACAAAATTCTGACCGGACGTCGCGATAAAATTGGCACCATTCGCCAGAAAGGGGGCCTGCACCCGTTCCCGTGGCGCGGCGAGAGTGAATATGATGTGTTAAGCGTCGGCCACTCTTCCACCTCCATTTCTGCGGGCATTGGTATTGCCGTTGCCGCCGAAAAAGAGAATAAACAACGCCGCACCGTCTGCGTGATTGGCGACGGGGCGATCACCGCCGGGATGGCCTTTGAGGCCATGAACCACGCGGGCGATATCAAACCGGACATGCTGGTGATCCTCAACGATAACGAAATGTCGATCTCCGAGAACGTCGGCGCGCTGAATAACCATCTGGCGCAGCTGCTGTCCGGCAAGCTTTACTCCTCACTGCGTGAAGGTGGTAAAAAAGTCTTCTCCGGCGTACCGCCGATTAAAGAGCTGCTTAAGCGTACCGAAGAACACATCAAAGGCATGGTCGTGCCGGGTACGCTGTTCGAAGAGCTGGGCTTTAACTATATTGGCCCGGTGGACGGCCACGATGTGCTGGGCCTGGTGACGACGCTTAAAAACATGCGCGACCTGAAAGGCCCGCAGTTCCTGCATATCATGACCAAAAAAGGGCGTGGTTACGAACCGGCGGAAAAAGATCCGATCACCTTCCACGCGGTGCCTAAGTTCGACCATACCAGCGGCTGCCTGCCGAAAAGCAGCGGCGGGATGCCGAGCTACTCAAAAATCTTTGGCGACTGGCTGTGCGAAACGGCGGCGAAAGACAACATGCTGATGGCGGTGACGCCTGCCATGCGTGAAGGCTCCGGCATGGTGGAGTTTTCCAAAAAATACCCGGACCAGTATTTCGACGTGGCTATCGCCGAGCAGCACGCGGTAACCTTTGCTGCGGGCCTGGCGATTGGCGGCTACAAACCGGTGGTAGCGATCTACTCTACCTTCCTGCAACGCGCCTACGATCAGGTTATCCATGACGTTGCCATCCAGAAGCTGCCGGTGCTGTTTGCTATCGATCGCGCGGGCATTGTGGGGGCTGATGGCCAGACGCACCAGGGCGCGTTTGATCTCTCCTTCCTGCGCTGCATCCCTGATATGGTGATCATGACGCCAAGCGACGAAAACGAGTGTCGTCAGATGCTGTATACCGGTTACCACTATCAGGACGGCCCCTGCGCGGTACGTTATCCGCGCGGTAATGCCCTTGGCGTTGAATTACAGCCGCTGGAAAAACTGGATATCGGTAAAGGTCTGGTGAAACGCCGTGGTGAAAAAGTGGCGATCCTGAACTTTGGTACGTTGATGCCGGAAGCGGCAAAAGTCGCTGAAAACCTGAATGCGACGCTGGTCGATATGCGCTTCGTGAAGCCGCTCGATGAATCTCTGATTCTGAGCATGGCGGAAAGCCATGACGTTCTGGTCACGCTGGAAGAGAACGCCATCATGGGTGGAGCGGGTAGCGGCGTGAACGAAGTGCTTATGGCGAACCGTAAAGCCGTTCCGGTGCTTAATCTCGGCCTCCCTGACCACTTCATCCCGCAAGGCACCCAGGATGAGGCGCGCGCCGACATTGGTCTGGACGCCGCCGGTATCGAAGCTAAAATCCGCACCTGGCTGGCCTGATCCCTCCCCTTTTCTGCTCCTGCTATGCTTAAACGTATTGTTTAAACAGCAGGAGCGGAACCATGCAATACACGACATTAGGAAAAACGGACCTTAAGGTGTCCCGGCTTTGCCTGGGATGCATGACGTTTGGCGAGCCTGACCGGGGAAATCATGCCTGGACGCTGCCGGAAGAGAGCAGCCGCCCTATCATCAAGCGCGCCATTGACGGCGGCATCAACTTCTTCGATACCGCCAACAGCTACTCAGACGGCAGCAGCGAAGAGATTGTGGGCCGCGCCCTGCGAGATTTTGCCCGTCGTGATGACGTTGTGGTCGCCACTAAGGTGTACTACCCGTCAGGCGATCTGGCGGAAGGCCTTTCTCGCGCGCAGATCCTGCGTTCCATTGATGACAGCCTCAGACGCCTGAACATGGATTACGTCGACCTGCTGCAAATCCACCGCTGGGATTACAACACCCCGCTCGAAGAGACGCTTGAAGCGTTGAACGACGTTGTGAAAGCCGGTAAAGCGCGCTACATCGGCGCATCGTCCATGCATGCCTCACAGTTTGCCCAGGCGCTCGATCTCCAGGCGCAGCACGGCTGGGCGCGCTTTGTCACTATGCAGGATCACTACAACCTGATTTACCGGGAAGAAGAGCGCGAGATGCTGCCGCTCTGCTACCAGGAAGGCGTGGCGGTGATCCCGTGGAGCCCGCTGGCGCGCGGAAGGTTAACCCGTCCGTGGGGCGAAACTACCGCCCGGCTGGTATCGGATGAAGTGGGTAAAAACCTGTATGACGATACAGAAGCCAGCGATGCGTTAATTGCCGAACGCTTAGCCGGGATCGCCGACGATATCGGTGCAACGCGCGCGCAGGTGGCGCTGGCGTGGCTGCTGAGCAAGCGCGGTGTCGCCGCACCGATTGTGGGCACGTCGCGGGAAGAACAGCTGGATGAGTTGTTGAGTGCGGTGGACTTATCGTTGACGCCGGAGCAGATTGCCGAGCTGGAGACGCCGTATCAGCAGCATCCGGTGGTAGGGTTTAAATAAACACTTGCCGGGTGGCGCTGCGCTTACCCGGCCTACAAATAAAGTGCGATCGTAGGCCGGGTAAGGCGAAGCCGCCACCCGGCAAAACACTCACCCAAAGTGATCGTACCCTTTCCAGTCAAGCGTAACCGGGGCGCCGTCGCGGACAAACAGCAGCCCTTCACTTTCCGGCATCACCTGCCCGATGCAGGTAAATTTCGCCCCCAGATGCGCTAGCGCCACATCCAGCGTCCCGCGATTCAGCTCAGGCACGGTGAAGCACAGCTCATAATCTTCTCCACCGGATAACGCCCAGCGCAGCGCCTGTTCAGGTTCGACATGGCGAAGCAGTTGCTCCGACAGCGGGAACAGATCCAGGTCAACGCGTGCGCCCACGCCGCTGGCCTTCAGGATATGGCCGAGATCGGAGATCAGCCCGTCAGACAAATCGATAGCCGAACTGGCCCGCTCGCGCAGCGCCTGACCGTGCAGAATACGCGGCGTTGGCCGCAGATGGCGCTTCACCAGATACGCCGCATCGTCAGCATCTTCAACCGTTAAACGGTTCTGAAGGATCGCCAGCCCTGCCGCGCTGTCGCCCGGCGTACCGGTCACGTAGATCCAGTCGCCTGGTTTTGCACCCGAGCGCTTCAGCGCGCGCCCGGCAGGCACATAGCCGTGGATTGCCAGGGTCATGGACAGCGGACCGGCGGTGGTATCACCGCCAATCAGCTGCATATCGTAATAATTCAGCTGTTCAAACAGGGCATCGCTGAAGGCTTCAAGCCAGGCTTCATCCACCTCCGGCAGGGTCAGAGCCAGCGTCAGCCAGGCCGGGTCGGCGCCCATTGCCGCCAGATCGCTGACGTTCACCGCCAGCGCTTTATACGCCAGATCGGCAGGATCGATATCCGGCAGGAAATGACGCCCACACACTAAGGTGTCGGTGCTGATTGCCAGCGTCTGTTTTTCGGGAATATTGAGAAGTGCGCAGTCATCGCCAATGCCGGTTTCAACATCAAGACGAGAGGTTCTGACACGGTCGAAATAACGGGCAATCAGGGAGAATTCGCCGCATGCCATACGTTATGCCTCAGCAAATTAAATAAAAAAACCGGAGCCGCACTGCCAAAAAGGCAATGCAAGACTCCGGTTTGCGGATCACTTTTTGTGGGGACGGATCGCAGGTGCGGCTTTATCCAGCACGCCGTTAACAAACTTGTGGCTGTCTTCAGCGCCGAAGGTTTTCGCCAGTTCGATCGCTTCGTTGATGGCCACTTTGTACGGCACATCATCACGTTTAGACAGCTCAAACAGCGCGATACGCAACACTGCTTTTTCGACCTGGCCCAGCTCTTCGAGCAGACGGGACAGGTATGGCTTCATCAGACCATCGAGATACGCGCTATTAGTCGCCACTCCCGACAGCAGTTCACGGAAGTACAGAACGTCAACGTCTTTCACGTCCTGTTCTGACAGGAACTGGTATTCAACATCAGCGATGTCGTTCTGGGACAACTGCCAGGAGTAAAGTGCCTGGACGGCACATTCACGGGCGCGGCGACGAGCAGCAGGTTTCACGGAATTCCCCTTACAAAAAAATCAGGCCTTGATGGCTTTCAATACATTGATCATTTCAAGCGCGGTCAGTGCAGCTTCTGCACCTTTGTTACCGGCTTTAGTGCCAGCACGTTCGATGGCTTGTTCAATACTTTCGGTGGTCAGCACGCCGAACGCGACAGGGATTTCAGCATCCTGTGCAACGTGTGCCAGACCGTTGCTTGCACCGCCCGCAACGTATTCGAAGTGCGCAGTGCCGCCACGAATAACGGTACCCAGCGCAATCACCGCGTCGTATTTACCGGTTTTCGCCAGCGCGCCCGCTGCCAGTGGCAGTTCGTAAGCACCTGGTACCCAAACGACGGTAATGTTGTCATCTTTAACCTGGCCGATACGTTTCAGGGCGTCAACCGCACCTTCCAGCAGGCTATCGTTGATGAAGTTGTTGAAACGCGCAATGGTGATGGCGACGCGAGCGTCCGGGGTAGCTACAGCAGCTTCAATAATGTTCATACTCTTCCTTTACGGGTTCATTTGGCCCCGCAGGGGGGCGGATTTTATCATAATACTTTGCGCACTGCTTCCCTATTTCAGGAGCAATTACGCTGTCGTTAAATGGAGGCAGACATCCGGGCCTACCGGACGAATCTCGCTGAATGAGAGTTGCGGCGCATCGGCCAGTTTTTCAAGGCCGGGCAGCACAAACAGGCCGCGCGCGTCATTACCTAACAGTTTAGGCGCAACGTAGACGAGAAGCTCATCCACCAGCCCCGCCTGAAGCAGTGCGCCGGCGAGCGTCGGACCGGCTTCAACCCAGATGCTGTTGACCTGCTGTTTGCCGAGCAACATCATCAGCACCACGAGATCGAGATGCCCGTTATGTTCCGGCACCATAATGCTGCGCACGCCTTCCGGCCACTCGCGCGTATCTTCTTTGGTGCGGGCAATCCAGGTTTCACCCGGCTGCTGCACGATGCGGTGCTCCGGCGTCACGCGGTTCTGGCTATCAACAATAATGCGCAGCGGCTGACGCAGGTTCTCCTGCGGATAGAGCGCCTGCGTATCCGCATTCAGCTCTTCCCAGCGCACGGTCATGGCCGGATCGTCAGCCAGTACCGTTTCACTGCTGGTGAGAATAGCATGGCTTTGCGCGCGCAGACGTTGCACATCGCGCCTTGCCTGCGGCGAGGTGATCCACTGGCTCTCGCCGTTCGCCATCGCCGTGCGGCCATCCAGTGACGCGCCAAGCTTAAGCTGGATAAACGGGAAGCCGGTGCGCATACGCTTCAGGAAGCCTTTGTTGATGTTTTCGGCATCCTGCATCATCAGGCCGTGGCTGACGTCGATGCCTTCCTGTTGCAGACGATACAGCCCGCGGCCCGCCACCTGCGGATTAGGATCCTGCATGGCGGCGACAACGCGCGAGACGCCCGCCGCAATCAGCGCCTCACAGCACGGCGGCGTACGTCCGTGATGGCTGCATGGCTCCAGCGTCACATAGGCCGTCGCGCCACGCGCTTTCTCACCCGCCATGCGCAGGGCATGCACTTCAGCATGCGGCTCGCCTGCGCGGTAGTGAAAACCTTCCCCCACGATCTCGCCATCTTTAACAATGACGCACCCGACATTGGGGTTAGGGTGAGTGGTAAACCGACCGCGCTGCGCCAGCTTCATGGCGCGCGCCATGTACATCTCATCGTGCATGGGCTTAATCCTGTAAGCGGGCGATCTCTTCGCCAAACTCTTTGATGTCTTCGAAGCTGCGGTAAACGGAGGCAAAGCGGATATAGGCGACTTTATCGAGCTTCTTCAGCTGTTCCATCACCAGATTGCCGATCATTTTGCTCGGCACTTCGCGCTCGCCTAACCCCCGCAGATAAGATTTAATATGGTTTAACGCCATTTCGACGTCATCGGAGCTGACGGGCCGTTTTTCCAGCGCCTTGAGCATCCCGCTACGCAGTTTCTCTTCATTGAACGGTTCGCGCACATCGTTACTTTTTACCACGCGCGGCATTACCAGCTCTGCCACTTCAAAGGTGGTAAAACGCTCGTTGCACACCAGACACTGCCGACGACGACGCACGGAAGACCCTTCGCCTACAAGACGCGAGTCGATGACTTTGGTATCCACAGCGGAGCAAAATGGGCAATGCATACGATGTCCCTGTTATCTGGTTAACTGATTTCTATTTTACCCTGAACTGGCCCGACAACAAAGGAAGAGCTTTTTGAGACAAAGGATCTATGCCTGACGGCACTATCCTGTCTACCATTGCAGCAATCTGTGATTTCAAGGAATTAAACGCAATGACAAGACGTTACCTGAAAATAGTGCTGGTGGGGAGCCTGTTCACGCTCAGCGCCTGCGCACAGCAAAGCGAAGTCCGCGAGATGAAACAAAGCGTGAATACGCTTAACGTGGCGATGGACAAACTTAACAAAGAAACCGTGAAGATCACCCAGCAGAACGCGCTGAATGCCAAATCCAGCAATGGCGTTTATTTATTGCCAGGTGCAAACACGCCCGCGCGTCTGAACAGCCAGATTGGCATGCTAAAGATGTCTGTGGTGAATGTTGCAGCGAATGCCGATGGTACTCGCGCAACATTACGCATTCAGGGTGAGTCCAACGATCCGCTTCCCGCGTTCAGCGGCACCGTAGAGTGGGGCCAGATTCAGGGCACCACGGAGAGCTATCAGGAAGTGAACGTGAAGAATCAGCTCTTCACCGCCCCCGCCAGCACGCTGGCGCCGAGCGATGTTGATATCCCGCTCCAGCTGAGCGGACTGACCCCAGAACAGCTGGGCTTTATCCGTATTCACGACATTCAACCCGCCGCGCAATAACCCGCCCTTCTGGCGGAGTGAAATGTCACTCCGCTAACATTTACATTTCGTATGGATTGGCAACATAAATGATTGCCGCTACAATCCCGCCCGTCTAAAGTACGCAAACGTGAACGCAATCGATTACGTATGTGAGAGATATGTGAAACAACACATATTTTTGTGAGCAAGGATTCCTATAATAGGCTCCGCAGAAATACGAAATATTTAGAAACGCAATTCGCGCATTTTTCACTCCCGGAAGGGAATTTCAATCAGTGGCATGATTATGAAAAAAACATTACTCGCAGCCGGTGCAGTTCTGGCACTCTCCACCTCTTTCACTGTTAACGCAGCGGAAAACGACAAACCACAATACCTTTCCGACTGGTGGCATCAGAGCGTTAACGTTGTAGGCAGCTACCATACCCGTTTCGGACCGCAGATCCGTAACGATACCTACCTCGAGTACGAAGCATTCGCTAAAAAAGACTGGTTTGATTTCTATGGCTACATGGACGCACCGGTATTCTTCGGCGGTAACACCGACGCGAAAGGTATCTGGAACCACGGTTCCCCACTGTTCATGGAGATCGAACCCCGCTTCTCCATTGATAAACTGACCGGTACCAGTCTGGCGTTTGGTCCGTTCAAAGAGTGGTATTTCGCAAACAACTACATCTACGACATGGGTCGCAACAAGTCCGGTCGCCAGAGCACCTGGTACATGGGTCTGGGTACAGACATTGAGACTGGCCTGCCGATGAGCCTGTCCATGAACGTCTACGCAAAATACCAGTGGCAGAACTACGGCGCCGCGAACGAGAACGAGTGGGACGGCTACCGTTTCAAAGTGAAATACTTCGTGCCAATTACCCAACTGTGGGGCGGTAACCTGAGCTATATCGGCTTCACCAACTTTGACTGGGGTTCAGACCTGGGCGATAACGATTTCCGCGACCTGAACGGCAGAAAAGCGCGCACTAACGACTCCATCGCGTCCAGCCACATCCTGGCGCTGAACTACGATCACTGGCACTACTCTGTTGTTGCGCGTTACTGGCACAACGGTGGCCAGTGGAACGACGACGCCAGCCTGAACTTTGGCAACGGCGACTTCAGCGTTCGCTCTACCGGTTGGGGTGGTTACCTGGTCGTGGGTTACAACTTCTAATCAGTGCGGATTCCGCCCGGTGGCGCTACGCTTACCGGGCCTACGATCCGAATGTAGGCCCGGTAAGGCGTAGCCGCCCCCCGGCTTTTTACTGCCTCACCTTGCGCAAAAAATCTGCCAATGACCTGTCCGCACTTTCGCTAAACCGCCTCTCCGTCTGCACAATATTGAGGCATCGGTCGAGCCGGAAACAGCGGTAGTCATCGCGTCGCTCGCACCACGCAGCCAACAGCCAGTGCTCCCCCCAGAAGAACAGCCCAAGCGGCTGCACCTCACGCCAGGTTAACTGCCCAGCCTCATCACGATAATGCAGTGCCAGCACGCGCTGGGAGGAAATCGCCTGATGGATCACGTCGAAACCACTACGGGAATGGGGCTGAAGGGCAATATCCGGCGCGTAAATCCGCGTCTGCTCAGCTTTGCGGCGGCTCTCTTCTGGCAGGATCGCCAGCACTTTTTCCTGGGCCGACTCCAGCTCGCGCGACAGCGATTCCCCGCCCCAGGTTTTGAGCAGGCGAATCGCCACCATCAGCGCCTCGGACTCTTTGTTGGTCAGCATCAGCGGGGGTAAATCAAAACCCGACATCAGCCGATATCCGCTTCCCGCCTCGCCTTCCACCGGCACGCCGGAAAGCGACAGGTCGCGGATATCGCGGTACACCGTGCGCTCGGACACGCCAAGCCTTTCCGCCAGATGCGCTGCCGTTGTCAGACGCCTGCCCCGAAGGATCTGCACAATCTGGAACAAACGGTCAGCGCGTCGGGTCATCGGTTTACTCTCATACCGGTTGATGGAGGCCGACGCGATTACCTTCGCTGTCGGTAAACAGGGCTATAGTGCCAATGCCTTGCGGCAGTTCCAGCGGGCCAAACACGCACTCACCGCCCGCAGAAGCAATACGATCGAGCGTGGCCGCCAGATTGTCAGTATGCAGGTAAATAATAGCGCCCTGCGAAGACGGTGTAACGCCGTCAAATTTCGCCAGCGCGCCGCCGGTGGCCGGATCCTCGTGCGGGAAAATCGCCAGATCAGCCACGTCCATCTTCTCGCGCCGCAGCGCGACCTGCATCACCGACTCATAAAATTTGATGGCGCGATCCATATCGGCGACCGGAATTTCAAACCAGTTAATAACACTTTTCATACGTCCTCCTGCCTGTTGTTAGGGTTCAGAAGGAGTCTACGACAGGGCTCCTGACAGCATACTGTCAGGAGTGTTTGTGAGATGCAGACAAAAAAAATCCCGGCCAACAGGCCGGGATTTCAATACTACATAAGACTCTTACGGCAGAATGGACGGCTGATCCGCCCCTTCTTTCTCGACTTTCTGCTGGATCAGATGCTCGCGCTTCATGCCCAGCTTCAGCGCCAGTGCGGACGCGACGTAGATAGACGAGGCCGTACCGATAGACACACCGATCAGCATGGTCAGCGAGAAGCCTTCCAGCACCGGGCCACCGAACAGGAACAGCATCAGGATCACCATCAGGGTGGTGCCGGAGGTGATCAACGTACGGTGCAGCGTCTGGGTCAACGACACGTTAAAGATTTCGTACGGCGTGCCGCGACGGATCTTACGGAAGTTTTCACGAATACGGTCAGATACCACGATACTGTCGTTCAGTGAGTAACCGATAACGGACATCAGGGATGCCACAATCGTCAGGTCAATCTCAATGTGGAACAGAGACAGTATGCCCATGGTGATCACCACGTCGTGCGCCAGGGCGATAACCACGCCTGCCGCCAGTCGCCACTCAAAGCGGAAACCGACGTAAATCAGGATCGAGATCAGCGCCACCAGCAGCGCCATCGCACCGGTCTGCGCCAGGTCAGCACCAACGCTCGGGCCGACAAACTCAATACGCTTAACCGTTGCATCCTGGCTGGTCGTTTCGTTAATAACCTGGACGACCTTGCTGCCCAGCTCCTGGCTGCCGTTGGCATCGTGTACCGGCGGCATACGCACCATGATGTCGCGGCTGCTGCCAAAGTTCTGTAGCAGCGGCTCTTCAAAGCCCGCTTTTTGCAGAGACTCACGCATCTGGTCCATATCGACCGGTTTTTCCAGGGTAATTTCGATCACCGTACCACCGGTGAAATCCAGACCCCAGTTAAAGCCTTTCACGCCCATAATGACGATGGACAAGATCAGCAGAAAACCTGAAATGCCGAAGGCCCAGTAGTCCCAGCGCATAAAGTCCCAGACTTTACGGCCGTGGTTCAATTGTTCAACAGTATATTCCTGTGCCACAACGCACTCCTCAGATAGACAGCTTTTTGACGCGCTTGCCGCCGTACAGCAGGTTCACGATGGCACGGGTGCCGACAATAGCGGTAAACATCGACGTTGCGACACCGATACCGGTAGTAATCGCAAAGCCTTTGATCGCGCCAGTACCCACTGCATACAGGATAAGAACCTTAATCAGTGTTGTTACGTTCGCATCGAAGATGGAGCTGAACGCCCCTTTGTAGCCTTCTTCAATCGCCTGCTGTACAGAACGACCGTTGCTCAGCTCTTCTTTGATACGTTCGTTTATCAGTACGTTGGCGTCGACCGCCACCGCAAGGGTTAGAACGATACCCGCAATCCCCGGCATGGTCAGCGTCGCCCCCGGCAGCAGGGACATGATACCGATGATCAGCACCAGGTTGGCAATCAGCGCGGAGGTCGCAATCAGGCCGAACTTCTTATAGAAGAAGATCATGAAGATGATGGACACCGCCAGACCGGCCAGACACGCTTCCAGACCCTGTTTGATGTTCTGCATACCCAGGGTTGGACCGATGGTACGTTCTTCAACAATCTGAATTGGCGCAATCAGCGCACCGGCACGCAGCAGCAGAGAGAGCTGACGCGCTTCGTTCGGGTTGCTGATACCGGTAATACGGAAGCTGTTACCCAGACGAGACTGGATGTTGGCGATGTTAATCACCTCTTCCTCTTTCACCAGCACGGCACGGCCATTGGCGTCTTTCTTACCGCTGTCTTTGTACTCCACGAACAGGGTCGCCATCGGCTTGCCGATGTTGTCCTTGGTGAAGTTAGACATGATGTTGCCGCCTGCGCTATCCAGCGAGATGTTAACCTGCGGCTGGTTGTACTCATCCTGGCTTGAAGTGGAGTCGGTGATATGGTCACCGGTCAGGATCACGCGTTTGTACAGCACAACAGGCTGGCCTTCGCGGGTCTGTTTCACTTCAGAATCGCCCGGCACACGGCCTGAAGCCGCAGCAGCCTGGTCGACATTGGAGTTAACCAGACGGAACTCCAGGGTCGCCGTCGCGCCCAGAATCTCTTTCGCACGGGCGGTATCCTGGATACCCGGCAGTTCGACCACGATACGGTCAGCACCCTGACGCTGTACCAGTGGCTCAGCCACGCCCAGCTGGTTTACACGGTTACGCAGAATGTTAATGTTCTGCTGAACGGCGTATTCACGTGCTTCACTCAGACGCGCGTCGGTCATTACCGCACGCAGCTGGTTGCTGCCCTGAGAGGTGATCACCAGATCGCGGTGACGCTGAGACAGATACGTCACAGCCTGATCGCGTGCCGCGCTGTCGCGGAACGTGATGCTCAAGCCGTAGTTATCTTCTTTACGTACGGTGGTGTACGGAATGCCCTTATCGCGCAGATCGCTGCGCAGGCTGTCGATATTCTGTTCCTGTAGCTTGCCGAGCGCGGTATCCATATCCACTTCCATCAGGAAGTGAACGCCGCCACGCAGGTCAAGACCCAGTTTCATTGGCTCTGCGTTCAGCGCAGCCAGCCAGCGTGGGGTTGCAGGAGCAAGGTTAAGCGCCACGACATACTTATCACCCAGCACGCCCATCAGCGCTTCACGTGCGCGGAGCTGCGTGTCGGTGGTGTCGAAGCGAGCAAGAATTGCGCCCTCTTCCAGTGCCACAGACTTAGCGGTAATTTTTTCTTCTTGTAACGTTTTCTGGACCTGGATCAGCGTTTGCTCACTGGCGGCGACACCGCGCGCGCCAGTGATTTGAACGGCCGGATCCTCACCATACAGGTTGGGAAGCGCGTACAGCAGGCCGACGATAATCACGACGACCAGCATGATGTACTTCCACAAAGGATAACGGTTTAACACGGCAGTTCCCTTTGGGAAAAGTTGGGATTACAGCGCCTTCATGGTGCCTTTCGGCAGAACGGCAGCTACGAAGTCACGTTTGATAACCACTTCAGTGGTGTCGTTGAGGGCGATAGCAATGTAGCCGTTTTCCGCTACTTTGGTTACGCGACCCACCAGGCCACCATTGGTCAGGACTTCATCGCCCTTCGCGATGGAGTTCATCAGGTTTTTGTGCTCTTTAGTACGCTTCTGCTGTGGACGCAGGATCATGAAGTAGAAGATCAGACCGAACACAACCAGCATCAGAATCAGAGACATCGGGCTGCCCTGCGCTGGTGCACCCGTTGCTGCTACCGCATCAGAAATAAAAAAGCTCATTCAAATTCCCTCATTATTAAAATTAATCAACGTTCAACGGTGGAACATCCCGCCCCTGACGTTGGTAGAAATCGGTCACGAAGCTCTCTAATTTACCCTCTTCGATAGCCTTACGTAAACCAGCCATTAAGCGCTGATAATAACGAAGATTATGAATGGTATTGAGACGCGCCCCCAAAATCTCGTTGCAACGATCGAGATGATGCAGATACGCGCGAGAATAATTGCGACAGGTATAGCAATCGCACTCGGAATCGAGCGGGCTGGTGTCACTCTTATGCTTCGCGTTACGGATTTTCACCACGCCATCGGTAACGAACAGATGACCGTTACGCGCGTTTCGGGTTGGCATAACGCAGTCGAACATATCAATGCCGCGACGTACGCCTTCCACCAGATCTTCTGGTTTACCCACACCCATCAGGTATCGTGGTTTATCCGCCGGGATTTGCGGGCAGACATGCTCCAGAATGCGGTGCATATCTTCCTTCGGCTCACCCACAGCCAAACCGCCGACAGCGTAGCCATCAAAGCCTATCTCTACCAGACCTTTAACCGAGATATCGCGTAAATCTTCGTAAACGCTGCCCTGGATAATGCCGAACAGCGCATTTTTGTTTTGCAGGGCGTCAAAACGGTCGCGGCTACGCTTCGCCCAACGCAGGGACATCTCCATAGAACGCTTGGCGTAGTCCCAGTCCGCCGGGTATGGCGTACATTCGTCGAAGATCATTACGATATCGGAGCCGAGATCGTACTGAATCTCCATGGATTTTTCCGGATCGAGGAAGATTGGATCGCCGTTGATCGGGTTACGGAAGTGTACGCCCTGCTCAGTAATCTTACGGATATCGCCCAGGCTGAAGACCTGGAAACCGCCGGAGTCGGTGAGGATCGGGCCTTTCCACTGCATGAAATCGTGCAGGTCGCCGTGGAGCTTCATAATCTCCTGGCCCGGACGCAGCCACAGGTGGAAGGTGTTGCCGAGGATAATCTGTGCGCCAGTGGCTTCAACTTCTTCCGGCGTCATTCCTTTTACGGTGCCGTACGTGCCCACAGGCATAAACGCGGGGGTTTCTACCACGCCGCGATCAAACACCAGACGACCGCGACGCGCGCGGCCATCGGTGGTATCGAGTTCAAATTTCATTTTTTCTCCGACGTCAGAAAAACAGTCCAACGTTGTAATACGGTGCCGCGGACTTATTCCCCGACACGCTCATTCAAAGCCTGCGGATTGTACGTGATAAACATCGCGTCACCGTAGCTAAAAAAGCGATATTTTTGTTCTACCGCAGACTTGTAGGCGTTCATCGTATGCTGATACCCCGCAAACGCGGAAACCAGCATAATCAACGTCGATTCAGGCAGATGGAAGTTGGTCACCAGCGCATCAATGACTTTGTACTGATAGCCCGGGTAGATAAAGATCTGCGTATCGCCAAAGAACGGCTCAATCAGCTCGCTTTTCGCGGCCTGCGCAGCGCTCTCAAGGGAACGTACCGACGTTGTACCGACGGCCACGACGCGATTACCGCGCGCTTTCGCCGCCAGCACCGCATCCACAACCTCCTGTGGCACTTCGGCATACTCAGAGTGCATGATGTGGTCTTCGATGCTGTCCACGCGCACCGGCTGGAAGGTCCCCGCGCCGACGTGCAGCGTCACGAACGCCATCTCAATGCCTTTCGCGCGCAGCTTTTCCAGCAGCGGTTCATCAAAGTGCAGGCCCGCCGTTGGCGCCGCCACCGCGCCAGGCTTCTGGCTGTAGACGGTCTGATACAGCTCGCGGTCGGCCTCTTCGTCCGGGCGCTCAATATACGGCGGCAGCGGCATGTGGCCGATGGCGTTGAGGATATCGAGCACCGTGCGCTCGTCGTTGAATTCCACTTCAAATAGCGCATCGTGACGCGCGGTCATGGTCGCTTTGATGCTCTCGTCATCCCCCAGCAGCAGTTCAGCGCCCGGCTTCGGCGCTTTAGAGGCGCGAATATGTGCCAGAATACGTTTATCATCGAGCATACGTTCGACCAGCACCTCAATCTTACCGCCGCTGGCTTTACGGCCAAACAGACGCGCCGGGATCACGCGGGTATTGTTAAAGACCAGCAGATCGCCAGGGTTGAGCTTGTCGAGCAGATCGGTGAAAGTACCGTGCGTCAGCGCGCCCGTTGGCCCGTCCAGTGACAGCAAGCGACAGCTGCTACGCTCAGGCATGGGGTAGTGAGCAATCAGGGATTCAGGTAGTTCAAAGGAGAAATCGGCGACGCGCATGACGTATACTCGTGACTTAAAAACAGGCGGCATAGTCTAGTGCTCACACCCTTTTGCTGCAACAACTAGCCGCCACCGGACAACGAAAACGCATGAATTTTCTCGCTCATATGCATCTCGCTCATCTCGCGGACAGCTCCCTCTCCGGCAATTTGCTGGCCGATTTTGTACGCGGCAACCCCGCGGAAGCGTACTCCCCTGAGGTTGTCGACGGGATTTTTATGCACCGCCGCATCGACGTGCTGACCGATAACCTGCCGGAAGTGACGGAAGCCAAAGCCTGGTTCCGCCCCGAAACCCGACGCGTGGCGCCGATCACGCTCGACGTCATGTGGGATCATTTCCTGTCGCGCCACTGGTCCCGGCTGTCGCCTGATATGTCGCTGCCTGAGTTTGTGCGCTACGCCCACGCGCAGGTGTCGATCATTTTGCCGGACTCCCCGCCGCGCTTTGTGAATCTGAATAACTATCTCTGGTCTGAACGCTGGCTGGAGCGATACCGCGAGATGGATTTCATTCAGAACGTCCTGAACGGCATGGCGAGCCGTCGACCGCGTCTGGACGCGCTGCGCGACTCATGGCATGACCTGGATGAACATTATGATGCGCTGGAAACCCGCTTCTGGCAGTTCTACCCGCGTATGATGACGCAGGCGAAAAATAAAGAACTGTGAAGTCGGTTCGATTGATAGGTAAAAGCTGGTGGAACGATTGTTACCACCTCTTTGTCTTATTCCCGTACTGCCTCTATACTGGCCCGCGTTGCGTTCCAAATAACCTTAGTATCTACAGGAGAATCATATGGTTCTGGTAACTCGTCCGGCTCCGGATTTTACAGCTGCCGCCGTTCTGGGCAATGGTGAAATCGTTGAAAACTTCAACTTCAAACAGCACACCAACGGTAAAGCGACCGTTCTGTTCTTCTGGCCAATGGACTTCACTTTCGTTTGCCCGTCTGAGCTGATCGCGTTCGACAAACGTTACGAAGAATTCCAGAAGCGTGGCGTGGAAGTGGTTGGCGTCTCCTTCGACTCTGAATTTGTACACAACGCATGGCGTAACACCCCTGTCGAAAACGGCGGCATCGGTGCGGTGAAATACGCGATGGTTGCGGACATCAAACGCGAAATCCAGCAGGCTTACGGTATCGAACATCCGGACGCTGGCGTTGCACTGCGTGGTTCTTTCCTGATCGACGCGAACGGCATCGTTCGTCACCAGGTTGTGAACGATCTGCCGCTGGGTCGTAACATCGACGAAATGCTGCGCATGGTTGACGCGCTCCAGTTCCACGAAGAGCACGGTGAAGTGTGCCCGGCTCAGTGGGAAAAAGGTAAAGAAGGTATGGCGGCTTCCCCAGACGGCGTAGCTAAATACCTGTCCGAGAACGTATCCAGCCTGTAATCGGCACGGTTTACCAAAAAACCCGCGAATACGCGGGTTTTTTTATGGCTTATGCTGCGCCGTCTTTTTTTACCTCGCGCCAGATGCGCCATGCCATACCCGCAAGCACCATCACCCCCGCAATCAGTACGCCCCAGACCATCAGCGTTTTCATTCTGCTTTCCTGCTCAGCCGCAGACGTCGCGGTTAAACGCGCCTCGCCACCCAGCGGGACAGGTTCCAGCGTATCCGCCATCGGCAGGGCTGCCAGATCGTAGGTTTTACGCAGTTCGGTCGGGATCAGCATATCCGTCTCCACGCTCGCCGGTTTCGCAGCCCCGTTCCCCCACGCGAGCAGGTACGGCCCCTTCCCCTGCGCGTTAAACACCAGATCGTAGCGCACGCGTTGCCCGGTCACGCCAGGCAGGTTCTCAGGCAAACGCGCATTGAGGGTCTTGATTTTTACCGCCTCGACCAGTCCGCCAGGGAGCGGAACAGGTTCAGACGTTTTGCCGCCGAGCTGGTAGATCACCTCTTTTTTCAGCGTATGCCACCGATCCTTATCCGCCTCCCGCCAGGCTATTTCTGCCGGGAGAACACCGTCGCCATTCAGCATGAAGCCGATCGCACTCAGAGGCTGCGGATGTTTCCAGCGCCACACGGCTTCGCTTTCGGATAACCGCTCCCCCTCTCCCGCCAGGCTAATGTGCTCAGATTCCGGCTGTTCAGTCGCGTTAATCGCGTTGACGCCGGTTAACGTCAGGGCAGAACGCCCCGTGTTCAGCACCAGCAGCAGATAACGATTCGCCTCAGGCGATAACACCAGATCGGTATCGATGCGGTCGAGCTTCAGGCGATCCTGTCCACTCATCACGTCCAGCAGGGGCATCTCTTCGCGCAGGGTATACCAGTTTTTCAGATCCTCGCTGTAATAGACCGATGCCGTCCCCTGCCACGAGCCCTGCGGCGTGTCCCAGAAAAGCTGGAGCTGAGAGAGCGGAACCTCCGTCGCGTTTTCCGGCAGGGTCAGCAGATAGTGCTGTCCGGCAGCCGCTGCGTGTTGCCCTTCCAGCACAATTTCCACGCCGTTTCTGGCCCGTAGCATAATTTTATCGCCGCTGTCCTCTTCTCCGCCCGGCGAGGCGTTAAGCGCAAAGAGGCGCAGCGCCGTGGTGGTCGGTGCCGGCTGCGGACGCGTCGTGGTAACCAGGCTGAACGGTACCGGCTCGCCCGACTGATTAAACACGCGCACGTCGCGCAGATCGGGCGATGTGCTCTGCTGATAAACCGCCAGCGGCAGCATGACCCGATACCACGGCGAAGAGGCAGAGGTATCAAGGGACAGGCCATAGGCATAATCCCGCGGGGATTCCGCTGGCGCGCCCTCGCAGAATGCCGGACCGGCCACGGCCAGCAGTGCCGTACAAACAACCGCGTTCATCCATTTCATTTTTCTTCTCCTGCTTTAGGCGGTAGCGGCGAGAAATAGCCCACAATCAGGACCAGGATCGCCACGCCAATAAACGCGACGGCGCGCGCCAGGCCGCCACCGCCCGCGCTGTCCACCAGCATCAGTTTGAGCATGACCACCGCCAGTAGCGCCGCACCGCCAAGCCACTGCTGACGGGAGGCGTGACGGGTGGCGCGGATCATGACCACCAGCGCGCACAACATCCAGAACAGGGCAAAGGTGGTCTGGATAAGCCGCGAATGCCACAACGACTCCCAATTCCAGGCCACCTCGCCGTACCACGCCAGCGCGCGCAGCAATGCGCCGTTAAGCCACCAGAAACCCAGGGCCATCAGCACAACGGCGGGCCACGGACGGGACTGCGCAAACGATGCCGGATAGTAGCGATCCACTTCCCGATAAAACACCACCAGCCCCAGCAGCGCGAACGCCGCCCCTTCCTCAAGCGGGTTCACCAGCGGCAGCCATGTCTGTTGATAGACCACACCGTCCTGCAAATTGGTCACGACCAGCAATACCACCAGCGCCACAACCACAGGGATCGCGGCAAGGCAGGCGTAGAGCGCAGGCCATACCCGGAACGGCCACCCGCGACGCCGTACGGCCGCGGAGAGCGCCATAATCACCCCACCGCCAACAGCCATCGCAATGCCGCTTCCCCAGGCCGCCATGCCCCACGGCAGGGAGCGGGCAAACCAGTAAAGCTCGGCGGCTATGGCGAGTAAAATCATCCACACCAGCGACAGATGCAGTCCCATTGAGATGCGCGGCAGAAGTTTATCTTCGTCGCGCCGCAGCAGCATCAGGGCGGCAGGCAGCGCAATAGCCCAGGCCAGATTTGCCCAGCCGGCCGCCAGGATTTGCTGTTGCCAGATCTGATACAGCACCATCAGCAGCATCACCGGCCACAGCAGCCATTTGCTGGCATCCAGCTCCCGCCACGCCAGACGAGCGGCAGCCTGCCGCCATCCCCAGGCCGACGCCGCCGTCAGCGCCATTACGCCTTCCAGAACCGATAACTCCTGCTTCAGGAACAGCTGCGACACGCCCAGCTGCGCCACTAACCAGAACAGCAGCCCACCGGCCAGCAATGCCCAACTGCCCGGCTGTGCGATTTTCTGCCACAGCCAGGCCGCAGCCAGCCAGCAAAGACTGAGCACTGCGAAAATAAGCAGCAGGCTCAACGAGGTGACGCCGTCCATTTGCGCCCATATCGCGCTGCCGAGCGCCAGCACCAGCAGCGCCGTCCCGCTATAGCTCATGCGCCGCTGCTGCTGTTGCACGCCCAGCCAGAGAATACCCAACCCTTCCAGCGCCCAGGCCATCGCCGTCCAGCGCGCTGAAAGCGCCAGCGGTATGGCAAGCGTGGCAAACCCGCCGCCGATCGCCAGCGCCGCCATAACCAGTGGCCGCCCGACAGACGGATAGCGTCGCAGTGCGAGAAACGCCAGTGAGAGATAAAACGCACCATAGCCCAGCGCGCTGAGCGCCGGGCCGTACGTCCAGTGAGACGTCATGCCATACTGCATCCCAAAACCAATCAGCGGCGGAGCAAACAGCAGTGCGCCGTCAATAATCTGTTTGCCTTTTTCCTGCGCCCGCAGCGACAGCGCCACGCTAAACACGCCAAAAATAAGCGTATTGGCAATCAGGAACAGCTGACAGATAGCATAGTCTTCAGGCTGGTAGTCGCTCAGCCCCCATACCCCGCCAACGCCAAACGTGAAGAGCAGCCCGAGCAGGTTGAGCTCGCGCCAGTGCTGCCAGATGCTGATGGCGAGAATGCCGATGGAAAGCATGAGATAGAAGGAGAACAGCGCCACAACGCTGCCGCCTCCGGTAGACAACAGCAGCGGCGCAAGGTATCCGCCGAGGCTCGCCAGCATGGCAAGGCTCAGCGCCTTTTGCAGCACGGCCAGCCCGACGCTCGCCGCGCAAATCACCACCAGCAGCGCAAACGCCAGCGTCATCGGCAGCATTTGCCACAGCCGGAATGCGCCAAAGACGGTCAGATAAAGCACGCCGGTCGCCCCGCCCTGGAGGATCAGCGCGTAGATCCGCTGCCTGTGCCGCAGCCGCCATCCAACGGCCAGCAGAACCATGGCAAACAGCGCCGTGGCGGCAAGACGCAGCTCAATCGGAAACAGTGAATGTTCAACGGTATAGCGCAGCAGGAAAGAGAGGCCGAGGAAGAGCAGTACAATCCCCAGTTTTGCCAGCGGATTGCCCTGCATAAACCAGCGCGTCAGCGAGGACAGGATGCCGCCAAAGGCGGAAGGCCGTTTTGCCGCCGGTACAAGCGCTGGTTCTGCTTCAGTGACGGGCGGTTCGGGACGCCAGGGATCGACAGGTGGGGTAACGGCTTCTGCCACCGACGCTGGCGTCTCCACCGGCGCGGCGGTCTGCACCGGCTCCGGCGCTTTCTCAGTGACACCGCGCTGCTCAAGCGCCTCAATGCGCTGGCGAAGCCGGGCGATCTCCTGCCGCGCCGCCGTGCTTCGGTTAAAACCTATCACCGCGAGCACGGGTGCCACGACCAGCGCAAAAACCAGGAACAAACAGCCAAGGATGTAAAGCTCGTCCATGTTTCCACCTTCACCGTAAACGATCCGCTAAGATTGACATAAATCGTTGCATTTGCGCCATCTTAAAAGGTGAAAACCATTCTGCCTGCGCTTAGCTGCCGAACCAGACCGCAGCGGAAATCGCGGGCAGCGTGAGCACGCTCTCCTGGAACGTCGCTTTACCCTCTTTGATCTTCCACGTTTTACCGGCCAGCAGCGGTGAATCTTCCAGCACCACTTCACACGCCTCGCCCCGGTTGATCGCCACCAGCACACGCTGCTGGTTATAGACGCGGACAAACACCACCACGTTATCGTGGGCGTACATCACCTGACAGCCCCCGTAGCGCAGGGCCTGACTCTGCCTGCGCAGCGTCGCCATACGCTGGTACAGGCTGAGCAGATCCTGATCCTGTTTTTCACTCTCCCACGGGAAGGTTTTACGGCAGAACGGATCGTTATTCCCCTCCAGCCCCACTTCATCGCCATAGTAGATGCAGGGTACGCCCGGCCAGGTAAAGAGCCAGGTCACTGCCAGCGGCAGACGCGCCACATCTTTACCCAGCAATGATTTAAAGCGCGCGGTATCATGGCTGTCGAGCTGGTTAAACATCCGCAGCTGCTGCTGATGCGACAGGCCAGCGCGATAGTTTTCCATCCACGCCATGCAGGTTTCGGCGTCGATATGCTGCGGATCGTAAGAGATATCGGTGTTAGCGAGGAAACCCCACAGCGGGAAGGTGAAGCCGCGATAGTTCATCGCCGCGTCTTCTGCATCAGCCTGCAACCACTGACGCGCGTCGCCAAAGTGCTCCCCGAAGACGAATGCTTCCGACCGGACCGCTTTTGCCGACCGGGTAATGGCGGCGACATGCTGAAGGTTATTCCGCGCCCCGCCTGCTTCACCCAGCATATGCACCACGTCCAGCCGCCAGCCGTCCATGCTCCACGGCGCTTTCAGCCAGTGGCGCACGATGCTGTCGTCGCCGCCGTAGATCTCATTCACCAGCGATGGCGACTGGAAATCGAGCTTCGGCAGACTCGGATAGCCCAGCCAGTCCAGGGCGCGGCCATTCTCATCAAAACTGTACCAGTCACGCTGCGGTGAGTCCGGATTATGGCATGCGCCGCTCATCGACTGATTATGACGGTCAAACCACGCGTGAGAATCACCGCTGTGATTGAACACGCCATCAAGGATCAGGCGCATACCCTCTTTTTGCGTGTTGTGCCGCAGCCGCAGCAGCGCCTCGTCACCGCCAAACTGCTCGTCAACGTGGCGGTAGTCCTGCGTATCGTATTTGTGCACGCTTGGCGCTTTAAACACCGGGTTCAGGTACAGCGCCGTGACGCCGAGCTTTTTCAGGTACGGCAGTTTTTCGCTGATACCGTCGAGATCGCCGCCGTAAAAGATCGATCCCCCCGCCTGGGCGGTCAGCGGCTCGTCCCATTTTTTCAGAATGATGTCGTGACCGACCGCATGATGGTAATAAACCTTGTCCTGATCGGCGGTGCGCTTTTCGCTGCGCGCAAAGCGGTCCGGGAAAATCTGGTAAAAGACCTGATCGTTAACCCACTGCGGGCCGTTATCCGGGTGATCCACGGCAAACTGCTCCAGCCGGGCCGGAGGAAAACGGCTGAAGCCCTGCGGGGTAAACCACAGCTGCCGGTTGTTCCACAGCAGCTTGAAGCCGTAGCGGCGACGCGGCTGCCCGCTGAGCAAATCGATATTTGCCCGCCACGCCGTGACGCCCGGCTGCGGCTGGCTGCGCACTTTGTGCATTTTCAGCGACGTTTCTTCGTTATCCACTTCGGCGCGCAGGGTCACACGTTCAGGCTGATTGTCCCCTGCCAGCCAGAGCGTAATCACAAGGTTGTCTTTGTTTTGCTTAACAAATGGGGCAACCGGAAGGTGCCAGGCGTTTAACATCACGAATCCCCTTTGATGAAATTGACGTCACCTTGCCACAGGGTGATTAAAGATAGCTCATCGTGTTCGGGATTATTGGGGGAGGAGAACGGAGGAGGAGATTTTTTCCAGGGCAAAAGGGAGTGTAGGCCGGGTAAGCGCAGCGCCACCCGGCATTTTTACCTTACTGTGCTTCCGCCAGCTGACGATCGCGGCGACATTTAAACATCCAGCCCAGCAGCAGCAGGACGATCCACGCGAAGCCCACGTACAGGGAAATACGGGTATCCGGGTGATAACCAATCAGGCCAATGATGAAGACCAGGAAGATGAGACCGACAATGGTCGTTGGCACGCCGCCCGGCACTTTAAACTTCAGCGCTTTGGCCTCTTCTGGCGACAGGCGGCGACGGAACGCAATCTGCGACAGCAGGATCATGATCCACACCCACACCGTCGCAAAGGTCGCCAGTGACGCAATCACCAGGAAGACGTTCTCCGGCATGATGTAATTCAGGTAAACCGAGAACAGCAGCGCCACGGTCATGACCAGCACCGTTACCCACGGGGTGCCGCGACGCGACGTTTTGGCAAACACCTTCGGCGCACTGCCCTGCTCCGCCATGCCGTGCAGCATACGACCCACGCCGAACACGTCACTGTTGATGGCCGACAGCGAGGCGGTCAGTACCACAAAGTTGAGAATGCTGGCGGCAAACGCAATGCCCATATGCTGGAAAGTCAGGACAAACGGGCTGCCGTTGGTGCCCACCTGGTTCCACGGGTAGATGGACATAATCACAAACAACGTGCCCACGTAGAACACCAGGATACGCATCGGCACCGAGTTGATGGCGCGCGGAATGGACTTCTCCGGATCTTTCGCTTCCCCGGCGGTGATGCCGATAATCTCAATACCGCCATAGGCGAACATGACCATCTGAAGCGACATGACCATCCCGAGCCAGCCGTTGCTGAAGAAGCCGCCGTTGCTCCACAGGTTATGGATGCCGGTTGGCTGCCCACCGTTGCCGATACCCCAGATGATGATGCCGAAACCGGCGAGGATCATGATGATAATGGTCGCGACCTTGAAGAAGGAGAACCAGAACTCCAGCTCGCCAAACACCTTCACGCTCATCAGGTTAACGGCGCAGATGATCAGCACCACGCTCAGGACCCAGATCCAGTGCGGCACGGCGGGGAACCAGACCCCCATATAGATGCCAAACGCCGTCACATCGGCAATGGCGACAATCAGGATTTCGAAGCAGTAGGTCCAGCCGGTGATAAACCCGGCCAGCGGGCCTAAGTTTTCTTGTGCGTAGCGGGAGAAGGAACTGGCAGACGGGTTGTGAACCGACATCTCCCCCAGCGCACGCATGATGATATAGGCCGCCACGCCGCCGATGATGTAGGCCAGCAGAACGCTTGGACCGGCCATTTTGATGGCATCTGCCGAGCCATAAAAAAGACCGGTGCCGATAGCCGAGCCCAGCGCCATAAAGCGGATGTGGCGGGTGCTCAATCCACGTTTAAGTTTGTTAGTGCTTTCCATTAAAATCTTGCCATTCAACACGAAAAAAACAAAAAACCACGGGGCCTTAAGCCCCGTGGTTAAACAATTTGTTGCCGTTGATTAATGGGCGTTGGATGTCACCTGACGCCCTGCCGCACGGTCCCAGATAATCGCCAGAACCAGCGCTACAACGGAAGGCATCAGCCAGGCCAGGCCCTGCTCGGACAGCGGCAGACGCTGTGTCCAGGCTGGCAGGATTTCTGCAAATGCTGATGCTTTGATCCCGTCTAGGATACCAAAAATCAGGCTGATAAACATGGCCGGCGCAATAATTCGCGTCGAGTTATGCCACCACGGGCGGGTGAAGCTCAGCACCACCAGCACGATACATGGCGGATAGATCGCCGTCAGCACCGGAATTGACACCTGAATCAGGTGGCTCAGACCGAGGTTTGACACCGCCATGGAGAAGATGCCAAGAATAAACACCAGCGTGCGGTAAGAGAGCGGCAGATACTGAGCGAAGAACTCCGCGCAGGCGCAGGTCAGACCCACCGCCGTCACCAGACAGGCCAGGAAAATCAGCGCCGCCAGCAGCATGCTGCCTGCACCACCAAAGGTATGCTGCACGTAAGCATGCAGGATCGCCGCGCCGTTTGCGCTCTGATCGACCAGCGTTGCGCTATCTGAACCCAGACGGAACAGCGCCAGATATAGCAGCGTCAGGCCGACACCGGCCATCAGGCCAGCCCAGATGGTGTAGCGAGTCAGCAGGCGCGCTTCGGTCACCCCGCGGGAACGCGCGGCGTTAACGATAACAATACCAAACACCATCGCACCGAGCGTATCCATTGTCAGATAGCCGTTCACGAAACCGTTTGAGAACGCCGCGTTCTGATAAGCGTCCATCGCGGAGCTGATGGGCCCCGCAGGCCAGACGATGGCCGCAACCGCCAGCACGATCAGCGCCACAATTTTCAGCGGAGCCAGGAAGTTACCCACGGTATCCAGCAGTTTGCCGGGATAGAGAGAAACCAGAATCACGATGGCGAAGTAAATGAGGCTGTAAATAAACAGCGGCATCGCGCCGTCACCGGTCAGCGGGGCGATACCCACTTCAAAGGAGACGGTCGCCGTACGTGGGGTCGCGAACAGCGGGCCAACGGCCAGATAGCAGACGGTTGCCAGCAGAACGCCAGCCACTTTGCCAATCGGGGTGCTGAGACTGTCCACACCGCCACCGACTTTCGCCAGCGCGATAACGGTCAGTACCGGCAGGCCCACGGCAGTAAGCAGGAAGCCAAACGCAGCCGTCCAGACGTGTTCACCCGCCTGTAAGCCAACCATTGGAGGAAAAATGATGTTACCTGCGCCAACGAACAGCGCAAATGTCATAAAGCCCAGCGCGATAATGTCACGCGATTTCAAGTGATGGGTCATAAAACCTTACTGCCTGTGGATGTGGTGTTGAATACGTTGAGATTTTCGCCATCCCTCACGGGACGATACAGCGGAAAATTTGCTCAATTTCAGCGGGATATGCTCCCGTCCTGGTGTGGCGAAGAATAGTTTTTCGATTTACCACGCAAATACAGTCGGTCTGACAGTATATGGGGGGCAATTTAAACGCTTATAACGTTTAAAGGCAAGAAGGGATCGTAAAACCAGAACAATATGCCAGCATGAAAATTCAGACCAAAATAATATGCCATGTATAAGAAAAACTCATGGCTAATCATGCGAACAAAAAAGCACCAGCCGTATAATATTCATCCGCGTTTCGCTTGACTGCAAAGCAAACGGGCCAGCAATCGCTGGCCCGTGGAAAGGTAGCCTGACACATCTGCCGTCAGGCGCTTTTTTTGGCAATTAATCGTTCCGGAATCACGAAGCTAAAGCGCGTGCCCTTACCCAGGGTGCTTTCGATATTGAGCCGGCTTTCGTGGTGGCTGACGGCATGCTTCACAATTGCCAGTCCCAGTCCGCTCCCGCCGGTCTGCCGCGAGCGCGCCTTATCCACCCGGTAGAATCGTTCGGTGAGACGCGGGAGGTGCTCGGGCCCAATCCCCGGCCCGTTGTCCTCGACGCTAAACTCAGCGCCCGCCGGGGTATGCTGCCAGCACACCGCGATATGCGTCCCTTTCGGGGTATGATTCACGGCGTTATAGACCAGGTTTGAGATAGCGCTTCGCAGCTCATCTTCACTGCCGAGCACTTTCAGCGTGTTATCAACGTCAAAACTCAGGGTGTGCTGATTATGACTCAGCGTTTGGGCTTCGCGCTCCACCACCCGCAACATCATCGGCACATCAATGATGTCGTTTAGCGCCAGCGACGGGGCAGCCTCAATCTTTGAAAGCGTCAGCAGCTGTTTGACCAGCCCTTCCATGCGGAACGTCTGCTCCCGCATGGTATGCAGTGCTTTCTCACGCGGCGCCCCCTCAAGCGTTTGCTCCTGCATCATCTCCAGGTAGCCCTGAAGCACCGTCAACGGCGTACGCAGCTCGTGGCTGACGTTGGCAAAGAAGTTACGTCTCGCGCCCTCAAGCTGGTGCATCTGGGTAACGTCCCGCGCTACCATCAGCCACTGCCGATCGCTGTAGGGCATCACGCGGATTTCCAGATGGCGACCGTTATTGAGCTTCAGATTGTGCGGGCGCGAAAAATCCCGCTTTTTCAGATACAGCGTGAACTCGGGATAACGCAGAAGGTTCAGGATGTTCTGACCATTATCATCCGGCCAGCGCAGGCCCAGCAGCTGTTGCGCGAGGCCATTACACCAGAAGATTGTCCCTTCTTCTGTCGTCAGGATCACCGCGTCCGGCAGCGACTCCGCACCGCTACGAAAGCGTTTGATCAGGCTTCCCAGCTCACGACGGCGCTTTTTGTTACGCATCTGCATCTGGTGCAGGCCGTAGAGTAGCGGTTCCCAGCTCCCGCTTCCCGGCGGGGGTGTCATACTTCTGTCGACCCACAGCCACCAGGAGAGACGCAGTAAATTCCAGAAATGCCAGACGAGCAATCCCGTCACGGCCACCAGTAAGAACCACGGCAGATAGCCAAAGATAGCCCCCAGAATGAGGGCCGGAATACAACATAAGATCAGTTCAAAGACGAGCCTTTTCCATGACAGACGTTCCAGCACGCGTCACACTCCTGTCATTGTTCAGAAACGGGTCGAGAAACGATAACCCGTGCCGCGGACCGTCTGTACCATGCGATCGTGGCCGCTCAGTTCCAGTGCTTTACGCAGGCGGCGAATATGGACGTCAACCGTTCGGTCTTCGACATAGACGTTAGTTCCCCAGACGTTATTCAGCAACTGTTCGCGGCTGTAAACGCGCTCCGGGTGGGTCATAAAGAAGTGCAGGAGTTTAAATTCGGTCGGTCCCATATCGAGGGGATTTTCACCGGTCATGACCCGGTGTGAGGTAGGATCCAGGCTCAGCCCCTGCATCTCAATCACCTCTTCCACCGCCATCGGTGAAATACGGCGCATCACGGCTTTGATACGCGCCACCAGCTCTTTCGGGGAGAACGGTTTAGTGATGTAATCGTCCGCGCCGGTTTCCAGACCGCGCACGCGATCCTCTTCCTCGCCGCGCGCCGTCAGCATTACCACCGGGATATCGCGGGTCATCGCCTCGCGTTTGATATGCTTGATAAACTGCAATCCGGAACCGCCAGGCAGCATCCAGTCCAGCAGGATCAGATCGGGCCAGGGTTCATTCAGCTGGTTCACCGCGCTGTCATAATCTTCCGCTTCAACCGGCTGGAAGCCATTTTGTTCAAGCACGAAGCACACCATTTCACGGATCGGAGCTTCATCTTCTACGACCAGAATACGTCTCGCCATACTTTGCCCTGTCTTATCGTATTTAAGTTACAAGTCTGTAATGCGGCGTCATTATGCGTCAGATTTATGACAGATTTATGAAAAACATTACCACTATAAATAGCAAACTGTTGTTTTATTACAGCGGTTATTTTCCGTTCCCCGAACGTTTATAATCCTGCTTTCTTATTATTGCCACGGATCTTTTATGCGCATACTTCACACCTCAGACTGGCACCTGGGTCAAAATTTTTACAGCAAAAGCCGCGCCGCGGAACATGAAGCGTTCCTGAACTGGCTGCTGGAGACGGCTCAGGCTCACGAGGTGGACGCGATTATTGTGGCGGGCGACATTTTTGATACCGGATCGCCGCCGAGCTATGCGCGTGAGCTGTACAACCGTTTTGTGGTCAACCTCCAGCAAACCGGTTGTCACCTGGTGATTGTCGCCGGAAACCATGACTCGGTGGCGACGCTGAATGAATCCCGCGATATTCTGGCGTTCCTCAATACCACCGTGGTGGCCAGCGCCGGACACGCGCCGCAGATCCTGAAAAAACGCGACGGCACGCCGGGCGCAGTGCTGTGCCCAATTCCGTTTTTACGCCCGCGCGATATCGTGCAAAGCCAGGCAGGTCTGTCCGGCAGCGAAAAACAGCAGCATCTGTTGCAGGCCATCACCCGCTATTATCACCAGCAACATACGGAAGCCTGCGCCCTGCGCGGCGATCAGGCCATTCCGATCATTGCCACCGGACACCTCACCACCGTCGGAGCCAGTAAGAGTGATGCGGTGCGCGAGATCTATATCGGTACGCTGGACGCGTTTCCGGCGCAAAACTTCCCCCCCGCCGACTACATTGCCCTCGGGCATATTCACCGGGCGCAGATCATCGGCGGCTGCGAGCATATCCGCTACTGCGGCTCGCCCATTTCGCTCAGTTTTGACGAAACGGGCAAAGCCAAATCCGTGCATCTGGTGAGCTTCACCGGAGGCAAACTTAGCGCCGTTGAGACGCTTGAGGTGCCGGTCACCCAGCCGCTGGCGGTGCTGAAAGGCGATCTGGCCGCCATTACCGCTCAGCTTGAGCAGTGGCGCGGCGCAGCGCTTAATCCCCCCGTCTGGCTCGATATCGAAATCACCACCGACGACTACCTGTACGATATGCAGCGTAAAATACAGACGCTGACGGAAGACCTTCCCGTGGAGGTGCTGCTGGTACGCCGCAGCCGCGAGCAGCGCGAGAAAATACTGCTCAACGCCCAGCGTGAAACGCTTAGCGAACTTCGGGTTGAAGAGGTGTTCGCGCGGCGGCTTGCGCATGAAGAGGTGGACGAGGCCAGACGCACCAGGCTTAACGAGCTGTTTGCCCAGACCCTGCATTCCCTCCATGACGAGGACGAAAACGCATGAAAATTCTGAGCCTGCGCCTGAAAAATCTGAATTCGCTAAAGGGTGAGTGGAAAATTGATTTCACCGCGGAGCCGTTCGCCAGCAACGGACTGTTTGCCATCACCGGCGCAACCGGCGCGGGTAAAACCACGCTGCTGGATGCCATCTGCCTGGCGCTTTACCACGAAACGCCGCGTCTTAATAAGGTCTCTCAGGCACAAAACGACCTGATGACGCGCGATACCGCCGAATGCCTGGCGGAAGTAGAATTTGAGGTCAAAGGCGTTGCTTATCGCGCTTTCTGGAGCCAGAACCGCGCCCGCAACCAACCGGACGGGAACTTACAGGCACCGCGCGTAGAACTGGCCCGCTGCGAAGACGGCAAAATTCTGGCCGACAAAGTCACGGATAAGCTGGAACAAACCGCCGCGCTTACCGGGCTGGACTATGGTCGCTTTACCCGCTCGATGCTGCTCTCTCAGGGGCAGTTTGCCGCCTTCCTGAATGCCAAACCGAGCGATCGCGCTGAACTGCTGGAGGAACTGACCGGCACGGAAATTTACGGCCAGATTTCCGCCATGGTTTTTGAAAAACACAAAGCGGCACGTAACGCGCTGGAGATGTGCGAAGCGCAGGCCGCAGGGGTTGTGCTGCTGAGCGAGGAACAGCAGCAGCACTTGCAGCAAAGTTTGCAGGCACTTACTGACGAAGAAAAAGTCCTGCTGGCACAGCAGCAGAGCCAACAGAAAGATTTTCAGTGGCTTACGCGTAACGACGAACTGATACGTGAGCAGCAGCGCGCAGCCGCTTCGCAGCAGCAGGCGCAACAGGCTCTGACGGACGCCGCGCCCCAACTGGCGAAGCTCAAGCTGGCGCAGCCCGCCGCCCAGCTACGTCCGCTATGGGAGTATCAGCAGGAGCAGACCACCCGCCTGGCACAGACAACAGAGCGAATTGTTGAAGTAAATACTCGCTTACTCGACAGAGCGGCGCAGCGCTCGCGTATCCGTAACGGTGCGCTGCGCAACCGTGAACAGTTGCAGGCAGAGCACACGGTACTGACGCAGTGGCTGACCGAACACGATCGTTTCCGTCAGTGGGGGCAGGAAATTGCCGGCTGGCGGGCGCATTTTACGCAGCTGAATCGCGATAAAAATCAGCTTGTTGCCCAGGCAGCGCGCATGGCTGAGCTTCGTCAGAAGCTGGCTGAGATGCCGGAGAGTACGCTGATGCTGACGGCTGAGGATCTCGCGACGGCAATGGAGCAACAGGCACAATCGCGGGCGCTCCGCCAGCGTCTGACAGCGCTTCACGCTCGCTTTCAGCCGCTGCAAAAACGGCTGCGCCAGAATGCGGAAAGCGTGCAGAAAGCACAGGCTGAGCAGGCTAAGCTCAATGAAACGCTGATCCTGCGGCGTCAGCAGTTCAAAGAGAAAAATCAGCACTATGCCGACCTGAAAGCGCTCTGTGAGCGTGAGGCGACAATCAAGGATCTTGAGAACTATCGTGCACAGCTCGAAGCGGGTAAGCCTTGCCCGCTCTGCGGTTCACGCGAACATCCGGCAGTTGTGCAGTATCAGGCGCTTGTACTGACTGACAATCAGCGCCGCCGCGACGCGCTGGAGAAAGAGGTTGCTGCGCTAAAAGAGGAAGGATTGCTGGTGCTCGCGCAGGTGAATGCGCTGACCCAGCAGATCCAGCGCGAGACAGAGGAAGCACAGGCTCTCTCTGAGGAAGAGCAAGCACTCACTAAAGAGTGGCTGGAGGTCTGCACCTCCCTGAACATAGCGCTGAATATTCAGGATGATATTGCCCCCTGGATGAGCGAACAGGAACAGTATGAACGCCAGCTGTATCAGCTCAGCCAGCGTCTGACGCTGCAAAACCAGCTCAATGAACAGGAAGGTCAGGCGCGCCAGTACCAGCAGCAGCTGACGGCGACGCGTCAGGCGCTGGCGGCCTCGTTACAATCGCTGTCGCTTAGCGTGCCCGATGAAGGGGCTGAAAGCGCCTGGCTGAGCGCGCGCGAAAGCGAATATACCCTGTGGCAGGAAAAACAGGCCCAGCACGGTACGATTCAGGAAGGTATTAACGCCCTGATGCCCATTCTGGAGACGCTGCCGGTTACCAATGATGCAGAAGCCGACGCGGTTATCCCTGAGAACTGGCGCGGCATCCACGACGAATGCGTGTCGCTGCAAAGTCAGCTCACCACCCTACAGCAACAGGAGACGCTTGAGCGTGAACGGCTCCAGCAATCACAGGCTCAGTTCAACGCCGCGCTGACCGCGAGCTGCTTTGCCGATCGGGAAGCATTTCTCTCCGCCCTGCTGGATGAAACGTCGATCCGCCAGCTTGAACAACAAAAGCAGACGCTGGAGAACCAGCTCCAGCAGGCCACGGCGCTTTCGGTGCAGGCAAGCATGCAGCTTCAGGCGCATCAGGCACAGCGCCCCGAGGGGCTGGAAACCGATGCCGCAACGCTTCAGGCGCAGTTACACCAGCTGGCGCAACAGCTTCGGGACAACACCACGCATCAGGGGGAGATCCGCCAGCAGCTCAAACAGGACGCCGATAACCGTCTGCACCAGCAGGCGCTTATGCAGCAGATTGAGGAGGCGGCGCGTCAGGCCGACGACTGGGGCTATCTCAATGCGCTGATAGGCTCCAGCACCGGCGATAAATTCCGTAAATTCGCCCAGGGGCTGACGCTGGATAATCTGGTGTGGCTTGCCAACCAGCAGCTCAACCGTCTGCATGGCCGCTATCTGCTTCAGCGTAAAGCCAGCGACGCGCTGGAGCTGGAAGTGGTCGATACCTGGCAGGCCGATGCGGTACGCGATACCCGTACCCTTTCCGGCGGGGAGAGTTTCCTGGTCAGTCTGGCGCTGGCTTTAGCGCTTTCCGATCTGGTCAGTCACAAAACGCGCATTGACTCGCTGTTCCTGGATGAAGGATTCGGCACGCTCGACAGCGAAACGCTGGACACCGCGCTGGATGCGCTCGACGCGCTGAACGCCACCGGGAAAACTATCGGCGTGATCAGCCACGTAGAGGCAATGAAAGAGCGCATTCCGGTGCAGATCAAAGTGAAGAAGATCAACGGGCTGGGATATAGCAGGCTGGACAGGGAGTTTGCGGTGCAGTAAATGGGGGGATGATGCGCTCTGGTGCCCTCACCCTGGCCCTCTCCCACGGGGAGAGGGCACAAACATCAAAAACGGTTTTGCGTTTATTCCGGCCAGAGCCACGCCGCGCCGCGCACTCCGCTGGAATCTCCGTGGACGGCTTTGCGGATCGGCGTTTCGCACTCGCCGCCAAATACCCACTGTTTCACCAGCGTTGGCACCGTGGCGTACAGCCGGTCGACGTTGCTCATGCCGCCGCCCAGTACAATCACGTCGGGATCAAGAATATTGATCACATGCGCCAGTGACTTAGCCAGCCGCATTTCGTAGCGGCTGAGCGCCAGTTCAGCCACCGGATCCTGCTCCTCAACCAGACGCATAATCTCGTTACCTTTCAGCGGCTGACCGCTCAGACGATGATAATCGGTGGCAAACCCCGTGCCGGAAATAAAGGTCTCAATACAGCCCTGCTTGCCACAGTAGCACGGTACTTCGGCGCGGTATTTGAGTTCATCTTCGTCCATCCACGGCAACGGATTGTGTCCCCACTCGCCCGCGGTGCCGTTGCTGCCAATATGCGAGCGCCCACCGAAGGCCACGCCCGCCCCGCAGCCGGTGCCGATAATGACCGCAAATACGGTCTGCGCGCCAGCCGCTGCGCCATCCACGGCCTCAGACACCGCCAGGCAGTTGGCATCATTCGCCAGACGCACCTCCCGGTTCAGGCGTTGGCTTAAGTCTTTATCAAACGGCTGACCGTTGAGCCAGGTGGAGTTGGCGTTTTTCACCACGCCGGTATACGGCGAAATGGAGCCGGGGATCCCCATCCCGACCGTGCCCGTCTCGCCCGTTGCCTGCTCTGCCATATCGACCAGGCGGGCAATCGTCTCTATGGTCTGGTGATAATCATCGCGCGGCGTAGGCAGACGGTGGCGAAACAGTTGCACCCCCTGCTCGCTCAGCGCAATAACTTCTGTTTTGGTGCCGCCCAAATCAATCCCAATACGCACAAGACACTCCTCATTATTTTGATTATCAACAGAGTAGAAGCCCGCTTCCCGATTAGCAATGCAAGCGATGCGACAATTCGTTATCATGCCCGCTGATTTAACGACAAGGCCGTGGAAATTATCATGCTGTGGTTCAAAAATTTGATGGTTTACCGTCTCAGCCGCGACGTTTCGCTGCGTGCAGAAGAGATGGAAAAACAGTTAGCCGCTTACTCCTTTACCCCTTGCGGTAGCCAGGATATGGCAAAAACCGGCTGGGTTCCGCCAATGGGTTCTCAAAGCGATGCGCTGACCCACGCCAGCAGCACGGGGCAAATCATCGTTTGCGCCCGTAAAGAAGAGAAGATCCTGCCGACGCCCGTGGTTAAGCAGGCGCTCGAAGCGAAGATCTTCAAGCTGGAAGCTGAACAGGGCCGTAAGCTTAAAAAAACCGAAAAAGATTCGCTTAAGGATGAAGTGCTGCACTCGCTGCTGCCGCGCGCTTTTAGCCGCTTTAGCCAGACCATGATGTGGATCGACACCGTGAACGGGCTGATCATGGTGGACTGCGCCAGCGCCAAAAAAGCGGAAGATACGCTGGCGCTGCTGCGTAAGAGCCTTGGCTCATTACCGGTGGTACCGCTGGCGCTGGAAACGCCGATTGAGCTGACCCTGACCGAGTGGGTGCGCAGCGGGACTGCCGCGCAGGGCTTCCAGATCCTTGATGAAGCAGAGCTGAAAGCGCTGCTGGAAGATGGCGGCGTGATCCGCGCGAAGAAACAGGATCTGGTGAGCGACGAAATCGCCGTGCACATTGAAGCGGGCAAAGTGGTGACCAAACTGGCACTCGACTGGCAGCAGCGCATTCAGTTTGTGATGTGTGATGACGGCTCCGTGAAGCGCCTTAAGTTCTGCGATGAACTGCGCGATCAGAACGAAGATATCGACCGCGAAGATTATGCTCAGCGCTTTGACGCAGACTTTATCCTGATGACCGGCGAGCTGGCGGCGCTGATTCAGAACCTGGTGGAAGGTCTCGGCGGCGAAGCGCAGCGCTGACAGGCAAAACGTAGGCCGGGTAAGCGAATGCGCCACCCGGCATGCTTTTATTTCAGATAGCGGCACAGATAAGAGGTTGGCTCTGCAACCTGCAAATGGAACTCGCTGTGGCCCGGCACGTTGAAGACCTGCCCGGCACTATAGACTTTCCACTCCGTTTCACCCGGCAGCAGGACGTTCAGCGCGCCGCTGACCACCGTCATCTCTTCCGCTTCTGCGGTGCCAAAGGTGTATTCCCCTTCCGCCATTACGCCGACACTGGCGCGGCCAGTGCTGCTGCTGGTAAAACCAATGGATTTCACTTTACCGGAAAAGTATTCGTTACTTTGAAGCATGAACTGGCCCTTATATTTATAGAGAAAAATCCACTATAGGGGCCATGCTCATGACCTGTCACGCAAAATCATTACACCAGTAATTCTGACGCCAGGCGCGCCATCAGGACGTTAGAGAGCAGCACCGGAACATCCAGCGCCTTTTGCAGTAAATCACGATGCCGCTGATGGAAGCCCAGGCAGTCGAGCATCAGGACATCCGCCCCTCTGTCGATCAACTCCTGCCCGGCCGCAATCAGCTTCGCTTCGCTGTCCCAGAACGGGTTTGCCAGTGCGTACAGCGGGGTGTGCTCCAGCGCGGCCCACTTCACCGTCTGGTTATCCAGCAGTTCCTCAACGGGAACGATGACCCCAACCTGATGACCATCAACAATTGAGGCCACCAGCGGGGGGATAATCCGCATCGGTTCGAGCAGAATGGCATTACGCGCGCTGAGCCCTTTAACGGGTGCCGTGCTCATCAGCAAAATAACGTCATAGTCCTGATTGTCGAGCACTTCGATCACGCCCTGTAGCGCGCGTTCGATTTTCTGGCGCGACACATGCGCCAGTTTACCGTCACTGAGTAACGTTGCCAGGGGATCTTCCCCCTCTCCGACCGCGTAGTCTTCCATGACCTCTTCCCGACTCAGCTTCCCTAACAGACTGAGATGCGTAATTTGTTGTTCAGAGACATGCTCGGTTAAGAGCGGTAATACTTCGCTTACAGGCACCACACCAATCGTGAGGATCGCCAACGTCGCCTTCATTTTGATCGCCTTCCGTTACTACCACAACTGCCACACAGGTACAGGCTCACTACGCTGCACTGTTCATTTTTTCAACAAAACAGCACCAAGGGTAGCAGGGGATCTCTACACCGTAATGTAAAGATCGACTGGCCTTTCCGAATCCACCTGTAATAACTAAATATTAACTGCTGCTTAACATCAGCGATATGTTAAAAGTGTGATTCAGGCACGGTTGTAACGAATTCGGATTCCTGTCAGGACTTCTCAGGATCCTCATAGCGCCGTTTCGCATCCAGCGCTTCCTGTTCGGTTTCATGTTCGCTGATCAGCGAATCAGGTTTAGGGTGATCGGCACGCAGCTGGTACCAGGTTACGGTCTGATCGCCGTTACCTTTTTCAACGGTAACGATGCGGGCTTCACGCGGATAGGGAGGTCTGGTTGGCATAGCTCATCCTTTTTTTATGTCTGAGCTATGAGTATAGACGGCTGTTAGCTGGCGCAAGCCAAACGCAGGGCGGTAATAATCTGAATCGCAACTTTCTCGGGTGACGCTGACGCATCCACAACGTGGTGTGCCGCCTCGCGGTACAGTGCATCGCGTTCGGCGAGGACGTCGCTGACCTCTTCACTCAGCGGTTTCGCGGTCAGCGCCGGGCGCTGTCCCTCTTCCGGAAACGCCTCCAGCCGCCCCACCAGCGTAGAAACCGGGGCACAGAGGTAGATCACGACACCCTTTTCGCGCATAAACTGGCGGTTATACGGCGCCAGAATAATGCCCCCACCGGTCGCGATCACGGTTGACGGCGCGGTCACCGCTTCCAGCGTGGCTGTTTCACGCGCACGAAAGCTCTCCCAACCCTCATCTTCAACGATATCGGCGATGGTCTTACCGGCATTCTCCTGGAGCCAGTGGTCAGTATCGACAAACTGACTCTGGCACAGACGCGCCAGCTCCAGACCAACGGTGGTTTTCCCACAGCCGCGAGGGCCAACTAAAAAGATGGGTGGGTTCATAACCAGGTGTTCCCCTTGCTGCCGGATAACTGAAGGCTGTAAAGAAATGATTGCAGTAGATGTTGCGCTAACTTTACTGCAAAGCGGTACGGAATGACAAGCCTGTGGAAGCCACACTGTACCACAAAACCGCCCGGAGGTGGGCTACGCCGGGCGGCGCTTCACTTCCAGCAGCCATTTATCCAGCTCGGCGGCAAACTGCTGGCGATCGCGCTGCGACATGCTGTCCGGCCCACCGGTTTGCACGCCGCTGGAACGAAGCGTATCCATAAAATCACGCATGGTGAGCTTCTCCCGGATCGTTGCCGGCGAATAGCGTTCTCCGCGCGGGTTCAGCGCCGCCGCCCCTTTCGCCAGTACATCGGCAGCCAGCGGGATATCCGCGGTGATCACCAGATCTCCTGCGTCACACAGGCGTACTATCTCGTTATCCGCCACGTCAAACCCGGACGGAACGCGCAGAGAACGGATGTATCTGGAGGGCGGCACGCGGATATTCTGGTTCGCCACCAGCGTCAGCGGCATCTGCACGCGCTCGGCAGCACGAAATAAAATCTCTTTGATGACATTCGGACACGCGTCCGCATCAACCCAAATCGCCATAGTCTCTCCCCATTATGATTCTGGTGACTATTGTCGCCTGCATTTCGTTGTTAAGCTATCAATGAGAGATAACAACGCATAATAACGGAGAGACGTGATGGATAAGAAAATCGGGTTTATCGGCTGCGGAAATATGGGCAAAGCTATCCTCGGCGGACTGATTGCCAGCGGGCAGGTGCTGCCGGGGCAGATTTGGGTCTATACCCCATCCCCGGATAAAGTCGCGGCGCTGCGTGATGAGTATGGTGTCAACGCTGCCGAAAGCGCACAGGACGTGGCTCAGGTGGCGGATATTGTCTTTGGCGCCGTTAAGCCGAATATCATGATTAAAGTCCTGAGCGAGATCACCTCCAGCCTTAACAAAGAGACCCTGGTGGTATCGATTGCCGCAGGCGTGACCCTCGATCAGCTCGCCCGCGCGCTGGGCCACGACCGTAAGATTGTTCGCGCCATGCCAAACACCCCGTCGCTGGTGAATGCCGGTATGACATCCGTTACCCCGAACGCGCTGGTCACATCTGAAGACGTGGCGGATGTACTGAATATTTTCCGCTGCTTCGGCGAAGCGGAAGTGATTGCCGAACCGATGATCCACCCGGTAGTCGGCGTGAGCGGCTCTGCCCCGGCGTATGTCTTTATGTTTATCGAAGCCATGGCCGATGCCGCCGTACTGGGTGGAATGCCGCGCGCGCAGGCCTACAAATTTGCAGCGCAGGCGGTGATGGGTTCGGCCAAAATGGTGCTGGAAACGGGTAAACATCCGGGCGAACTGAAAGATATGGTGTGCTCACCGGGGGGCACAACCATTGAAGCCGTGCGCGTGCTGGAAGATCGCGGGTTCCGCTCCGCCGTGATCGAGGCGATGGAAAAATGCATGGAAAAATCAGAGAAGCTCAGTAAGTCCTGATGCGCTACGCCGGGCGTCAGGCGGCCACTTCGGTGCGGCCCCGTCCGGCATTTTTGGCTTTATAGAGGGCCACGTCCGCCGCCTTTAGCCATTCACGATAGTGGGTGAACTGCGCCCCCCAGGGGGCAACCCCAACGCTGATACACAACCTCGCCATAGGTGCTCCGTGCAGCGGCATGTTGACCAGCCGTTCGTGGACGCGCGACATCGCTGCAATCGCGCTGTCGGCAGGCGTGCCGGACATGATCACCGCGAACTCATCCCCGCCAAAACGGCCAATATAATCGCCTGAGCGCAGGGTCAGCTGAAGCTGGCGCGTGATGGCGACAATCGCTTCATCCCCCACGTCATGCCCCCAGGTGTCGTTGATCGTCTTGAAGTGATCGATATCGATGAGCAGTATCGTCGCCTGTCGATGGCTTCGACGGCAGGCCTCAAATTCGTTACGCAGCAGCGTTTCCCAGTGACGGCGATTGAATACGCCGGTCATTCCGTCGCGGGTACTCATCAGCTCAAGCCGACGCTTATGCTCTGCCAGACGGATCGCCGTGCGGTGGCTGAGCCAGGCAAACAGTATGGGGTAGACCACCAGCACGGGGAGCGTCAGCCACAACGCCAGCGGTTCAGAGGTCAATACCACAGGACTACCCGTGGATTGCACGGTGAGCAGAGCAGACAGAGCAAGCAGCGCCAGTCCTGTCAGAAATAACCGACATCCCCCCGATCCCATCATATTCATGCCGATCATCACGATCAGCGCCGCTGTTGGTAGCGCATTGAACCCTGTTAGCCCCATCCAGACACCGGCAATAATGGCATCGATTTTCAGATTAACAATTTCACTGCTGTGGGGTTCAGCCGAACGAAAAGCCAGCTGCCAGGCCAGATGGGGCCAGACAAAGACCCAGCCCACCAGCAATAACCACCAGACGCCGGAAAGAAACTGGCTCACCAGGACGCTGGCAAGCGGAACGAATAGCGCCGCCAGACCAACGATGCGTGCCAGCCGTATTCGCCGGGCAAATCGCAGACCGGAACGGTATGAATCATCCTGAGAAAGCTGCTGGTGCCACGCTTCCCGAATGTTCTCGTGATTGTCATAAAACTCATCATTCATCATTTTTGGGAATATTCTGAAACATTTTCCCAAATTATAGAGAGGGGGATAGCGGGGAAAGTATGAAATTTTGGGTGAGCCACAGCCGTGACTCACCCGTTAGCACTACGCCTGTTTTTTGAGGCACGCGCTCATAAACTTGCTGCGATCGTCGCCTTTCAGCATCTGCTGTGTCGCCTGGGCGTTGCACTCACGCATTTTTTGCTGCTGTGGGGTCAGGCTTTTTTCACCGGGTTTAGCCGCACCATTTTTAAGGCAGTCGCTCATGTACGTTTTACGGGCATCCCCTTTCAGGCTTTGCGATGTCGCCTGTTGGTTACAGGTCGTCATGCGCTGCTGCTGGGGCGTTAACGTTTTCTCTTCCGCGTGTGCTGAGGCGATCAGACACAGGCCAGAGAGCAGGGTAACCAGTATTGTTGTTTTCATTGCACCATCCTTTATGTGAAGTTCCACGTTAAGTCTGGCTCGTTACGGGAAAAAAACCACCCTGCGACTCTGATTTTCGCCGGGCTCTGCGGTTATTTCAGCCCTGTATCGGCACAATATTCATTAACCGGTTTGGCCGGGTGGGAGGCGGTAATTAATAACAGAAATTATGCGGTGAAAGGTGTGCTCTGTCTCAATTTAATTTTCCCTGCATAAATGTGTAAAAATAAAAACAGAGCGACGCCAGGCATCCTGCATGACAATTCTGTGACACGTCATTTCACCTCAGGCAGGTTAGCTGCGAGGATGCCTTAAAAGCTTCTTTACGTATTGCTGAAGCAGCTCCGCATCTTCCGCAGGCACCTGGGAATCAGGACGCGCTTTTTCCAGCGCACCTTCAACGTTGTCGATCAACGCCTCCTGCTCCGGTTTTGCCATCTGTCGCAGCAGCGCCGTCACAACGATTTCCAGCGCCTCGACCTGGGCAACCAGCTCTTTCGACTCTTCTTCCTTTTGGGCAAGCTTAACCAACAACTCAGCAATGAGATTTTTCATGGTGCTATTTCCTTATGTGATTTCCCCTGAAATTAACACCCTCTCTGAATAATGAAAAGCATGGATTAGCTTTATCTTATGCAAAAGTGACATCGCTGCCAAAAAAGATATTTCAGCGCGAAAGCGAAACGTTTTCCTGAAAGAAAGGCGCCGCATTTCGTTATATAAAAATGCGGCGTTCATAAGAATAAATAATATATTATCGTGTTTACCGGGCCGACTTTGCCTCAGCGATTCGCCTGCGGCGTCGCAAGGCAAAGGCCAGTTGAATAATATTCAGCAGGACCACCACCGCCGTCGCGGCAAATACCCAGCGGAAACCCGCCATCGCCGAGACCGAGGCGCCGATAAGCGGGCCCGCTACGTTGCCTAAATACATGAACGACTGGTTGTAGCCAAAAATGCGGCCGGTTACCTGGTCACTGGAATATTTCACCAGCAGCGTCTGAACAGCGGGCAGCATGGCGCCATCTGCGAAGCCAAGCAGGAAGCGCAGGATGCCGAGCTGAAGAGGTGTGGTGACGAATGACATGGCAAAGAAAAGGATCACCGCAATGATGAGCGTTGCCATCAGAATACGTGCCGTACCGATCCTGTCGCCCAGTTTCCCCAGACGCGGAGCAGACATCAGCGCCGACACGCCCGGCACCGCGGCAATCATCCCGCTCAGAAAAGCAATGTTGCTGCTGTCCGGCGCCATCGACTTGATAAACAGCGCCAGAATCGGCCCTACCGAACCGTTACAGAGCTGGATCACCATCGTCGTCACAAAGAGGCTAATCATCAGGCCAGGATAAGGCAGCGAGGCGAAAACCGCTTTTCCGCTCAGGCGTTCGGATTTACTGACAACAGGCCGCCCGCCCTCTTTAATCAGAAAAAGGGTGACCAGAAAGCTGATCGTTAGCAGGATCGCGGTAATGATAAAGACCGCACGCAGCCCGACATGGTCCGCCAGGAAGCCGCCGAGCAGCGGGCCGCCAATGACCCCGCTGATCTGGGCCGTGGAAAGCGTGCTGAGCGCCCAGCCGCTTCGCTCACGCGGTACCTGTGAGGCCACCAGCGCCATGGCATTCGGAATGTAACCGGAGGTCAGCCCCATTATCGCCCGCAGAATAAACAGCTGCCAGACGTTGGTGGCGAAGGCCTGGAGCAAAATGGCTATCGCCATCCCCAGCGAGGCGCGGAGCAGCATCAACTTGCGCCCCTTGCGATCCGCCAGGCTGCCCCACATCGGCGACACAATGGCGGAGACCAGAAACGTCACGCTGAACGTCAGGCCGGACCACATCGAGAGCGCTTCATGGGAAGTCACTCCCAGCTGCGACACATACAGCGGCAGGAAGGGCAATATTTGGCTGATAGCCAGTCCGGTGAAGAAGCAGCCGAACCAGACTGAAATGAGATTAACTTTCCAGGATTCCATAACAGAAATAGTCTTCATTTTTAGGCGAATTCGCCGACAGATTAGCAAGTTACGCGCAATGACATAGCGCCAGAGATGCGGCCTTGCAGACTTTGGTGTTTTATCTTCCCAGTCATCATATTTGTGAAATAAGTCACAATTTATCCAATTTTTGGCGGAAGATTATGCTTCATCGACATAATCCATAGCCGCGCATCCCCAGATGGAAATGGTTGGCATGGGCGGCATTATAGTCCGGCCCCAGACCGTTACCGTAATAGCCACAGCTTGCCGAGAGCAGGGCCTGTAGCCAGGGCTGCGTCTTTTCCGCTTTCCAGCCGTTCAGGACGGTAACGCGCTGTCCATTTGCCAGCCTGAAAGCGCTGATATCCAGCGCATCCGCCGTGGCATGTTCGCTGCGCCGCGCATCCGGGCGGCTGTAGATATTGCGGCAGGCGAAGCTGCCCAGATGTTCAATACGCGTAAGCTCGCTTCCGGTCCAGGTTTTGGTGAGCGGTCGGGCCTGCTGGCTGACAAACAGCGCCGAACTTAACGCCAGCGGACAACTGGCCAGAAAGCTGCTGTTCAGGCTCACCGGGCCAAAATCGCGCACGCGCACCACGTTACTCAGCGGACACTCACCGGCGCTGTCAGCGACAGCCTGGGTACGGATAAGCTGGCGTTGATTCGCCTGCGCTAACAGGCTTTCGCATGCCTGCGGTGTTAAACGTCGAAGTTTAAACTGGGTTATTTTTCCGGGCGGATCGTCAAGCGTAAGCGGCACGAAAGGATTGTAATACGGCGGCAACCAGCGGTAGCCCACCGTGGCGATCCCGGCAATAACAATAAGAATAAGCAGACCTTTTCCTTTCACGCGCCCCCCTTCAGCATCCCCAAAACATTATGGCAGAAGGCCGCGAAACCCGCCGGGCATCGTGGTATGTTATGGGCTTTTCGTCAGACTGGAAGAGAGTGAGATGGCAAAGCAGCGCGTAGGTATTGTCTTTGGGGGAAAATCGGCAGAGCACGAGGTGTCATTGCAATCGGCTAAAAATATCGTTGATGCGATTGATAAAAGCCGTTTTGACGTGGTGCTGCTGGGCATTGATAAACAGGGCCAGTGGCATGTTAACGATGCCAGCCAGTATCTGTTACACGCTGACGATCCGGCGCACATTGCCCTTAATCCTTCTGATGTCAGCGTCGCAACGGTTCCAGGCGTGGAACAGGGACAGCTTATCGATGCCGGGAACGCGCAGGCGCTGGCACAGATTGACGTAGTATTCCCTATCGTTCACGGCACGCTGGGCGAAGACGGCTCCCTGCAAGGCATGTTGCGGATGGCGAACCTGCCATTTGTCGGTTCCGATGTGCTGGGCTCTGCCGCCTGCATGGATAAAGACGTCACAAAACGTCTCCTGCGCGACGCCGGTCTGAATATTGCGCCGTTCGTGACGCTCACTCGCGCCAACCGCGATAAACACAGCTTCGCGCAGATCCAGGCGCAACTCGGCCTGCCGCTGTTTGTGAAACCGGCGAATCAGGGCTCGTCCGTCGGCGTCAGCAAAGTCACCAGCGAAGCGCAGTTTAACGATGCCGTTCGTCTGGCCTTTGAATTTGACCATAAGGTGGTGGTTGAGCAGGGAATTAACGGTCGTGAAATTGAGTGCGCCGTACTGGGCAACGACTTCCCGCAGGCGAGTACCTGTGGTGAAGTGGTACTGAACAGTGACTTCTATTCCTACGACACCAAATATATTGACGACAAAGGTGCCCAGGTTGTGGTTCCCGCCGCGCTCGATCCTGACGTTAACGACAAGATCCGGGCGATCGCCGTTGAAGCCTATCAGGCGCTGGGATGCTGTGGGATGGCGCGCGTCGACGTGTTTCTGACGCCGGATAACGAGGTGGTGATTAACGAAATCAACACTCTGCCGGGCTTTACCAATATCAGCATGTACCCGAAGCTGTGGCAGGCCAGCGGGATAAGCTATCCGGAACTGATCACCCGCCTGATTGAACTGGCGCTGGAACGTCACGCCGCTGACAGCGCCCTGAAAAGTTCCGTTAACTAACGGTTAGTCAGCTTTCTCTGCCGTCGTCGTCTCATCGGGACGACGGCGGATAATAAATCCCGCCAGCCAGAAACTGATTACCCAGGTTACCAGCCCAACCGCATAGGTTTGCCAGCCTTTCGCTTCAAATCCCAGCAGCCCGACAACACCGTTGAGAATAAAGATCAGCCCGATCGCAAAGGCGTAGTAATGCCAGTCACGGCGTAATTTGGAAGTGAGCTTCATGACAACTCCGGCAGAAAAAAACTATCCTCTCACAGTTTGATAATGGCGTCTGTGGCGGATACGTAAATTCTGAAATGCAGCGCAGTTTCACTTATGTTATCAATTTGTGACGTGATGCAGAAATCGACAATCCAGGAGAAATCCTGAGCCGAATTTCCCACGATTCTGATATTGACAAATGCTATGACCTGTCACACTCACCCTGTACGACGCGTATTAAAACAGAGTGATATTTTCGGGAGGTCTTATGGCAGACTTTACATTGTCGAAACCGATTTTTGGCGGAAAACAACCAAAAACCTCCACGGCGGGGAATATTGCCTATGCCCTGTTTGTTCTGTTTTGTTTCTGGGCAGGAACCCAACTGCTGAATATGCTGGTGCATGCCCCTGGCGTGTATGAGCATCTGATGCAGGTGCAGGATACAGGCCGCCCGCGCGTTGAAATCGGTTTAGGCGTGAGCACCGTATTTGGACTCATTCCCTTCCTCGCGGGCAGCATGGTTCTGGGCGTGATTGCCCTTGTCCTGCGCTGGCGCAACCGCCACTGATTACAGTCCCATACAGCGTGCCCGACGATCGTCAACGCGTTTCGCGAACCAGGCGGTCGTCAGGTTACGCGTGATCTTCGGGCTTTCCAGCTGAATGCCTGGCAGAATGGCTCTGGGTAATGCCTTTCCACTTTTCTTCTCGGCCAGCGCAAAGACCTGCTTATACAGATCCGTTTTCTCAAACGCCAGGCTGTCGCCCTTCTCCAGCTGTCGGCGAATGTCGCTGTTGCTCATCTCCAGCTTCGTCGAGAGTTTTCGCACCGCACGTTCGGTGGTCCCGGCCTCACTGCTGCCGTAAGCAATGAGATCGCCGTCCAAAGCGAGCTTCACACCGCTGGCGCGGCTTACCGCATTCTGGAAGGCTGCATTTCGGCTGGCATACCAGCCCGCGTTAAAGTCGGCAAAGCGATACAGCGGTTTATCGTAGTTGGCCGGATAATTCAGCAGGTGATACGTCCCAAACCACAGCCCACCGCGCAGGGAGAAGACCTCCTGACGTACCGTACCGTCGATATCCCACGGATAGCCGTCGGTATGCTTTTCCGCAAATGCGATACTGACCTGCATCGGACCGCCGGTATGCACCGGATTCAGTGAGCCAAACAGCTTCTGCCCCATCGGCACCATATTGATGAAATCATCGAAAATGGCGCTAAGCTGTTTCTCGGTTTTCACCGTATCCAGCCGTTCACTGTAGCTTTTACCGTTTGGCGAGGTGATTTTAAGGGCGGTATGCACCAGGAAAACCGGGATATACATCGATTCGGCCCGGCGGTCGATCTCCTTCCAGGCGATTTTGTTCAGGCCAGGCACTACAGGATCTGACTGATACATCGATTCCTGCTGCGCCACCGCGAGCACCGAGCAGATATTCTCCTCGGTAGGCGCGATCTTCTGGCTTTTGAAGGTCGCTGCCAGCGCATCAGCCCACTCACTGCGATCCTTCACGCTGGCGGGCATCTTTTGCCGCACCACGCTCGCCACATCAACGGGCTTCTCCCCTTCTTTGAGCGGGGCAGCCCCTTTTTCGGCACAGCCCGCCAGCACAAAAGCGGCGAGTAACGTCAGCGGTAATGCACGTGGTACGGCAAATGGCATAGCAATTCCTTTTTAACCTAATGTATGGGTGACTTCCTGCACGTCCTTATCGTCCAGCTCACGCTCGAAACTGCGTAAACGTTTGTAGATGGACATCAGCTCCACCAGCGTAGTCCAGGAGCTGATCAGATACTGGAACGAACCGCGAACCTGACCAAAGACGTTGGTGATTTGGGTCATCAGACCGAGCGTAATCGTACCCGCAACGATGGACGGGAACAGCAGGAACAACCCGAAAACGTTATCAACCTGAAGATAAAGAATGCGCGCGATATTGAAATACATGTAATGGAAATAGAGGCGGAAATAGTTACGACGTACGGCGCCGAACAGCTCACGCACGGTAGGCGGTGACGCACGGTTGGCATCGTCTTCGCCATACACCAGTTCTTTACGGTAGGCCGCTTCCACGCGCTGGTTTTTAAACTCCAGCCCCGGCAGCTTGATCCCCACCACCGCCAGCAGCCCCGTTCCCATCAGCGACCAGACAATCGCAGCAATCACCAGGCCGTATGGCAGATGGCCGACAATCGGCAGCTCCGGAACGTGCGACGAGAGCGTCACCAGCACCGGCAGGAAGGCGATCAGCGTCATGATGGCGTTGATAAAGCTCACGCCCATATCTTCCAGAGTAGAGGCAAAACGCATGGTGTCTTCCTGCACACGCTGTGCGGCACCTTCGATATGCCGCAGGTGCTGCCAGTGCGCCATATAGTGTTCGTTCATCGCGGTACGCCAGCGGAATACATAGTGGCTGACGAAAAAGTTATTCATCACGCCAATCACCACGGCGATGAGGGCGATGCCGAGGAAGATCCCCACCTCATGGTAGAACTGGTTAATGGTCACTTTATGCGGCGAACTCAGCGCCGTCTGGATCAGATCGTAAAACGGCGCATACCAGGCATTGACCGCTACGCCCACTTCCACCAGGAACCAGGTGACAAAGATGATTAACGACGTGCCGAGAATCGACCAGTATTGCCAGCGGTGAGGAGAATAGACGAACCAGAACATGGCGAAAAGCCCTACGCAGAGCACGTAATAAGCGTAGAAAAGCAGATAGCTCATGGACCAGAAGCGCGCTGCGCTAATGGGAATATCGCCCGTTGCCCCCGTAAGACGGGTCAGCCACGCGCCGCCACCGGCCTGCCAGAAAATGACAGCCAGCAGTGCCCAAATAAATGCCGACAGGAAAAAGGGCCCCGGCTTTGGGAAAAAAGACTTAAACATTGTGCTTCCTTCTTGTTGTTATGGCTGTTGCTGTGTTCAACATATCGCCACACGAAACCTTGCCTGTGCCAGCCTCCCGGCTCAGGCAAAAAAGTGAGACCTGCGGGTGAATTATTAGTTCGCTTCACAGTTTTCAGGAATTGTTTCGGTGCGTTTCATTCGCAACAGCGATCGTAGCGTCTATCATACGGTCGATGTCACAAAATGGGAGCCACGCCGCAAGTAAATTGTTCAAATTTACCCACGGTTACGTTTTTCTCGCTATCGTTATGCAAATCGGGCCATTGCCCGACGCCGATTAGTAGTATAACTACCCGTAACTTTCCTTATTCACTTGATGGATGCTTTTCGTTGAAACGTTGTCTGCTCTCTATCGCCGCGCTGTGTGCGGTGAGCCTGTCCACCGCCCAGGCAGCACAGCCTCTGACGGCCCCGGTTCTGGCCTCTGACATTGCCGATCGCTACGCGAACCTTATTTATTACGGCAGCGGTGCGACGGGAATGGCGCTGGTCGTGATCGACGGTAACCAGCGGGTGTTTCGCAGCTTCGGTGAAACACGACCGGGAAATAACGTTCGTCCGCAGCTGGATTCCGTTATCCGTGTCGCATCGATAACCAAGCTGATGACCAGCGAAATGCTGGTGAAACTGCTCGATCAGGGCGTGGTGAAACTCGACGATCCACTCAGCAAATATGCACCGCCCGGCGCTCGCGTTCCGACATATCAGGGAACGCCGATCAGACTGGTGAATCTGGCGACCCATACCAGCGCCCTGCCGCGAGAACAGCCCGGTGGCGCTGCGCATCGCCCTGTCTTTGTCTGGCCAACCCGCGAGCAACGCTGGAACTACCTGAGCACAGCAACCCTGAAATCGGCCCCGGGCTCGCAGGCCGGCTATTCTAACCTGGCGTTTGATCTGCTGGCCGACGCTTTAGCGACGGCGTCGGGTAAGCCCTACCCTCAACTGTTTGAAGAGCAGATCACGCGTCCGCTCGGGATGAAAGATACCACTTACACCCCCTCCCCGGACCAGTGCAAGCGTCTGATGGTGGCGGAAAAAGGGGCCAGCCCGTGCAATAACACGCTGGCCGCCATTGGCAGCGGTGGCGTTTACTCTACGCCTGGCGACATGATGCGCTGGATGCAACAGTTCCTCTCATCGGATTTTTACGCGCGCAGCAATCAGGCCGACCGAATGCAGACGCTCATCTACCAGCGTGCTCAGCTACGACGCGTCATTGGCATGGATGTTCCAGGTAAAGCCGATGCCCTCGGCATGGGCTGGGTGTATATGGCGCCAAAAGATGGCCGACCGGGGATTATTCAAAAAACCGGTGGAGGTGGCGGGTTCATCACCTACATGGCGATGATTCCGCAATCAAACGTAGGCGCTTTTGTGGTGGTCACCCGGTCGCCAAATACACGCTTCGTGAATATGAGTGATGGCGTAAATAATCTGGTGGCCGAGCTGAGCGCCAATAAAGCGCAGGTGCTTACGGCCTCTAACTGATCTCAATAGTCCGTGGGCAAACGGTTGATACTGATCAGTTTGCCCCGGCTCATATTGATGTAGTTCCCCTGCCGCAGCGCCGCCAGAACCTCAGCAACGACCGAACGAGAAATACGCGTGCTACGCTGAATATGATTCATAACACCAATTTTTGAACGTAGCGTGTCATCCCACTCGGCCATATTGATCAGCATCGCCCGGATTTGGCTATAGGAATTATTTCCGACCAATTGCATGTCACGTTTTCCCAATAAATGGTTAAGCCATGACAGCCAGCAGAAAGCCTCTTGCCAAAGTTGCGCGTCCTGAATAAGCTGGTACGCGTCAGATGCCGGTAAATAAAACCCGGTACAAGGCGTTTGTGCCATCAGAGAATATTCAAGATAGTTTTCATTTATCCATGCGCTTAAACCGTGGATATACGGTGCCCGCGCAATACCCATAAGTAATTCGTCTGATTTACGGTGGACGGCCGTCAGGCCGGATTGTATGACAACGGTCAATGGTTCATCATCATTATTGCCGGTAGTTATTAATTGTTGTGGTTCGATCTTGAATGGGGTACCGGCGACTTCCAGACACTTTATGAGCCGGCTTAATTCAGAAAGTGGCTTCGCATTAACGCTCATGCATACCTCAAGTCATCTGTATCTGTCGGTTCTTTATAATTTTTAAAACACATAAAAAAGCGGGGGAAAAATCCCCCGCGCTTTCTATATTACCAGGTGTATTTCACACCCAGGTTTGCTCCCCAGTTCTGGTCAACGTCGCCGCCGCCCAGATAAGTCGCATCAGTGTAAGCACTGAAGTTTTTCGTGAAGCTGAACTGAGTGCCCAGTCCCACGCGAACCGCAGAGCCTTCCACGCCGTTATCAATGCTGTCATTGTTGATATCAGCATTGTTGTCGGCATCGTCATACACGTAAGCCAGTTTGAAGTAAGGCGTTAATGCCTGCTCGCCGCCGTAGTTGAAGGTATAACCTGCATCCACGCCGAGTTCATAACGCATACTGTCGTAAGACTGACCATCGATACGCATGTCGTTGCTTAGCTGGTAGTCATCACCGGACTGGAACAGGCCAGAGATCGCCGCGTAAGGCGTGACGTAGCCAGACAGGTTTGGTTTCCAGTCATAGCCCAGTTTCATCCCGAAACCAACGGCGTCAGTCGTGGTATTACCGTCAACATACTGACCGTTGCTCATGGTAGCAGAGAGGTCGTTGTTGAAGCGGGTGTAGCTCAGGGAGCTGTCGAGGAAGATGTCGTTCATGAACTTCGCCGACGCGTAGATCATCGCAGTCTGGCTGTCCTGATCGACCTGACCAGTACGATCGCTGATATCACCCTTCGCGAAACCAGCCGCACCACCGACAATCCACTTCGCGTTATTACCGTCGATCTGAGTATCCAGACCTACCATAATGCCGCTTACGTCCTGATCGTAGCTAACGGTGCCATTATCCGCGTCAAAGTTGCCGCCGAAATAGCTCACCCATGCGCCGCCGTTATCTGCCAGGCCATGACGGCTGTTGGTCAGACGGGTACCCACGGTATCCTGTTGCAGATTCCAGATGTTGGTATTAGCAGAAGGAATGCTCAGCGCCATGTTGGCGTAGTCAGTCAGCTCTTCCTGCTGGAGAACAACGGTGTCGCCCTTCTGCTGCGCCTGATAGGTATAAGCACCTAAATCGGCTTTGTTTGCGGCAGTAAAGCTGGCTGCGGTATCCGCGTTATTGTCATAGACGCGAACGATCTCTTTGTTTTCGTAGTCAGCTACGGAGCCTGCGCCGGTCGCATCGTCGATGCGCACTTTATAGTTACCGGCAACGTCACCGTTCACCGCCAGATGGCCGTCAGAGTTCAGCGCGACAACACCATAGTCGTAGTCCGCTTTAGAGCGATCGTTGGTGATATAGCGTGCGTTGTTCAGGTCGCTGTTCAGCACATAATCACGGCTGGCAACGTTAAGCACACCGCCATCGGTCAGCACCATATTGTGCGTATCAACCTGACCCAGACCCAGCGCCAGCTCTGCACCGTTGTCCACGGTAATGGTGTTGGCATACAGCTCAGCTGTCTCTTCAGTGAGTGCAGCACGGCTGTAGCTATCCAGATACAGGCTGTCGGTAGCCACACCACCGCTGTCGCCAATATTCAGGCTAGACGCATTGGTCAGGGTGATGGAATCTGCCAGCAGGCCGGAGTTTTCAACATTGACCTGAGACTGGTTGTTCACCGTCAGCGCGTCGATGTTGGAGATCTTACGGGTATCCCACTCGGAACCGTTATCCAGCGCCACGTTGAACAGGCCGCTCTGATAAACTTCTTCACCTGCAACATGACCGTTGCTGTCAAAGGTAGAATCAGGCCAGATGCTGTTTGGAGAAAGCGTGTGCCAGTCTACATCGCTGTAGCCTTCACCATACATCTGCGCCGTGCCGATGGCTTCAACGCTGGACTGCGCGGCACCCACCCATTTACTGCCGTTGGTCAGCATGACATCCAGCTTGTCGGTATCATCCCAGCCGTTGGTAGTTGGGTTATAGACGCCGTCATCGGTGGTATCCGTTGCCGGATCGCCATTCTCGTAGAAGTTGTTATCAAAGGTGCTGGCGAAAAGGATGTCGCCGGTAATGGTAGAGTGATCGAAGGTAGCGGTGGTCTGCATAGCGTTATCAGACGCGCCAGCAACAACGATCAGCGCCGCATCATCCGCAGCCGTGGCGTTGGTTTCACCGTAGTCGCTCGGCTTCGCCGTTTGACCGTAGAAGCCACTGGTACCCAGATCGCTGTACGCACCAGAGGTCAGCACAGAATCTTTCACCACCAGCGTATCGGTAAAGATATTGCTGCTGTTAGCAACGCCTTCAACACCGTCGTATGGCGTGTTATCCAGCTCCTGATAACCCTGCGTCAGCGTGATGCCCGCGATATGGGAGTTGTTCTGAATAACGATGTCAGATTCAACGTCCAGCGTGATCGCGTTACCCAGACCATAGGTGTCCAGATAATGCGTTTCAGTGGTTTCACCATTGACGACATCGTAGGCGTAATGCTCGTAGGTATCGTTGATGGTGGAGTTATCAACAGTCAGGCTAAAACGATCATACTGGGTATGAGTGGTACCGTCAGTATCCACGCCATCTGCACACGTCGTGGTCATACACTCTGACGTGATCATGCCGTTAATGGTGCTGTTAGAAATACTCAACGCGTTCGCACGGCCATTGACACCATCATCCAGATAGTATGTCGAAATAACTCCGTTTACGGTTGATTTATTGATGACTGGATAAATGTCACCATCATGTGTGGCATCTGAATAACCCCAGTCAGCATAACCATAATACCAGGGCGTGGACGCGGTATTGTCATAGCCAAAAGTATTATATGTTGTGCCGGATATATCTTTCGCATTGGCCTGAGAAGCGATAGCCAGTGTGCAGGCTAATGCAAGTTGTGATACAACCAGTTTCTTTTTCCATGTTTGCATTGGGTCATCCCTCCTCAGGGACGTAAGCAAGTTTGTCCATCAAATCATTTAGCAACATTAAATTGCGGAAGGAATTATGCAGTTTCACTTCGAAAAGGTTCAATGAATGATTCCATTAAGTCCGTATTCAGACAAATAGGCTTATAAAACCATGGAAATATCAATCATTATGAATAAATATTATAAATTCAACTGATTGCAAACTACTTTAGTTGCTTCGGCACATATAATAAAAAGCAATAAATCATTTATATTTATAATCCCGAACCAATATAGAAACCTCACCAATATTAAACACCACGCTGAACACCAGAATAAGTTTTATAATATAGACAAAATACATACAGCGAATATTAGTCGATTTCGAAAATCTAAAAGACAACTTTAGTAAAACACCGCTCCCTGCTTTCAGGTACACTATACCTCTTTGTTCCACAAACATCAGGCATACCATGACCGATTTAATTGCACGTCCCCGTCGCCTGCGCAAGTCTCCCGCACTGCGCGCCATGTTTGAAGAGACAACACTGACCTTAAACGATCTGGTGTTGCCGATTTTTGTTGAAGAAGAGATCGATGACTACAAAGCCATCGACGCGATGCCGGGCGTGATGCGCATTCCTGAAAAGCATCTGGCCCGCGAGATCGAACGCATTGCGAATGCGGGCATCCGCTCGGTAATGACGTTCGGTATCTCCCACCACACTGACGCGACCGGCAGCGATGCCTGGAAAGAAGACGGCCTCGTCGCCCGCATGTCGCGCATCTGCAGAGAGAGTGTGCCGGAGATGATCGTCATGTCCGATACCTGCTTCTGCGAATACACCTCTCATGGCCACTGTGGTGTGCTGTGCGATCACGGCGTGGACAACGATGCGACCCTGCTGAATCTGGGCAAGCAGGCAGTGGTTGCCGCCGCTGCGGGTGCGGATTTCATTGCGCCTTCTGCGGCAATGGATGGGCAGGTACAGGCGATCCGTCAGGCGCTGGACGCTGCGGGCTTCACCGACACCGCCATCATGTCCTATTCCACCAAATTTGCCTCCTCTTTCTACGGCCCGTTCCGTGAAGCAGCCGGCACGGCGCTGAAAGGCGATCGTAAAACCTATCAGATGAACCCGCTGAACCGCCGCGAAGCGATTCGTGAGTCTCTGCTGGATGAAGCCCAGGGCGCTGACTGCCTGATGGTGAAACCGGCTGGCGCATACCTGGATATCCTGCGCGACATTCGCGAACGCACCGAACTGCCGCTGGGCGCCTACCAGGTGAGCGGCGAGTACGCGATGATCAAATTCGCCGCGCAGGCGGGTGCCATCGACGAAGAGAAAGTGATCCTCGAAAGCCTGGGGGCGATCAAACGCGCGGGCGCGGATCTGATCTTCAGCTATTTCGCGCTGGATCTGGCTGAGAAGAAAATTCTGCGTTAATCCGCTTTAGCGCCGGGTAACGGCTTCGCCTTACCCGGCCTGCTCTCTGCGCTAATCTTCACCAAACTGCAATACAAACGACATCTCCTCCTTCTACTGTCTGGGCAAGACGGCAGGAGGAGTGATCAATGTTTAGTCTCGACAGCGTTCTTGATGACCTTTGGCCTCAGGCGAGGCCCGCACCCTGGCAAAAAAGTCTGTTAAAAAGACTGCTTCACGAAGACGAATTTCAGCAGTTTGCCGCCAGCCACCGTCACCTGAAAGGGCTGGATATGGTGGAGCAGGTTCTGGAACACCTTGATATTCACTGCTCCGTTTCCGCCCGCGACCTCGAACAAATCCCCGAACACGGCCCACTCATTGTGATAGCGAACCACCCCACCGGCACCCTGGATGGGCTGGCGCTGCTGTATGCCGTTTCCCGCGTGCGCCGCGACGTGAGGGTTGTTACCAACAGGATGCTGTCCCACCTTGAGCCCCTCAGTTCATTATTTATTCCCGTAGATAATATGGGCGGCAGAACCGCAAAATCCTCGCTGATACAGATGGAGCAGCACCTGCAAAACGCCGGCGTGCTGATCTTCTTTCCGGCGGGCGAAGTTTCCCGCCCAACGCGCAAAGGCATCCGCGATAAAAAATGGCATCCGGGCTTTATCAAGCTGGCCGGCAAACTACGGGTGCCGCTACTCCCGGTACATATCCAGGCGCACAACAGCCTGCTGTTTTATGCCAGTACCCTGGTCTCGCCAACGGTATCCATGCTGCTGCTGATGCAACAGATGTTTCGCCGCCGTCACAGTCAGCTGCCGATCAAAATCGGCCAGCAGATTGCCTGGAATGACCGGTTTAGTTCTACCCTTTCATCACGTGAGATGGCCGAGCAGTGTCGTCAGCACGTGATACGTCTTGGCAAGGGATTGCCTGGCGTCTTTAAAACCCAGTGCGCCATTGCCCGCCCGGAAGACAGGGCCACGCTGAAGCGCGAACTGGCGCAGGCCGAGTGTCTGGGCAAAACCAGCGATGGTAAGGCCATCTATCTTTGGCAGCGCAACGGGCAGGAAGAGGCGCCTCTGCTGCGCGAGCTTGGGCGGCTGCGCGAGATTGCCTTTCGTGCCGTGGAGGAAGGCAGCGGGAAGCGCCGGGATACCGACAGCTACGATGATGACTATCTGCACCTTATTCTGTGGGATGACGATGACCTGGAGATTGTCGGCGCGTACCGCTTTATGCCAACGGCCATGCAGGTGGAAAAGCGCGGCGTCGAGGGGTTGTACAGCTACAGCCTGTTCCACTACGACGAAAAAATGCAGGACATACTTGAGCACGGTATTGAGCTGGGGCGCAGCTTTATACAGCCGCGCTACTGGGGGCGTCGCGGTCTGGACTATCTGTGGTCAGGCATTGGCGCCTATCTGGCACGCTATCCACATTACCGTTACCTGTTTGGTCCGGTGTCCATCTCCGGCGGCTTACCGCCTGCCGCACGGGATCTGCTGGTGGCGTTTTATCGTCTCTGGTTTCCGGCCAGCCATCCCTTAGCCGCCTCGCGTCAACCCTACCCGGCCTCACTTCCGGACGTGCTGGCACAGTTTGGCGGGGTGGATTACGTGGATGACCTGACAAAGCTGAAATCCCTGCTCGGCAACCTGGGTTGCGGCATCCCGCCGCTCTACAAACAGTATTCCGAGCTATGCGAACCCGGCGGCGTGCAGTTTATCGATTTCGGCAGCGATCCGGCGTTCAATAACTGTATCGACGGGCTGGTGCTGGTGGATCTGTGTTATCTGAAGGCAAACCGCTATCAGCGGTATATAGAAGCACACCTCTAGCTCCGTTGCCCGGTGGCGCTGCGCTTACCGGGCCTACAATTAAACGTAGGCCGGGTAAGGCAACGCCGCCACCCGGCAATCAAGGCGCACGGTAAAACGGCTTATCCCCCAGGATCGTCGCCCGCTGCATAATCCTTCGCTGCGGCAGGTAATCCGCATTAGCGTAATGCTGCGTGACGCGGTTATCCCAGATCGCCAGATCGTTCTCCTGCCAGCGCCAGCGCACCTGGAACTCCGGTTTGGTGATGTGCGCGAACAGGAAGCCGAGCAGCGCCTCACTCTCTTTTTCCGCTACGTCCACGATGCGCGTGGTGAACCCTTCATTCACAAACAGCGCCTGCTTTCCGGTCACCGGATGGGTACGCACCACCGGGTGCAGCAGCGGGGGATGTTTTGCGACCGCATCCAGCCAGCGCTGGTGCTCCTCTTCGCTTTTGCGGTACTTGTACTCCGGGAACGATTTTTTGAAGTCATGCTCCGCCCGCAGGCCGCTCAGCAGAGTCTGGAGCGGCGCGGAGAGCGCCTCAAACGCGGCAATCCCGCTGGCCCACAGCGTATCCCCACCCGTCTCCGGCAGCTGTTTTGCTGCCAGAATCGCCCCGGCTGGCGGTGTGTCGATAAAGGTAACGTCCGTGTGCCAGTTGTCATTATCGGGCGGGTTATCGTTATGGGTGTCCAGCACGATAATTTCCTCCACCCCTTCCGCATGCGGGTAGACCGGGTGGATATGCAGGTCGCCAAAACGCAGGGCCAGCGCGCGCTGCTGCTGCGGGGTAATGGCCTGTTCACGCAGGAATACCACCTGATGACGTAGCACCGCGTGGTACAGCTGCTCAAACTGGTTATCGCTCAGCGGACGGGTTACGTCCAGGCCCGACACCTGCGCGCCAATATATGGCCCCAGCGGGGTAATGGTCAGTCGTTCACTCATTGTATTTCTCCATGCCAGGGCGTCAGGCGACGCTGTAGCGCGCGCAGTCCCAGTTCTAATCCAAAGGCAATCGCGGCGATCACCGCGATCCCTGCCAGTACCACGTCAGTCGCCAGGAACTCTCCCGCCGACTGCACCATAAACCCAAGGCCGCGCGTGGCGGCTATCAGCTCTGCCGCCACCAGCGTAGACCAGCCCACCCCAAGGCCGATGCGCAGCCCGGTCAGTATCTCCGGCAGCGCGCCTGGTAAAATGACGAACAGCAGTATCTGCGCGCGGCTGGCGCCGAGCGACTGCGCCGCACGTATGCGTACCTGCTGCGCACTCTTTACGCCAGCCAGGGCCGACATGGCTACCGGCGCAAATATCGCCAGGTATATCAGTAAGATCTTTGACGTCTCGCCGATGCCAAACCAGATCACCATCAGGGGCAGGTAAGCCAGCGGCGGGACGGGACGGTAAAGCTCTATCAGCGGGTCGAGAATGCCGCGTACCGTCGGGCTCAGTCCCATCGCGATCCCCACCGGAACGCCAATAATGACCGCCGCCAGCAGCGCCACCAGAATACGCATCAGACTGGCGCCTAAATGCTGCCAGAGCGTGGCATCCATAAAGCCCTGCGGCCCGGCGATAGTAATCAGTTTTTCCAGAACCTGGCCTGGCGGGGGCAGAAACAGCGGGCTGACCCACTGCTGCGCGGCAACCGCCCACCATACCGCCAGCACCACCACCAGCGTGCTGAGACTTAAGGTGAGCTGGCGAGAGAACGGCCAGCGTAAGGCAAGGCGCGTCCGCCGCGTTTTTTCACTGAAAACAATGCTCATGAGAACGCCTCCCGTTGCTCAAACACGCGGCTTAAGACGTATTCACGCTGTTCAATAAACAGCGGATCGGATTTGATGCTGCGTACCGGCTCTCCCGCCACATAGCGGCGGGCAAACTCAAGCGGCAGGCGCTCCAGCACGCGTCCCGGCCCCGGTGAGAGCAGCACCAGCTCCGTCGCCATAAACACGGCCTCTTCGATATCATGAGTGATTAACAGCACCTGCTTGCCGGTTTCGTGCCACAGGCGCAGCAGCAGGGTTTGCATCTGCTCGCGGGTGAAGGCATCCAGCGCCCCGAAAGGTTCGTCCAGCAACAGCAGCTGTGGGTTAGCCGCCAGCGCACGGGCGATCCCGACGCGCTGACGCTGCCCGCCTGAAAGCTGCCAGATAAAGCGTTTTTCAGCCCCCTCCAGCCCGACCTTTTTCAGCATATCGCGCGCCGTACTCAGGCGCTGTTCACGCGCTACACCGGCCAGTTGCAGACCAAACGCAACGTTTTCCTGAACGTTTCGCCACGGGAGTAATCCTTCATTCTGAAAGACCACGCCGCGCTCTGCGCCCGGCCCCGTTACCCGTTTCCCTTCCAGCTGGATCGTGCCGTGCTGATACGGTACAAACCCGGCGATCAGGTTCAGCAGCGTCGTTTTCCCGCAGCCGGACGGCCCCAGCACCACCAGCAGTTCACCGCTGTCCAGCGTCAGGTTGATCTCTTCCAGGGCGGGTTTGCCGCCGTAATCGGCAGACAGGTTTGTAATGTTCAGCATTGCAGCCCCCTTATTTCACAAAGCGATCGGTCACGAACTGGCTGTAATCCGCCGCCACCGCAGGCACTTTGCCCTGCTCTTTCAGGAACGTGGCAGTGTCGACAATCGCTTTGCTCACCGGCCCGTTCAACTGCTGGACCTGCTGCGCAGGCGTCAGATAGGTGTTGCCTTTTACCAGCCCCGGCACGTCAGCTTCCGGCACGCCGCTCAGACGTGAGAGCTTCTCCAGGTTGGCGGGATGTTTCAGCCATTCATCCGGGTTGCTGATGTATGGCTGCTGTGCGTCGATGGCGCTTTTGGCGAAGGCTTTCACCACTTCAGGGTGTTTCTCGGCAAAGTCCTTACGTACGACCCAGACGTCAAGGGTTGGCGCGCCCCACTGCCCCACTTTTTCGGAGTCGGTCAGCACGGTGCCCTCTTTTTCCAGCTCGTTGACGGCGGGCGCCCAGACGTATGCTCCGTCGATGTCGCCACGCTGCCAGGCGGCAATAATCGCCGGAGGTTGCAGGTTAATGATCTGCACCTGGCCCGGCTTAATGCCCCAGTGTTTCAGCGCTGCCAGCAGGCTGTAATGCGTGGTGGAGATAAACGGCACCGCGATGCGTTTGCCGATCAAATCTTCGGGTTTCGTTATAGTTTTCTTCACTACCAGCGCTTCGGAATTTCCGAGCTGCGACGCCAGCAGGAAAACTTCAATCGGCACCTGCTGGCTGGCGGCCACCGCCAGCGGGCTGGAGCCCAGGTTGCCAATCTGCACATCGCCCGAGGCTAACGCCCGCACAATCGCCGCGCCGCTGTCGAACTTGCGCCAGTCGACGTTCGCCCCGCTCGCTTTGGCGAAGGTGTTGTCCGCCTGCGCGACTTTCGCCGGCTCAGCGGAAGTCTGATACGCGACGGTGACGTCCACCGCCTGCGCCTGAAATGCCCACAGCGCCAGTGCGCCGAGAAGTGTGATCCGCGATGAAATTGCCATAATGTCTGCTCCCCTTGTTGTTATGAGGGCAGTATTTCCGGCGCGAGAATTTTGATAAAGGAATAAAAAAGAATCGCTAATGACGATTCGTTTTTAGAAAAAAAGCGGGAAAGGATAGTGAATTTTGTGCGGTTGTTTCTCCGGGTGGCGCTGCGCTTACCCGGCCTACGGTTCGTGCAATTTGTAGGCCGGGTAAGGCGCAGCCGCCACCCGGCAAAGACCTCAGCGCTGAACCGTCAGCGCAGCAATATCCTGCGGCGTGGTGCGACAGCAGCCGCCAATCAGCTTCGCACCGGCATCCAGCCACTGCGGTAAATACCCCGCCAGCGTCTCGCAGGCTTCACCGTGGTGATGCCAGGTTTTGCTCACCGCATCATAATGCTCGCCGGAATTCGGATAGACCACCAGCGGCAGCGACGTCAGGCTGTGCAGATGCGTCAGCGCCGCGGTGGTGTTTTCCAGCGCGATACAGTTGATCCCCAGCGCGACAACCTGCGAGTAGTTTTCCAGCGCAGAAACGACATCCCGCAGCGGCGTCCCGTCACTCAGGTGCTCGCTGTCACGCAGGGTAAATGAGAACCATGCCCGGGCGCGAGGATACGCCGTCAGCATCGCCGCCAGCGCCTTAATCTCCGGGAAAGAAGGCAGCGTTTCACAGGCCAGCAGATCCGCGCCCGCATCCAGCAGCGCCTCCACGCGGGGACGGTGGAACGCGGTGAACTCTTCAGCGCGACGCACATAATCGCCGCGATATTCAGATCCATCGGCAAGGTACGCGCCGTACGGCCCTACCGACCCCGCCACCAGCAGCGTGCCCGCCTGCGCATTCTCTGCCAGGTACGCTTCCCGCGCTTTGCGTGCCAGCTCTACGCTTTTGCCAATCAACGCCCGGGATTGCGCCTCGTCCAGCCCGCGTGCGGCAAAGCCCGCAGGCGTGGCCTGATAGCTGGCGGTGATCGCCACCTGTGCCCCCGCGCGGTAATAGTCGAGGTGCACGTCCCGGATCAGCTCAGGGTTTTCCATCAGCACTTTGGCCGACCAGAGGCTGTCGGCAAGGTTACAACCGCGCGCTTCCAGCTCCGTTGCCATCGCCCCATCCAGCACGACAAACGGCTGGTTTTCAAGGAGGGCGGTAAGCGGATTATTCTGCGACATGTTCAGGCTCCTGCGTGGTCATGTTTCGGGTCAGGTAGTACGCACCATAACACAGGGCGACAAACGGAAGCCCGCAATAAAGGGCAATACGCTGGCTGGGGTCAAACCACAGGCCGACGCAGGCCACCAGACAGAGGATAAAGCCAAGCACGGGCACCAGCGGATACCATGGCGCGCGATACTGCAACGCCGAAAGTGGCTGCCCGGACTGCACGTGACGGCGACGAAACACGAAGTGTGACGCGCAGATGCTGATCCACACCGCCACCACCGCAAAACCGGAAATGGCTGACAGGGCCACAAACACCGTATCCGGCGCGACCACGCTGGAGAACAGCGCCAGCACGCCACCCAGCATGGAAACGGAGAGCGCCGTCAGCGGCACGCCGTTTTTGTTGACGCGGGCAAAGCAGCGCGGCAGCGTTTTCTCGTTAGACAGAGACCACAGCATACGGCCAGAGGCGTACAGACCCGAGTTCGCCGCCGAGAGGATCGCCGTCAGGATCACGAAGTTAAAGATATCCGCCGCATACGGAATGCCGACCTTTTCAAACACCACCACGAACGGGCTTTTCTCCACGCCAGCCTGCTGCATCGGGATCAGCGCCGCCAGCACAAACACGGTGCCAATAAAGAAGATGATGAGCCGGGCGATGGTGGTGCGAATAGCAACCGGAATAACCTTGTGTGGGTTTTCCGTTTCTCCTGCCGCGATGCCGATAAGCTCCGTTCCGGAGAAGGCAAAGTTGACCGCCACCATGGTCATCAGGATCGGCATACCGCCGTGCGGGAACCAGCCTTCGGCAGTAATGTTGCTTAAGCCCGGCGCCGGTGAACCGTCCTGCATCGGGATAAAACCGAAGATCGCCGCCCCGCCGAGAATAATGAAGGCGATGATGGTGATGACTTTCACCAGCGAGAACCAGAATTCCCCTTCGGCGAAGAAGCGCGTGGAAATGACGTTAAGAGCAAAAATCACCACGCAAAAGACGACGCACCACGTCCAGACGGGAACCTGCGGGAACCAGTACTGCATACAGAACCCGGCTGCGGTAAAGCTCGATCCCAGCGCCACTGTCCACGTAAGCCAGTAGAGCCACGCCACGGTATACCCTGTCGCCGGGCCGAGATAACGAGCGGCGTAGACGTGGAACGCGCCGGTTTCCGGCATCGCTACGGAAAGCTCGCCCAGACACTGCATAACCAGCCAGACCACCAGCGCACCAATAAGATACGCCAGCAGCGTGCCCGCCGCGCCGGTTGTCGAAATGATGTATCCGGTATTGAAGAATAAACCTGTGCCGATAACGCCCCCCAGCGAGAGCATAATCAGGTGACGGGTTTTCATGGTGCGCTTAAGCTGCCCGTTTTGTTGTTCTGTTTGCATATTACCTTCTAAACGTATGGACATCTAAACATCCAAAGAAGGGTGTTATACCGCGATTGTTAACAAAAAGCCACCCGGCACGACTTCGGCGCAATTATTGGTAAATCTTTAAATCAGTTCTATAGTCGACACAGTTTCTTCTTCACCTGGACTCACTATGCGATTTAACGGACTGACCAAAGGTTTCTTTATTCTCATCCTGGCCCTTGTCACCTGGGCTTTCTTTGACGTGCTGTCACCCTATTTCTCGGCGATTCTGTGGGCCGCGATCCTGACCATCATTTTCAACCCGGTGAAAAACAAACTGCGTACCGCGCTGGGCGATCGCAACGGGCTGGCTTCTCTCCTAACACTCGGCATTATCTGCCTGATCGTGTTTATTCCGTTGATGGTGATCCTTTCCTCGCTCGCGGTGGAACTGAACATGGTTTACACCAAGCTGCAACAGAACAACACGCAGTTCCCGGAAGTCATCGCCGGTATTTTCAACCGACTACCGGACTGGGCCAGCGGCTTCCTGGCGGATCACAACCTGACCAACGCCGCGCAGATTCAGAAAAAGCTTTCCGATGTCGCGTTACAGGGTGGACAGTATCTGGCGGGAAGCGCGTTCCTGATTGGTAAAGGGACGTTCGGCTTTGCTATTAGCTTCGGCATTATGCTGTACCTGCTGTTTTTCCTGCTCAAAGACGGGCCCTATCTGGTGCGCCAGATCCTCGACTCGCTGCCGCTGTCTGACTTCGCCAAACAGCACCTGTTCGCTAAGTTTGTCGGCGTCTCGCGAGCCACGGTAAAAGGTACGGCGGTCGTGGCAGTGGTTCAGGGTACGCTTGGCGGTATCGCCTTTGCCATCGTCGGTATTGACGGTAGCGTACTGTGGGGAGCGCTGATGGCGTTTCTCTCCCTGGTGCCCGCCGTCGGCTCGGCTATCGTCTGGGTTCCCGCCGCGATCTTCCTGTTTGCCACTCACCAGCTGTGGCAGGGTCTGTTCATTGTGGGCTTTTTTGTCATTATCGTCGGGCTGGTGGACAACCTTTTACGTCCGCTGCTGGTGGGCAAAGACACCAAAATGCCGGACTACCTGATACTGATCACCACGCTCGGCGGTATGGAGCTGTACGGCATAAATGGTTTTGTGATTGGGCCGCTGATTGCCGCCCTGTTTATCGCCTGCTGGAACCTCTTCTCCGGCCGCGACCACGCAGGCAACGCCGAGGAGCTGGACGCAGACTTTATCGAAGAGGGAAAAAACCCTCCGGATCTCTAACGAAACGCGTTTTGTCAGGCGGCCCTGTGCCGCCTTTTTTTTCGCGATAAATCAGGGGTTTTCTATAATCTGAAATGAACGCTCTTCCACATTTGTCGTAGAAGGATCCAACAGGTGCGAATCGCCACGATCACAAACTGGGCCTATGGTGTCACGGTGTGCCTGACCATTGCCTCCGGTATCGTCATGCTGATGGCTTCCCATGCCGACAACGTAGAGCGTCAGGCTGTTAAGCAACGACAAATTTTTGACCAGCTTACGGAAGAGATTGAAGCAGAAACCTGGATGCTCTCCGATTTAGCGCGCCTTTACGCCATCAAAAAAGAGCCCGATGTGCTGAAAGCGTACCAGGCGAAAGAAGGTGAACTGAAGAATATTGAACACAAAGTGGGACAGTTAAAAGATACGGGCGCAACGGGCGAAGAGCTGGCGCTGCTGTATGAAGGGCTGAAGATTGTTGATGGCCTACAGGATGAACAGCAGGCAGCAATTGCCAGCGTCGCCCGGGGTGAGGAACAACAGGCCATTGCGTTACTCTTCGGCAAAATCTACGAACTTGAAACGGAACGCGCCCAGAGCAAGATTGACCATTTTCGTATGCTGCTGGATAAGCGCATTATTGCCGATGTCCAGGCGACGACCAACACGTCGAAAACGCTGCGTACCGCCTCAGAGGTGATGGTCGGCCTGACCGCCCTGCTCTTCTTATTCGTGATGGGCTTTATTCTCAAGCACCGCGTGCTGCGCCCGGTAGTGCGCCTCAGCGATGTGGTTCACCGCCTGGCCTCACAGGATTACGGCGTCGAAACGCCCAATTTCAACCAGGTCGATGAGATAGGCGATATGGCGCAGGCCATTCGCATTTTCCGCGAGAACGGGCTGGCAAGGCAGCGGCTTGAAAAAGAACGCGACGCAGACTGGGCCATCCGCGAGCTGCTCGCGCGAATGACCCAGCGCTTGCAGGGGTGCGAGAACGTCAGCGACGTGATTGAGGTGGCAGAGCTGTTTGCTCCCAACATTGCGCCGGGTATCGCCGGACGTCTGTATATCCTGGATCGAAACCCGTGGGAGATGCGCTGTGCGGCGGAATGGTTATCTCCACAGGGCGAAAAAAATGCTTTCCACCCCGATCAATGCTGGGCCATACGCCGTGGTCAGAGCCATCCACCGGTCAACGGCGAGCCGGATATCGGTTGCCAGCATCTGCCTGAATCACAAAAAGACAGCTCACTGTGCGTGCCGCTCATTGCGCAGGGGGAAGCCATTGGTTTGCTGTCGTTTCAGAACATCACGCCTGAAACGGCGCCGTCCCGCGCATATCTCGAATTAATGGCGGAAGCCCTGGGTCTGGCGCTGGCCAACCAGCGTCTGCGCGATGCCCTGCTGGAAAAAGCGCTATTCGACCCGCTCACCGGCTTGCGTAACCGCCACCACCTGGAAGATACCCTGCGCACTCAGATAGCTCAGGCAATGCGCAATGATGAGCCGGTGAGCTGCATGATGATCGACATCGATCACTTTAAAAGCATTAACGATCGCTTCGGCCATGAGGCTGGCGATCATGTGATTAAGAGCGTGGCGACAATCGTTCAGCGTGCCGTGCACGATGCCGGCCTGGCCTTCCGCTTTGGTGGCGAAGAGTTTCTGGTGCTGCTAACGGGTGCGGATGAGGAAGCGGCTCACGCCTGCGCAACTGAGATTTATAACGGCGTCCATACGCTGTCGCTGCGCTATGGGCTTGCTGAGATTGGCCCGGTGGATGTGTCGATCGGGATCGCCAGTTACCCGCAGCACGCCCAAAGCGACGACCTGCTGCGCGCGGCAGATGTGGCGCTTTACCGGGCGAAAGAGTTGGGGCGCTCGCGGATCGTCAGTTTCAGTATGCTGGAGACGGGTTAACCGAAACTCAGTGCAAATGACGTCAGAGGTACTCGCACTCTCTTATTCCCTCACATTGAGGGTGCGTTATCATTCTTTGTACAAATAAATTAATCTTAACGATGCCACCATTGATAAAAAATGGGGGTGCGTAAATATATCAATAAATCAAAGCGATCATTTTTTAAACCCGGGTGGCTAATTACACTGAGTTTTTATGTTTTAAAAAACGTAAGCTCCAGCCAGAGGTCTGCAATCACGGGGCAAACAACGATTATCCATTTGATTTTAATACATTTAATGAAGTATCGTTTGCAAAAAGCCGTGGCGTTCAACAAAATAGACAAACTTATAGGATAAATAACTTATAATTCTTATACTTCTGTTAAAAAGAGGAGGCCAATATGCGAATAATCCTAATGCTGTGCTGCTTTTTGGTACAAAGTTTAAGCTGGGCTGGCGAACTGCCAAAGCCTGTGGGCAAACCCATCTTAACCATTACCGGTAATATAGAAAATACGAACGAAAATGGAAAAGCCGTTTTTGATATTGCCAGCCTGGAAAAACTGGGGATGGTGAGTTTCCAGACGACCTCTCCCTGGTATAATGGCCGCACGAAGTTTGAGGGTATCCCGATGCGCAAACTCATGGAGTATGTGGGTGCTAAGGGTTCTGTTCTGAATGTGGTTGCACTCAATGATTATACTACCGTCATCCCTCTCAGCGACTTCCAGAAATACAACGCCATCCTGGCGTTAAAGGTCAATGGCGAATATATGCGCATCCGCGATAAAGGTCCGTCATTCATCGTCTACCCTTATGACAGTCTTCCTGAACTCAATAATCAGATTTATTACTCGCGATCGGCATGGCAGGTCAGCAAAATGAAGATTGAATAGTAGTTCAGGAGAACATAATGAACAGGATACTGGTTGGTATCATTTTTTCTCTTTTTATCACTACGGGATATATAGCCTTTCTTGTCTACGATCGTCAGCAAGAGTTGCAAAAATTGACTCACTACACTGAGTCCTGGTCTGTAGCCCAACTGGTATCTGAATATTACCGATTTGAATCATGGATTGGACTGTACGCAACCGAGACTGATGACGTTACGGTAGACCAGGTTCGCATGCGCCTGGAAATCATGCTGAGCCAGAATGATTTATTGAAAGAGGGCGGCCTGGGTCGTTATATAAACAGCGAAAAAGCGCATCAGGCGCTCGCCTTACGCCTGGAAAAGATACTGAACTATCTGGATGGTCATCTTGAGAAAATGAGCCGTTCAGAGTTAAAGCTCTATCTGAAAAATATGCATTCACTGGATGCCCCGCTAAGCCAGCTTTCATCAACGGCTTTAACAAAAGATGTTAATACAATCAATGAAACTAACCTAAAAATACAGGTTCTGTATTATATTTATTCAGCACTTTCGCTGTTACTGGTTATTTTAAGCTTCATACTGGGCTTTTTGATTATCTATCAAAATAAAAACATCCTCAAAGCACATACACAAGTTAAAACGTTAGCTGAAGAACTTCAGCTGTCCAAAGAAACCCTGCAAATCCAAAATACAAAACTGGAATACGATGTTTATCATGACTCCCTTACCGGCATGAAAAACCGTCTTTTCTTCTGGGATGATCTCAATAAACTTAATCTACAGGCTGAGGAAAAACATATTTCGGTCACGGTGATGTTATTCGATTTAGACCGGTTCAAAGAGGTGAATGATACCTACGGTCATGATGCTGGCGATTTACTGTTACGTGAGGTATCCACGCGCCTTAACGCTTTGAGCCGCTTTTCAGAGACATTTTATCGTTTGGGCGGCGACGAATTTGCTTTTCTCTCCAGTGGCTTAACCGAAGCCGCAGCTGTTTCACGCGCGCGAGAAATCAGTGATAGCATCAGCAAGCCCTATACAATTAATAATCAACTCATCAAAATAGCCACCTGTGTGGGTATTGTTTTATCGGATAACGAACGACGTTCAGATTACCTTTATAAATTTGCCGATCTGGCGCTCTATGAAGCCAAGAAAGAAGGTTCTCAGCAAATCAAAGTCTTCCGCCAGCGAATGCTACAGAAGTTGCAGGAGAGCAGAACCCTTGAAAATGATATGGCAAGAGCAATAGAGAATGATGAGTTTATTGTTTATTACCAGCCTATTGTGAATTCCGTCAGCAAGGAAATTTACGGCTATGAAGCGCTTATTCGCTGGATGCACCCCGTCAAGGGGATGCTCTCCCCGGATAGCTTTATTTTCGCCGCTGAAAAAACAGGCATGATCAACGAGATAGGTAAAACTGTACTTAAGCTGGCCTGTAGGGAAGCGGTCTCCTGGGCTGTTCCGGCCAGGATCTCCGTCAACGTCTCGCCTGTTCAGTTAGGCAGCAAATCATTTATTAATACGGTGCAGTCCGTTCTGGCTGAGACCGGGCTCCCGGCTAACCGTCTTGAGTTAGAGGTCACAGAGTCTTCCCTCTTCAGTGACAGAAATAACCCCATTGCGATCCTCAAAAAACTACGCTCACTGGGCGTAAGAATTTCTATTGATGATTTTGGCACGGGTTATTCGTCGCTCTCCAGACTCAGCGAACTGAATTTTGATAAAATCAAGATCGATAAATCTTTTGTCAATCCGATATCTACGCAGGAAGATGCGCTTAATATTGTGAAGCTGATTACCGGTATGGCTAAAAGCCTTAATATGGGCGTCATAGCTGAGGGCGTTGAGACCGAAGAGCAGCTTGAGCGGCTTCAGGCTCTGGGTTGCGAGCTTGTGCAGGGATATCTTTTCAGCAAACCACAGCCTCAGGTCGACAGCAAAATTAAGAGCGGCCAGGAATGATCCCCTCTCCTCAGCCCGATACCAACCGGGATCACATTTTTCGCCCCTGGGTATTCACTGACAATAAACAGGTGTTATCATTCACCCCGTAAATACCTATCAACTCAATCCGAGGCTTTGATGCTGGAGAATGTAATCATCCGATAATCAGCTTCCCGACCTTTCCAGGCCGGACTGATTATCAATGCGCCGAAATCGTATGCGGACACCGCTGTGTGTTTGCACGTTTTGCACATGATGATTAAACAGGTTTTCCAGTATGAATTTATCCCGTCAGGAACAACGTACCTTACACGTTCTCGCCAAAGGTGGCCGTATTGTGCACGTCCGCGATAACTCTGGCCGCGTCACCGCCGTTGAATGCTATAGCCGCGAAGGGCTACTGCTGGCTGACTGCACCCTCGCCGTTTTCAAAAAGCTCAAAACCAAAAAGCTGATCAAATCCGTTAACGGTCAGCCCTACCGCATTAACACCACCGGGCTGAACAATGTTCGCGCTCAGCCTGATAATCGTTAAGGAGAGGATGATGGATATCCCACGTATTTTTACTGTTAGCGAAAGCGAACACCGCATTCATAACCCCTTTACACCAGAGAAGTACGCGACGCTGGGCCGCGTGTTACGCATGAAGCCAGGCACACGCATTCTCGATCTCGGCAGCGGCTCGGGAGAGATGCTTTGTACCTGGGCACGTGATTACGGTATTACCGGTACCGGCATCGACATGAGCCAGCTCTTCACCACGCAGGCCACGCGGCGCGCAGAGGAACTCGGCGTCAGCGAACGCGTCCATTTCATTCATAACGACGCGGCCGGCTACGTCGCGAATGAAAAATGTGACGTGGCGGCCTGCGTTGGCGCAACCTGGATTGCGGGTGGCGTAGCCGGGACGATGGATCTGCTGGCAAAAAGCCTCAAGCCCGGGGGAATAATGCTCATCGGCGAACCGTACTGGCGTCAGGTACCCGCGACGGCAGAGATAGCTCAGGCCTGCGGCGTCTCGTCGATTGCAGACTTTCTTACTCTGCCCGGTCTGGTTGCGTCTTTCGATCAACAGGGCTATGACCTGGTTGAAATGGTGCTGGCTGATCAGGAAGGCTGGGACAGGTACGAAGCCGCAAAATGGATGACCATGCGGCGCTGGCTGGAGGAAAACCCAGACGATGACTTCGCGCAGGAGGTTCGGGCGGAGCTGACGATAGCGCCTGAACGTCATGTGACGTACACGCGGGAGTACTTTGGCTGGGGGGTGTTTGCGTTAATGGCGCGATAACATGGCGCTGGCGGTATAGCCTTTAGGGTTATGCCGCCGTTCAACTTCTTTGAGGTACAAAACGATGACGCGAAAATGTGCAGCCAATGGCAATATTTGCTGCCATGGTCTGAGAACGAGATTTACTGGAATGCAAGGTTACCGTTTGATTTGAAATGGGGCCCATAATAAGAATAATTCAAGAATACAAATAACTGTTAAAAAATAAGTTTTATATGGGAATATAAAAAAATGCCCCCACCGTGAGACTAGAGACCATTAAAGTAGTCCCATATTCATATAAAGGTTGAGGCCAGTAAAGGAAGGTGTCATACCATTCTCATATATGACACCTTGAAACGCATAAAATAACAATTGCAGCAATAATATCAAGCAAAACGATTCTGATCAGTTTTTAATCGCTTGATTGCAATAAGGATGTGTCAATTGACCATTATCACTATGCCCAACCCCACCTTCTCTAACTCGAATGACATGATCGTATGACACTGATTTAGTAGCATCCAAATAACCTTTACAAATAGGGCATTTTATAGCGGAAAATAGTGCTGCATTAATAAATATCTTACTTTTTTGGTCATCGCTGAATTTCTTTGATTTTGCTGCAAGATCACCAGCAACAATTTTGCCTTGAAGGCCAGCTAGTTGAATTAACTCTACCTCAGATATTTCATCACTCAATTCTAATCTCTTTATTAAATTATCCAAGAACTCTTTATATTTCAAATCCCTTGCCCTATGACTATTTTTCTGAATAATCATAGAAATCAACTCCTTATCTTTTACTAAAATTGACTCTAAATCAGATCTCACAGCAGTGAATTTTTTAAAGAATCCTTTATCGTTATTATTTATCTTTTCAGCTATTAAAGCTGAAGTACCTAAAAACATGGGACTGGTATGTCTACCTGTTGGCCCATAAAAATAAACTGCTGGATGTAATCCTAAGCTACCATCACCATTTCCCGTAATAACCTCAGCCAATTTGATGGCATTAGTCAAAGACTGAATAGTCGTAGCACCAAACTCATCATCGTCCTGTTTATCTAAAGATTTAGGATTACCTTGCTGATCTCTATTAGCAATAAGAATAAAATCGATAAGCAATTGAATCGCAACCCTAACGCCTCTGGCCCCCCCTAGGGGCAAATCAAGAGTCTTAACTGGAGTATTCAAATCAGGATCAAATAGTATGGTATGCAGTTTTTTTGCAGCCTTTTCTATTTTATCTGAGTAATCTTGACTAAATGCCGACCAATAACGATGCCCTTTCCCTGCTCGAATCACTGCGCGTGCCGATATAGATGTCGGTTTATGCCTATTTTTTAAGAGTAGCTCTTCAACCTCATCAAGAGGTGTGCCTTGCATATTAATATTGAAGAATGAACTTTCTGCTTTATCGGCATTGCCTTTGACCCACTGGATAGTTAGCCCTCTAGTCAAAATATTTGTTATTTTATTTCTTTCGGTTGCAGATATATCTTCATCTAATAGCCGTTGTTTAAAATGACGCCAACTTCCAACTCGCTCATTAATCAATTTTCGGGTTTTGTCTGCAATGCTTCTTTGCTCTTTCGAAATTTCAGCACCAAAATATTTTAATGACAACGGACCATCACCATAATCATCCTCAATCCAGGCCTTTAAAACACTTAATCTGTGCCCACCATCAATTACGAATATATATGAACTTTTCCATAAAATTACTGCTGGTATCAGATCGCCATTAACATAACTTTCAAGCATTGATACCACTTGATTTGGTGACCAGTGATTTGTCTCACGTTGAAAATCTGGTTTTCTTAAAATAGCAGTAAAATCATTCAAATCTCTGACCGAAATACTATTTATTGTATCAAAAGTCGTTTCGTCATCAGTTTCAGCAGCAAAATCCGCACGCTTAATCATCGCATCCAAATTTACTAAAATAGCTTTGCTCGCCATGTCTTCTCCGTAAGCCCAACAGTGACTAATTTGATGAGTATCGTCCTGAAATCATGACATTTAACCCAACACTATTGCAACCAAACTGTTAGGTGAAATGTGATCAAGCCATTTTATTTGGCAATTAATCATAGAATTCTCTTCTAGACCAAAATCGCACTTCACTGCACCCTCCTGCGGTTTTCAGATCACAAAAATTTTTTCAGTTGGGATTTTACAAATGATAGCGCCAGACCACGCCACAACTGGGGATATACTGCGAGCAGGGAACTGAAAAGAGTGAAAAGGATTTCAGCTTTTTCAGTTTAGCTTTACTCCAACATCGTCATCACTTGAATTAAGCTATTGATAGTAAAGTGATATAAAATTTCAAGGGAGAATTTTCTTGAAAACTAACGACTCACTTAAAAGTTAACAATCTGATTTTTATGCACATTCTTTCTTAAGCAACTGAAATTTACTGAACCGAAGCCGAGAAAATTTTAGTGAACCCTCCCATGGGAAGTACGCCGATGATACTGTCCTCGATATCCTGTCTCATATTATTCCCTCACGAATTGCGGTTAATGCTTTCGATTGCAGCAGGTATTCAAACGTCGCCACCCAACCACGGTCGTTATCACCGAAGTGGAATGGACTTTCCGCGGTCATGAACGCTTTCACGTATGCCCGGTAGCGCCCTGCTTCTTCCCTGTGGTTATGTTTGCCATTACCTCAGGACTGTGCAGGTCAAATGTGACAGTTCTAGATTGGCCTCAGGTTGACCTTGATAAGTGCATGGCATGGATGCCCCCCGACGAAACAAAAGCCGGCAATGCGATTGGCGTTCCGCTGAACGAAACAGCTTGCGAAATATTGCGCAGCCAGCAAGGAAAGCATAAGCGCTGGGTATTTGTTCATACCAAGCCAGGGTACAGAAGTGACGGGACGAAAACGGCAGCGGTAAGTAAAATGCGGACAGATAGTAATAAGGCATGGAAGGGAGCACTAAAGCGGGCAGGAATTAGCAATTTCCGCTTCCATGACCTCAGGCATACATGGGCGAGCAGGCTCGTTCAGTCTGGCGTTTCACTTCTGGCGCTGAAGGAAATGGGGGATGGGAGACACTGGAAATGGTTCAACGATATGCGCATTTATCTGCCGGACACCTGACAGAGCACGCGAGCAAAATTGACGCGATTATTGGTCTTAATGCCACAAATACGGCACAGGAGGAGAACGTGGTTTACTTGAATGTAAGATAAGTAATTGAAATAACTGGTGCCGATAATAGGAGTCGAACCTACGACCTTCGCATTACGAATGCGCTGCTCTACCAACTGAGCTATATCGGCCCTGAAAGGCCGGTTACGAGCGTAACCACGGGGCAAAAGAGTAGATCTAACCGGGTGATGCGTCAATGCCCTTTTGAATCAAACGGCTATTTTTGCATCACCCGCGATTATTTACCCACGAATCGTATCATCACCGTAGCCGATCCACTTGTAGGTGGTCAGAGCTTCCAGCCCCATCGGACCGCGGGCATGCAGCTTCTGAGTGCTCACAGCCACCTCCGCGCCCAGACCAAACTGGCCGCCATCGGTGAAGCGCGTCGAGGCATTCACGTAAACCGCAGACGAATCCACTTCATTCACAAACCGATCGGCATTGCGCAGGGTGCGCGTCAGGATCGCGTCAGAATGCTGGGTTCCGTGTTCACGAATGTGCGCAATAGCGTCATCGAGATCCGCAACCACCTTCACGTTCAGATCCAGCGACAAATACTCATCGTCGTACTGCTCCGCGTTAACCGGAACGACCTTCGCCGGACCGTCTTTCAGCAGGGCGAGAGACTTCTCATCCGCATGCAGCGTGACGCCACTTTCCGCCATCTGCTTGCTCAGCGCTGGCAGGAAGGTACTGGCGATGCCCTGATGCACCAGCAGCGTTTCCACCGTATTACAGGTGCTTGGACGCTGTGTTTTAGCGTTGACGATAATCTTCAGCGCAGGTTCTACCTCCGCGGTGTCATCCACTACGATATGGCATACGCCAATACCACCGGTGATCACCGGAATGGTAGATTGCTCACGGCACAGCTTGTGCAAGCCCGCGCCGCCGCGTGGGATCAGCATGTCGATGTATTTGTCCATGCGCAGCATCTCGTTGACCAGCGCACGGTCGGGGCTTTCAATCGCCTGCACGGCACCCGCCGGTAAACCACACTCCTCCAGCGCCTGCTGAATGACGTTTACCGTCGCGGCGTTGGTGCGCCAGGTCTCCTTCCCGCCACGCAGGATCGCGGCATTACCGGTCTTCAGGCACAGGGAGGCGACATCCACCGTCACGTTTGGACGCGCTTCGTAAATCACCCCAATGACGCCAAGCGGCACGCGGCGACGCTCAAGGCGTAATCCGCTGTCGAGCACCCCACCGTCAATCACCTGCCCTACCGGGTCGGCGAGGTTGCACACCTGACGGACGTCGTCGGCAATACCTTTCAGACGCGCCGGGGTCAGCGCCAGACGATCGAGCATCGCTTCACTCAAGCCGTTGCGACGCGCTTCCAGCAGATCCTGCTCGTTGGCGAGCAAAATTTCCTGCGACTGAGATTCCAGATAATCAGCGATTTTTTCCAGCACGCGATTTTTCTCGCGGCTGGAAAGGAGCGCCAGTCTATAAGAGGCGGCTTTCGCGGCTGCGCCCATTTGTTCCAGCATGTTCTGGCTCCTTAACGAATAATCATGTCGTCACGATGCACGGCAACCGGGCCATATTCATAGCCCAGGATGGCGTCGATCTGCTGGGAATGGTGACCAGCAATCCGACGCAGCGCGTCGCTGTTATAACGACTTACGCCATGAGCGATGTCGCGACCTTCAAGGTTACGGATTCGGATCACTTCACCACGCGAGAAGTTGCCTGTCACGCTTTTAATTCCTTTTGGAAGTAACGAGCTTCCTCTTTCCAGAATAGCGGCGGTCGCGCCTTCATCCACGGTCAGTTCGCCAGCCGGGGGCGCACCAAAGATCCAGCGTTTTCGGTTTTCCAGCGGGGACGCCTGGGCGTGGAAGCGAGTGCCCACAGAGATGCCTTCCATCACATCACCGATCACGCCCGGACGGCTGCCCGCGGCGATGATGGTGTCGATACCGGCCCGGCACGCCACGTCCGCGGCCTGTAACTTGGTACCCATGCCGCCGGTCCCCAGACCAGAAACGCTGTCACCCGCAATGGCACGCAGCGCATCGTCAATGCCGTGAACGTCTTTGATCAGTTCAGCCTGTGGATTAGAGCGCGGGTCAGCGGTAAACAGCCCCTGCTGATCGGTCAGAAGCAGCAGCTTATCGGCCCCTGCCAGGATCGCCGCCAGCGCAGAGAGGTTATCGTTGTCGCCTACTTTGATTTCAGCGGTGGCAACAGCGTCGTTTTCGTTAATGACCGGAACGATATGGTTATCCAGCAGCGCACGCAGCGTATCGCGGGCGTTCAGGAAACGTTCTCTGTCTTCCATATCCGCACGCGTCAGCAGCATCTGCCCGACGTGAATGCCGTAGATGGAGAACAGTTGTTCCCAGAGCTGTATAAGTCGGCTTTGTCCCACAGCGGCCAGCAGCTGTTTGGAGGCGATCGTCGCGGGGAGTTCGGGGTAGCCCAGGTGTTCACGCCCGGCGGCAATCGCCCCGGAAGTCACAATCACAATACGATGCCCTGCGGCATGCAACTGAGCGCACTGACGTACAAGCTCAACGATATGGGCACGATTCAGGCGGCGCGATCCGCCTGTTAACACACTGGTACCGAGTTTTACCACCAGCGTCTGGCTGTCACTCATGATTCTCTGCCGTTCAACAATAAGGGAAAATGATGTCAGTCAGACGTTTTAACAGGTGTCAGCTCCGTTGCCAACTGCCTTAGCGCATGACCCGTCACTTTGTTGCGCGGGATCAGGAAGCGTAGCGGCAGATTTTGACAATTTTATTACCGAAAAATTAAAACATACTTTTTTAGACATATTCTTACTTTGTCATAAAACTTTCACCCACGAACGATAAAACCCTTCCTGTTTTTCACGGGGTAATAAGTCGAATCTTATTACTCAGCGAATATTAGCGCGTTTTTATAAAATCAGGATTGAAAATGAAAAAGAGCACTCTGGCATTAGTGGTAATGGGCGTAGTTGCTTCCGCATCTGTTCAGGCAGCAGAAGTTTATAATAAAAACGGGAATAAACTGGACGTGTACGGCAAAGTAAAAGCAATGCACT